>DATGHC010000034.1:0-8241 GCA_035308165.1 Candidatus Acidiferrales bacterium | reverse complement strand
TTCGGCGACGAGGAAATTCGCGTGATCGCGCCGGCCATTCGCCGCGCCAATCGCGAGGGTATCGATGCATACGGTCCGCTGGCGCCCGACACTGCCTTCATCCGAAAACGAGGGTCGTTCAATTTCGATGCGGCGGTTGCGATGTATCACGATCAGGGCTTGATTGCGCTCAAGACGCTGGAGTTCGATCGCGCGGTCAACGTCACGATTGGTTTGCCGTTCGTGCGCACCTCGCCCGATCACGGCACGGCGTTCGATATAGCGGGTAAGGGAATTGCAAATCCGTCCAGCATGATTGCCGCGATTGAATATGCATGGCGCGCCGCGATAAGCCGCGAAAAGGTCGCGCCAAGGGACGCTGCCTGAAGGCGATGGCCGATCGAATCGTCATCAAGGGCGCGCGCGAGCACAATCTCAAGAACATCGATCTCGAGATACCGCGCGATCGCCTCGTCGTGATCACGGGTCTCTCCGGCTCGGGCAAATCGTCGCTCGCCTTCGACACCATTTACGCCGAGGGCCAGCGTCGCTACGTCGAGTCGCTTTCCGCTTACGCGCGCCAGTTCCTCGATCAAATGGAGCGCCCTGACGTGGACTCCATCGAAGGTCTTTCTCCTTCCATCGCCATCGAGCAAAAAACCACCACGCGCTCGCCCCGCTCCACGGTCGGCACCATCACCGAAATCTACGACTACCTCCGCGTGCTTTACAGCTCCATCGGCACGCCGCATTGCCCCACATGTGGCAAACCCATCCACCGGCAATCGGTCGAACAGATCGTCCAATCCACTCTGGACAAAAACTTCTGCACCACAGACGACCGCGTGATGGTTCTGGCTCCCGTAGTGCGTGGCCGCAAAGGTGAATATCGCAAGGAGCTCGAGAAGTACGCCCGCGAAGGTTTCCTTCGCGCCCGGATTGATGGCGTGCTGCGTTCGCTCGATGAGCCCATCCAGATGGATCGCCGCAAGAATCACACCATCGAAATCATGGTGGACCGCGTTCTGGTAAAACCGGGAATCGCGCAGCGCCTGGAGCAATCCATCACCACCGCGCTGAAACTCGCGAATGGACTGGTAACAATCTCCGTGGTCAGCGGTCCCGAGCGCACCTTCTCAGAAAAACTCGCCTGCCAGGATTGCGGAATTTCCGTGCCGCAACTGGAACCTCGCTCTTTCAGTTTCAATTCGCCCTACGGCGCCTGCCCTGCTTGCAATGGACTCGGCTCGAAATATGAACTCGATCCCGGCAAAGTCATCGTGGATTGGTCTCGCCCGCTCTTTGAGGGCGGCCTCGGCCCGGGCTCTGGTTCCACATTTATCAAGCGCACCTTGGAGCTGGCCGCCTATGCGCACGGATTCGATCTCACCGCGCCGTTCGATTCTCTCCCCAGCCGTGTGCAGAACATGATCCTGAATGGTTATCCGCCTAAGGAAAAGGGCGACGCGGACGCCAGGCCAAGGAACTCTTCCCGCCGCGGCAAGAAAAAAACCGGCCTGGAGTTTCAGGGCGTCTTCACGATGCTCGAGCAGAATTTCGAGCAATCCAGCTCCGACACCTATCGCGAATGGATGACGCAATACATGTCCGCCGTTCCTTGCAGTGTCTGCGGAGA
Organism: Candidatus Acidiferrales bacterium; assembly: GCA_035308165.1. Lineage (GTDB taxonomy): Bacteria > Acidobacteriota > Terriglobia > Acidiferrales > UBA7541 > DASTCZ01. The sequence goes on along the minus strand of DATGHC010000034.1, from coordinate 6,626 downwards.
GGAGCGCCTGCGGCCAGAAAGTCTCGCGGTGAAAATCGCGGGTCACTCCATCACCGAATTCGTGGCCCTTTCCATCAGCGCCGCTCGCCCCGCCGTGGACGCCATCCTGAAGACGCTGACCCCGCGGCAGCAGGAAATCGCCGGACGCCTCCTCGAAGAGATCTCCGAACGCCTCGCTTTTCTCGATGCCGTCGGCCTGGGCTATCTGAGCCTGAATCGCTCGGCGGCAACGCTCAGTGGCGGTGAAGCCCAGCGCATCCGCCTGGCTACGCAAATCGGATCGCGGCTTCGCGGCGTTCTTTATGTGCTCGATGAGCCCTCCATCGGCCTTCACGCGCGCGACAATGACCGCCTCATCCGCGCTCTGGAGCAGCTCCGCGACCTCGGCAATACCGTCCTGGTCGTCGAGCACGATGAAGAAACCATTCGTCGCGCCAATTACGTCGTGGACCTCGGCCCGGGCGCGGGAAAAGAGGGCGGCAAATTAGTCGCAACAGGCTCCCCGCAAGAAATTGAAGCCACTGCGGACTCGCTTACTGGCCGATACCTTTCCGGTGCAATGAACATCCGAGTCCCCGAAACGCGCCGTTCTCCCAATGGAAAAGCGATCCACATCGTCGGCGCGCAAGCCAACAATCTGAAGAATATTGACGTGGATATTCCCTTGGGGCTCTTCGTCGTGGTCACCGGAGTTTCCGGCTCCGGCAAATCCACTCTGGTGAATGACATTCTTTACCGCGCGCTGGCGCAAAAACTTTACCGCTCCGCCGAACGCCCCGGACAATTCCGCGCCATGCCCGGCGTTGAGCACATCGACAAAGTCATCGAAATCGACCAGGCCCCCATCGGTCGCACGCCGCGCTCAAATCCGGCCACTTATACCGGGGTTTTCGCGCCCATCCGCGATCTCTACTCCATGCTCCCGGAATCCCGCGAGCGCGGATATCGCCCCGGCCGCTTCAGTTTCAATGTGAAGGGCGGCCGCTGCGAGGCCTGCCAGGGCGACGGCCTCCGCCGCATCGAAATGAATTTTCTTCCGGACGTATACGTAACTTGCGAAGTGTGCCGCGGCCACCGCTACAACGCCGAAACTTTGGCCGTTCGTTACAAGGGCCATTCCATTTCCGACGTCCTCGACATGCCCATCGGCGAAGCGCTCCCTCTGCTCGAAAACATTCCTCAGATCCAGCAAAAGCTTTCCACGCTGGTCGAGGTCGGCCTCGGCTACGTCCAACTTGGTCAATCCTCCACCACGCTGAGTGGAGGCGAAGCCCAGCGCATCAAACTCGCGCGCGAATTATCCAAACGCCAGACGGGCCGCACTCTCTACATTCTCGACGAGCCGACCACGGGCCTTCACTTCGATGACGTGCGCAAACTCCTTGACGTTCTGCGCCGCCTGGCGGAACTCGGCAACACTGTCCTGGTGATCGAGCACCACCTTGACGTCATCAAGCAAGCCGACTGGATCATCGATCTCGGCCCGGAGGGCGGCGACGGCGGCGGCCGCATCGTGGCCCAGGGCACACCAGAGCAAGTCGCGCGAAACAAAAAATCCTACACAGGCCAGGTCCTGGCGCGCCTCCTGCCCACAAACGGAAAGAAATGACGGTGGTGCAATCTTTGTGGTACAGCCATTCTGTCTGTGCGATTCCGACTGGCGCCCATTCCAATCGTCCCGTAGCTCTCTAACTTGCATTGTCCTGGCTCATTGAAGAATTGACAGAACCAGCGCAACATCGTCAAACTGCCAGTTCACGAAACTTTGCATGTCATGATCGACGACGACCAGAACCCACAACATTCCGCCGGAAATGAGCAGCAAGGCCCAACTCCATCCGCGGGCCCCACTCCCGCGCCCGATGCTCCTCCGCCCGATGTCCCTGGCAAAACTTTCCCGCCATCGTTCGGCGAGCCTTCGCCCCTGCAGCCCGCATCATTCGCATCCCCGTGGCCCGCGCCGGCAATTCCTTTCGACCTGAATGTCCCTTGGAGCTGGAGCGACTTATCGGTTTTCCTCCTTTTCTATTTCGCTTGCACAACTATCTTTTCGCTGGTGATCGTTTTTGCTACGGCGGCTGCGATGCACATCGGGATAAAAACGATGATCGACGGTCACGGTGTGTTGTTCATCAGCTTGTCCATAGTCGCCCAGGCGTTGGCTTCGCTTTCCTCGATATTCTATTTGCGAATGTTGGTGTATGCCCGAAGCCCGGGAGGCGCGCCACAATCGGCCGAAGGACCCTGGCAAGTGTTGGGCTGGCGCAGACTGGGAGAAAAAACTTCCCGAGCATCTACGGTTTTCAAGTATGTTGCATCTGGCGTCGGCTTGGCCTACGCCGTTTCGTTCGTCTCTGAATTTGTAGGCCAGCGCCGCAAGGTCCCGTTCGAGGATTTATTTCAATCCCGCCAAACAATCCTGATGCTCATGGCCTTTGGCATTTTGTTGGCGCCCGTGGTTGAAGAAATGATGTTCCGCGGCTTCCTTTATCCCGTGGTAGCTCGCCGCTTCGGCGTCGCTGTGGGAATCCTGACCACTGGAATCTTGTTCGGCGCATTCCATGCCATGCAGCTGTGGGGAGCCTGGGAACAAATCGCGCTCCTCGCGGTTGTGGGGATTGTCCTGACCTGGGTTCGCGCGCGCAGCCACACGATTCTTGCCAGTTACATCATCCACGTCGCTTACAATTCCACCCTGTTTGCGGGTGTATTGTTGGCCACGAACGGCTTGCGAAAAATTCCCGTGGGAAATTGAGAGCAGTTTAGAATTCGTCGGACCATGCGCAACGTATCCCAACCTATCCAGTGGACTGACGCGGGCGTAGTCATGCTCGACCAGCGCCGCTTGCCGACCGAGGCTATTTACTACACCTATTCAGATTACCGAGACGTTGCCAACGCAATCCAATCCATGATCATCCGCGGCGCGCCCGCCATCGGGGTCGCCGCCGCAATGGGAGTCGCTGTCGGCGTGCAGCACTCAAGAGCCAAATCCGTCAGCGAGTTGAGCGCCGAATTCCCAATGATTTGTGACACGCTGGCGCGCACGCGCCCGACCGCCGTGGATCTGTTTTGGGCCATCGGGCGCATGAAGCGCAAATTTGCCGAAGTCTCCGCGAAAGGTAATCTTGAATCAATCAAGAAATCTCTCGTCGCGGAAGCCCAAAGTATCCATCTCGAGAAAACCGCCATTGACGAAGCCATGGGCCGCTTCGGGGCCGAGCTCATGCCCCCCGACGGCCTGGTCATGACCCAATGCAATGCTGGGGCGCTTGCTACCGCGGGGATCGGCACAGCACTGGGTGTAATCCGCGTCGCTATTGAGCAGGGCCACAAACTCCACGTGCTGGTCCCCGAAACGCGTCCTTATCTCCAGGGCGCGCGCCTGACCGCGTGGGAATTGCACGAGGCTGGAATCCCGCTGACGCTCATTACAGACAATATGGTCGGCCATTTCCTGAAGAAGGGCGGCGTGGGAGCGATTGTCGTGGGGGCCGACCGCATCGCCGCCAATGGCGACACGGCCAACAAAATCGGCACCTATCAAATCGCAGTGCTCGCACGCGAACATCAGGTACCGTTTTACGTGGCCGCCCCTATTTCAACTTTTGATTTGACGATTCCTTCAGGCGAGCAAATCCCCATTGAGGAACGATCTTCGGAAGAAGTCACTTCCATCGCCGGCGTGCGCATCGCCCCGCCGGTCACCGCCGCGCATCCGGCCTTTGACGTGACTCCTGCGCGGTACATTGCAGGCATCATCACCGAACGCGGCGTCGCCCGCGCGCCCTACACCGAATCCTTGCGAAAACTGGCGGCATCCGCCGCCGCGCCGGCCTCCGCCAAATAGGTGAGAATTCTTCCCGCTGCCTCTGCGGAACTCTGCGTCCTCGGCATTAAATCTTTTGCTTCTTTTAGCGTTATTTTAGTTCTTCCTGGTGGTCCGGCTTATCTGTCTGCGCCGGCCCGACCTTGATCTTCACGCCAAAGTACTTGTAGTTCGAGTATTTCACGGTCATCACCAGCCGCACATCTCCCTGCTTGAAATGCAGCACGTCGTCCGCATGCGTGTAAGTCGGGAACCAGAAATCCGCCGCGATATTCTCGCGATAGGTGGTGAAGTGCGGGAACAGTTGTCCATCGCCGTTCTTCTTCATCTTGATTCCGTGGATAGCTTCCCCATACGTTTTCACAATGTTGTATCCCTGGTCTTCCACCCAGATGCGTCCCTTAAAATACGACTTCCCTTTTTCCACCTGTTTCGGCGACACATCAAACACATATGCGGTCAGCTCGTCCACAGGCTCATGCGTGACATATTTGATGTCGTACTTCGGCAATTGCTCCGGCGTGAGCACGAAAGGTTGGATGTTTTTGATGTCCGACATATCTTCCGGCGTCAATTGAAGGAACTGCAGCGTCCCGCCGGGCGCAAAGGTGACATTTTCAAATCTCTTGCCCTCGGGAGTAAAGGTGATGTCCCTCACCTCGTGAAAATTTCCGCCTTCCTCTCCTGCAGGCCCGTAGTCCTTTACATCCACCATTTGAGTGTAAGTGTAATTCCCGCGCGCTTCCTTGAACGCCGCCTCGCGCGCCGCAAATTTCTGGACTGCTTCTTCCAGAGGAATGGGCAGCGGACCCAGTGCATGCGACGTGGCCGGTCCGGCTTTGGCCGGGCTGGTGGCATTTGTCAATGTCGGTGTGGGCTTGGGTGGCGGTGCGGGAGAGCTGGCTGGCGGAGGAGGCTTCAGCGGCCCCACCTGCTGCGCGCTGGAATATGTCGCGAACGAAAATATCAGCCCAACGCAACCCATCAAACCTAAAATTGCCGATCCTGCGTATTTACGCTCAACAAAAGAACTTGTTCCCTTTATGACTGTCATTCTCGTCCTCTGCCTGGACTACCCCCGCTTCGATTATCCCACAAATTAAGAACCCCGCATCGCGCTCAAGGTTGTACTGCTCTTAAGCTCAGCCCATGGTCATAGAACCATGGACTTCCACTCGTCATCGAAGGTTCATGCGTTTTGCAGTCCTCCCGCGGGATGGGCCGTCCTTCATTCAATGAGTTTGAGCGCCGCTTCGCGCACGATCTCGAAAGCGGATTTCTCTTTCCGCGATTCATCATCCGACGCGGTGTTGAACGCAGCCACTACCGCGCTCCCGTTCTTCGGATTGAAATACATAAACGCCAGGAAGCCCGCCTGACTGCCGGTGTGGCCGATGAAGATTGTCCGGCCACGGCGCAAAATAAAGAACGACAGACCGATCGATTCCGATTCGTCCCCAGTGGCCTGCGCTCCGGGGCTGGTCGGAAGCAGCGGCCTCCACATCTCTTCAAAGCTGGATCGCTTGAGCACGGTGTCGTAGAGCTGCTGGGTAGCGGGATCGCCGTGGGTGGCGTTGGTTAGAAATGCAAGATAGATGGCGAGATCGCTGAGCGGAGCGTTCCAGCCGCCGTTCGGAATTGTGATTCCGGGATCAAAATCCGCGCCGTTGTCTTGCGGGACGTCTTGGCCGGATGAATCGTTTTTTCCGGCTGAATCGTGTTTTCCGGCTGAGTCGTTTTTGCCTGGTGAATCGTGGTCCCCTTTGGATGCGTGCAAGGTGTAATTGTGCGATCGGTCCGCGGCCAGGTAGTAAGGGGTGACGCCAAAATAGCTGTGCGTCAGGCCCAATGGCGCAAAAATGTTCTTCTGCACGTACGTCTCCCACGGATCGCCGGTGAGTTGTTCGATGATTCGAGCGAGATAAATAAAAGCCGGGTTGGAATAACTGTAACGCGAGCCGGGCTGAAACAAAATTTCCTGGTACGGCATCATGGCCACCAGTTGAGCCCAAGTGGTCGGCTCAAACGGCTCCCAGGGCTTGCCTTCCTTATAGGGCCAGGTGGGATTCTGGAAACCGGCGGAGTGGGAAAGCAGCATGCGAATGGTGATGTTGTCCATCGAGCCAAAAGGATTGTGGACCATCCGTAGTTCCGGAATGTACTGGGTCACATGATCGTCGAGCGTGAGCCGGCCGCGATCGCGCAGCTGCATGATGGAAATGGCCGTAAGTGTCTTGGTGATCGAGCCGTAATGATAGAGCGTCCGTTCCGTTACCGGCTTGTTGGAGGCACGATCCGCGAAACCATGCTCGTGATGCTCGATTACGCGTCCGTCCTCCACGACGAGAACACTGGAACCAACAATTTTGTCGCGGTCCACAGCGGCATCGAATTGTTGCGTGAAGGTGATCCAGTTCCCGCGGACTAGTGGATCTTGCGCTTGCGCCGCTGCGCAGAGGGGGAGAATCAGAATCGCCACGATTACGGCGCAAACTGGTTTTGCGAATCGAGATTTATTGAGCTTGAGGATCATCTTCCAAGCCTTCCTCTCCAAGAGACTCCGCAACAAGATTCCGCGGCGAGATTCTGCACCGGGGGTAAATCGCCGCAGCTCCGGAGCTCTGCAGGGCGCCGCCAATCATGCGCATGATACGCCTGATGCGCCAAAAACCGCTGAACGCAGAGTGCCGATACCCCCCCTCCCCCTGTTTTTCGTATGTATGGCAAATACAGGGGTTAGGGACGCGATCGTCGTATGTATGGCAACTGCGGGACTTAAAAGTGTTTGTTTTCATAC
>DATGHC010000033.1:0-82060 GCA_035308165.1 Candidatus Acidiferrales bacterium | reverse complement strand
CGTGCTGATCTGAGTTGTTTGCGGATGAGACGAGCGCCCTCTTCGAGGCGCCGTAGCGGCTGGTGCAATGCGCGGTGGCGAACCGCGGTGGTGCCGACGACCAGTGTGCAATCCGCGACGGCCTCGGGAACGGTGGCGAATCCTTGGGCGCTGGCGAGCAGGTCGGAAGCGCCAATGGCGGAACGGGCTTCGCGGAATGCGGGGTCAAAAGGAGTGACTACGCGCAAATTTTGCACGCCAAAGTTGCTCAGGGCGCGGGCCGCGGCGCCAATGTTGAGAGGGTTGCGTGTGCCCACGAGGACGACGCTCAGGCGGTCGAGTTTGGAAGCGGCGGACACGGGGCAACATTGTAAAGCAAGGTGAGACGAATCTGCTGGAAGACGGCGAGAGCTTCGGGGGTTAAGACTCCTGAAAACTTAAGAGCTGATTGTTGGTGCTTAAGCTGCGACACCCTAGGGACCTGGTAACGAATCTGCAAGTCAGGAGACGATGGACCGCGGGATGAACTTCTGATCTACAAAACTAGAATGAGTGGAACGAAAATCCCCGGCGCAAATCAGAACCAGTCGCTACGATAAGCGATCCACCAACTGAGGAAGCCGGCGGGGACGGTTGCGGCCAAAGCCCACCAGAGCGGCAACGTGAGATCGGCCAGAACCCCAAGAGCCATGAAGGCAGCCCAGAAAACCTTCTTCTGCATGACTCTAATTTTAGACCTGTTGGGTGCGCAAGAGGCGCTTGAAACCGAGAATTTCCATCCGCGCGCGTTCGCGTTTATAGCTTCACAGAGGATGATGCACCTAACATCTCTTGAGGCTGATACAATGCGCAGGCCGAGTTTCAAGGGATGGGCATAAGCCAGTGAGCCTGAAAACGTTTACGCACGAGGCCCGCACCGATTTCAAAACGGTGGGCGCCGTGGCGCCGAGCTCGCCCGTTTTGAGAGACGCGATGCTCAGGCCGCTGCCGCTGGAAAATGCGCGGGTGGTGGTGGAGGTGGGGTGCGGCACCGGGGTGATGACGCGGGGCCTGCTGAACCGGATGCCCGATGGCGCCAGGCTACTGGGGTTTGAGATCAATCCGCGGTTTTTGAGTCACCTAAAGTCGAGTGTGAGCGATTCGCGGCTGGAGTTGGTAGACGCCAGCGCCGAGATTTTACGAGAGGAAATCGAGCGCAGAGGGTTCAAGCAAGTAGATGCGGCGCTCTCGTCGCTTCCGCTGGCATTCATGACCGAAGAGCAGCGGAAGAACTTTCTGGGCGGACTTGCGGAAGTGTTAAGCGAGAAGAGCGTCTTCACCCAATTCCGGTATTTGACAGGGGTTCAGTTGAAAAACGGACGGTTCGAGATATTTCGACTGAAAGGAGTTCTTCTCCGTTACTTTAAGTCCGTAAAATATAGTATTGTCTGGCGAAACTTGCCGCCCGCATTTGTTTTTGTCTGCCGGGGGCCGTTGAAAGGCGGAGCGGCGAAATCTTCGTGAGAAAATTTTTGACGCGGTTAAGAAACAACGCGTGTAACTTCAATCGAGGGATGGATTGATGATCGTCGGCGTTCCAAAAGAAAGTTTTCCGGGCGAGCGGCGAGTGGCGCTGACGCCAGGCGCGATTCCGGGACTGCTGAAGGCGGGATTGGAAGTTGTGTTGGAAGCCGGGGCGGGGGTGGAAGCGGGCTACACCGACGCCGATTTTACGGCCAAGGGCGTGAAAATTCTTGCAAACAGGGCGGAGGTGTTTCGCACCGCGGATATTATCCTGCAGGTGCTTTGCTATGGGTCGAATGACAAGACGGGCAAGGCCGACCTGCCGCTGCTTCGCAAGGACCAGATATTAATCGGGTTTTTGCGCCCGCTGGGAAATCTGGAAACCGTACAGGGAATCGCGAGCGCAGGGGTAACGTCTTTTTCAGTGGAGATGATGCCGCGGACAACGCGAGCGCAGGGCATGGATGTGCTCTCGTCCATGGGAACAATCTGTGGATATAAAGCCGTGGTAATCGCGGCTGACCACTTGCCGAAGATTTTTCCAATGCTGACCACGGCAGCGGGAACCATCACTCCTGCACGCGTTTTTATTATTGGAGCGGGCGTGGTTGGGTTGCAGGCTATCGCCACGGCGCGAAGGCTGGGGGCAATAACTTCTGCATACGACGTGAGGCCCGCGGTCAAAGAGCAAGTGCAGAGCCTGGGCGGGCGATTTGTCGAACTTCCCATCGAAGCCGCGGATGCCCAAGACGCACGAGGATACGCGCGGCCGCAGGATGAGTCGTTTTATCAGAAGCAACGCGAGCTCCTGGGACGAGTGGTGGTGGAGAGCGATGTGGTGATTTCCGCCGCGGTAATTCCGGGGAAAAAATCGCCCATTTTGATTACCGCTGAAATGGTCCGGGGCATGGCGCTAGGGTCGGTGATCATAGATCTGGCGGCGGAGCGCGGCGGAAATTGCGAGCTGACCAAAGCGGGCGAAAAAATAGTCGAGCACGGAGTGACCATCATCGGCGGAATCAATGTGGCCAGCAGCGTTCCGTACCATGCCAGCCAGATGTATGCGAAGAACGTGTGCGCGTTCCTGCTGCACCTGATGAAAGATGGAAAGATGGGGATGAATCTCGGGGATGAGATAACGCGGGATACGTTGTTGACACGCGGCGGCGAAGTGGTGAACGCCCGCGTGCGGGAGTTTTATAAATTGCCCGCGCTGGAAACGGCGGCGAAGGGGGCTCAACAAGCATGAAGTTTGATTTGATAACCGACCTCTACGTATTCATGCTGGCTGCTTTCATTGGCTTTGAAGTGATCCGGCGAATCGCTCCCCTGCTGCATACGCCCTTGATGTCGCTCACCAATGCATTGGACGCAATTGCGGTTGTAGGCGCGATTCTCCTGACGGGAAGACACGAGAGCAAGCTTTCCGTTGTGCTGGGAACGATAGCGATTGTCGCGGCAACCAGCAACGTGGTGGGCGGATTCCTGATTACCGACCGGATGCTCAAAATGTTCAAGACCAGCCGTCCCCAGAAACCATGACACCGCAAGCCACGCAACTCATCATCGAGACCACCTACCTGATCGCGACGGCGATGTTCATCCTGGCCCTGAAGTGGATGAGCAATCCGGCGCGCGCGCGCCACGGAGTTTGGGCGGGTGAGCTGGGCATGCTGCTGGCCATTTGCGGCACGCTGCTGAACTCCGGAATCGTGGATTACAAATGGATTGCCATTGGCCTGGTGCTGGGCTCGATCATTGGAGTGCCCCTGGGAATGGTGCATATGACGGCCGTGCCCCAGCGGACGGCACTCAGCCACTGCTTCGGGGCGCTTTGCGTAACGCTGGTGGGTGCGTCGGAGTTCTATTTGCGCACGCCCAATGTGCCGCGATTCACGATGGGCGTCCTGTCCATGGAAGTGATACTCGGCTCGCTTACGTTCACGGGAAGTCTGATGGCGGCTGGGAAATTGCAGGAGATGCTGCCGCAGCGGCCGATCACTTACAAAGGACAGAATTTCGTAAACCTTGCGCTTTTGGCCGTTTCTGCCGGGGTCGCGGTTTTCCTGGTGATTCATCCAGATCGCGCAGCGATTTTCCCGGTGATCGTGGGGATTCCACTAGTCCTGGGCGTGATGATGATCATCCCCATCGGCGGGGCGGACATGCCGACGGTTATATCCCTTCTGAATTCTTACGCGGGGCTTTCCGCAGCGGCCATGGGATTTGTGCTGGACAGCAAACTGCTGATCATTGCGGGCGCGCTGGACGGAGCCTCCGGCTTCATTCTATCGGTGAACATGTCCAAGGCCATGAACCGGTCTTTCACCAACGTAATCTTTGGCGCTTTCGGGCAGGAGCAGACGCACGCCGCAGCAGACAAGGAAGAGCGCTCGGTGCGGAGCGCGACAGCCGAAGAGGCCGCTCAAATTCTCGGTGCGGCCAGCAAAGTGATGATCGTGCCGGGGTACGGTATGGCGGTGGCCCAGGCGCAACACAAAGTGCGTGAACTGTATGACGTGCTCAGCAAGAAAGGCGTGGATGTGAGATTCGGGATCCATCCCGTGGCCGGCCGAATGCCCGGACACATGAACGTCCTTTTGGCCGAGGCGGACATCCCTTATGACAAGCTAATGGATCTGGATGAGGCGAACCCTGAGTTCCCCCAGACTGACGTCGCACTGGTGATCGGCGCGAATGATGTGACGAATCCAGCGGCACGCTCAGACGCGGGAAGCCCGATCTACGGAATGCCCATCCTGGATGTGGATAAGGCACATACCGTGATGGTGGTCAAGCGAGGCATGAGTCCAGGGTTTGCGGGGATTGATAACCCGCTCTACTATTTGGACAAGACGTTGATGCTGTTCGGAGATGCGAAGGCTTTCGTGGGAGCCATTGTGCGCGAATTGACGGGCGGCGGTGGACACGACTAGGCCCTAAAGTCCGACCGGCGTACCTCCCTCCCGATTTACCCTGACCAACCGCTCGTCAGTCTTGAATATGCAACGAACTGGGGTCCCCATCCGTCCAATCCATGCAGGCTTCAGTTGCCATGTGACATCTATCAAATTGAGGAATCCAATCCGTGAGTGCGATATCATCTCGGTTCGCCACATGGACGACAGCGCTAACTGACCTTTGGCTGGAGCGTACGAATGGCATCACCAACAATTGAAGAGCGGCAGAAGTCAGAGACTCTCGCCGAAACGAAATCGATCCAGTCAACTCCTCGAGGAAAGAGCCGAGAATGGGTGTGGATTCTCATTCTGTTGGTTCTGGGATATGGCGGCTGGCACTATCGCAGCTACTTCACAGGCGCGCCGGCAGCCTCTTCCAATGGCACAGGATCCGGAAGGGGTGGAGGCGGGGCAATTCCGGTCGCGGTTGCCGCAGCTGTCCGTGGAGACGTTCCTGTCTATTTCCGGAACATCGGCACGGTTACGGCGTTCAATACGGTTACGGTTCATACGCGCGTGGATGGCCAGCTCGATAGCGTGGCATTCACGGAAGGGCAATTTGTGCACGCGGGTGACGTGCTTGCGGAGATCGATCCGCGACCCTACCAAGTCCAACTCGAACAGGCACAAGGACAACTGGCGCACGATCTGGCGCTTCAAAAAGACGCGCTGGTGAATGCCGCCCGGGACGCCACGCTCGCCAAGGAAGGCGTGATTTCCCAGCAAACCGCAGACACTCAACAAGCTCAGGTGGGCCAGTATGACGGCGCCATAAAGACTGATCAGGGTGCGATTGACAGTGCCAGGCTGAATTTGACCTATAGCAAAATTACCGCGCCCATCAGCGGCCGGATCGGATTACGCCAGGTGGACGCGGGGAATATTGTCCACGCGGGGGATGCAAACGGTCTGGTGGTGATCACACAGCTTCAACCCATTGCGGTGCTGTTCAGCCTTCCTGAGAACAATCTGCTTGCGGTGAACAAAAAACTTGCGGCCGGCTTGCATCCTGTCGCGGAAGCCTATGACGCGGATAACACTTTGAGACTTTCCACGGGCACATTGGCGACCATCGACAACCTGATTGATTCTTCGACCGGAACTTTCAAGTTGAAGGCGGTATTCAATAACGAGGACAACAAACTTTTTCCCAATCAGCTGGTGTACATCCGCCTACTGGTGGACAGCATGACGGGCCTGACGATTGTGCCCGCGGCCGCGATTCAAAGAGGGCCGCAAGGAACATTTGTTTTCTTAGTTGCTCCGGGGAACACAGTCACGGTGCGGAATGTGACCGTAGCCATCACAGAGGGCGATCAGGTGGGCACTACTGCGGGGCTGCAGCCGGGTGACCTGGTTGTGACCGATGGTCAGGACAAGCTTCAGGAAGGATCGAAGGTAGACACGCATACCGCTTCGCCATCAGGGACTTCCACGCAGTCCGTGGTACCGAACGCACCTCCCTCATCTGCTCCTGGAAACCCGCCAGGAGCGGTCCCCAAGGCCAAGAGCCGCAAACCATGAGTCCGTCACGTCCGTTCATTCTGCGGCCGGTTGCCACCAGCCTGTTGATGGTGGGCATCATGCTGGCGGGATACGTGGCCTACCGGCAGCTGCCTGTTTCGGCACTACCCGAAGTGGATTACCCCACAATTCAGGTGCAAACGTTTTATCCGGGTGCCAGTCCCGATGTAATGGCGTCCTCTGTGACAGCGCCGCTGGAGAGGCAGCTCGGACAGATCCCCGGCCTGAATCAGATGACCTCGATGAGTTCTTTTGGCAGCTCAACTCTGACACTGCAGTTCGCACTGGATTTGAGCATTGATGTGGCGGAGCAGGAAGTGCAGGCGGCAATCAACGCGGCGTCGAATCTGCTGCCTGCGGATCTGCCAAATCCGCCGATCTACAACAAGATTAATCCCGCTGACGCGCCGATTCTCACTCTGGCGCTTTCCTCCACCACATTGCCCCTTTCCAAGGTGGAGGATTTGGCGGATACCACCCTGGCCCAAAAAATATCTCAATTATCGGGCGTGGGGTTGGTGAGTATCAGCGGAGGACAGCGGCCCGCAGTACGCATTCAGGCAAATCCGGCGGCGCTAGCCTCCTACGGACTCAGCTTGGAAGACTTACGCACGGCGGTCAGCCAGGCAAACGTGGATCAGGCTAAGGGAAATTTTGACGGGCTACACCAGTCGTTCACCATTGGCGACAACGACCAGCTTCTTTCCGCCAACGATTATAGGCCACTCATCATCGCCTACAAAAAGGGATCGGCGGTGCGACTCTCGGATGTAGCCAACGTTGTGGACAGCGCGGAAAATCTGAAGCAGGCGGCGTGGGCCAATGAAGTGCCCGCAGTCATTCTGAACATTCAGCGCCAGCCGGGGGCAAACATAATCGGTGTTGTGGATCGCATCCAAAAATTGCTTCCGACTCTCCAGGCTTCCCTGCCCGCAACGATTAACGTAAGGGTGCTCACCGACCGCACGATAACGATCCGCGCGTCCGTAGAAGACGTGAAGTTTGAGCTGATGCTGACCGTTGTGCTGGTGGTGATGGTTATTTTCCTGTTCCTGCGGAGCGTTTCCGCAACGATTATTCCAAGCGTGGCGGTGCCGCTTTCCATCGTGGGCACCTTTGGAGTGATGTACCTGCTGGGGTACAGCCTGAACAACCTGACATTGATGGCGCTGACAATTTCGACCGGATTCGTGGTGGATGACGCGATCGTGATGATTGAAAACATCAGCCGGTATATTGAACAAGGCGATACGCCGATGGACGCGGCGTTGAAAGGAGCGGAACAAATCGGGTTCACGATTGTATCGCTAACCGTTTCGCTCATCGCCGTGCTGATCCCGCTGTTGTTTATGGGCGATATTGTCGGCCGGCTATTTCGCGAGTTCGCGGTAACACTGGCGGTCACAATCCTAATGTCCGCGGTGGTCTCACTTACGCTGACGCCGATGATGTGTGCGCGCCTGTTAAAGCACAAAAAGGAATCCGAACAGGGGTGGTTTTACCGAAAATCGGAGCAAGCTTTCGAGGCCATCATTCGGTTCTACGGCTGGACGCTACGGTTCGTCCTGCAATTCCGAACCACAACTCTGCTGGTCACGGCCGCTACGTTGGTTTTCACCATCATGCTGTACATTTATGTCCCCAAGGGCTTCTTCCCCGTGCAAGACACTGGAGTAATCATGGGCGTCTCGGAAGCGCCCCAGGACATTTCCTTCACTGCAATGGCGGATCGCCAGCAAGCACTGGCTCATATCATTCTTCAAGACACTGCGGTTGATAGCCTCTCTTCATTCCTGGGGATTGACGGTACCAACGCCACCACCAACACGGGGCGCATCCAAATCAATTTGAAGCCGCTCGAGGAGCGCAAAATCTCGGCGTCCGATGTGATCCGCCGATTGCAACCGCCGCTCGAGAAAGTGAACGGCATTTCCCTGTTCCTTCAGCCGGTTCAGGACTTGACTGTGGAAGACCGGGTGAGCCGCACAGAGTTTCAATACAGCATGGAAGACGTGGATGCAAATGAGCTGGGCATGTGGACGCCGCGCGTGATCGCCAAGCTCCAGTCGCTCCCTGAATTGCGCGACGTGGCCAGCGACCAATTGAACCTTGGTCTGCAGGCCAACCTGGTCATCGATCGGGATACGGCTTCGCGCATGGGAATTCTTCCGGCGACCATCGATAACGTGCTTTACGATGCCTACGGGCAGCGTCAAGTCTCGACCATATTTACGCAGCTGAATCAGTATCACGTCGTGCTTGAGGTCGATCCGCGCTTTCAAAAGAATCCAGATTCACTGAAAGACATTTACGTGCCCTCATCGACCGGTCCCTCCGCGACAGCATCCACTCCCGGGCAGGCTCAAACCGCGGCGACTACGCAGAGTTCGGCGGGGCCCCTGACCCAAGTTCCGCTCAGTACATTCACACATTACGAAGCCGGCACGTCTTCGCTGGTCATCAATCACCAGGGACAATTTCCGGTGGTCACTCTTTCCTTCAATCTTGCGCCAAATGTGTCTCTGGGTGACGCGGTAAACGCGATCAACGCGGCGCGACAGGAAATCGGATTGCCCGCGAGCATCCAGACCGGTTTCCAGGGGACCGCGCAGGCGTTTCTTAACTCACTTTCCAATGAGCCGATTCTGATCCTGGCAGCGGTGATCACCGTGTACATCGTTTTGGGCGTGCTCTATGAGAGTTACATTCACCCGATCACGATTCTGTCCACGCTTCCCTCGGCGGGCGTCGGCGCTATTCTGGCCTTGATGCTGTGCAAGACGGAATTCAGCGTAATCGCGTTAATAGGACTGATCCTGTTGATTGGTATCGTGAAGAAAAACGCCATCATGATGATTGACTTCGCACTGGAAGCGGAGCGCCACGAAGGGAAAGCGCCACTGGATGCGATTTATGAAGCGTGCCTGCTGAGGTTTCGGCCCATCATGATGACGACTATGGCAGCGCTGCTTGGGGGTCTGCCGCTGGCCCTGGGAACCGGTGTTGGTTCGGAATTGCGGCGCCCGCTAGGGATTACCATTGTTGGCGGACTGATTCTTAGCCAGTTGCTCACGCTTTACACTACGCCGGTGGTTTATCTGGCGTTTGATTGGGTTTCGCGGCGGTTGGGAAAGCGCTTCCACATTGGCAACCCGGTCGAGGCGCCTGCGGATTAGGTCATGACGTCAACTGTAGAAAAAACCTTGAACACATGGGGAGGCATCTCCGCCCCCTTCATCCGCCGCCCAGTTGCCACATCCCTGTTGAGCATCGCGATTTTTCTCGGAGGCGCGGTGGCATTCCGTCTGCTGCCCGTAGCACCTCTTCCGCAGGTGGATTATCCGACCATCAACGTGAACGCCGGCCTTCCCGGAGCAAGTCCGGAAACCATGGCATCGGCTGTGGCCACCCCGCTCGAGCGCCAGTTCGGGAGGATTGCCAGCGTCACCCAAATGACTTCCTCGAGCAAACTGGGTTCGACCAGCATCACGCTTCAGTTCGAGTTGAGCAGAAACATTGACGCGGCCGCACGCGATGTCCAGGCCTCCATCAATGCGGCACGCGGACAATTGCCCGCCGGGCTCCCAAGCCAGCCGACCTGGCGCAAATCGAATCCTTCGGATGCACCGATCCTGTTGCTGAGCATGACTTCGACGAGTGTCCCTCTCTCCCAGGTGTACGACGCAGCAGATTCGATAGTGTCCCAGAAACTTTCTCAAGTGGAAGGAATCGGCCAGGTTTTCGTCAGCGGGGGTGCCCGGCCGGCCGTTCGAGTGGATGCGAACCCGATGCAATTGAACAGTTACGGCATCAGCTTGGACAGAGTGCGGATTGCGTTGAGCACCGCCAATGCCAACCGGCCCAAAGGAGAATTGTCCGACCCCACTGAGGCGTGGAGTCTGTCCACGACGGATCAGCTTTTTAAAGCAAGGGAGTATCGTCCGCTGATTGTTTCCTGGCACAACGGCGCTGCTGTCCGCCTGTCAGATATCTCAACGGTGACGGATTCCGTCGAGGACGAACGAAATGCAGGATTCTCCAACGGTGAACCGTCGATCATCGTGTTTATGAACCGGCAGGCGGGCGCCAACATCCTGGAAACCGTGGACCGTGTCCTCGCCATTCTGCCGGAGTTGCAGGCTTCTATCCCACCGACTATTCATTTGAAAGTGCTGATTGACCGCACGCCCACGATTCGCGCGTCGATTCACGACGTGGAAATTACGCTAGTCATTTCAATCATTCTCGTAATTCTGGTGGTGTTCGCGTTCCTGCGAAGTCCGTGGGCTACGGCCATTCCCAGCGTTGCCGTGCCACTCTCGCTGATCGGAACCTTCGGCGTGATGTACATGTGCGGATACAGCCTGGACAACCTCTCTTTGATGGCGCTGACCATTTCCACGGGCTTCGTGGTGGACGACGCGATCGTAGTGATCGAGAACATCACGCGATACCTGGAGCAGGGGCTGACTCCCATGCAGGCCGCGCTGCGCGGGTCGCGCGAGATCAGCTTTACCGTTCTTTCGATGAGCACATCGCTGGTAGCTGTGTTTATCCCAATATTGCTCATGCCGGGGATTGTGGGCCGATTGTTCCGGGAATTCGCGGTAGTGCTCTGCACCGCCATTGCGATTTCCTTGCTGGTTTCACTTACAACGACTCCGATGATGTGCGCGCGCTTCTTAAAGCGCGAGTCGGATCACCACGGCCTGTTCTACCGCATTTTCGAGCGCGGCTTCGACTGGATGCGCGACATTTATGACGTCATGCTCCGGTGGGTGCTGCGCCATCAGCCGTTTGTGCTTACCGTCACCCTGGCTACCATTTGCGTCAGCGTGTTTCTCTATTACAAGGTACCCAAGGGATTTTTCCCCCAGCAGGACACCGGCCGCATCACCGGAAATATTCTCGCGGACCAGGACGTTTCCTTCGCGAGCATGACTTCAAAAGCAAAGACCATCGCGCAAATTGTATTGGATGACCCGGCGATGGAGACGGTCAGCGTATCCACGGGCGGGGGCTACGGCGGAGGTACGAACTCCGGACGGCTTTTCGGCCAGCTTAAACCCATCGCGGTTCGCAAGCTCACGACGGACCAAGTGATCGCGCGGATCCGCGGCAAAGCCGCCCATGTTCCGGGCGCAACCTTGTTTCTTCAATCCGTGCAAGATGTGAGCGTGGGTGCGAGGCAAAGCAATTCACAGTATCAGTACACTTTACAAGCCGACAACCTGGATGATCTGAATTACTGGGCGCCAAAAATGTTGGAGCGCATCAGCCGCATCCCTGAAGTGAAGGACGCCAACAGCGACCAGCAAATACATGGTCTGCAAACTTCGCTGGTAGTGGACCGCGATACGGCTTCGCGTCTCGGCGTGTCCATGCAGTCGATTGACAGCACGTTGAATGACGCGTTTGGCCAGCGCCAAGTATCCAATATCTACAAAGGACTGAACCAATACCATGTGGTGTTGGAAGTGTCTCCGCAGTTTCGCCAGGATCCAACGGCTCTGGAACACATCTATGTGTCATCGAGCTCAGGAACGCTGATCCCGCTTAGTGCCTTTACCCATTATGAGCCGAGCCAACTTTCCCTGGTTGTTAACCACCAAGGGCAATTCCCCTCCATCACTCTTTCCTTCGCTCTGGCCCTGGATGCCTCGCTGGACAAGGCCGTAAATGAAATCACGGCTGCAGCGCGGGAAATTGGAATGCCCCCTACCGTCCACGCCGCTTTTTCCGGTACAGCTCAGGCCTTTCAGGATTCGCTTTCAACTCAGCCCGTCCTCATCCTGACCGCTCTGGCCGCGGTGTATATCGTGCTCGGGATGCTGTATGAGAGTTATATCCACCCGATTACGATCCTTTCCACCCTGCCATCGGCGGGAGTCGGCGCGCTACTCGCGGTCATGCTCTTCAAGCAGAACCTGAACATCATCGCTCTCATCGGAATCATCTTGTTAATAGGCCTGGTGAAGAAAAATGCGATTTTGATGATTGATTTCGCGCTGCAGGCCGAACGCGTCGAAGGCAAATCGCCTTTGGAATCAATTCACCAGGCCTGTGTGTTGCGTTTCCGTCCGATCATGATGACTACCATGGCCGCGCTGCTGGGCGCCGTCCCGCTGGCCATAGGAGGGGGCACTGGCTCCGAGCTTCGCCAGCCGCTGGGAATAACGATTGTCGGCGGACTGATCGTCAGCCAGATGCTTACGCTCTTTACCACTCCGGTCGTTTATTTGTACATGGATCGACTGCAAACTTTCTTCCGCGGCTCGCGCGCAACTACAGCTCGCCAGGTAAGGCCAGCCCCCGCGGATTGAATCCCACCGCAAATAAGTTTGTTCTGGAACCGTGAAGGGTCTCCAGTTATGCTTCCCGCACACCTAGGAGCCGAAACCGGCGAAGTCACTGAATGAGAATCCCTTTGAGGAGGAAGCGATGGGTGAAGTACTTGGTCTTAGCTACGGTCTTCTGTTTCTAATTTTTATTGGGCTGCTCTTTGTACTCTCTGGGGTTTATACGGTGAATACGGCCGAGCGCGGAATGGTGGAGCGATTCAGCAAGTTTTCGCGTGTGGTCGGACCCGGGCTGCGGTTCAAAATTCCATTCATTGAAACGGTCCGCAAATTAAACATGCGAATCAGCCAATTGAGTGTAGAAATCGAAACCAAGACCAGTGACAACGTGTTCGTCAAAATCCCCGTCGCCATTCAATTCCAAATTGTCCCCGGCAAGGAACAGGATGCTTACTACAAGCTGGCCAGCCCTGCTCAGCAAATTGAATCCTACGTTTACAACGTGATTCTCGGGCATGTCCCAAAGATGAAGCTTGATGAGGCGTTTCTGAGCCAACAGGACATAGCCACGCAAGTCCAGCAAGAGCTGGATGCCACCATGGAGAGCTACGGGTACAAGATCGTCAAGGCGCTGGTCACCGACATCGTGCCCGATGAAAAAGTGAAGGCAGCGATGAATGACATCAACGCCGCGGCGCGCGAGCGCGAAGCAGCCATCTCCCGCGGCGAAACGGAAAAAACGCTGGCCGTGAAAAAAGCCGAAGCGGAGTCGGAATCGAAGCGGCTGCAAGGTGAAGGAATTGCCAATCAGCGTAAGGCGATTATCTCCGGATTGCAGGAGTCAGTGGAAAAATTCCAGGAAGTGGTGAAGGGCTCCACCCCCAACGACGTGATGGCTCTGGTCCTCATGACACAATATTTCGACACGCTCAAAGAGATCGGCGGCACAGGCAAAAGCAACACGCTGCTGCTTCCGCACAGTCCCAGTGCATTGAAGGATATTTTCTCGCAAATCCGTGAAGCCGTTACTGTGGGCGGACTAACTTCGGACTCCGTCAAGGGACAATAATAAACGGCGCGGTGACTCAGTGGGGAGTCAGCCGCGCCGTTTATTTGTGGGCAGAGAGATCAATCTTTAGGTTGACGGCCTGATCTAGTGGTGATGCCCACCACCACCTCCGCCACCACTGCTACCGTGGGAGCCACCTCCGCCACCACCGCTAGTGTGGGATCCGCCCCCTCCGCCAGCACTCGGGCGCCCGACACTTCCACCACCGCCATAGCTTGGACGGCCGCCACTGTTGCCGCCGCCCCCACCGTAACTCGGACGGCTGGGAGGCGGACTAGGTGGGCGGTACCCTCCATTGGATGGCGGACGGTAGCCGCCATAACTGCCGCTCGGTACGCGGTTATTGTTGTTGACGATTGGCCTTCGCATGTTAAGTGGCGTGCGTGAATTGGTCGCTGAGTTTCCGCCATATGCCGGACGAACAGGTTGTTGCCCGCCTTGAAATCTCGGCTGCGCCGGCTGTTGATTCGGCTGACCGCTGAAGCGCTGGAAACCGTTCTGGTTCTGTCCCTGTTGCACTCGCTGCTCGGTTCCCTGCCCTTCAAATGATCTTGCCGAGGGTGGCCGATCGTTCTGCGTGTTTCCTGCGCTGCCTCGATTCAGAGTTGAACCGTTTTGGTTGGGACCATTGAAGCGCTGGAAACCATCGGCCTTGTTAGTTCCTTTATTCCCTTGAGTCCCGATTACGGGCGCACCGCCGGGCCGACTGCTGTTCCCAGTAAACGGTTTGGTTGAAGTCACGGGCTGTCTTGATTGCCCGTTGCCGGACCCTACACCAATTGCGCCGCCGCGTTGCAGAGTAGAATTTCCGCCGTTGCCATGCAACGCCTGCTGAATACGGCCTGCCTGGTCATTGAAACTTGTCCGTTGTTGGCCAGTCTGTTGCGACTTGACACCGGAGAAGTGGGTTGGTGCATTGTTGTGAATCGTTGATGGATTGGCCGCCCGGTTTGTCGGCGAGAGGCTCTGCCGCGTCGGCACTACAGGCATGCTGCGGCTCACTCCGTGAGCGCCGTTGAAATCATTCATCGTAATGCCCCGCTTGGCTATGACAGGGCCGTGCCCGAATTGATTCGCGTGGACCGAGGATACGCCGTGGAGAATGCGCGGATTATTCGGAGCCTGGCGGAAATTGGAGAACCGCTCATCAAACCGCCCAGCGAGCGGACGACGCCCGCCTGGGAATCGGTTCTGGAAATCATCCCAATCACGTCCGCCCCAGCGGAACCGATCGAAGTCGTGGAAGCCGAAGAAACCAAATCCGAAGCCGCCGCCCCATCCCCACCAGGGGAAGAACGGATCGCATGGCCCGATCGGGAGCCAGCCGATATCCCCGAAACCAAATCCGAAGCCAAAGTCGAGGCCGAATCCGCCAGCGCCATATCCGAAGAAGGAAACATATGCAGGCGCCCATACTGGTTCATATCCGGCATAGACAGGCCCCGGCCACCAGCGCCACGCACCGCCGTATTGGAACCAGCGGCCATAGTGATAGGGGGCCCAGCCCCAAGGCTCATTCGACACCCAAGTCCAACCGTAATACGGTTCCCAGACCCAATTGCCGTCGCTGTAGGGAGCCCAGTCTGGCCCTTGATTGGGTGTCCAGACCTGCCCGTAATCGGGTGCTTCGCTCCAGGTGCCGTTGTTGTCCAAATCGTTTGCACCGGTGTAGTAAGGATTGACGTGCTTCCAGCTCTGCGCCTTTTCCATTGCGCGGTCGCGATCTTCATTCCACTTGTCCCAGTCGTCTTTCGAGGACGCATCACCTTTTTTGTATTCCGCATCTGTCCCAACACCACGAATGGTGGCCATCTCGCCCTTGCCAACTTTGATGCTTCCGCTGGGGGTGGATAATTCAACCTCGCCATCTCTGACTATTACCACCGTCTCATTGGCGGAGTTCACTTGTATGCGGTAAGTACCTTCGCGGAGGAGTTGCACGCCAACATTGGGAGTGTCAATTTCCAGGTCAGCTTGATTTGTTTTTAGTACGGTGTAGTCAATCAGACCCTGCGCAATCTGTAATTGAATGTGATTGTGGGTGAAATCGGAAATGTCGGCTTCAGTATTTCCGGAGAGGCGAAGAATGTTGGCGAAGTCGAGCTGCAATTCCATTCTCGCGCCATCGGCCGTGGAAACTTTGTCGCCGGAAACAACGGCGCCATTTAATGCCGCGGCCATCCAGTCGCCCGAGTCGCCGCGCTGCGTTGACGCGTCACCTTGGATCATGCTGATGCGCGCGACTCCCTGATTCGGATCCTTCTGCGTCTGCGCGTCCTGGTCAGTTTGACCGGCTTGTGCGGGTGGTGCGCCTTGACCTTGAACAGGCGGAGGTCCCGCTTGCGCGCCGCATCGCCCTGCGGCAAATGAAGCCATCAGCAGTACGCCAAGAATTCCGTAAAATCGTTTCATGGCCCACCTCGAATCCGGCTGACCGGCTCCGTGAGCTAAACTCAGCTTACAGAGACATGCGGCAGCCCGAACCAGTAATTGCACAACGATGGCCAACAATCGTCAGGCCGAAGAGATTCTCTAAGTCACTATAAATGAGATATTTACAGGGGTCTGGGGGTTCAAAGCTCGCAGCACTGCCGTAAATACACGGTGGCTTTCAACCAGAGGTGGTGGATTTCGGCCAGGGGCGATTGACGGTGAGGAATGGACTTATTCCTCCTCGACGGGTTCGTCGGAGATGCCAATCTTGGTGAGGCGATAGCGCAACGCATTGCGTGAAAGCCCGAGCAAGCGGGCGGCCTGGCTCTTGTTGCCGCCGGATCGGCGCAGCGATTCACGAATCATTTCGTCTTCCCATTGGTCTAGCGTCATCCCCTGTGGCAGAAAACTCGGCGTAGAGTTTGGAGACTTCCCTGGCTCCGAATCGAGGTGAATGTCCTGCGGTTCAATCAATTCACCTTTGGCGAAGGTAGCCGAGCGTTCAACAATATTTTCCAGTTCGCGCACATTGCCCGGCCAGTGGAAACTGGTCAAAAGCTGTAGAGCCTGTGGAGCCACTCCACGAATTGATTTGCCGAAGCTCCTCCGATTTTTCTCAAGAAACAATTCCACCAGGCCTGGGATGTCTTCCTTATGGCTGCGAAGCGGCGGCACATCAATTGGAACCACATTGAGGCGGTAATAGAGGTCCTGCCGGAAAGTTCCGTCTTCGAGCGCCGCGCGAAGATCGCGGTTTGTGGCGGCGATCAACCGAACATCCACTTTGATAGTGCGCGTTCCACCCAACCGCTCAAATTCGCGCTCCTGCAGCACGCGCAGAAGCTTGGCCTGCGTCGCCGCCGGGACATCGCCGATTTCGTCGAGAAACAAGGTGCCCTTGTCGGCCAGCTCAAATTTTCCGGGCTTGCTGGCGGTCGCTCCGGTGAACGCGCCTTTTTCGTAACCGAACAATTCGCTCTCCAGAAGGTTTTCGGGGATGGCGGTGCAATTAATTTTGACGAATGGCCCCGAAGACCGCCGCGAATGCTGGTGAATGGCACGCGCGACAAGCTCTTTGCCTACTCCGCTTTCCCCGCCGATCAAGACCGTGGAATTTGTCGGGGCAACACGCTCGACGGCCGCAAGGACCTCCTGCATCTGGGAGCTGCGAGCCACGATGTTCGGATACTCATAGCGGTGGCCGAGCTCTTCCCGCAGAGTTCGGTTTTCCGCGCGCAACTGACGAACGCCAAGCTCCTTGTGGACCACAAGCTTGATCTCTTCAAGGGAAAATGGCTTGAGCACATAGTTGCTGGCTCCATTTTTCATGGCCTCGACAGCCGTTTCCACGTTGCCGTAGGCGGTCATCATCACCACGGGAGTTTCGGAGTTGCCGTGACGAATGGCCTTCAGAAGTTCGAGACCGTTCATGCCCGGAAGCTTGAAATCCGTAAGGACAAGATCCACGGTTTCCTGGCGGAAGATCTTTAATCCGGATTCGGCGTCGCCGGCGGAGAAGGTGGTCCAGCCTTCCTCGGCGAGGTTCAGCTCCAGCAGGCGGCGCATCTTGGCTTCGTCTTCAACAATCAATATCGCGGGCATGGTCGTCGTATGGTATCAGGAGGCGCGTGGTTGCGAAGCTGTTGACGCGGGCGCGGGATCCTCCGCGGAAGGGAAAAACACGCGAAAACACGCGCCGCGTCCTGGTTCGGTCACCAGGCGCAAGGAACCATGATGTTCGTCCACAATCTTTGAGACGATGGCCAGACCCAGGCCGACCCCTGTTTTTTTCGTTGTGAAAAACGGATTGAAGATTTGCTCGGAAATCTCCGGAGGGATGCCCGGACCGCTGTCAAGCAAAGTGACTTCCACTCCCTCACCCGCTTCGCGGCGCGCATCAGAAATATCCACGCGCAGAATTCCTCCGTCGGGCTCCATGGCTTCATAAGCATTGAGCGCCAGATTGTGGAATACCTGTTCGGCCAGGCGATCGTCCATACGCACCTGCGGCAAACCCTCGGTGTACTTGCGTTCGATGACAACTTTGGCGTCGGGGCGCTCCGCGGTCACGGCAGCGAGCGCCTGATCCACAACTTCGCTGACATTTCCGGGAACGAGTTCCAGGGCCTGTGGGCGCGCAAAATCCAGGAACCGCGCGACCAGGGCGCTCAAACGGTTTACCTCGGTGGAAATGTAGCCGGCCAATTCGGCCGCCAGAGGATTCGTGTCCTGAACCCTTTTGGTAAGCATTTCCGCCGAGCCTTTGATCACGCCGAGTGGATTACGAATTTCGTGCGCCAATCCGGCTGACATCTGACCAAGCGCAGCGAGTCTCTCCGAGCGCCGTGCCTCCTCCTGCACTTCAGCCAAACGACGGTTGGTCTCCGTCATTTGTTCCGCGAGAGTTTGATAAGCCGCGGCGCGCCGCCGGATTTCTATCGCAAAGCGATTGGTCAGCATCGCCGCCAAAAACAGGAACAACACCCGCGTGGCAAGTTCTCCCTTGTCTTCGCTAGTTAGAAAGAATTCCTGCAATGCGGGGATCAAATAGGCGCAATACGCCGCGGAGGCCAACCCTGTCCACGCCAAAGTGGCCCAGGTATTGAAATAGGTTGCCGCCGTCACCACGGGCAGAAAATAGATCGGCCAATAACTGCTGTTGATGGCGATCTCTCCGCCGGTGTGGTCCAGCAAAATTGTGGCCAGCAAGATTTTCAAAATCACGGAGTAGCTGGGGCCCAAACGAGGGGATAGGCGGACCAATTTGACTTCTAAAAGTTGAAGTAGAGCAATGGCCACCAGGATAAGCTGTTTGTGAGGTTCTCTGACGGGTGGAAGAATCGCGAGTCCCGCGATAAACAGAAGGAAAAGTGCATCTATCCAATTCAGAGTGCGGCGGTTCGGAAGTTCACGGGACAAATTGGAAGCGAGAGTCAAGCCGGCCCCGGTGGACTCAGGCCCCGCGTGTTCTGTGTTCAATTCGACGGACGAAGTGCTGTGCACTGGCAGATTATGCGCCATCTCCGCTGGTATCCCAACGCACAGTTCCTAAGAAAAAACCATCTCTAGAGGTCCGTGCCCCCGCCGGGCTTCTTGGGCGGCGGTTGTTTCCCCGGCGGCGGCGGTGCCTGCTTCGGGGGTGCCGGCGGCGGGGATTGTCTCACCGGAGGCCTCGGATGAGCGTCTTCCCAGGATTTCTGTTTTGATTGTTCATTTGTTTGTTCCTGGACCGTAGGCGGACGTACCGGCGGAGCAGGCCTCACGATGGGCGGTGGCTGTTGAGCCGGGAAATTGGGTCGTGCTGGCGGCGGTGGCTGGTCTTTAACGACCGGCTCCACAGGTTGTTGCCGCGGGAAATTCTCACGTGTCGGCGGAGGTGGCTGAATCTTCACAGGCGGATTCACCGGCTGCACTGGTTGCTGTGGTGGAAAGTTCCCGCGTACGGGCGGCGGCGGTTGATCTTTTCCGGCCGGGTTCGTCGGGTTGCGCTCGTCACGAGGGTTGATATTGTTCCCCTGATTTCCACCGTTGCCGGGATTGCCATTGATAGGTTGCCCCGTTGGACGCAAATTCGATGGTGGTAGTCCGGGTCCTGGCCGTTGCGTTGGAATCTTTTGGATTGCGCCTGGAGTCGCCACTACGGGGCGGGTGAGCATGGTTGGCGGAGGCTTGACCGCGACCGGACGGGCCGCGCCCACAATGCTCTCCTTTTGCGGCGCCACTTGAATTTGGCGCGTTACAGGAGCCGCTATCACTTCTCGCTGCGAAATCTGAATGTTGTTATGCGCGACGGCCTGCCCTTTTACAAACACATCGTGCGGGACGGCAGTGACGCTGCCATTCACGCCCTGGTTCACGTAGGTTACGTTTCTCACATTCACGTTATTGTACGTATTGATGACCGTGGTCCGATCCACCACGGTATTGGTGATGTTCACGCGGGTGACGTAAACATTGGTGACGTGATAGCTGGGCACAAATACTTCTCGCGGGCCCAACGGGAACCACGCCACTCCGCCGCCCACTCCAAACGAAGCAGAGAAACTAAATCCGGGTCCGCCCCCCACCCAGGCGACGAGAGCGGGAGCATAACAGGGGCGCGGGCCAATCGGTCCCGGCACCCATACCCACCGCGCGCCCCAGAATGCCCAGCGGCCGTAATGGAACGGTGCGAACCCCCAAGGTTCATCATCCACCCAAGTCCATCCCCAGGGTGCAATCCACACCCAGTGGCCGAACCTGTAGGGCGCCCAGCCCACCACAACACCGGTTGGCACCCAAACCTGACCGTAGCCCGGCGCACTCGTCCAAGTCCCATATGTATCGAGATCTTCGTAGCCGGTTGTGTCCGGAGAGACGTAGCGCGTGGAAACTGAGCTGTCTTCGCGGCGGTCTCGGTCGGCTGCCCAGGTATCGTATTCGTTTAAGGGCTGCGCATCCGCATCAAGGAGATCGTATTCGAGAGTATCGGTGCCTGAAAAAATGGCTTGCTGGTCGGCATTAACAGGAAAAGTGCGACCGCCTCCAGTGACTTGCCCCTGCCCCTGCCGAACTGTAACAGCGGTGCGATTTCCATCCGTATTCGCATCGATGCGATAGACACCAGGCCGCAATATTGAAAATGCAAGATTGGGAGTATCCACTTCATACGTCTCATTTGGATCCAACCTGCGCAGACGAATGATCAACGAACCTTCGGAAAGCTGGATCTGCACGGAATCGTCGCTCAAATTGATCAACGAAATCCCCGTGCCCTGGTCCATCCGCATAGCCGTAGAACCAATGTGCAACTCTGCCCGGCCGTCGTTATCCACCCACAGCCGGTCTCCGATGGTCAAGGGCCGGTTGGGGACGGCGGCAACCCAATCATCATCACCTCCGCCAGACGGAAGAAATGAGACATTGCCTTTAATGAAATTGAGCCGCGCAACACGGCCCGGCGGATCGTCCTGCGCGGAAGCGGCATACGAAAAGCCAACGAGCAAGAATGTAATTGCGAGCAACGCGTGTCCAAGTCTTCTTATCGTGCGCATGGCATTTCTCCTCAGGGTCGTACTTCCTACGCAGGCCGGTAATTTATTCTACATGAATAGACGCCAGCAATGCCGCTCCAGTTTGATCGCCAGCTCTCATTACAATAAAACACCTCCAGGAAGTAGAAGTTTCGTTGTTCGAGAAATGCTGGAACAATTCTGAGATCTGTTACGCGGAATGAATTATTTTTTGTGGAAGACTTTTCTGCGGATGTCAGGCCAAAATTCCTTTAATTCGTTACCAAGTAGATCGACCGCGACCTGCGTCGCATATTCATCAAGGTTGTGCTCGAGAGTTCGGTCAGCCTTGGGGTAGTAGACGTTGGATATGCCCGCAGCCGCGGCGTTGCCCACAAATTCTGAATAATTGAACTGGCGGTTGCCGGAGTCTGTGCGCGTCACGAATAGGCGGACTAATGCGTAATTAAAACGGTGCTTAAAGCCCCCGTGGCCAAGTTGGAAATACCGGGGATCCTGATGAAAGAGCGATGGGAATAGGCCAGTGGTCATCAACGGCCCGACGGTTTGGTCCGCGACCGATGCCCCATAGCGTTTCGTGAATCCCACGAAGCCTCGTCCCCAGGTTGGTTCATCGTTTGTGGCTTGCCCTTCGCCTGCAAGTATCCCGGCAATCAAGAATGAGTAGGGATCGAGTGTGCTTTCGGCCGCCAGCTTGAATTTTTCCTTGGATGATATCGGCTTGATTTCCTGGGCGCCCTCGACAGTGTTATGGTTCGGAATCACGCCGAAAATCCGGTCGTTCTTCCTGACTGGATCGGGCTTGGGGTCCTCGGCGCTCTTTGGGTCTTTGGAATCCTTGTTTGTGACAGAATCCAAAGCTTTCACATCCGCCCTGGCGGGTGACGCGGTGGCACTGTCCTGTAGGGGCTGCTTACCGAACACAGGGAAGGCAAAAAGAAATGCAACTGCGGCGATTCCGCAGATAGTAATCCCCTTGATTTGAATTCGTGATTCCCTCATGACTGTAGACTTTCCCCTTGCCCTGTTCACCCAATCGGCTTTTGCGGAGCCCCCGAAGACCCGCCCTGTACCCATGTATCCTGTAGTACTCAATTTGATGACCCAAGGATGCACTGGGTTGCATCATTTCTCATGCGCTTGCCAAATGGCGACACATCCCCGTGATCTAACACCAGTGGAGAGAATTAGTTGCAAATTGCTCAAACTGGGCGGGAGAGAGCAATTATATGGTAGCGATACCGGGATTCGAACCCGGATTTTGGCCTTGAGAGGGCCACGTCCTAACCCTTAGACGATATCGCCCCTGCGATAAAATTCTGGGAAGCTCGCGCGCTAACCAACATCGGCGAACAGCCAAAAGTGTGCGCTAAGAATTCTTACACGTCCACAAAGCGGGCGCAAGTGGCCCAAAATGAAACGTGGATGTGCGTCAATCCTTGGTAAGAGAGCCGTCCACGAGACGCCAGATGTGCAATGGGTTCCCATCTTTCAATTCATCGGGCAACGCCGCACTGGGGAAATTCTGGTAGCACACTGGCCGAGCAAAGCGATAAATGGCTTGCGTGCCGACCGAGGTTGACCTTCCATCCGCCGTGGCCGGATACGGCCCGCCATGAATCATGGCATGCCCGACTTCGACGCCGGTAGGAAAGCCATTGAATACAAGCCGGCCTACTTTCTGGTCCAGGATTTCAATCAGGTCGCGGTATTCACGCAAGTCATCTTCGGTGCCGTGAATCGTAGCAGTCAAATGGCCGTCCAGGCCGCGGGCGATTTCAATCATTTCCGCGCGGTTCGAGCAAGAGACCACAATTGCGGACGGGCCGAATATTTCTTCCGCCAATCCCGGATTGAGCACGAACTCACGCCCCTCCACGGCGAATAATGTCGTCGTGGCGCGCATACCTGGCACACTGGAAGCATCTTCCCCTTCTGCCACAACTGCAACGCTTGATTCTTTCGCACGGGCGGCAACCAACCCCTTATACGAGGAATGAATCTGCGGCGTGAGCATAACCTGTGCGGGCGATTCCGACATGCGCCGCATCAGTCCTTGCCCGAAACTCTCGGCTCCCGGTCCGGCGGGAACGAAAACCATCCCGGGCTTGGTGCAAAATTGGCCCGCGCCCAACGTTACCGAGCCGTGCATTCCTTCGGCAATCTGCTCAGCGCGGGACGCGAGAGCGCCCGGAAGCAAAAACACTGGATTGGTGCTGCCCATTTCCGCGTATACAGAAATCGGATGCGGCCGAGCGGCAGCGGCGTCCATCAGTGCGCGACCTCCGCTTTCTGATCCGGTAAATCCCACTGCCTTCACGAGTGGATGTTTCACGAGCGCCATGCCCACTTCCGCGCCCGCGCCATATATGAGTGAAAAAACCCCTTCCGGCATTTTGCACCCGCGCGCAGCCGCGCGAATCACTTCTCCGACCATTTCCGAAGTTCCGGGATGAGCCGAATGCGCTTTTACGATTACCGGATTTCCCGCGGCGAATGCCGAGGCCGTATCTCCACCTGCGACGGAAAACGCCAAGGGGAAATTGCTCGAGCCGAATACGGCGATGGGCCCGAGCGGGCGCCACATGGAACGCAAATCAGGTTTAGGCAGAGGCTTGCGAGTGGGATCGGGCCGATCCAATCGCGCGTTGACCCATGAACCTTCTTCAATCAGCTGAGCGAAAAGCCGCAACTGAAATACAGTTCGCCCCGTTTCCGTGCGAATTCGTTGCTCCGGCAACCCCGATTCCTTACTGGTGCGATCAGCCAAGGCGTCGGCGATGCCCTCGATGCCCGCGGCAATCGCCCGCAGAAATGCGCCCTTGTCCTTGCCGCTCAGGCGGCTGTAACTTTCAAATGCGTCCGCCGCAAGCCGGACTGCTCGATCCACTTCCTGCAGCGACGCGCAAACATAGGACGGCGGCATCGATTGCCCGGTCGCCGGATTGGTGGCCGTGAACGTCCGGCCTCCCGAGTCTCCACTCTCCCACCCGATAATTGATCTTCCTTTCAACTCCATGTCTCATTCCCCCTTGGCCGGAATCCTACGTCAGTGCGCGGCCGCAAGCGCGGGTCTGGCCGAAAGCGCATGGTGGATCGTGGCGCGGGCTTCTTCCAACTCTGCGCCAATCACTTCATATCGCGGGGCACGGACCTGTGCACTGCCCTTGCCCAATTCCTGCTGCACTAATTTAATCAACTGCACAAACTTGGGCACCGTATCCATTCGCAACAGCGGCAGGAACCAGCGATAAAGCTCAAAGGCCTTCTCGCGTTCGCCGTGCATCACGAGATCGAAAAGCTGCACCGATTCACGCGGCATGGCGTTCACAAGCCCGGCCACCCAACCCACCGCGCCGGCGCCCATCGCTTCAAGAATCAAGTCATCCACCCCGGCAGATATTTGAAGCCGGTCGCCCAGCAGCGCGCGAATAGCGGTGATCCGCCGAACATCCGCGCTCGATTCCTTCACAGCGCGGAGATTCTCATGTTCCTTGGCCAGTTCAGCGATTTGCTCCGGCAGAAAATCAGTTCCGTAGGAAATTGGATTGTTATAGAGCATGCACGGAAGCGGCGTGGCGCGAATCACGGCCGCCACGTGCGATTTCATTTCGCGCCAATCACCTTTGTATACGTAGGGGGGCAGCACCATCAGCCCGGAGCAGCCTCGATCCGCCGCGGCTTTTGCCAATTTCACCGCGTCCGTGGTGCGCAGCGCGGAAATCGCCGGAGCGACAGGCGCGCCCTTATCCACTCCGCGCAGACAAGCATCAATCACTTGCAGCTTCTCGTCAAAATCCAGCGTGGCGCCTTCGCCGAGCGACCCCAGCGGAATTATCGCAGTGCAGCCACTTTCCACCATCCATCGCGCGTGCTGCGCGATAAACGCCGCATCCACCTTCAAATCGGCGTCGAAGCAGGTTGTAATTGCGGGCATCACGCCTTTCCAGTTCATTCTCGCTTCCTCTTTTCTTCGAATTTTGGGGCGCACCCGGTTATTTCGACGCTGGTGCGCCTGCCAACGATTCCACACGCGCTGGGAAAATCGGCGGACGCGTCGATTCCACTTTCCATCCAAAAATAAATTCCACCGCGGGCCCGCACACGCGTCCCTGGCACGGACCCATGCCGCAACGAGTTTGGAGTTTGGCGCTCCTCCACGATGTGTGTCGCGCGAGCCGCTCAAAGGTCACGTCTTCGCACCGGCAAACCAAGGTATCGGCCGCAGGTAATTTGCGAAGCTCGTCGCGCAGTGCAAACGTCTGCTCAAGCAACTCTGCAAACTTCCTGGCCGCAGAGCGCTGGCCGTACAGCGACTGCGTTCGCGCATTATTCCCGGTCGCGGCATACCCTGCAATTTGACCCTCGACTATCGCCGTTTCCACGCCGCCAATTCCTACCGGCTCGCCCGCACAATAAATTCCATTTGTCGAAGTTTCCTGCATCTCATTCACGCGAACGTATCCGCCCTTCAATTCACAGCCGAGCAGTTCTGCAAGTTCGGTGTTCGGCACCAGGTGAAATCCGCAAGCCAGATAGTCACACTCAACTCGCGTCTTTCGCCCTGCACTGAAAAGATCCACGCATTCGAGTTTCTCCGCGCCGCCCGCCTGCACGGGCCACATTCCCAAGCGATAGGGCGCGCCGGCCAGTGAAGCCCTCAATCGTAGTGCTTGCCACGCCTTCGCCGGATGACGCAGCAACCTGATGGCAAATTGGCGGACGCTGCGCGGCCGCGCCTGCTCGGCAATAAGCGAGATCCGCGCGCCGTGCTTGCGCAGATAGTCTGCCACCGCCAGAAGCAGTGGCCCACTCCCAGCGATCACCACTCGCTTGCCTGCAATCGCCAGTCCCGACTTCACCAGCGCCTGCAATCCGCCCGCTCCCATCACGCCCGGTAGTGTCCATCCAGGAAATGGCAGGAATCGCTCGCGAGCGCCGGTTGCCAATATGAGCTTGTCGAACTCCAACTCCAGAGTTCGATTCCACGTTTCCGCCACAACCATGCCACGCGCCGGCTGCGAAATAACTGTGGCGCCGGAAAGGAGGGTGACGCCCGCGCCCTGGAGCCGCGCTCGCCACGCCGCAGCCTGCGGCGTCGGCGCATGCTCAGAAAGCCCGCGCCAGATCTGCCCACCCGGCCCGGGGTTGTCGTCCACCACGCCGACACGCGCTCCTGATTCCGCCGCCGCGCATGCCGCCGCAATCCCTGCGGGCCCCGCGCCAACCACCAGCACATCAAACCGATTGCCGGCTTCAGGCATCGGTTCGCACATCCATGCCGTCACCACACAGTGTCTGGCAGCTCTTGGCATGTGAGCGGCCATCAATCGTCACGCGGCACTCGAAGCATATCCCCATGCCGCACAGGGGTCCGCGAGGCTCGCCGGTCACTGATCGGCGGAATCGCGCGACTCCAGAGGCATATACCGCAGCAGCAACAGTCGCTCCTCTAGGCACAGTCACGGTAGCGCCGTTCACTCGAATCGTCACGCTGTCAGTGCTGGTGCGGGTCATCAAATTTTCTCTCGGGCGAATAGGGTCCACGCGGGATCGCCGAGTCACGCTTCATGATTTCATCCGCTAGAAGTTTGCCCGTTGCCAATGAAGTTGTGATGCCCAGCCCTTCATGTCCCGCGGCCATAAACAATTTCTCGTGCTCGGGCCACTTTCCGATCAGAGGCAATTTGTCTGGAGTCGCCGCCCGAAATCCCGTCCAGGTTCGAATCGCCGATATCCCGCCGAGCGCCGGCATGAATTCTTCCGCGCGGTTCAACATTCGGGACAGCAGCGCGGAGTCAACTCTGCGGTCGTCATTTCCATACTGCCTCGACGAACCAATCAACAACTGCCCTGTGGGGCGCGGCTGAACATTGAAGGCCACGGAATCCGTGCTGACGGAATGCGCGCTCTTCAGGTAGCCCAGTTCAACCAGTTGATGCCGCACCAAACCTTTGTAGCGGTCCGTAATCACCAAATGGCCTTTGCGCGGACGGACTTGCGCCCCCGGAGTCAGCTGCGCTGCCGCGCTTCCTGTGGCGTTGACAATGATTCCCGCTTGTACGCGCGTGCCATTTTCCATCCGCACGCCATCGCTTTCAATTTCGGCAACCCGGTTGCCGATTTCCAGACGCGCCCCGCGCGCCTGTGCCTGCTGCATCAAGAACTGCGCCGCGCATGGGGGATAAAGGACACAATCGTCGCGCACCAATAGTCCGCCGGTCAGGCCAGCGCGCAAATTCGGCTCCGCCTCAGCCAGTGAGCGCGCATCCAGAATTTCCGCACGCACCCCGCGCGAAACGTAATAATCGCGCTTGGCAGGAAGAAAACTCATCTCCTCTTCGTCTGCCGCGACCCAGATCGTTCCGCAATTTGCAAACTCCGCGTCACCGGGCAATTCGCGCGCCAGCTCGGACCAAAGTTTCACGGAATAACGCGTTAGTGCAAATTGCGCCTCGGAGTCGTCCATTACAACCAGGTGCCCCATCCCCGCTGCAGTGGCGCCGCCGCCAACCACTTCCGCTTCCACCACGTTGACCGAGAGCCCCTCGCGCGCGCACTCCGCGGCGCACGCCGCACCCACGATTCCGGCGCCGATGATCAGGACATCAGGAGCAGCCACAGGTCACGTCCGGATGCCGTAACAAAATGGATCCTGTGGATCGAGATTCAGGTCCGCCTCACCTGTGATATATGCGGAGCCTTGAATGCTTGGAATAATTTTCCCGTCGCGGATTTCCACGCTGCCCTCGAAAACGCTGCCCAGAATTCCTTCCTGGCGATAAATCTGCCCCTCTTTCAACTTACCGTCTTGGTAAAGGCAGGCCAATTTCGCAGAGGTTCCTGTGCCGCAGGGTGAGCGGTCGTACATTTTTCCCGGGCAAAGGACGAAATTCTTGCTGTCGGCGTAAGCTTTCTGTGCCGGCCCGGAAAGTTCGATGTGGTCAATCTCCGCTCCCTCCACGCCGGTGATCCCCTGTAAGGGAAGCTGGTGCCGGACGCACCAGGCGAAGTCGGTGAGCTGATCCACATTGCGCAGCGAAATTTCAAATTTGTGAGTATGCATGATGAAGAACCAGTTGCCCCCCCATGCTACGTCGCCGGTGAAAATCCCTAAGTCTTCGATGGTGACGGCGGAATCCTTGGAGTAGCGATAGCAGGGGATGTTTCGCACCGTGACTGCGCCGCCGTCGTGAAGACGCGCTTCGACAACTCCAACCGGCGTCTCGATCCGGTGCGTCCCCGGGTTAATGCGGCCCAACCGCGCAAGTGTGACCATCAGCCCGATGGTCCCGTGCCCGCACATGCCCAAATACCCGGTATTGTTGAAAAAAATTACTCCGGCCGCGCACGAGGGATCGTGGGGCTTGCAAAGTAGCGCTCCGACCATCACATCCGACCCGCGCGGCTCGTTAACCAGGGCCGATCGCCAAGCATCATGCTCATCGCGAAATTTCGCCAGCCGCCCCGCGAGCGGCCCCACGCCAAGGTCAGGACCTCCGCTGACCACTACGCGGGTAGGCTCGCCGCCGGTATGCGAATCCACCACGTGGACATGTTGGGTCGATTGGGTCATTGGAAATATTCTATGACAATGAGGCAAGCGGAGCGGAACACTTCCCGCTCCGCCTTTACCGCATCTGAATTCTGATTCCTGACGCTTTGCTCAGTCGGGCTCCCGAGTATCCCCGGCGTCACCTTTCTCTGAGTTGGACACCGGGATCGCCGCCACCAACGGAGAAACGCCGTGTTCTGCAAGTGAACGATTGAACGCCGGAAGGTCCTTATCCATCAGTCCGCGGTATTCCGTCGTCGCCGCAGCAAGATCCTTCTCAATCATGTCCAACAGATTGCGGGACGTCTCGGTTGGCGCGAAGTTCGCGCCTCCAGCCACGTCGCCGGCCCCCGGGCCCACTTCTCCATTGAGCCACATCAAGTTGAAATAGACTTTGTAAGCTTCGATGAAGTATTTGTCGTCACTGGTAGTCAGCGCCTTATTTAGTATTTTATATTCGACGCCCTGAATCTTCTCATCCATCGCCATGACACTCTTCAGCAGATCGGCCTTGTCTTTGTTCGTGCGAAGCGCCCGCTCCGCATCATCCAGCTGTCTCCGCATCCACTCCATCTGATTCACCATGTCGGAGCTTTTGTTGATGTCGTCGCGAATGCGAAGTTGCATTTTCACTGAGGCTTCGAGGTCCGCGTCGGAGGTGCTTACTTTGGGATCCTTCAATACCTGCACGGTTTGTGTGGATGTCTGTCCATCCACGGTCAATTTCACCGTGTATTTTCCGGGCGCAACCACCGGACCCGGCTGATTGGGAGACATTCCCCAGTGCGTAATCGGCCGCGAATCCTGTCCTCGGAACCGGGGCTCCTCCCAGATGTGCGGATTCTCAGGAGGAGTGGTGCGCAAAGCGATCAGTCGCGGCCCGTCATAGCGCAAATCCCAGCTTGCGCGGTTCAATCCTCCTCGGCCTCCGGCATTCATTTGACGGATCAATGCGCCGCTGGCATCCTGCACCTGAATTTGCACTGGGTCTTTGGATGCCTGCTTCAACGTGTAATTCAGGATGGCGCGCCCACCGCGGCCGGACCGGTAGGCTTCCCGCGGCGCAAGGAATTGCACCGGACCGTCCGCCGTCCCGCCGCCCTGTTCCAGCGGTGAAATGTCGTCGAGAATGTAGAATCCCCGCCCATACGTCGAAACCACCAGGTCGTGATAATGCTTCTGAACCACGATCCAGGTCACCGGGGCATGCGGCAAACCCGCCTGCAATGATGTCCAGTGCCCGCCATCATCCTGCGAATAATAGAAGCCGTTCCCTGTCCCCGCGAAGATCAAACCCTTGTGGGTGGGATCTTCGGCGATGCTCTTGGCATATGCGAGCGGATGCTTCGTCGGCAAATCGCTGTTGATTCGCGTCCAGGTCGCTCCAAAGTCAGTCGTCTTGTAGATGTAAGGATCCCGGTCGTCCATCAAGTGAAGGTCGACGACAACGTACGCAGTTCCCGCATCGAAATGGGAGGGCTCGATGCATGCAATGGTTCCCCACGCGGGCATGCCGGAGATATTTTTGCTGACATTATTCCAGTTGGCGCCGCCATCCTTCGTGTACCAGACCTGCCCGTCATTCGTTCCCGCCCAAATAAGCCCCTTCTGTTTCTGCGATGGAGCAATGGCGAAAACTACTTCCCCATAGAATTGTCCCAGGTTGTCTCCAACGATTCCTCCGGAAGGAACAATGCGGCTCGCGTCTTTCGTGGACAAATCGGGACTAATCACCGTCCAACTATTTCCGCCGTTGGTAGTTTTCCAGATGACCTGGCATCCGTAATAGACCGTGTTGTGATCGAATGGATCAATTGCCAACGGGGGCGTCCAGTGGCAGCGGTACTTGGTGTCGTTCGGCGGCGAATCCAGAGTGTGATACCACGGGCTCACCGACCGCGCCTCTTTGGTCTTCGCGTCCCAGCGAGTCACTTCGTCGCCGTAACAGGTGGCCCAAACAATGTTCGGGTCCGTAGGATCGGGCAGCGTGAATCCGGACTCGCACCCTCCCATCCCGTGATCCCAATCCGTGTCGCCTCCGAATCCCCGGCCGGCGCCGGAAGTGCTCGGCCCGCGCATCGTCCCGTCGTCCTGCATATTCCCGTAAACGTAGTAAGGAATTTGATCGTCCACGGCAACGTGATACATCTGCCCGATGGGAAGTTGAACGCGATGGAATCCGCGGCCATGTACGGTGGTAATGTTTACTCCGCCGTCGTCGCTGATCGCAAACCGGTCAGGATTCGTCGGATCGATCCAGATGTCGTGGTTGTCGCCGCCCCAGGGGACGGAGTGAAATGTTTCCCCTCCATCCACGGAATGCAAGAAGGCGCTATCCGACACCAAAATTTCATCCTCATTCGTGGGCGAAACAGCGAGCCGGATGTAATATCCCGCGCGCCCAATCAGTGCCCGATCCCAATTCACCACACGCCATTCATCGCCGCCATTGTCCGATCTCCATAATGATCCCTGGTCGGGTGTTTGGATCAGCGCATACACGCGGTTGGGATCGCTTGGCGCAACCGCCACATCGATCTTGCCCACAGGCGGCTTGGGCATTCCCCGCCCTTCAATTTTCGTCCACTTCGTACCGCCGTCGTGTGAAACATAAACTCCGCTGCCCGGGCCTCCGCTGAATTCTCCGTACGTGTGCATTTCCACTTGCCACATTCCGGCAAAAAGAGTGCGCGAATTGTGCGAGTCCATCGATAGCCCCGAGCAGCCCGTTTTTTCATCGGCGAAAAGGACGCGCTCCCAGTGTTGTCCACCGTCGGTCGTTCGATATACGCCGCGCTCCTGTTGCGGCCCAGTCAATCGTCCCAGGGCGCAGACAAAAACATTGTCGGGATTCTTGGGATTTATCACCACACGCCCAATGCGCCCTGTCTCGTCCAGTCCCATATGCGTCCAACTTTTTCCCGCGTCTACGGATTTGTAGACCCCGTCGCCCATCACATCGCTGTCGCGAATGGCCCATGCTTCACCCGTTCCCGCCCACACGATGCTGGGGTCGGACGCAGCCACGGCCAGCGCGCCAATCGCCGCCACTGGCTGGCTATCAAAAATTGGAGCCCAACTGTTCCCGCCATCCGAAGTCTTCCACACGCCCCCCGAAGCCGCCCCGGCGTAGTACGTGCTCTCGTCTCCCGGAACTCCAGCAACCGAGGCCACGCGATTGCCTACTGAGGGTCCAACGAAGCGAAAACGGAAAGCATCCTGTCCTCCCCCTCCCCGTCCTCCACGTTGCGCAAATCCCGGCACGGCACACAGCAGGATGGCGATCATCGCCGCGGAAACAATGCGGAACCCGTTTTTGTAAGCGCTTACCATTTTTGCTCCCCTCGTAGCAGATTATTACAAATTGATTGCCGCGCCTCGCGCGGTCGTGATCCTTGTCCGGATGGCCCCCAAATATCCAACATAGAACCAAGCGCGTCAAGACATTCCGTGAGTGCCTCGCTCGCCCGGAATCGCAATTCCTGAGCGGTCAAAGTGACGACTCGCCGGAAATGACATCCGGGCATCATAAACTCGAACTGCAAATCAATTCGCAGCAGGCGCCGACTGTGCGCCTTCGTCGTTCTTTCGGGGTAGCACAGAATAGAATCGCTCGCGACAAGGGGGACACCGGTAAACAGACAGGCGCATCGCGCGCCAAAGGAAACGAAACCTTCCATCACCGTGCTCGGCGGAGATCCGTTGCACTTCCAGGCTCCCGCACTTGGGGCAATGCGCGAAGCGGATGAATGGCAAGGAAACGGTCCATGCGTGGAAGCGATGCTCGCAATCACTGCACCGCCAAGGTCTCATCCGCGTAATTCCCAGCAAATGATCAACTACCCCGCGGCGATGGGAACGTCGGCAGGACTTGCTGAGGCAGCGAGGGCAGATCATTTTGCATGACCTTTCATGGAGAGGCCTTCCGGAAATATAGGCCCAGCGCGGCGCTCGCGCAATAGATTTGCTGATTGCACGACCTTCATTTCTTGCTTTCCTCTCTCAATCCGTGAGACTGCGCGGCCACGAATCGTAGATTCCCGCCTATCCGTGTAATATACCGAAGGCGGGAAAGCGAATGGCCTCCTACACAGCGGGACACGCGCGCGCTGGAGTCAGCGCAAGACTTCCCAGACTCGAAGTCTGGCCGAATCAATTCCCGGGCTATCGCATCTCCACGCGTTTCCCCGAATACTCATCCGTTTGCCCCAAAACAGGCATGCCCGACTACGGGTCTATATTGATTGAATATGAGCCGCGCAAATCCTGCCTCGAGCTCAAGTCTTTGAAGTTATATCTATTGGCATATCGCAACTTGGGCATTTTTTATGAAAATGCCGTGAATCGAATACTCAAGGATGTGGTCGCAGCAGTGCGTCCCGTCTGGTGCGTGGTCCGCGGAGAGTTCACTCCCCGTGGAGGATTGACCACCACGGTAGAAGCGAGTTATCCAAGCGGACTGAAGCGCCCATAGACAACCCTTACCCCCTCAGGGATAATCGAACTAACTGCTCCAGGGGGATAGCTTCACCGGAGCATATGGAGGGAGCGAGCATGAGTCTTTCACCGGCACCACAGGTTTCTGAAAATGCGCCTCAGGTTTCAGCGTTTCCACGTTGGGTTTACGTGGCCTTCCTGGTGCTTCTGGCGGGCATCGGCTATCTGGCTTATGCTGGATACCAAACCAAGGCCCAGTTCGCCGCTGATTTGGCCAAGGCGCAGGACCAATCGACTCAGCTTTCCGCGCGTCTGGACCAGGCCAACGGCCGAATCGCCGAGTTGCGTGGAGAACTCGAAGTCACCTCCCGCCATGTGAACCTGACTCAGGCGGAAGTGGCGCAAGCTCACAGCCTGGCCCAGCAAATCGATAAAGACCAGAAATCCAGCGACGCGAAATTCACCGCCCAGATTGGCCAAGTGAAGCAGGAGAGTGACGCCAAAATTGGTGCGGTTTCGACCGACCTGAGCGGCGCCAAGACCGACATTGACGCAACCAAGAAAGATTTGGAAGCCACCAAAGCAAAGCTCACCTCCGCCACCGGCGATATCACCAACCAGGGCAGCTTGATTGCCAAAAATCAGGAAGAAGTTGAGGTGCTCAAGCGCCTCGGCGAACGCAACATTTTTGATTTTACCTTGCAGAAATCCAAGACTCCGCAGCACGTTGGCCCGATCCAAATGCAGCTCACCAAGGTGGACACCAAACATTACCGGTACAGCCTCGTCGTTGTCGCCGATGATAAACGAGTTGAAAAGAACGACCGGACCGTGGACGATCTCCTCCAATTTGTAGTCAGGGGCGCCCGCGCTCCTTATGAGCTCGTGGTCTTTGAAGTTGGAAAGGACAAGATTACAGGTTATTTATCCACTCCCAAGGACGTCACATCTTCCGCTCCGGCTCCGGCCAAGCCCACGTCATAAAATCTTTAGGGCAAACCTTGGCCCCGGTTGTTCGTGTCTCCCAGGAAATGCGAACAATCGGGGCGTTCGATTTCTGCCGCGGCCGGGTTACTCTGTTAGTGCCTAACTGACTCAACTTTTTCTGACACCAGAATTTAGGAGACCTTCCATGTTGATTCGCGCCCGCCTGGCGGCCCTCTTGCTGTTCCCGATTCTTTTCGCGTTTCCGATCACCGCCCAGGAATTCTCACCCGTCAACCTGCCCGCCGACACCTATTTTTTCGCCTATTCGCATGGCGCTGGCCACTCGGCTGCGGCTAATTCTGCTTCGGCGATCTCCAAGGGTTGGGACGATCCTGAGTTCGCACAATTCCGAATTCAGTGGCTCGAATATCTCCTCCGCCACGCAAATGCACAACCCAATGGACTGGCGATCAAGCCCACTGCGGAGAACGCTGCGCAAATCATGGCCGTGCTCGAGAGTCCAATGATCCTAGGCATATCCGGCTCATCAGATTTTTTTGCCACGATCCAGTCATCTTCGACTCCCGGCGATGATTTCCTAAAAAGAAACGGCGTATTTTTCATCCTGGATGCATCGGGGAAGACGGCCCAATTCGATCAGCTCTGGTCGCAAATTGATGCCAGCATCCCCCCCGTTGTCACGCGTAGTAAATCTGAATTCAGCGGCGTGAGTATTCAGCATTACAAGGGGCCAAATCAGACCACTGATACTGCCCGAGTCGGGAACTATTTTGTCTGGTCAACCAAGAGGTCCGTAATAGAGGATTTGATTACTCGTCTGCATTCCGGATCAAATCCGACCGAGACGATTGCGAAGAATCCTGACTTTAAATCCTGCCAAGCGGATTCTGGTACGGGGACTCTTCTGGAAGTGTTCTTCCGTATTCCCGACTTGTCGAAAATACCTGTGCCCCCTAATCCGCAAATCAATACCAGCGCCGTCTTGAAAGGATTCCACTTGGATGCCTTCCACGCTATTTGTGGAAGCATGGCGTACACACCGGAGGGTGGACGCGCTCGGGGTGCGGTCCTCGGCGACACGGCGGCTGGGGGCCTGTTCTCCATCTTCGGATCCAACAAATCACAATTCGATTTGCTCAAACTCGCGCCGCCATCTGCCTATTCCGTCACGGTTGGCACCTACGACTTGTCTGCTCTCTACAGGGTATCTCGATCTGCGATTGTCTCCGCCTTGGCACCCGAACAGCAATCCTCTGTGGCAATGGTGGAAATGGCTGGAGCAGCTCAGCTGGGCATGCCCATCCCCGATGCGCTGGCCCTGTTCACTGGCGAGTACGCTTCGATATCCCTAGATGCAAACGTCTCCGGAGTCCCATCCTTGTTTGCTATTTCGATTTCCGACCCACAACCTATCCTGACGCTGATTCACAAGCTGGCGGCGCAGCGAATAGCCTCTGAAAAACAGGAAAATGGCATCACCTACCTGACATTCGCCTCTCCCGCGCCTTCCGGCGGGCCAGCACCTGCCGACTCATCTTTTTATCTCGGAATCGGCCCCCACGTTATCCTCGCCAGCTCAAAAGCCCAATACATTCGCGAGGCCGCTGAACGTCTTGGTTCATCCGGTGCTCTATCGCTGGCCGATAACGCCGATGTCATGCGGCTCCGCGCGGGGCTGCCTCACGATGTCATGTCCATTAGCATTACGGACTATTCCCGTTTTCTCTCAGCGATCATGACCGGCGTACTTGAAAATTCCGCACCTCAGACCTCCTCCAAAACATCTGCCGAGGATGCGCAGTTCTTGGAATCTCTCAAGAAATTTCCGTGGAGCGCTGTTTTCAAAACGAGTCGGTGGAGTGTCGGTGTGATGTGGAAGGATTCCAATGGAATCCATTTTGAGAGCAGATCGCAAGCGCAGTAAGCTTGGGCCAGCTTTATTCAGTGTGTAAGCGCGTTTGAAAACCTATTCAAATTCCTTCAGCGTATTCGCCATCTCGCGCAAACGATCATCCGCAAGACGCAACACCGTGCCCGGCTCAAATTTTCCGTCGACCCCGCGCGCGCCGGCTTTCACTCCAGTCAGAATCTCAATTCCGTGCTCGATCGTATCTACCGGCAAAATGTGGAACTTCCCCGCCGCCACCGTTTCGATTACATCCTCCCGCAGCATTAGGTCTTCTACATTTTCAATCGGAATCATCACACCCTGCGTGCCGGTCAGCCCCTTCACGCGGCACACGTCGTAAAAGCCCTCAATCTTCTGGTTCACGCCGCCAATCGGCTGGATGTCCCCTTGCTGGTTCACCGATCCGGTGACGGCGATCTCCTGCCGCAGAGGCAAATCTGTCAGCGCCGAAAGGAGTGCGTAAATTTCCGTCGAGCTGGCGCTGTCCCCATCCACCCCTGAATAAGACTGCTCAAAGCAGATGCTGGCGGAAAGCGAAAGCGGCTTATCCTGTGCGAAAATCCGGCGCAAAAACCCGGAAATAATCTGCATCCCCTTATCGTGTATCCGCCCGCTCAAGTTGGACTCGCGTTCCACGTTGATGAGCCCAAGTTTCCCCATCGCCGCCGACGCGGTGATCCTCACCGGCTTGCCAAACATGTATCCGCCAATTTCCAGCACGCTCAAACCATTCACCTGGCCAACGCGCGAGCCCGCCGTATCGACGAGCAGCGTCCCCTCCTGGATAATCTCCCGGATTTTTGTCTCGATCAGGTTGTGCCGCTCGACTTTCGCCTCCAGCGCCTTGCGGACGTATTCGCCGGTAACCGGCGCTTCGCCCGCCTGTCGTGCCACGTAACACGCTTCGCGGGCCAGATCGGCAAGGTCAACGAAATGCGCCGTAACTTTACTTCGCCGGCCGGCCTTCCGCACTCCGTATTCGATCAGAGCCGCAACTGCGGACCGGTCGAAGGGGCACAATAATTCATCGTCACAGAGCTTGCGCAGCCGCCCGCCAAATTCAAGAATTACCTCATCGGTCATCGGCATTTCATCGTCGAATTCCACCCGGACCTTAAAAATCTTACGGAACTCCTCTTCAAATGTGTAAAACAGTTCGTATAAATCGCGGTCCCCGATTAAAATGATTTTCACCTTCAGGTCAATGGGCTCCGGCTTAAGTCCCGACCCTCCCAATGGAAACATCAATTCCATCGGTTGAATTTCGAGTTTTCCGTGGTTCATCGTGCGCTTCAGCGTTTTCCAGACGCTCGTCTCGGTCAGCGCGTCAAACGCGTAAAGGATCAGGTAGCCGCCATCCGCCCGCAACATGGACCCGCCGCGCAAATCCATGAAGTCCGATGTCCACGAACCGCGCCAATCGTAATTGCGCTGGATGGTGCCGAACAAATTGGCGTAAGTGGGAGTCGTCTCGAAAATGACTGGGGGCGTTTCATCCCCTTCGTGAGCCAGGATTACGTTCACTCCGTACACGCGGAACGGATCACGGTCCGTAGTGGGCGCCTTAGGCGTTCCTTCCGGGGGTGGCTCGTGATCCTCTTCCCCCTCGCGCTCGCGGAACGGGTCGAGGTTGTCCAGAATGTTCAGCCTTACTTCTTCCAGGTATTCCGTGGCCTGATGCCCGGGATATTTCTCTTTCAGCTCCTCAATAACTCCGTCCACCAGCACGGAGGCCGCCTCCTGCTCCAGGTAGCTCAGCTCGCTGGCCAGTTCGCGAGAGAGCGTCAGCGTCTTCCTGTAAACAACCGTGAATTCC
Source organism: Candidatus Acidiferrales bacterium (assembly GCA_035308165.1). GTDB lineage: Bacteria > Acidobacteriota > Terriglobia > Acidiferrales > UBA7541 > DASTCZ01. Next base: position 44,616 of record DATGHC010000033.1, on the reverse strand, counting down.
TGTCGGAACTGTTCGTACTTTCTCTCCAATTCCTCCGCTGATCCCGACTCGATCTTTCCCTCATGCACCATTTTCGGAATGTCTTCGATCGGCACCATCTGCCCTTCGAGTACAGGAAAAATCTCGGGCAGCGCCACCGCGCCCACCTGCATGTGCCCCAGCGCGAATTGTTCCCTGGCAATTCGCCGCGTGAAGTCGTCCATTAGCTCCTTCTCGCGCGCCGTGTAGCGGTCCACGATACGGCCCTTCTGCCTCTGAAATGGTTCGCCCTCGAAAACCTGCGGGATGCGGCGCCGCAGAAACTCGATTCCCGATTGCATGTCTTTCTTGAATGAGTTGGCTTTGCCCCGGGCCAGCGTGAGCAGCCGCGGCCGGTCGGTATTCTTGAAGTTGTTTACGTAGCAACGGTCCCGCGATTCGCTCGATTCTGGCCGCAGTTCTTCGAGGATCCTTACAATCGTGCTGCCGCGGCTGGTTCCCGCCAGCCCGCACACAAACACGTTGTAACCGGGCGCGGGAATTTCAATCCCCATCTTCAGCGCCCGCAGCGCGCGGTCCTGCCCAATTACGCCCTCAAGCGGCTCGGCCTGCGCCGTGGTTGCAAACGGTACGCGGCTGGGATCGCAGCGCCAGCGCAGCTTTTCCGGCGGAAGCCCGGCGTGAACGTTTGCAGCCTTATGTTTCATAGCGGGGAGCGTCGAGCGCGTTACTCTAGCACATCCCGAGCGGCCCCCCAACCTGGCTTCCTAGCTCAAATTCGTGAACACGCGGACAGGCGGCGCATCATTCAACGCGACCTCAAGCCCGCTAACGAGATGGCGGCTCCGGGCGGCAACATTAAAATTCTTGATTTCGGCTCCGACTCGCATCTCACGCCGAGACCCGTCACGTGCGTCTCCACCTAGCCCGCCCCGGTCAATAAGAAATAATTTGAATCAAATTACGAGCTCTGCAAGGAATGCAGGAACAGAGTGAGGTACCGCTTCACATTGCTGGTAATCAAGAAATGCTCGCGCACGTGCTCATGCCCCTGCTCCGCGAGCTTTCGCGCAATTGCTGGATTGGAGAGCAGGAATCGTATCTGGTACGCCGTGCCTTCCACCGAGTGCGCCAGCAATCCGGTGTGTTTGTGAATGATTTGCGCAGGAATTCCACCCACCGCGGACGCCACCACCGGCTTCTTCTTCCACAATCCTTCGGTAACGGTCAGCCCAAACCCCTCGCGCAAGCTTTTCTGCACAATTATCGTGGACGCTCTCTGCAGCGCATTGATTTCCATCGCGCTCCACGGCGGCAAATCCAAGATGTGAATATCCGCATCACCGGCGGCTGCGTGACGCACTTCTTCCAGCACGACTCCTCCTTCCGGATCATCCACCGCGCCGCCGCCCGCCAACACCAATTGGCAGTCCGCATATCGCTTCACAATTTGATAAGCCCGCACCACGCCAACGGGATCTTTCAGCCGGTCAAAACGCGAAATCTGTGTGATGATCGGCCGGCCCACATCAATTCCAAATCGATCCATCACACTGCGCACATAGCTGGCATCGAGCTCCGCGTTTTTTTCTGAAAGCGGATCAATGCACGGATAAGCGAGATACTGAGGAATCGGAAGCTGCCGCGCAAACGACGGCGAGGAAAACATTGCCGCGTCGTACTTGAACACAAAGGGCCGCAGGAATCCCCAGACATCCGGGTTCGGCTGCGAGAGATCGATATGGCAGCGCCAAATCCAATGCCCCGCGTGTCCCGGGCGGGATTCAATCAGCCCCACCGGCTGCGGGTCGTGGATAACCGTGAACTCACAATCAAATTGCAACCGCTTTCGGTTCAATTCCGTAGTGGCATGGAACAGATCGAAATCTTCTTTGCGCGCTTCATACGCTCCACCGTGCAAAGCATTGTGGAACGCCTTCGTAACTTCAAAAAACGCGTTTCCACCGGTGATCACATCCCATCGCGGTTTCAAACCCAAATCATCCATCATCGGGATTAGGCAATTCAGAATCTCTGCAACGCCGCCGCCCATGGCCGTGGAATTCACCATCTGCACCGTTCGCCCGGAAAGTTTCCCGGCCAACGTGCGGATCTCGTCGATCTCCGGCTCGCCCAGCAGCGCCACATAGTCATCCAAATGGATCGAGCGGACTTCCGTCTTCACATCACTCTTGGTTTCTGTCCTTGTTTCCGTCATGCCGCCAGCTCCTGGTCAATGTACTCGATGAGCTTCGCTCTCGCGCTGTCCAGTGTATTCGTATATACGTCCATTCCATTTATGCGTTGCGCAAGAGTTTCCAGCCCTAATTCATTTGCAAACCACTGCGAAAAATCGTTGGTGCGCAAGTGCAGGCGCAGCCGTGAAACCAGGAAGTGGAAATGAAATGATCCGGTGCTGAGATGCTCCACTCCTCGCCGAAATTCCTCCAGCGTCTTCGCCTCCCATCCCAGCGGCATCGTCACTTCGATCGCTTCGCAAAAATAGAATGGCTCAAACGCGGGCCGCGTGAGTTCATCGGGATGCGCCTGGCAAAACTCATCGGTCACGCGCAGCAGGTCCGTCCGCAACTCGTTCAGGTCCAGATAGCCGCGGATGTCCAGTGCCGCCAACCTTTCCGCCAATTCCGCGCGGTTCAGCCCCGCCAGAACCCATTGTGCGAAATCATTTGAAAACCCCTCCGTCAAGAAATGGTGCCATCCCAGGCTCTGGAAAGTGTGGTAGAAAATCGACGCGTCGTTGCACTTTTCCAACCCGTCCCGCAATTCGCCCAGATTTCTCGCCGATTGATTTCCGATGCGCGTCAAATAGGAAACAGTCACAAATTGGAATGGATGTTCAGCGCTTTTCAATGGATCTCCTCCCCAAGATTTATTTCTATTTCCAGTTTCTTCAGAAAAGCGCACACCTCACCTGGATTCCGCAGCCCGAATTGTGCGGCGGTTTTCCGCGAGGGCCCGGTTAGCACGGTGATCCCTCTACGAAGAGCCACGAACGCGGATTCATCGGTCACGTCGTCCCCAACATAGATTGGCAAAACCTGGCGGCCGGCGCCTCGCAGTGCCCTTCGCATCGCGAAGCCCTTTCCGCGCACTTGTCTTGGAACCACATCCCAAACATCGTTCGATCGAATCACGCGCACCATCGATTGGAATTTTCCGAGCGCCCTGCGAACTCTGCTTTCTGCGCGCCTCCTCATTTCGAGGGAGGCCCCTCGAAAATGCACTGCCACGCTGATCCCTTTGTCCTCTATCGAAATCCCCGGCAACTCTGCCGGCAGGCTTGCCAACGTTCTCCGCAACCGGCGAATCTCCTGAATCGTTCGCCGCGGCAATCGCGGGATATTCCCGTCTTCCCACCCGTACAAACCCATAAAACGCACTCCGGGAATTTCTACGTGCCGCACCAGTACTCCGCGCCGCCGCCCGCTCACAATCACCACATCCACGTTGTGATGCTTCGCCAACGCTCGCAACGCCGCTTTCGCTTCCCTGCTCAACTTAACGTCTTCGGGATTAGCGTGATAGTCGACCAGCGTCCCGTCAAAATCCAGATAGACGCGGATTTCACTTGCCTCTCGAACTTGTCGCGAAACTTCCTGCCAACATTCAAATAAGCGCCGCACTCCACTCTTGCCCCGCGCCAGCCCAATTTTCAACGAGTCTCTACCGTTTCCGGCGTATCCAACCGAATCTCTGCCAGCTCCGATATCAACTCTGCCGCCCACCGGTACACGTTGTGCTCCTTCACAGTTTGCCGCATTCTTACCATCCGCGCGTGTCTTTCTTCCGGCTGCATTTCCAAAGCGCGACGGATCGCTTCCGCCAGCTGCTCTACGTCATAAGGATTCACGAGCAACGCATCATGCAATTCGCGGCTTGCCCCTGTGAATTGGCTCAAAATCAGCACTCCATCGTCATCGCTCCGAGCGGCAATAAATTCCTTTGCCACCAGATTCATCCCATCATGCAACGATGTCACCATGCATAAATCCGCCGCCCGATAATAGGGATCAATTTCCTTATGGCTGTGATGCGTGTTGAAAAAAACAATCGGCTTCCACCTTTCGCTCTGGAATCGCTCGTTGATCCGCTTGGCTTCCGCCTCCACCTCCTCAAAAAAATGCTGGTAGCGAGGGATGTTCGTCCGGCTGGGCGCGCCGAATTGCGCAAATGTGAATTGCTTGACGTAGTGCGGATACTTCTCCAGAAACCGCTCAATTCCGCGGAATCGCTCCACGAGACCCTTGGTGTAATCGACCCGGTCCACCCCGACGCCCAGGAATAGGGATTCTGAACCAAGCCCTTCCAAAATGGCCTGCCGGTTTTGCAGAGCTTTGGTCGCGCTGCCCGGCTCCTTCTTCCAATCCGGAAAGGCCACGCTGATGGGATGCGGCCGCACCGCCGTATAGTGGTTGTTCCGATTGACCACAAAGCGATCCCACTCAATCCGGCTTTGAATGGCGTGGTCCACGGTCTCCAGAAAATTATTGCAGTGCGCCTGAATGTGGAAGCTGACCAAATCCGCCCCCAGCAATCCGTCCAGCAACTCCTTCTCCCACGGACAAATCCCGAATGCTTCCGGGTTGGGCCACGGTATGTGCCAGAAAATTGCCACTCGCGCATCCGGCCGCGCCTCCTTGATTAGCCGAGGCAGCAACGCGAAGTGATAGTCCTGTATCAATATGAACGGCTTTTCCGCATTCGCTGTCTCCTGCAAGACCGCCCGCGCGAATTTTTCGTTCACCTGGCGGTATTGCTCCCAATCCGACGCGCGGAAAGTGGGCCTCGTATGGGCGATATGGCACAGCGGCCAGATCCCTTCATTGGAAAATCCGTAGTAGTACCCCTCTTCCTCTTCTTTCGTGAGCCAGACGCGGCGCAAGGTGTAGTGCGGATTTTCGGGGGGCACTCGCAGGCGGTCATTTGCATCCACAGTTTCTCGGTCCGCATCCGCTGACCCGTGAGCGATCCAGGTCCCCTCGCACGCCACCAGAATCGGCTCGAGCGCCGTCACCAGCCCGCTCGCGGGTACTTGCACTTCGATTCCCTTTCCGCGGTGAACGTGCATGTACGGCTCGCGGTTGGACACTACGAACAATGTGTTACCGCGCAATTTTCTCCGGACACCCACGCGCAGCCGCTCCGGCGTCCACTGCGAATCCCCGGCCTCGCGCAGGCGCGCTTCCTCCTTCGCGGACATCCGCGCTTCATTCAAATGTTGCGCCAGCTGGGTGGCCTCGGATGTCAGGTCGCCCAGCAGATCTGATCCGGAGGCCTCAGGAATTGGCCCAGCCTTGCCGGTACGCAAGTCCTTCATCCACTGCGACATTCGTGCAATTGGCCCCATCACCGACCATCGCATCATCACGTAGGTGATCAACACGATCAGCAACACTTGCGCGGCATCATGCCAGATGGCATCGCGCCATATCGCGGAACTCTGCGCTTCAATGTATGTAGCGTCGTGAAATGTAACCAGCACTCCGATCACGTCCGCAAAATGGTGCATCGGCAACGCGTACACATACATCGTCGCGTCGCCAACCTGCGCGAATCCGCCTGCGCCTTTGTCATTGTTCTTTGATTCCGTAAAGACGTTCGGTGGGAACTGTGCGTGTGGACCTAGCTGCGCACTGGCGGCCAGCAATTTAGCGTCGCCGTCATACACGGCCACTCCGGCCAAGTGCTCCCGGTCGCCAAACCGCTCCACGATCTTCTGAAGCTGCCTTCGGTCGCCCTGCTGCAGCACCGGCTCAACGTTTTCCTGCAAACTTTCTGTCAGGATTTCCGCGCGCCTGGCAAGGTCAGTGCGCAGGCCAAGTTTCTCCGACCGCACCTGGCTCCGTGCCACAACGAATGTAACCAGGCTTATGCTGACCACCAGGCATGCAATCAATCGTAGGCTGAGTTTCATGTCCCGCCCCCGCGTTCCAAGTTAACTAAGCCCCTAATTCGTGAGCGATCTTTAACTATCACTTTATAATTGAAGAAGATAGCCGGAAGAATACACAGTTCACTGTAGCAAGAGCGGTGCCATATGCAGGGGGAATAACTTCTTCATCTGCAAGGACTTAAATTCCGGCGATCCAATCTGCCATGCATTCTTTACCCCGTCTGGCAGTTTTCACGATGTCTGAACCAATCGTGGACTTGATATCTGGCTTCTGCTAAATTCCCCGCCATCATGAGAACTAACTTTGTATCTCTTTGTGGCAAATCTGTCGCGATTTTCATCCTTCTCATCACGCCTCTTGCATCCGCCCAAACCAAACGGCCCCTCACTCATCAGGACTACGATAGCTGGCGCAACATCCAGAATCAGGCGCTCTCGAACGACGGAAAGTTCCTTGCCTATGGCCTCTTTCCAGAGGAGGGCGATGGCGAAGTCGTCGTCCGCAATCTCCAATCGGGTGTCGAGTGGCGCCAGCCTGCTGGAGCGCGCCCCGCGCCCGGCCTGCCCGATCCCGAAAGCGATCAGCCGCCTCCGGTTCCGCAGATAACCATGTCATTTACTGCGGATAGCCACTACCTCGTCTTCTCCGCGTTCCCTCCCAAGGCCGACACCGACAAGGCCAAGCGGGATAAAAAGCGCCCCGATGAAATGCCCAAAAATACTTTGGTCATCGTAGATCTTACTTCCGGTACCGCCACTCGAATTGAACGCGTCAAAAGTTTTGAAGTCCCGGAAAAATCCGCCGGCATGATTGCTTACCTTCACGAACCGCTACCGACCAGGCCTGCTGGAGGAGGGAGAGGAAATTCCGCGACGGAAGAGGGCGCGCCACAAGGAGGTTCCACCGGCGCCGGACGCGCTCCTAAGAAAGAATATGGCAGCGATTTGGTCCTGCGTAATTTATCCACGCAAGCCGAGCACACCTTCCCGGATGCCCTTGCGTATACGCTCTCTAAAGATGGCGCCACTCTGGTTTACGCGGTCGCCTCCCACAAGGAAGAAACAAATGGCCTCTTCCTTGTGACCACAAGCAGCGACGCCGCCCCGCGTGCCCTGCTCGCTGGCCCCGGTAAATATGTCCGTCTTACCTGGGATTATGATCAAACTCAGCTCGCATTCTTGAGCGATCGTGACGACGCCAAATCCAAACAGCCGAAATTCAAACTCTACCAGTGGCCGCGCGGCACTTCAGACGTCACCAACGAATTGGTCTCCGTCTCCACTCCCGGATTTCACAGCGGTTTCGTCATCAGCGACAAGGGCGCCGTCAGCTTCAGCCACGATGGCAAGCGTATCTTCTTTGGCTGCGCTCCTCCCGACGCTCCTGAACCCGATCCCGCAACCGAACTGCTTGCCGACGACAAAGTCAACGCCGACCTATGGAGCTGGAAAGACGAGCACATCCAGCCCATGCAAAAGGTTCGCGCCAAAACCGAGAGAGAGCGCACTTACCGCGCCGTTTATCACCTGCCGGAAAAGAAATTCGTCCAGCTCGCCGACTTCACCCTGCGCGATGTAACTCCCAGCGAGGATGGTCTTTGGGCCATCGGCGCCGATGATCGCGAATATGGTCCGGTGCTGGAATACGACACCGAATACTCCGACTACTTTCTGGTGAACACACTCACGGGCGATCGCCGCTTGCTGGTGAAAAAACAGGCCAACGCCCTTTCCATGGCCCCGGATGGAAAACACGCCTACTACTACGTGGACAAGAACTGGGTGAGCGTCTCCCTCCCCGATGGTAAAACCGTGAATCTGACCGCGAATCGCGGCGTGAATTTCTGGCGGGAGGATGACGACCACCCCGCGCCGCCTCCCTCCTATGGGGGCGCCGGTTGGACTAAGGATGGGAAGTACATCCTTCTCTATGACAAATACGATGTTTGGCGAATGACGCCCGACGGCAGCGAAGCAATCAACTTAACCCGCGGAGTGGGGCGGTCTGCTCATCTCGAATTCCGCTATGCTCGCATTGGCTCCGATGTTCGTGATCCGGAAGGTCGTTGGATCGATCCCGCGAAACCACTATATCTCCGCGCGACAGATGAACAAACCTACGACACCGGCTTCTATCGCACGCAAGTGGACGCCAAAGATCCTCCCCAGAAACTCGTCTTCGCTGCAAAAGCATTCACAGCGCCGCTCAAAGCGAAAGATGCGGATGTCATGGTCCTCGCTGCATCTACCTTTCAGGAATTCCCCGACCTGCTCATCACCGATTCCAATTTCTCGAAACTCCAAAAGGTCACCAATGCCAATCCGCAACAATCTCAAGTCCTGTGGGGTACCGCGGAGCTGATCCATTTCCGCAATACCGACGGCGTCGAACTTAAGGGCACGCTATACAAGCCCGAGAATTTCGACCCCAAGAAAAAATATCCGATGATCGTCTACATCTACGAGAAGCTTTCAAATAATGTGCACGCCTACGTCGCGCCACGCCCCAGCCACACCATCGTTCCCACGTTTTACACCAGCAACGGCTACCTGATTCTTGAACCCGACATCGTCTACACCATCGGCAATCCAGGCCAGAGCGCGCTGAAATGCGTTCTCCCGGCGATCGATTCCGTGGTCGCCAAGGGTTTCGTGGATGAAAACGCCATCGGCATTGAAGGCCACAGTTGGGGCGGCTACCAGATCGCCTACATGATCACTCAAACGAAACGGTTCCGCGCTGTCGAAGCCGGTGCGCCTGTCGTGGACATGATCTCGGCCTACGACGGCATCCGCTGGGGACCTGGCCTGCCGCGCCAATTTCAATATGAGCGTTCGCAGACCCGTATCGGCGGATCGCCCTGGCAGGCGCCTCTCAAATACATTGAGAATTCCTCCATCTTCATGGCCGATCGCGTCACCACTCCCATCCTGATTTTGCAGAATGACGCCGACAACGCCGTCCCGTGGTATCAGGGCATTGAGTATTACCTGGCGCTGCGCCGCCTCGGCAAGGAAGTTTACATGTTCACCTACAACGGCGAACCCCACGGAATCGTTCGCCGCCCCGACCAAAAAGACTTCACCGTCCGCATGCAACAATATTTCGATTATTTCCTGAAAGGTGCGCCCAAACCCGACTGGATGATCAATGGAATCCCGTTCTTGGATAAAGACACCGAAAAGGAGCGCCTTAAAAAGGAAACGGGCGTCTACTGAACGCTTTCCCAACAGATGAACTCAGCGCGAGGCAGTGTTTAGTGGCCCAGCCATTTCTGGCTGTGTGCTCCGTTCGCCCTGAAACAATTAACCCATTTTAATGAGGTCGCATGCACCATTCGTTTCTACCAGGTGTAGTGCACTGCATACGTCACCGTTTTCTCTCCACCCGGCTCCACCTTCACTCGAAATTCTGCAGTCCGGCTGTCGGTCTGCTGAAAGGGATCCGAATGCTCCCCAATCGTCCACGTATACCCGCGATACAAGTGTTCCACAACGCGAATTTCCACCGCCTCCTTGGTGTGATTACGCAATTTAATCTCGAACGATTCATCCACTGCCCGCGCATTTTGATTCTGATTGATTCGATAGCTGGTTTGCTTCCGCTCACCCACTATATCAAACGCCGTGCCTGTGAAGATGTGCAGCGTCTCATCCTGCGCCGTGTGCTCGATCATGTTCTCGCCTGTGAATTCCAAATGCCCGTCCGTGTCCCTTCGATAGAAGCGGATCCGCCCCGCTGGGAGCGGAATCCCCAGGTGATTGGCCGTGGTGTTCGCAAATTCACGCATCACCCACACGCTGGGATTGGATTGCGTGCCGTAATCACTCTGCTGCCGTATAGTTTCAACTCCCCATCCCTGGTAACGATTGGAGTCAATCTTGAATCCGTCATACACATAGTAGCGATTCGACTGGACTCCCGACGCGCTTGTAAATTCAACTTGCTTCGTTTCCTTGTCGTGCAACGTCGTTGGCTGGTGCAGTTCGTAAAGGTGGTACTCGTCGAATTTCTTCTCGGTCACGGGCGGCTGGCCCCCGAAGCCCCCAGAAGATAAATTTGCCGCGATCGCAAATTGTTGAACGTCTCGCACCATCTGCACTTTGTTCACATTCCCCGCCATCAACTTGATCCTCGCGTTCTCAAACGTCTTCCCCGTCTGATTCCGCATCGTCACCCAGCCCGTCAAATCGAGCAGGTCGCCCGTCTCCGGCGCCACCACGTTGTACGCAGCATCCCAATTCAATCCGCCCGTCACGTAGCTCAACTCTGCATTCACTCGCCCCGCCGTTTCGCTTTGAATTTGCCAGCTCAATGTGGGCTTCACGATCGTCTCATCCAACAATGGCGGAAACAGCGGTGTTCCAGGCAATCCAAATCGCAATTTCCCACCGATCTCAATAATCGGCTGATCCGGTTGATCGTTCCCAACTTGCTGCATGCCGTATTGCGTCTGTACAAAACTCGATCCCGCCAGCGTGTATCCGCTGCGCACAATTTTCCCTTGCACAACCTCATTCCTACCTTGCTCTTGAACTAGGAAATCGATGGTCTTGCCTTCATTCAGCGCCAGCAACAATCCCTGAGAGACTGGATCCGCGCGATAACTTTGCTCCACGATTCGCAAGGCGTGCTTCCCTTGCGGATCTCTCAGCATCACGGAATCCGGCTCCAGGCTTCCCGTCATGTCGGTCAGGCGGACCTCCGTAATCCCCTTCTTCAAATCAAGCGGCACCATCTCCCGCACCACGGCGAAATTCTGATTGTAGATAGTGAGATCGGCGTCGCCGCCCGCGCACGGATAGCACGCAATTAGAAATACACATGCGACTTTGATTGCTCTGCGGAATTTCATCGGACCACCCCCATCTTTGGGATTCCGCTTCCTAGCCGGCGGTTGTCTAGTACACAACTTAATGGAAGGATGAAAACTTATCTGTACGAGAATCGTCCCGCTTAATCCGTTGGCACCGGCTCAACGCGCGTATACGCCTCCAGAACTCCCGCCGCTGCAGCCACAACAATCGGCCCCAGCACCAGTCCGATCGCGCCAAAAACTGCCACGCCTCCGAGCACGCTGATAAAAACCAGCAAGGCATTCAAACGCGCGTGCCCGCTCAGCAGCAGCGGACGAAGGAAGCTATCCACCACGCTTGTCACGCCCCCGCAAATTGTCACCAGCACAATCGCGTGTCCCCACTGCCCGGCTGAAAGCAGCCACACTGTTGCCGGCCCCCAAATCAACGCCGACCCGACCACCGGAACCAGTGAAAAAAACGCCATCGCTACTCCCCAAAACACCGGCGTACTGATTCCCACCGCATAAAACGCAATACCGCACAGGATCCCCTGCAATCCCGCGATCACCAGGCTGGTTGTGACGCTCGCGCGGATCAACTCACGTGCTCCGGCAATCATTCGCTCACGCGAAGCTTTTTCAAGCGGCAGCAATCCCCTCAGAATCTTCATCAGGTAGTCGCCGTCCCTAAAAAAATAAAACAGCGCAAACAATGTCACGAAAAGCTGGAAGAAGAATGCCGCCGTGTGGGTGAGCACCGCCCCCAGCAGTTCGGCGGCGCGGCCGCCGAGGGTCTCCCCCGCCTGGCTAACGAGAGAGGAGAGGTCGCGGCCGGTGCCACCCGGTGAATGCGAGACCAGCCAGCGCCAGGCCTGATTCACCCAGGGCATGTGTCCTTGCGCGAATGCGGATTGCATCCCCACCGCCGCTTGATACGCTTCGTGAACGAATAGCGTCGCCACGCCCAGCACGGGCAGGATCAGCACGCACGTAACGCTCGCGGTGCTGAACGCAGCGGCTCGAGTGTCTCCCATTCGCCGCGCCAGCCGTGCATGCCACGGATGGAACATCACCACCAATATCGCCGCCCAGCCGAGCGGCACAAGGAAAGGTGCGAACACCAGATAGATCAGGTACCCGAGCAGAATCACCGCGCCGTAGAACAGCAGCGACGAAAGCCGCCCTCGGCTCGACTCCTGCGTATCGTGATCTCTGCTGGTGGGCGGCATCAGTGTTCAGCGTATCGCTTGCCTGCGTGGGCAAGCGCCTATTTGCGCGCGCCAGTATATAATCCTTTGCAGTTGGAGTCTTGGTTCCATCATGGCTGATCCTGCCGGAACAAATCCGAACGTGGCGCAATGCCCGCACACGCGCCGGCGGCTTATCGCCCGCGACGAGGACGCTGAATATTGGGAGTGTCTCGATTGCGGCGAAATTTACGAGCCGGGCGAAAGCGGCGGCGTGGTGAATCTGGACAGCGGTTCGCTTTCGGATGCGTAGTGTGTAAGTTGCTTTTCGGGTGTGCTTCTGCGTCCGTAATCAGGACATTCGGAATCGTGCAATCAGGCGTGAAACGTCTTCTTTCTGAACATCGTACAGAGAGTGTTCGTCCTCCTCTTCCAATCTCTCGCGCAAGTATTCCGCGGCAATGTAGCTGGCCTCACGGTCGGTGAGATCGCGTCCGGTGCGGGCGCGAAAATCATAAAATGCAGTGTGCGCCAATCCCACCACGACTCCACGGCCGTCCACGAAAAACTTGGTGTCAATCGTGTCGGCGTGGCGCGTGGCAATGCCGTTCCACATGTGCGAGAAGCGGCAGTGGTAAACCTGGTCGGTGAGTTTTGAAGGCACGTCGAAAGCGCCTACGAATTCGCTCATGGCGCCGATGTTTGGGATAGAAATAGTTTTTTCGGACATTTTGGATATTCAAATCCGCCCCGATTTGCCGGAGCACTGCAAAACTCAATCCCTTGCTCAAGCCTGACGCTGCATAATCCACTTCAAGATTTATCTGCGGGCGGCAATCGCCACGGGCTGATAGGTCGTCACTGTTGCAGCAGCGCTCTGCGTGTAGCTACGCACGGCGGCTCCCACCCCTGCTCCAGGAGCCGCGCGGTGGCCGTGATCAATCAGCAGCTTCTCCATGGCCGCAAGGAACAGCAGCACATTGTTTCGCTGGCTGCAGAAGCCCATCAAACCAACTCTCCACATTTTTCCCTTCAGCGGGCCAAAGCCTCCCGAAATTTCAATTCCAAATTCGCTCAGTAATTGCTTGCGGAATCTGATGTCCTCAACGCTCTCGGGCACGTTCACCGCAGTGACGGTGGGGAGCCGGTCGGCCGCCTCCTGTACGAAGCAGGTCAGCCCCAGCGCCTCGATCCCCGCGATCAGCGCCAACTGATTCTGGCGGTGCCGCTCCCAGCGCGCCTCCAGAGTTTCTTCGGCCACCATGCGCATGGCTTCTCGCAACGCATACATCAGCGAAATCGGCGGAGTGTGGTGATAGAGCCGCTCGCTGCCCCACATGGTCATGGTGTTGTTCAAATCGAAGTACCAGCTCTGCACCTTCGTTTTGCGCGTGCTGATCACTTCCGCGGCGCGCGCGCTCACCGTAATCGGCGCCATTCCTGGAGGAGCGCTCAGCGCTTTCTGCGTTCCACTGAAGCAGATGTCTATGCGCTGCTGATCAATTCCCAGAGGAACGCCGGCCAGCGTGGCGACCGCATCCACCACCAGAAGCGCGCCCAGCTCATCGGCTACTTTGCGATATTCGTCCAGATTCTGAATCACTCCTGTGGAAGTTTCGCCGTGTGCCAGGCCAAGGATCTTGATCTTGCGTCCTTTGCCCACGCGGCGAACGTCCTCGAGATCAACCGTGCGACCGTAGGGGGCTTCCACGCGATGAATCTTCGCGGCCGAGCGGTCAGCGATGATGGCCATGCGCTCAGAAAACCATCCGTTGACGCAGATTATAGCCTCGTCGCCCTGTTCCAAAGGATTCAGCACCGCGGCTTCGATGCCGCCCGAACCGGAAGCCGAAATTGGAAAGGTGATTTTGTTTTCGGTCTGAAAAACGTAGCGCATCAGCTTGGCAATGTCGGGGATCAGGACGTCGTTGAAATAGGGGTCCATGTGCCCCACCAGGGGCGTGGCCAGAGCGCGGTAAATGCGCGGGTGGCAGGAGGAGGGCCCGGGCGTAAGCATCAGCCGGGTGGGCGGATTCAGTTCCTCAACGATGGGTCGTGGAACGGTGGGCTTTATCATGTCGTGATTCACCTCAAATCAGGAACCGGGCCGGGCGGGTACCAGACCCACCCCAACAGTGCGTTGTGCCTTCGCGCGGCTTACTAGTGTCTCTAATCCGGCGGTTTGGGGTCAACCTCCAATATGGCGACCATAGTTGGCAGGGCGAGGGTTTTCCGTTGCACCGTTTAGCTCATGGAAGGGCTGAGCTACACAGGCGCGGGACATGACATGGCTTTCGCGAGAAGCAAGGAAGCCCCGCTGAAGGCCAACATACTTACGAGAAAATTAAGACCGTTGTCTATGTCCAGCGGCTTGGCAACCAATATAGGCAGATATACAAATAAGATCAAAATAAGAGCCATGTATCCGAGGCACATTGCTGCAAACCGTGACTTCATATTCAAGAGGAGACTCGCGCCGGCAATAAGAAAAACCGTTCCGGCAAAGTAACTCCAGAATACGGGTGCTGGAACCCAGGCGGGCATACTCCGGTCAAAGTCAACGCCGGGCATAAATTCGGGATGAAGAAAGTGTTCCACACCAAAAAAGATTGCAGGCACCGAAATAAATAAACGGGCAAGGATTGCGAGATAATTCGCGCCTCCAGTTTTCCGGTCTCCACCTTGAATTGCGGCAAAAGCCAGTGCACCGCCGCTGAAAGCTAGATCTCGGAGCGCTATGGACCACCCGATTACGTTTTTTGGATGGGCCAATATGAAGGGGATGTGCAGCAGCAACTCGAAGATAATGAGCAAGACGCCCAAGAGGATACCGGCCAATCGCGCTTGTATCTCTGCGACGATGCCCAGGGATGCAGCGATCACGGCAGTGCCGACAAAATAAGTCCAAAACAAATGCCACGGAAGCCAATGCGGCACCAGCGTCGAAACCGCTTTACTCTCTGTGAAATGCTGGGAAGCGAAAACGGCCATGGGAACGGCATATAATATGGGACTCAAAGTCAGGAGCTTTTCTGTGCCGTGGGCGCGGAATGCTTCCTTGCCGTAGGTAAAAATGCCGATGGCCAGAATGGCGATTCCAGCGAAATAAGCCCAGAACACGATCCCTGTAATCGAAGCGAAGATAGATTCGCTGGAGAGAATGCAAAAAGAGGGAATGTTCAATTTCGATCTCCGTTTTCCAGGTTCAGTGCGTCCTCGAATCTAGACGGCAAGCTAGGTGGGCATTATAACCACTTTGTGGCAATGGATTTGACCATGAATGTGTCGTGAGCCGCTGGCAGCGAGCCAGCTTCCGGGCATTCAACTTTGACCTGGCAAAGAAGGTCCGGCTGAAATTGAGGGTAAGCGAGGCTAAGACCAGCGATTCCAGTGCCTACTAAAACGGAAGGGGACCGGCGAAAACTAGAAATAGTCTTCGCCGGCCCCCAAATCAGAAAACACCAGTCCGTGCTGGCCGCTTAGCTCTTCGGGGTCACTTTGACGCCGATGGCCATGTGGTTTCCGCTGCGGTCGTCACGATAAGTGACTTCCGCGTTAGATCCGACTGCCAACTTGCCTTCGATCGTGGTGTTGTTGTCAATCTGGAATGTCATGCTCTTTGGAGGATCCTGCTGCGAGACGGTCTCCAATCCGCTCCCTTTTACGGTTTGCAAGGTGAGGACGAAATTAGTCTTGTTTACAGCTGAAATCGTGCCGGAGACCGATTGAGTTTGCGGGGCATCCTGCGCGATGGTCACAGCTGAAAGTGAATTGGAATAATGTGCGGCTGAAGGAACCGACCAAACTGCCACAACGAACATCAGAAATACAACGCCAGCCAAAGCTAGACGCGTTTGCTTCCTCATTCTCCTGACCTCCTGAGAGTTCAGGGCTGGCCAGCTTATATATAAGCATGAGGAGTGCCGTACTCGTTTCATTGAACAGATTCTTGCTATCTAACAGATAATGAGTGACTTGTGGGGAAGTTCGGAACTTACAAGAGCATCAGGGGAGGTAATAAAACTGGTAATCTCTGCTTTGTTGGGCCAAATTCTTCCAATTGGATGGTCCTAGGCCTGTGAAAGGGGGTTTCAGGCGGATCAAAGGCTAGACTAGTTTGTTGGCTTCGGAGCAGGGGCTGCCACCGGGGCGGATTCGTCGAAAAAAGAAGGATTAAGTGAAGCCGTAATGTCGTAGGACTTTCCCTGGTCTTTCATCCCCGTAATCAGAAGTTCGTAGCGGAATCCCTCCGGATGGGACTTGCTTCTCAACAGCGCCAGGACTCCACTAATTTCCGCGTCCGGGTGGACGATAATGCGATTTCCCGAAGTTACGGAGGAGACGACGACCCCGTGGAATTCAGTTCCGTCGTGATCCACGGCGGAATCCAAAGATTGCGAAAGTTTCACCTTCAGGACCGTTCCCTTGGGCAATTTGTCGGTTTCATTTTCGCTGCTTGGGTTCATGCGAGTTTGCAGATGAAAAGTGAGGACGGTCCCGGCGGCAACATGGACAGGCACGACGGTAGTTTTCTGTGTTTGGGCAAAGGTTGCAAGGCAGCTGAAAAAACACAAGGAAAGCAGGGCGATACAACGCATGGGCTGGGGCCCTCCCTAACTCTAATACCTAGCACTTGAGTGGCCATTCTAGGCTTGGGTTGGGTAGTCGTCAATCAAAACGGCTGAACAGTAGGGTCTCAGTTTGACGGCAGTCCCCGTCGCTCGTCAACGCATGTAATGAACGAAGTGGCAGTGGTGCCAAACAACCTAATGCAGCAAATCCGACTTTGGCGGAGTGTGATGGTGGCCCTACTCTTCAAGCTCACTTTCCTCGGGAGCATCGGTAGGGCTTTCGAATTCAATGAGGTATCCGTCAGGGTCCGTAACGGGCACAACCCAAAGACGGTTCCCGACAAACGGACGTTTTCGTGTTTGTATGCCGCGTGATTTGAACTCACGATACAGCGCCAGAGCGTCCTCACACATGATGCACGTGTGTACTCCGGTCCCAAGCGTTTCAGTTGGTCGCCGGTCCGTTCGAAACTCCTGGAGCATGATGGCGACATTGCCGCGCTCCAACCAGCACCAGCGGATTCGCCCGTCAGGGTTGTCCTCGACCCGATCCGGAATCCACCAGTTCTTCATTTGAAACCCAAGTCCGTCGACGTAAAACCTTAGCGAAGCCTCCATATGGGTCACGCCGAAAAATGGGACGGACTGCTTAACGTTGGCACTCATAACTGGTGCGCTGGACATGACTTACCTCCACCGGGTTAGCCGCCAACTCTAGCACAGCCAATGAAAAGTCGTCTCCCTAGTTAAGCCTTTGATAGTTTCTCAGTCTGCCCCAAACAGAGACCCTACCGGTTGACGGGCTGGCCATCGGAAAGAGCGGCCGAGTGGCATCGGAAGTTGGAGGCGGCGTGGGAACAGAGGAAGAATCGCCGCCAGTGGGCTGCGTGACGGACGAAACGGATTACTTCTTGTCTGTCGATGATATGCCCAGAATTTCGGCTGTCTGGGTTGCGGGGCGCGTGCAGCATTGAACGGATTGCACGATTTCGATTATTGTGAAATAAGATCGTAAGATCAATTATTCTGACTGCGGCCATGAACCCCGAACGCTGGCAACAAATTGAACAGGTTTACCATTTGGCCCGAGAACAGGATCCGGCACGGGTAGATAGCTTCCTGGCTGAAGCCTGTCAAGATGATGTCGAACTGCGCCGGGAAGTGGAATCCCTGCTAGCGCAGAGCAGCTCCACCGTAACGCTGGTCGCCCAAACCGCATGGGCCGCTGCCGACGCCTTCGCGACGGCCCAGACACCCTTGAAACTCGGAGAAACCCTGGGGCCATACAAGATTCTGTGGCTGCTGGGGACGGGCGGGATGGGAGAAGTCTATCTCGCAGAGGATACTCGGCTCGTACGCAAAGTCGCCATTAAGATTTCCCACGAGCGGTACAGCGGGCAGTTTGAGCGCGAGGCGCGGGCGATATCCGCGCTGAACCATCCAAACATCTGCACGCTTTACGATGTCGGCCCGAACTACCTGGTGATGGAACTCGTGGAAGGCGAAACTTTGCGCGACATGCTCAAGCGCGCACCTGTCGCGGAGCGCAGCGTCGAGATCACAAGACAGGTGCTTGAGGCGCTTCGTGCAGCACACCGTGCGGGCATTGTGCATCGCGATCTGAAGCCCGCGAACATCATGGTTCGCCCCGATGGCTATGTGAAGGTGCTGGATTTTGGTCTTGCTAAGCGCGCGCCGGGAGCTTCTGACTCGAACAGAACCACGGCCGGCGAAACTGTTGCCGGGCAGATGGTCGGCACAGCCGCTTACATGTCGCCGGAACAGATCCTGGGACGAGCAGTCGATCAGCGCAGCGACTTATTCGCTCTAGGGATCATTCTCAATGAAATGTTGATGGGGCAACACCCTTGGCCTGGTACTTCAGCAATCGAGATGATGCACGCAATTCTTCACGATGACCCTCCTGCAATGGAGGCGATTTGTCCGTTGCATGTTGAGTTAGCCCCGATTGTTCAGAAACTGCTATGCAAGGATCCTGCGGAACGATTTCCGTCGGCCGAAGCCGTCTTGGATGCGCTGGCTAGCCGAGCGGCTCCGCAGCGATCCCTTGGCGAGACCGGGGCCAGTTCGAAGCCATTTACGTCGATTGCCGTACTACCTTTTGTTTTCTTGAGCGAAGTTGAAGAACGCAAAGCGTTCTCGCTGGGATTCGCCGATGCCCTGATTACAATGCTGGGGACTCTTGAAGATATTGCCGTGGTTCCGACATCCGCGGTCCTCAATTATGCGGCCGGGACCGATCCCGCCCAAACTTGCCGCGAACTGGGGGTACGCCACGTCTTGCAGGGGAATGTCCAGAAGCAGGGGCCGCGCTGGCGAGTTTCGATGCAACTCTTTGATGGTGCGACGCAAAAGATCTCTTTCTCGGAAAAGCATGACTTCGTGATGGAAGACGTCTTCGAAGTGCAAGACGAAATCGGACGGCGAGTTGTGGAATCACTGCGTACACGGTTTCCGGGGCATGCTCCGAAGTCTCGCGACAGGTACAGCGACGACCCGGAAGCTTACAACGAGTTCATGTTGGGGCTCCGCGAGAGCTATTCCGACCGGATAGAAACACTGCGAAGCGCCGTCGAGCACCTGTCCAGGTCCGTCGAGCTTGACCCAGAGTTTGCTCTGGCGCACGCCACGCTATCCTATGTTTCAACGCATATCCACTACGAATTCGACTCGCAGCATACCTGGCTGGAAAAGGCAGAACGCCACTGCCGCCGAGCCCTGACGCTGGATCCCATGCTGGCGGAGGGACATCTGGCTCGCTCATTTATCCTCTGGAGTCCGGCCAAGAATTTCCAGCACGCGGAGGCCATCGCGGAGCTCGAACAGGTACTGGCAGCGCAGCCTAATCTGGAGCGCGCCCACAACCGCATGGCCGCCATCTGCTTGCACATCGGGCGGTTTGAAGAGGCGCGCATCGCGCACGAACGGTCGCGGCGGTCAAAACCAAAGACGCGCAGCAATAACCTGGATTATCTCTATCTCTACAGCGGGGAGTTCGTGCTAGCCGAGCAGGCCGCAGAAGAGTGGATTCGAGAAAGGCCGGAGGGCATGTATGCCCGCTGGTTTCACCCTCAACCCGCGCTAATGAGCGGAGATCTCGATCTGGCCGAGCGACGGTTGGCGGCGGCGCTAAAGCTCTACCCAAATGAGCCGTTGATTATAAGCCTCCAGGGGATGCTGCACGCCCGGCGCGGCGAGGCCACCGAGGCGCTTGAGTGCGTTCGCAGAGCGCAGGAATCACCGCACTCATTCGGACATACCCATCACACCTACGATCAAATCGCCTCGACCTATGCCGTGCTGCGAGACTTGGACAAAGCTATGGGTTGGCTGGAGCGCAGTGTGGACACCGGCAACGCCTGCTGGCCCTTCTTTAAGTTGAATCCGTTTTACGAAAGCCTGCGGCCCGATCCTCGCTTTCAACGGCTGTTAACTGAGCTCGAGCGGGAATACACGGCTTTGAAGATCCAGCGCGTGTGAGAGTGTACTTCCCTTACGATGTGCCTGGGTCGCCGACGGAAGGGCCGTAGATCGATGGGACCTGGCCCCTCGCCTTCCATCAAAGCGCATCTACAATACCGCGTTAAGCGGCATCCCATAACCCAGCAGAACAACACTCAAGAAATCTGCGTACCAAACCCAAAAGAGGGTATAGTTGTTTTCAGGTAAGTTTACCTGATATGAATGGCTCGCTCTTGACAGACTCTCCTTTGGGAAAAGCGAGGGCGAGCCGTAAAACTCCCGCGTGAAATATTCAATCTCCGCCGCAACAATTTCCGAATGATTGGCGGCCGAATAATTGGCACCGCCAAGATCTAGTCGCGACCTCCACGACCGCCGTGGCCGCCGCCTCCGCCGCGAGATCCACCGCCTCCACGCGCGCCGCCCCGGGATCCCCCTCCGCTGCGACCGCCGCTACCACCTTTTCCGCCGCTGCCTCCGCGGCCCCCAGTTCCGCCTTTGGCGTTAGTGCCGCTTCGGCCGCCGGTCCCTGAACGTCCACCGTTGCCACTTCGCCCGCCATTGCCACTTCGGCCACCAGTCCCGCCACCTCGCGTGCCCGACGTTGTGCCGGTTTTGGAATTGGCTGAAGCACCACCTGACGGACTTCCGCCACGGTTTGCGGCAGAGGCAGTGCCTGAGCGAGTTCCAGATTGCGTGCCCGAGCGGGTTCCGTTTTGCGTTCCCGACTTAGAGGCAGATTGTGTGCCGGTGCCTGAACGCGTTCCGGTTTGACCAGTGGTCTTTCCTGTGCCGGACTGGCCACGATTTGCGTTCCCATTTGCATCTGCTCGGCGATCTGCCCGATTTGCCGCGGCGACGCCGTGTGCGTAACCGCGAGCATAAGCGGCGCCATTGTGAAAGGCGTATACTCCGCCGTGAAACAGCAAACCTCTGCCAGCCCAGTTAAAACCCCAAGCCCGCCAGCCCCAGCCAAATCCGCCCCAGGGACCGATACCGAATCCAAGACCCCAATGGAAATACGGGCCGCCGCCCCAGAATCCCCACCAGGGGTGGAAGCCGGGCCAAACGGCAACGGGATAGCCATAGACGACCGCAGGGTCGTATTCGGGAACGTAAACAACTTGAGGCCGGGCAGGTTGAATGACGATGGTTTTGTCCTGCGTTGTGACGGTCTGCTGCGGGGTGGATTTCAGATTTCCGGCGGCTTGCGCCTTGGCGCGCATGAATTGGACCGCGTCCAACACGTCGGCCTGCTGACTTTGATTGGCGTTGCCCAGCGTGGTGGTCCAGGAAAGATTCTGATCCATGTTGGAAAGGACGGAGGGAAACTGCGTGAGCGCTTTCACGCTGGGGTCCCAATCCTTCTTGTCCACTTCTGTGGCCAGGTCGGTACCTTTCAGATCGGGATTGTCTTTAAGGAAATGCTGAGCATCCTCGATTTCACTGGGATAGGCGGCACCGGCCAGGATCTGAGCGACCAGCGCGTCGGGGTATAGAGCGATGGGCGCAACGATCTGCTGCAACTGATCGGCCGGCAGTGGTGCGGACTGCGGCTGCGCAGGCTGCGTGGACTGCGTTTGCGCCGGAGGCGGATTCTGGAGTGAGAGCGCGAGCCCTTCATGAGTGCGTGCCTGCAACGATGAGCAACAGAAGGCTACTGCAAGGGCGCATGAGATGATGCAGGCCAGACTTGTCGTTTTATTTTGAATCACTTTCATCCGGAACCTCCTGTGCGTGCGACTCGTGGAAGCGTGGTTCGCCGGACCGTGCTTTCTGGACGCGTATTATAGAGTGGAAAACGATTTTGTCCAGAGAGACGGTGGTTATGACACTGAGGCGCGATGGCGGGAACAGATCGCGATTTGCGGCTGGGGCGCAAGTTGGGCGAATCCGAAAAGGAAAAGTTTTTAGAGAGCGAAATCCCCCATGGTGAATCTGGAGGACGAGAAATGTCCGCCAGATGGACAAATGCAGCCAGTCACGAAAGCAAATGAACAGCTACTGCTATCCGCTGGAACGGATCAGGCTCCGGCAGCCTTGGCCAGGACAGGAACTTTCTTCCCGACGCCAACCTTTGAGAGTTTGATTTCGAGAACGCCGTCGCTGAGCGTGGCGATGACAAGGTTGGGATCAACCTGCGATGGCAGATCGAGCAGGCGGTAGACCTGGCGCGCACGGCGCTCGGAAATAATTGTCTTCCCTTCCTTCTGCTCGCTCATCTCGCGCCGTTCGCCGGAAATACAGATGGAAAACGGAGCGACATGTACTTCGAGTTCCCTTTCCTTGAAACCCGGCACTTCCGCGCGAAGCGTGATTTCGTTTTCCGTCTCCGTGATGTCCACGGCGGCGGGTTGGAGGATTTCCGATTCAGCAAGAATCCAGTTCTCTCGGTCGTGACCGTGCGTGAAACCGCTAGCCTCAAAAAACTCGTAAGCGCGTTGAGCAATCTGGTTGTTGATTTCCCGCGCCCGCTCGAGGAACGGATCGCCCACGGTCAGCTTGAAAGTATCCAAAGCATGATCAATCTTGTTGGCTGCCTTCTCTTCCATGCTTGTGTGCCCCTTTCCTGAGAATTCAACTTCGATTTGGTTCCGGCTCCGTCCCGCGATCAATACAGTCTCGCTGGAGGAGACTGTTCCAAATTGAAATTAGCGAAGGTGCGTTGTGAATATCAAGAGGCAAATGAAAAGAGGCAAAGATATTTGAATAACCAAAGCGACTTGTAATGCCCTGTTAATACCCAAGGCTATTAGCCAAGAAGAGCGGGCCTTGCGGTTTGCCTTCGGCGGCAGCGCGCAGCCGGAACATCAACCCTCCCCAAACGGTGTTGCAGGAGATGAAATAGTCGGTTTCGTCGGCCCAATCAGCATGAGTGAAGCGAACCTGTGCCTTGCCACCGTTTCTTTCGAGCTTGAATTCGATTCTTGTGCCGGCCCACTCCCTGCCGCTGGTGCACAGCCAGTTGGCCACGAGAGGCGTGACGGCGGACACAGGTTTGAGAGCGTAGATCGTACTCCGATTAAGGAAACCCAACTCCACCAAGCCTCCCGCGCCCTCGGTTACGTCGGCCGACCACCATTGCGAGAAGCCTTCGCCGGTGGAGACGAGAGGGTAGATGGCTTCAGCGGGGGCGTTAATCAACAGCGAGTGCCTGATATCTGGCATGCGGATCGATCCTTTTAAGTCAGTGAGACAGCGGATTTTAGCCCATTGGGGGAGGATTTCAATTGAAAGGGATGAAAACTCTGCGGTCTGGCCCGCCTTGAAGGATCGGGGCGGGCCGAGACCTGAGCTGTACTTGAGACATGTTTAACGACCTGATCGACCGTTATTTGCCGGTTGGTTTGGTCGAGCCAGACTTCTTGGTTGTGGGAGCCGGTGCGGCAGACGACTTGGGAGCCCAGAAAGCCGGATCGGCCGCAATGGTTTGCTTGTCGGGATAGCTCATCTTCGGATCCACGGCAAAAATATATGGGTCGGAGCTGATGGTTCCCGAGGAAGCCAGCTCATTCAGTTTCCTTTGGCCGTCATCGCCAATAGCGTCGGTATACTCTTTGCCATGGATGACCGCTGCTGCGTCCACGTCCGCGAGGGTTTTGTAGTACGAAATGATCAGGAAGGTGCCGGCGGGCATGCCCGAAGTCACCTGATAGACAGAGTAGTTGAATGTCGGGGCGGCCTTGTCATGAGCGTCCTTGATGATTTTCCGGGCGGCCTCGAAATCGGGAACATGTCCCGGGCGAATCCTGACAATCGTGATGGAGAAAAAGCGCGTCAGGGGAACGCTGACGCCGGGGCGGTGGCTGAGATCGTCGCGGAAGCGGGCGATTATGCTACGGGAGTCGGTGAGAAGCTCGCCGTCGACGGTGTTGTCGCGGTCCAAAGAGGCCTGGAGAGCGGTGTTCTTTGCTGTGTCCTCGGTATCCTTGCCCCATGCGCCGACGGAATCGTAGCGGCTGACAAACCAGGCTTCGTTCGGCCCGGTGATGGAAACCATGGCGGTGTAGTTCGGCATGGCATTGCTGCTCTTCATGTCGCGGGCAAATGCCCCTTCGGTCTTCTGATGGGCCGGGCCTTTGCCGGGCTTCACGAACTCACGATAGATTTGAATATACTTCGGGGCAGGTGTGGCATCCTGCGCGGAAGCGACAGTCACGCAGAGGAGAGACAGACCAACCGCGAGAAAAGGGTGAAACTTTTTCATTAGCAAAGTCCTTTAATTTGAATTGGAAACAGTGCCAGAGAGTGGGCACCTCACCCGCAGCGGGTGGGGGAACCAACTTGATCTATATGTGGGTGACAGCGCGACTCGTCTGGTTGTGAGGACAGTATGACTTAAAGGTGTAGAAGTCAATCAAGTTGTGCAAAGGCCGGTGAATTTAGGCGAATTAGACCGTCTTGCAGTAATTTACATTGCGCTCGACTACCTGGAATCCTAGGGCTTGATGGACTCGCGGAGAAACCAGGTTTGTGAGTTGCGAGTCGGATGCAAGTTGGGTGCAACCCTGGGCGCGCGTCCAGTCCTCTGCCGCCTTCTAGAGAGCTGCTCCGATCCCACACGTTGCGGTCGTTCTTTGAGACATACCAACCCTCCAAATAGCCCACCGCACGGGACGTGCCGCACGCTGCCGGATACGACCGCAAGCCAACTTCAAGGAAGCCGAACTGGGCCGAACTCACCAATTGGTCAGGAGACGGAAGATTCCGAACCCAATCACGGCGGCACCAGGGATGGTCAGTACCCAAGCCCAGAGGATGCGACGAGTGACCCCCCAGTGAACTGCAGTAATCCGACGAGAGGCGCCAACGCCAACGATGGCTCCCGTGATGGTGTGGGTGGTGCTGACCGGAATGCCGAAGTGAGCGGTGCCGACCAGCGTCAAAGCCCCCGCAGTTTCGGCAGAAAAACCCCCGAATGGATTGAGCTTGGTGATGCGCTGGCCCATGGTCTTCACTACGCGCCAGCCCCCCGCCATGGTGCCGCAGCCCATAGCCAGGTGACAGGTCAGAATCACCCAAAAGGGCACAGCGAACGTTTTGATCAATCCGCCGGCGACCAGGGCCGTAGTGATGATACCCATGCTTTTTTGTGCGTCGTTTGTGCCGTGGCCAAGGCTGTAACCCGCGGCGGAAATTAGTTGCAGGCGGCGAAACCAGCGGTCCACCCTGGAGGGGGATTGGTTTCGGACCGCCCAACTGGTGAGGATAGTGACGAGGATGGCGGTAAACATGCCGATGAAAGGCGCCATGAAAATGAAGATAACGGGCTTGGTCCAACCCGAAAGGATAATGGCGCCGAACCCGGATCGAGCCACTACTGCCCCTCCATAACCTCCCATCAGTGCGTGAGACGAGCTGGTGGGCAGGCCGAGAACCAGAGTGAACAGATTCCAGAGGATTGCGCCAATGAGCCCGGCGATCAGCACGCGCTCATTGACAAATTCGATGCGCACCATACCCGTGCCCATTGTTTTTGCCACTGCGGTACCAAAGACAAAAGCGGCAATGAAATTCCAGAAGGCGGCCCACAGAACGGCGAGGCCCGGGCTCAAGACTCGAGTGGAAACGACCGTAGCGATGGAATTCGCGGCATCATGCCATCCATTCGAGAAATCGAATGCCAACGCGATGCCGACAATCAAGATTACGAGGTGGAAGCTGCTCACGGCGCCGGACTCATGCGTTCTTCAGGGTGACGGTCTCGATTACATTGGCGACGTCTTCACACTTGTCCACCGCCGCTTCGATTACTTCGATAATTTCCTTCCACTTGATGATCTGGACAGGATCTTTTTCTTCATCGAAGAGTTGCGCAATCAGCATGCGGGACACGCGGTCGCTTTCGTTTTCGAGGCGATTGATCTCGATGCACTTGTCCATAATGTGGTCGTGTTTTCCCAAAGCGCTTACGGCGACTGCCACTTCCCGAGTGGCATCATTAAGGATTTGAGCAAGGTCGGCGACACCGCGGCGGACATGGGCGATGCGGTAAGTGATCATGCGGCTGGCTGCAGCATCGATCAGATCCAAAATGTCGTCTATGCGGCTGGAGAGCAACTGGATATCTTCACGGTCAAATGGAGTAATAAATGTCTTGTTCAGCCGGGTCAGAAGCGTGTGGGTCAGGTTGTCGCCGGCATGCTCCAAATCCTTGATGCGCTGGGCGTACTTCTCGGCACCATCGTCTTTCTGGAGCATCTCGACCAGCACCGCTGCGCCTTCGTTCGCGTTTTGCGCAAGGGCGACGAACATTTCGAAAAAATTGTCCTCGCGCGGCATGAGGCGCCTCAGGAAACTGGGCATGCGGTTTTCTTCCCCTGATTCAAAGATGGTGGAGGGCCTGACTATAGCCGAACTATGGGCGAGCCGCAAGGAACCTGCCGGGGCGCGGGAGATGCACGGTTATCGAGCCATAGGATTTGGGGGCGGAAAAACAACTGACATGGAGAAAGAGTTCCAGATAATTGACCGCGCGCGTTCAGTGACGTGAGTCTGGATTATTGGGGGAGCCCGCACCGGAAACAGGTTCTCCTACGGTCCGGGCTGCAACAATTTCATACTTCTGGTACTCAATGGTGAGAGTGGCGCGGCCGGCAAAGCGCATGGTCGAGACACTCAGGTTTTCCGCAGGTAGCCAGAAATCACCAACTTTTGAGTAGGAGTGATGGATTTCAGTTTTCTTGATCCAGAAGGAAGGATTCTTCGCCGGTTCGGCCTCGATGCGGCAGACGGCGAAATCTTTGGAGTCCACCCAAACGCGCCCGCGGAAGAGGAACTTGCTAGGCGTCTTCGGTTCGAGTGTAAGAACGTAAGAGCAGCCGTCCGGGGCGGGTTGGTATTCCATTGATTTGAAAATGTAATTCTGGGTGGTGAGGTTTACGCGATCGCGGTTTTCGTTTGATTGGGCTTCCTGCTCACTTTCCATCAATCGCTTGAAAATCAGGTTCATCAGATACTTAGAGCCCGTCTCGGAAACTACCGTGAAGCTCTTCGTGGCCGGGGCGCTAAAATCCATGTCCACAACCATTTCCGCATGGAGGCCCGTGGGAAAACCCTTGTAGTCAAGCACATACAGACGGCGGTTGGTATAACGCTCCAACGCCACGGCGCGCGCGGCGTTCTTCACGATCATCTTATCCACAACCTGGGCAAGAGTGAGCGGGCTGATGGGAGGATCGGATGGGGAAGGCCGGGCAACACCAGGACGCGGCCCAAGCAAGCAAATCGCAGCAAAAACAGACAAGAGAGCACTCCAGCGATAGCCGCGATGGGCCATAGAATCCTTTTCTCCTAAAGAAGTTAGGAACTTTTAATCAGACTACCATGCGTCATTGTTGCTGCTAAATAAAATCAATCAGGTTGTTGCTACATCCAAAACCCCAGTGCGAGGGAACTCCGGAGCGGGCAGGAAACGCTCGTAAGCTGCGTACATAGTATCAAAAACGTGGTCCCAAGAGGTGGAAAGCGCATACTCCCGTGCAGCGGCTCGCATGGAGATGCGCAAGTCACGCTGCTCGAGAAGAGCCTCGGTGGACGCAACGAACTCATCGAAGTTTTCGGCAACCATCCCCGTCACGCCATGTTGGACGCTGAATTTGGGTCCCCCGGTTGCCATGCAAATAACGGGAACGCCGGAAGAAAGAGCCTCCAGGACCACCAGGCCGAAGGTGTCGGTTTCTGATGGGAATATCAGAAAATCCAAATTGGCGTAAGCGCGGGAGAGATCCTTGCCGGTGAGGATGCCGGTAAACTCCGCATGCCGCATATGGGAGCGGAGCCATGTGCGGTCCGCACCGTCGCCAACAAACACGAATTGGAATCGGGAATGCCCTTTATCGAGAAGCGCCTGCTCCAATCGTGCAATCGAGCGTACGTTTTTTTCCGGAGTGAGGCGGCCAACATATCCGATTCTTACCGGCGCGTCCGCAGTATCAGCGGATTTCTGATCGCGAAAGGCAGGGTTAAAGATATCGGTGTCGACTGCGTGGGGCATCAGGAAACAAGGCTTGCCGGTGGTCTTTTCAAGCAGATTGATGACTTCCTGGTTGGGCGCAAACAAGATCCGCGGGATCATGTAAAAACGGTTGAGAGCGCGGAAGCTAAGGCGCTCCACCTTCGCCGGCAATTTAGCGGAGAGCGACTTGGAGAAACCTGATACCACAGCGGAGGCGCGCGTGCTTGCATATTGATGGAGATTGGTCTGCCACGACGCGGCCAATGGAATATGTAACCGATGGGCGATTACCGCGCCAAGGATGCCGACGTCACTGGGGCCGGTGATCTGGACCACATCGGGCGCGAATTCCCTGACCAGCGAAGAAACTTCCAGGTAGTGCCGAAGGAAAAGCAAATCAAAACGATGGGCACTATCGAGCGGAAAGGTCATGGGGCTGCGCTCAAGCTGAACTCTGGTGACCGACCCTTCGGCAAAAGTCTCTCGGCGAGAGCCGACATGAACCATCAGAAAGGGCAGACTGTGTTCGCGAGCATAAGACTCAAAGTGACGGCTGGTCTTAGCCACGCCGTCAATTTCGCTGTAGTTATCAGGGAAGTACGCAACCCTGGGCTTTTCCGGCTTCAAAGAGCGGCCTCGCGGGAAGTGTTCGAGGAGATTCGCAAATCTACTCTCGAGGGGTCGGAGCGCCTGCGGGAGCGTCGAGTCGCGGAAGACTCCCACATGAGGAGCCCGGCGAAAATCCGCTTGAGAAAATCGGGCGGCGTGTTCCAGAGAGCGGAAAGAGGGCGAATCGCAATCCCGTCAAGGCCCGGATGGAATACCCGGTCGTCCCAGCGACGGGAGCCGAGTGGCGCGTCCGGATAGAATCGAATAACGTCCATCAGGCAATGAGCAGTTCGGACCGCGCGCGGCTCTGAGTACTGGGGCATAAAAACCACGTGGCTCTTCTGATCCAACCGGATCTCCTGAACAAACTCGGGAAAAGTCCCCGCAGTGGTCAGGTTCAGCGCCGCGCTGGGCTCACAACCATGACGGTCGCCACCGGAGATGATGGGGAGATCCCACCGATCCGCGAGCTTCATCGCTTCCTTGTTTTCTTTCCAGGAGCGCATGCCATTCAGCTCAATGGCGTGAACATAATTGGAATATTGCCGGAGGAATTTATCGAGAATTTCGCGGTGGCGCTTGGGACCGAGATTGCATAGATCCCACAGCGGATGATTGAAGACAATCAACACTTCAGGGATCTCATGGAGCATGGAAATCAATCCAATAAAAGGCGTTTCGGAAGGATTATTGGTGTGCGCGGCAAGCAGGGCCATGATCTCCTGCGCGGATTGGACCGGCAGGTTATGGATTCCGAAGTGATAAACCGTCCCTTCATAAGGAACCGACCATTCCAGTGAGATGGGAACGGGGTGCGCGTCCGCGGTCATATGCAATGACGTTGGCGCCTCAATGGTGTCGTGGTCCGTGAGCGAAACGAAGCCCGTGACGCCCAATGAGTCTTCGATCTGGCTCTTCTCCACGTTATATGCGCGCTCTGGCGTGAGGGGTGGAGTCCAATAGGCGCGGCTGAAATCCACCGGGATTTTTGCCAAATCGCATTTACGCTTCAAGGCCCAATTGAGCACCGGCCAATTTTCGGTGAATTGAGGAATAAAAATCAGGCTTTCCTTGGAGTAGTTGGTGTGGCTGTGAAGGGATACGGCTGAACGGTACCCCGCGGCAAAATCAGTTTTGTTCCAAAAGCACGACAACTTTGTATTGGCCAATGTCCCTCTTCCCAATGAGAATTAGGGGCGGACTTTTATGTCATCTGCCGGGGGTGTCCAGTGATGAAGGATAGCAGCATTATTCCAATGGATGAAGCTTGAAATCACGATAAATGTTCGATATCTAACTGTAAAACCCAAAAACGCCACAAGCACTCGCTCATTGAAGATTCCAAATGTTCGCAAACCTCAAAGAAGGAAACTATGAACGAGTCTGGAACGACCTTACGACAGGCATTGAACGGTGTCAATAT
The DNA here is from genome assembly GCA_035308165.1 of Candidatus Acidiferrales bacterium. Classification (GTDB taxonomy): domain Bacteria; phylum Acidobacteriota; class Terriglobia; order Acidiferrales; family UBA7541; genus DASTCZ01. The sequence continues at coordinate 14,694 of DATGHC010000033.1, read as the reverse complement.
TACTCGGCGGGAATGATCCTGAGGCGGACAAGACGGAAGGTATTGGGAGGCGTTTGCACCCGTGCGAAACGCCTCCCTTCCGGCCGGAATTAGTGGACGCTGGACTTAACTGTCTCTTTGGGAGTGGAAACGATGAAAACGCGTTCCTCGCCGCGGAAGCGAAGTTGCCAAACGGATCCGTCGGCATAGCGGATGACGGAATCGAAACCAGCTTTGTCCTTCAGAGTGACCCAGCGACCAGGAGTCTGAGCGACAACCTTGCCATCCGATTCAACGGTAAGCGCGTTGTCGGTGGCTGTGAATTTGTAGGTCCCTTCGTCAAGCTCCTTGTCGCCAATTTTGAGGTGAGCACCTGTAACGGCCATGTGACTAACAGAACGATCAACCGGATTTGCCCAGGCTGGAGCGACGAGCGCGGCTCCGGCCATAACTGCTACTGCGATTTTCAATAGCTTCCTGTCCATCTTCTTCTCCTTTTGCCATCAGATTGAAATGAGACAACTGCGAGAACGGAGATGGAGACAGGGCCCTGGGAAGGGCACCTGTGACACGAATCTCCGCGAGCGCACAGCCAGCGAAAACGAACAAAAACAATATAGGACCCAGGACCGCGGCCGATGTGGAGCCGACAATTGCGGCGAGTGTTGGGCCACGAACCGAGGCTCTTATGGGACCTGCGGTCGCCGCCGCGGGGCCCATGGTTCAACAGTGCTGAATTGTTTCGAACTGCCGAATCTGAACCAACCCAGGAGACCCGAATTGCCCGGGGCCGAAGCGATTCGACCGAAGTTACAAAGCGTCATTGCAAGTAACCACTTACAATGACCGGAAGAACTGACCTGATGCTGCTCAGGAAAATTTGATGATGAATCGCGGCGAAATGTTTCCCGAAATCAAAAAAATTTCTAAAATGTACGGGCCAAATTGGTTCGCGGAAAGATACGGAAAATAGGATTTTTCTTCACGCAAATTTAATGATCAGGCTCGAATAGCGGGAATTTTTGGGCAGCTTCTTGAGTCTGTAGAAAGATGGCCCCGCACTTCCCGTAAGAAAATCAGGAACTGCGGGGCCGGAGCGGTTAATCGTTACCGGTTACAGCACTGGTCGTCTGGAGGAGGCGTGCCCTGACCCGCGCCTCCGCGGCCAGCTTTGGGAGGCGTGTCCCCCAAATTGGCGCGCTCACGCTGTAGCTCGATCATATCGGCGCCATCGTGGGCGGAACCGAGGAGCCAGCGGCTGAAATAATTGATGCGCGCCCAGGTGACATAATCGCCGTCGGTGGTGTAGCCATGACGCTGGCCCGGCAGGACCAGCATGTCGAAGCGCTTACCGGCCTTGATGAGAGCATCGGCGAGGCGCATGGTGTTGGCCATATGTACGTTGTTGTCCATGTCGCCGGTGGTGAGCATCAGGTGACCCTTCAAGTTTTTGGCCAGCTCGGAATTCCTGTCAATGTTGTAAATGAATTTCACGGTGCCATCTTTCTGTGCTTCTTCTTTCACGCCGTGATATTTCTCGCTCCAGTATTTATTGTAAACGTTGTTTTCGTGGTTCCCGGACTCTGACCAGGCCACTTTGAAGAGGTCGGGATATTCGAGCATGGCTGCTGCACTCATGAACCCGCCGCCGCTGTGGCCCCAAATTCCCACGCGGTTGATATCAATATAAGAATGGAGGTCGGCGAGCTGCTCGGCGGCGGTTTTCTTGTCGGCGAGACCGTAATCGCGCAAGTTCCCGTAGCCATAAGTTTCATACCAACGATCGCGGTTGGGATTGCCGCCGCGATTGCCGACTTCAATGACGATAATGCCGAGTTGAGCGAGGGTGATATTCGCTCCGACGGCTCCGCCGCGAGGGGTGAAGGCCTTGGTGACACTTTCGGTCTGCGGACCGGGGTAAACATATTCGACCAGCGGGTATTTTTTGTTGGGATCGAAATCGAATGGCTTGTACATCACGCCATAGATGTCGGTAATGCCGTCGTCGGCTTTGATGCGGAACGTCTCGGGATATTTGAAGCCAGCTTGCAGGAGACGACGGACATCGGCGGTCTCCAGTTCCACGACCTGGGTTCCGGAGTTGTCATAAAGAACGGATTTCGGCGCGGTGTCCACGCGTGAAAAAGTATCGATGAAATATTTGCCATTGTCGGACTCGGTGAAAGCGTGATCAAAATTTCCCGGAGAGAGAATTTTCAGGCCGGAGCCATCAAAATTGACGCGATAGAGATGCAAGTAATAAGGATCCTCGTCCGGCTCGCGGCCGTTGGCGGTGAAATACATGACACGCGCCTTGTCGTCGAGAGTAAGGATGGCGTCAGCCATATACTCGCCGGAGGTCATCTGGTTCTTGAGCTTGCCCTCGCCGTCATAAAGATAGTAATGGCCCCAGCCATCGCGTTCCGACCACCAGAACAATTCCGCACCGTTGTTGACTTGGCGCAGAGGCTTCACATCGATGTATACGTTGGCCCGCTCTTCGATGAGCGTTTTTGACGCGCCCGATGAAGTGTCCGCGACGCAGATATCCACACGATGTAGATCGCGGCTAGTGCGGACGTAATAAAGTTTGTCGGAGGTGTCGGCGAGCCAGATGGGCGTGACGCCCCCGAACATCGGTCCGCCGCCCTGGCCGACTCCCTGATCTTCGCGCATCTGCTCGCGCATCCTGTTGGTGACGCGGTCGGTGGCGACGGCGACCGTCTGGTCCTTGAAGCCTTCGGTCTTGATGGTCACGCGCGCTTTGGAAGCCACGTCGAAAACATAGGTTTCGTATTGCGGCACATTTTCTTCGCCGGGCATGGCGTAGCGGTAGGATTCGAGAATAGGCCGCGGATTAGAAAGGGTGTGGATGACCCAGAGATCAGCGACCTTGCGCTCGTCGGCACGGGTGGTGCTGAATTTCTTGGAGTCTTTGGACCATTGCACGCCAATTGCCGGGGTGCGGGGGCCCAGTTTGTTTTTATCATCCTTCTGGTCGCGCTTGAGCATCTGCTGCTCTTCATCCAGGAGCACGCGTGCGTAACTGAAGTATTCCTCGCCGTCGGTGGTAAGTTGCGTTTCGACTACGGAGGTGTCACCCGGTTTTTTCTGCGCTTTCTTGTAATTATCCGAGTCCATCATGAAGAGGTTGTGGCCGCGCGCGAACAAGATGATTTTTCCATCGGGTGAAATGGAAGAGGCCCAACGCGAGCGTGGGGGCGGCGCGTCATATTTGTCGAGGCGCGTCACTTTGCCGGAAGCCAGTTCCAGCTCGAAGTAAATTGTGCGCGTGGTTTCCGGAGGGGTTGGATTCGCGCCGGCTGCACCGCCGCCACGCCGGCCGCCTTGACCGCGGCCGCCACCCTGCGTCTGATCGGTTTGATTTTCTGTCTGATTCGTTTCGTCTGTCTTATCTTCGGCCTTCTTTTCCTCGTTGGGGATTACAGCATCTTTGGAAACCTGCACATCAAACGTCAGGACGGTGTCTTTCTTGGCGAGCTTGACGTTGCGGATGGCCAGATGCTGGGAATCGTAAGGCAGCGCGGTAAGCAAGGAAAGTTGTGACGCGACTTTCGCGTTATCGAACATCAGCGATTTCGATTTCTTGAGCGGGTCCGCCACCCACCAGCGCATGCCGTCGGTGGTCTGATAGCTGTACCAGAACTTATCTGAAGTCTCGAACCAGTGCGGAGTAATAGTAAGGTCGAATAGGAGTTTGCCGACCTTCGCCGAAGACCATTGCTCGGCAAGATCCCAATTGGGAACCACGGGCGCGGCGCGGCGCTCCTGCTCCTCACGCGACTGCGCACGACCGGTCTGGGTCAGCAATCCGACTATGAGTCCTGAAGAAACGATAAGCATCACCAAGAAGTACGGCAACGCGAGACGGCGGCTTCCCGAAGAACTCCGCGAAATGTGGCGAACCATAAGCTTACTTCCTCCCGAGCAAAACGCTCATGCAGCAATCTCGACTGCGATTGGTAAGTTCAGTTGGACGGCGGATGCAGACTCTATCGCGGAAGCCGGGTTTTCGCCAGACCTGCGTTGAAGAATCTTGCAGGCGGAAGGCCGGTCGCCCAGGATGAGCAGAAGGCGCTGAAGCCAGCGGGAGAGGCAAGAAGTGTCAAGGCGTACGAAAACGGTCGTAATCGAACGTAAATTTAACCAAACCATCCCGATAGTCAATCTTGACATCCAGCATCTTCAGCACAGCCATGCCAAGAAAGCCGGATACTTCCGTCCCCATCGCTTCGCTGATGCCGGAAGTGTCAAACGCGGAGATATCCAGATTCTCTTGATTAAGATTTCCAAACGTCAGTTTCACTGAATCGCCGCTAAAGACATCTTTTACTTTCCCGCTCAAGCCCTTGATTTGAACATCAGAATCCCTGGAAACTCTGGTGACCTCCCTGGCAGCGGCAGGGGAAATAAAATTTTGCATTGCGCCCGTATCCAACATGAACAGTTTTGGGACCGAGTTATTTACGCTGGTCAGAACCAAAATGTGCCTTTGGAATTGATACATCGGGGTGAAGGACTTCATCTCCGGGGCGATATATCTGTTGTGGAATTCTGAGACGGGCTGCGAGGCTGCATGTTGGGCGGAATGACCAGCCTGCTCATCCGGGTAGGGAGGCAATGCGCTCAGCCTCAACTTTGAAAACGGAAAGTCTAAGTCAACCAGGAAATTCTCGAACACATCAGCACCGATGAGCCCGTCCTCTCCGACGATAGATGATTTGTCGGAAACCTCCACAAGGCAATTCTGGAATTCGAGGTCTCCAATTCTGATGGAGTCGGCCACGGCGTGATAGGCCTCCACTGGGCCCTTGTCACCGATTCCGCTCAATTCCGATTGGCCGATCTTCTTTAGATTGGCTTTCTCGGCGAGTTTGCGATTCACAAGAATTCCCGGCGCACCGGTGTCCAAGATCAGGCTTGCGGAGACTCCGTCTATTTTCACATCCAGACTGTAACTGCCGATTACCGAGGGGGCCACCGTAACAGGATGAAGAGAGAGCTGGGACGGCTTGAGAACCGGGACCACTCTACATACAGGGACATCGCGGACCCAGGAATCGGCGAAGAGCGACTCCAACTTGACCAGCTCTGATTGTCCTGTTGCTGCGGGCGGTGAATCGCTTGAGCTTCCGTTTGGTTCTTGTTGAACTTTGACCGGCGCTTTTCTTCCAAGAATCAAGAAGGCTTCGATTTGAATATCCGGATCGCCGGCATCCAGTGCCATGGCATTTTCAATAAGATCTTTGGCCTGCTTGTGAAAGGATGAGGCTTCGGAGATTCGCGCCATCCCGAGGTAGGCGCGAGCATTATCGCTTTCCGCCCTGACGAGCGCGACGAATTCCTTTTCGGCCTCAACAAGCTTCCCTTGCCGGAAATAGACTTCTCCCAGAGCGACGTGACCATCCGAAAAATCAGGATTGAATTCCAAGGCTTTGGCCGCGGCAGCGCGAGCCTCCTCTAATCTGCCGAGCTTTAAAAGCGTCCGGGAAACTCCGACATGACCCGGCGCCGGATGCGATCCGGCGGCGATGAGCGCATTGTATTCCGCCAGGGCGTCCTCCAACTTGCCGGAGCGATAGAGATGCAGGGCGTCTTGAAAAGTAGGCGGCTCCGAGGATTTCGCCGGGACCGGCTGTTGCGCCTGGGCGCAAACAGAGGGAGACAGCGACACCATGGCTATCAAGACTAGCAAAGTAGGTAGTCTTTGCCGCATGTTGGCGGGAGGATAACATAGAAGCGAGGGTACCTAAAGCAATCAGATTCGGAAGGCGGATGCAGAGTTTGTCGCGGGTGATGTGCTTTCGACGGACCAGCCTTCCCGGTTATACAGCGTCGCAATTCAATGCAAAGGGCGAAGTGATGGGAGGAAACGAAGGCCGCGACAGGGGAACGCGGAACTAAAAAAATCGTTTGGAGTCGAAGTCAAAATTGACCAGGCCGTCGCGGTAGTCAATTTTGACGTCCAGCATCCTCAACACTGCAAAACCCAAGAAACCTGAAACCTCAGTGCCCAGAGACTCGCTCAAGGCTGAAGGATCGAACGCGGATATGTCCAAATTCTTCTGACGTAGATTTCCAAAAGTTAGAGTGACCGAATCTGCGCTGAAGACATCCTTTACATTGCCACTAAGTCCCCTTAATTCCATTTGAGAATCACGAGAAACCTTTGTCACTTCTCTCGCCGCGGCCGGGGAAATCAAATTGAGCACCGATCCGGTATCCAGCACGAACAATTTCGTTATTGAGTCATTTATCTTGGTACGAACCAGGATCTGCTTCCGAAATATATAAACCGGGGTGTAGGTTTTCATCTCGGAGGCGACATAGCGGTTGTGGAGTTGCAAATCCGCACGGTTGTCAGATTCCGTTCCAGAAGCTGGGGCAGGATTGTTGGGGTAGGGAGGCAACTCACTCAGCTTCAGTTTAGCCTTTGGGAAATCAATATCGACCAGGAATTGGGAAAACAAGTCGGTCCCGATCAATCCGTCCACGCCGACCCCAGTTCCCTTTTCAGACACCTCAACAACGCATCCTTGAAATTCGAGGTCGCCAATCTTGATGGAATCTGCAACGCCGATGTAGCCTTCGATTGGGCCCTTGTCGCCTATTCCAGAAATCGTCGTCTGTCCGATTTTCTTCAGTTTGGCTTTCTCGGCTATCTTGTGATTTACGAGAATGCCGGGTGCGCCGGTGTCCAAAGCCAATACGGAAGAGGCTCCGTCTATCTTTACGTTCAGACCATAACCGCGAATTATGCTCGGGGACTCATGCATTGGGAGAAGCTCAACCTGCGCGGATTTCGTGTTGGAAACCAGTTTGCAACTGGGGCCGTCAGGTATGGGCGTATCCCCCAGAAACGTGACCAGGCGATCCATGAGAGTTCCTTCAGAGGAAGAATCATTGGACTCGCCTGGCTTCGAATCGCTTTGAACATGCACCAATACACTGCGGCCAAGAATTCTGAGTCTTTCGCGGTTAACGTCCGGATCGTGTGGATCCAAAGCGTAAGACCTATCGATCATGTCCTTGGCTTGCTTGTGGAATGAAGCGGCTTCCGAGATCCGGGCCATTCCCAGGAAAGCCCGCGCGTTACTGCTGTTGGCTCTCACCTGTGTGAGGAACTCGTTTTCGGCGTCTGTAAGTTTCCCCTGTCTAAAGTAAACTTCACCCAATGCGACGTGAGCATCGGATAAGTCGGGAAGGAGTTGCACCGCTTTGGCCGCGGCGGCGTAGGAATCGTCAATTCTCTTGAGTCTCAGAAGCACACGAGAAAGCCCCGTGAAGGCCTGCGCGCTGTTTGGGTTAGCGGCGATGATTGAATTGTATTCCGCCAGAGCCAGATCCGATTTGCCCTGTCGATAGAGTTTGAAAGCGTCGTCGAGAGAGGGCTGGGCAGGGGAGGTCGAAACCACTGGTTCCTGGGCTTGCCCCCTCGAAAGCCAAAGGAATGAACCTGTCATAAGGACAAATAGCAGAAGGGCGAATCTCTTCCACATGTTAGCTGGAGGATAACATAGGGGCGAGGGCACCTAAAGAGGAGTGGCTAAAAATGGATGATATAGGAGTGCAGGAAAAAAAACCTTCATCGAATTCCACAGGCCACCGTAGGCCGCCCCAAGATTCGAGTGAGGATTCGATGTAGAATATGGCGCGCCCCAATTCTCCCTGGAGGTTTTCCGGATGAGCGCCACCCTGAAGAGTCCCCTGCAAAGCGAGGAAGTGAAATTAATACAGGAGAAGGCGCGGCTGCTGCGCATCCATTCATTGCGGGCCACCACGGCGGCGGGCTCCGGGCATCCGACGTCATGCCTTTCCGCGGCGGAACTGGTGGCGGCGACGTTTTTCCACGCCATGAAGTTTGATCCCGCAAATCCCAACGCGATTGGAGGCGACCGCTTCGTTCTTTCCAAAGGGCACGCCGCGCCGGTGCTCTATGCGGCGCTTGCGGAAAGCGGCGTGTTCCCCGTTTCCAGATTAATGACGCTCCGTCAGGTGTCCAGCGAACTCGAAGGCCACCCGACTCCGCTGATTCCGGGCGTGGACGCGGCGACGGGCTCGCTCGGACAGGGACTATCTGTTGGGGCGGGGCTGGCGCTGGGCGCGAAGTTGGCAGGATCGTCCGCGCGCGTGTATGTGCTGATGGGCGACGGTGAAATGGCCGAGGGACAGGTGTGGGAAGCGGCGGCATTTGCTGGGCACGCGGGCATCACGAATCTTGTGGCGATCGGCGACGTGAATGCATTGGGGCAAAGCCAACGCACCATGTATAAGCACGACATGGAAGTTTACCGGCTGAAGTTTGAAGCCCAGGGTTGGCACGTGGAAGTGATTGATGGACACGATGCCGCGGTGGTGATGGCGGCGCTCGATAAGGCGCGCACGATCACCGATCGCCCCACGGCAATTATGGCGCGCACTTTTAAGGGGCATGGAGTGAGTTTTCTGAACGACAAAGATGGCTGGCACGGCAAGCCGCTTTCACCCGAACAACTGGAGAAGGCGCTCGCGGAGTTGGGGACAATTCCACCGATCCCTGCGGACCCGGGGAAATCGTATGCGCGCACTTCCCTACCCGTGCCGCCGGATTTTCCAGCGCCGCCACCCCCCGACTACAAACCAGGCGAGCAGGCAGCCACAAGAGAAGCCTATGGGGTGGCACTGCGCAAGCTGGGCGCGGTGAATCCCAAAGTCTATGCCGTGGATGGCGATGTGAAAAACTCGACATTCTCTGATGCGATAGAGAAGGACTCACCGGACCGGCTGATCGAAGGCTACATTGCGGAGCAAAATATGGTTTCGCTGTCCGTGGGACTGGCGGCCCAGGGATATGTGCCGTTCGCGGCGACGTTCGCGTGCTTCCTTTCGCGAGCATATGACCAGGTGCGAATGGCGGCGGTGAGCCGCAGTTCGATTAAATTGTGTGGATCGCATTGCGGAGTGAGCATTGGCGAGGACGGGCCGTCGCAAATGGGGCTGGAAGATTTGGCCATGTTTCGGGCGATTCCCGGTGCGACGGTGTTTTATCCGTCGGACGCAGTGTCGGCAGAACGGCTGACGGAAATTGCGGCGCGCGTGCCGGGGATCAGCTATATCCGGACGTCGCGGCCCAAGACGGGACAGCTTTACTCTGCCACAGAGGAGTTTTCGGTACCGGGATTCAAGGTGATTCGCCAGAGCGCGAGCGATACGGTGACGATCATCGCGGCGGGAATCACGGTGCACGAGTCGCTGAAGGCCTACGATCTGCTGCGCGCGAAAGGAATATCGGCGCGAGTGGTGGACCTCTACTGCGTGAAGCCACTGGATGGAGCGAAGCTTGCGGCGGAAATCCGCGCGGGGAAAGGGAAACTGGTTACGGTGGAGGATCACTACCCCGAGGGCGGAATCGGTGAAGCGGTGTTGGCTGCGCTCGCGGGAGCAGGCGCGTCTCCGACCGGGCAGCGGCGGCTGGGGGTGGATCGCGTGCCCCATTCGGGCAAAGCGGATGAGCTGCTCGAAAAATTTGGCATTTCGGCGTCGCACATTGTGAAGGCGGTGGAATCGCTGCAGTAGGTTGGCGCGCTCGCCCGGGACCTGTGGCTGGCAAGTCTCACGCAACCCGGGCCAATGATCCCGGATTGATGCAAGCCTTTAGTCCATTTTCTTCCAGGACGTAAAAACGGCTGTTGAACGCCCTGCTGAATACTTGACACCATAAAGTACTTCGCACAGAATAGCTCAATGAGCAAGCTCGTTCCCGAGCCTTCAAATCCAAACCCGAAGCAACCCACGTTTGTGATGCGCCTGCTCAAGTGGCTCGCCGGTCTTGCTCTTCTTGGAATTATCGGAATCTTTGTGTTGCTGGCCGCTCTTCGGATTGACCACAATACTGCGGTTACACTTCCCACTCCCTCGGGGCCGTTCCCGGTTGGCCGTGTTATCTATGATTGGACTGACGATCAGGCATTTGACGCGCTGGCGCCGGTGCCTGGAACCAAACGCGAAGTCAGCGTCTGGATTTGGTATCCGGCGCAGACTGGGTTGGCGGCTCCCGTTGACGATTACATGCCAGCCGCATTGCGAACCGCCATCGATCGCTGGAGAGGCTCGCTGATGACGAAGTTCCTGACGCGAGACTTGTCGAAAGTCCGTCCACACGCTCTTCACAAAGCAGAGGTCTCGCCTGAGCTACCCTCCTACCCGGTGGTGGTCATGCGAGCAGGAGCGTCCCTCGAGGTGGTCAACTACACTTCCCTGGCCGAGGATCTTGCCAGTCACGGTTATATTGTGGTGGGCATCGACGCGCCCTACCGCACCGGGGTCGTCGCGTTCCCTGACGGCCGGGTGCTGGAGCGCAGGCCGGAGAACAATCCGGAATTGTGTCTTGAGAAAACGGGACGGGAGCAGACCGCCTGTATAAACAAAATCCTGACCGCGTGGACCGACGATATTGGGTTCGTAATTGATCAACTAACGCGGTTAAACGCGTCGGATGAATCCGGCAGATTTGTGGGGCGGCTGGACATGACACGAGTGGGAATATTTGGGCATTCCTTCGGAGGGGCGCAGGCCGCGCAATTCTGCTCGCAGGATTCGCGGTGCAAGGCCGGGATCGACATAGACGGCGCTCCGGTCGGCAGCGTCATTCAGTCAGGCATACATCAGCCGTTCATGTTCCTTCTCAGCGCGCAAGTTGGATTGTCCGACGAGGAAAGTAAGCAAGTAAAGGCCGACATCCAAGCGATCTATGATCGGCTTCCCCCCGATGGGCGATTGTTCGTGGAAATCGCCGGCGCGAACCACTTCACCTTCAACGATGACGGAGCTCTCTTGAAGAGTGGAATCGTGCTAAGGGCGCTGAGATTGTTTGGCGTGCTCAGAATCAAAGGAGCCCGCCAACTTGCCGTCACGTCATTCTGCTTGCACAGTTTTTTCGACGCGTACCTGAAAGGAGAGGGCGTCCGGCCGCTGAAAATCACCTCTCCGCAATTCCACGAGGTCAAAGTTCTCGAGTGAGCACGAGTTCGCGTATTTGCTCAAGACTTTTTGTTTATCATTTTCAGCGGAAGAAATCCTGACAAAATCTAATGCGAAGCCGGGAGCAGAGTGTAAATGGCCGCACGGTATGCTATTGTTTGGCTCGCAGGCCGCTGTAACCTCCTCGCAGAATCATAGGCCGGACAGAAATACAGTCACAGAGGGATCGCGGGCGCACAATTTATGGCAGACAAACTCGTTCTTGTCGGAATGGTTCCAGAAGTCATCGTGATCGGGCCGCATGACCAGGTCGAGTGGCTTTCTGATTTAGCGAATTTGAAAATTGAGTTTGACCCGAACCGCTGCCCGTTTTCGTCCAACGTGTTTCAGGCACCCGCGGGATCGCGTTTGATGAGCGGGCCGCCGCGACCGGGAACGAAGGCAGGATCGTTTAAGTACAGACTGTTCTTGAACGACCAGCGAATCGGAGTTGGAGAAGTATTGCTTCGCGAAGAATAAGCCGCAGGTAGTCCCCGCGAATTCGCTAAGGAACTTCAAATACTCAAGCGCTGGCGGAGCGAGCCACTTCCCGTGCCTGGCTGAAGTCGCGACGGACGGGCTGCAGAAGTTCGGCATGGACGGGACGATCCGGCGCGAGCATGACCGCCACTGAGTGGGCGGGAAACTCCGAGCGGCGATCCAACTTCAATCCTTCGGTCCCCAACAGATCGGCCGCAAAGTTTGGGTCGTCGGACCGGTCGATTCCCCAAAACCAAAGCCGCTCCTCACTCCGTTGCATGAAGCGAAGGGTTTGTTCGAGTTTCCGCATGGCCTGGTCAAAGGTAGCAGACACGGAGTAGACCGAGAGCAACCAGTTTTGGCGTGCAAACCGAGCCCGAATCCGCAGGGCGAATTTCCCAGCCTGGTTCTTTTCCAGGCTGCACAGGTAATGGTTCATCCGGCCGTTGGTCTTTTTGTGACCGTTCCTGGCGCGGCTGCCAATCAATGTTGGCCGAGTAATTGCTGCCCTTTGTCGACCGTTCGGTTTTGTTTTCATGATGTCCCCCACCCCTCAATCGTCTGCACCTGTCTGTGGAAAACTGATTTCTATGGCTACTCCTGTTTCAAAACCGCATGGATAAGGCTTACCGCTTTGGGGTCCGTTGGGCCGATATGATGTTGCCCGGAGTATCCCATTGGCGAAAGACGTCAAATGGAGATTGTGTCGCATTGGCCACGAGACTCTGACAGCGGGACGAGGGTTCTGGACAAAGATTCTAGCTCAGGAGAGGTTATCGGGCAACGGAAAATAAATGGAATATAAGGCTATTGTTTATAGCAAGTTACGAGACGCCCGAGCTAGGTTGGGCGGGTAAGCTGCTTCATCACATCCTGGTTATAGGTGAGTTTGCCTTCTTTCTGCATCTGACCCTCCAGGGCAGTCTGGAAGCTTTGGAAGGCGAGTTGACGCTTTGAGTTAAGGAGCTGATCCTCGATGTCCTTCTTTTGTTTTTCGAAGTCGTCCATGTTGGGCTGCTGGTGGTCGTCGATCTTGTAAACCAGCCAGTCCGCGCCGAGCGATACCGGGTCGCCGGTCTTCCCTGCTGGGACGTTGAACGCTGCCAGGAACTGGCGGGCCGTACCGGCACCTGAGATTGATCCGTCCCTGGCGATGAGGTCGCTGGTCTTCACTTCAAAACTAAGAGCTTTTGCGGCTTTGGCGAAATCCTCCCCTCCTTGGGCTCGCTTAGCCAAATCGGCCGCGCGCTGCTTGGCCAATTCAACGGATTTTTCATGCCGATAGTCAGTGACGAGCTTGTCGTGGACTTCGGCGAGTGTGCCCTGGTGGGCAGGAAGAATACTCTTGACCGAAAGAACGACAAAGCCATGATCGGTCCGAATGGGCTGGCTGATGTCGCCTATGCGCATTCTGAAAATATTGTCTTTAATGTCAGGGGCATTGCCGAGCTCAGGCGCAGAATCTGTGACCGTCAACGGCCGCGTTTCGCCACTGGGGAGGGAGTATTGCTTGGCAAGCGCATCCAAAGTGGGCCGGCCCGTTTGGCGAAGTTGGTCTCCAATTTTCAATTGCAGGTCTTCGGCCATGGCTTGTGCGTTTTGAGTGGCCAGAGTGGCCTGAATCATGGGCATTACTTCCGCCAGACTCTTGGTGCGCGCGGTTTCTTTGTCGGCGACTTTCAAAATGCACAAGCCGACTTGCGTTTGGATAGGATCTGAAATGCCGCCCTTGGGAAGGCTGAATGCAGCATTTTCGAACGCGGCTTCTGCCTGGCCGTGCATGATCCAGCCAATGTCGCCACCCTTGTCTTTTGTGGAGGCATCCTCGGAATATTTCTTTGCCAACTCATCGAATTTGCCGCCGCTCTTAGCCTGCTTCAAAACATCGTCCGCCTTTTTGCGAATTTCCGTCATTTCGGCATCGGTCTTGCCCTCGGTCTTGAAACAGATGCGCGAAATCTGGACGCGATCTTCGACCTTGTAGGTATCGATGTGCGCGTTGTAGTAGGCTTGAAGCTCCGCCTCGGTAAGAGTCACCTTCGCTTCGAGCTGCCCTGGATCGATCAATAGGTAATTCACGACGCGCTGCTCGGGAACCATGTACTTGGTCTTATTCTTGTCGTAATAGGCGCTGAGATCCGCCTCCGAAGCCTGGATTTGCGATTCCAGCGAATCGGGATGAACTACGACATAATCCATTTTGATCTTTTCATTCTTGCGCCGGAATTCCGCGAGTACCTCATCCGGGGTGGCAATAATGCCTGAGGTCACCAGCGCCTGCAATTTCTCCATCACCATGCTTTCCCGGACAAGGTCCTCAAATTCGCCAATGGTCATCTGAAAGTGCATCTGGACTTGCGCAGCATATGCCTCCGTGCCCACGAAGGTTCCGTTTTCGTAGGCTGTGGGCAGAATTGTCTTGATGCGATCAACGACCTCAGGCTCGGTGACAGTTATACCCAGGCGCTCTGCTTCCAATTCCATCATTTTCTTGGTGACCAGCTGCACGATGATCTGCTGGGTATAGAGAGGCATCAGAGCCGGAGACATCTGGCCGCTGGCCTGGATGCGCGAGAGTTCGTGAGACACATCGTTGCGGGTAATGGGATTTCCACCCACGGAGGCGACAACATTGTTGTCGGTAGTGACATCCGAATTCCCCTGCGGCACAAGATAAAGCAGCATTCCGATTCCGAGGAGGCCGACAACAATCCCCAGCAGGATCCGAACCCCGGTTTTATTTTTGTCCATCGAATTAAACATTCTGCGAGTCCCCTGAACGACCTGGAAACTCTTGATTATAGAAGAGCTGCGCGCCAGGCTCAACCTGAATCGTTCGCCCCCCTCGGGACAAAGCAGGTGTTGCGTGTGCGGAAATCACCTTACCGGCGTTGTCTTGCCGGGTACTAGTCACTGTGCTAGATTCGAAAACAGCTCAAAAACAAAGGTTTATTGCATGCATGGGCCACCACAACCCGACGAACCGCGGCAGAAAATCAACCGGGTTGAGGTGTATTGGACAGCCGTCACCTACAAGACGGTGGCCATTTATTTGGTGTTGGGTTTTGCAATCATCATGGCCGTTGTTTACCTGATGAATCCGGCCTGGGTGACCAGCGCGCTGGACCATTTTGAAAGAGTGGTGAACGGCGACGACAGCGCGAAGGGGCCGATCACGCCGGGTCAAGTACGATTCGTGGATCTGGACGGCGCGGT
>DATGHC010000032.1:0-4060 GCA_035308165.1 Candidatus Acidiferrales bacterium | reverse complement strand
CCTGGAAATCAACGGCCCAGTCGGTATAACCGTCTTCCAGGCCCGTGACTCCCAATGGCCCCCCCGGGGTCGATTTCACATGCATGCCGTAGGATCCAACTTCGAGGTAATTGTTTTTCGAGGTTTGCTGCCAGGCGACGCGCCAGTAGGGAGCAACCCCGCGGATATTAATGGGCAGAAAGTTTCCGCCGTTGTCCGTTCCTGTGTTTGGCAGCGGAGCGCCGATGTGGGCTGAACGATAAATAGTTCCCGCAATATACAAGTGGTTATTCCACATGGCGTATCCGCCGATTCCCGCAACGTCCTGCGCCAGTCCTCCGTTAATGATTGCACCCGCATTCGGCGTGGGCGCCCAATCGCTGTTCACCCAGGGAAAGCCCCAGGCCGGAGTGCTGTTCCAGAGGTCTTCCACGGTGGGATTGTTGTTGAGTGTGATTCCATATGCGAGGTCCTTATTGAAAAGTTTTGTGGAATTGGCGTAGCGGATGTCGGAGTTGTCCCAGGTGAAATGATCGTTCTGGCTGGAATAGGTCACTTGCACAAAGCTGCCGACGTGCGTGGCCCAAGCGCCGGCCAGGAAGAGCGAAGCGTCCTCGGGAAACTGAAAACTGCCGTTCTGAGAAGTTGCCGTGCCTCCGCCCGACTGAGGAACCGGCTGCGGAGATCTCAAAGAGGTGAAAGCGGTATCGAATAACACCGAGAGCGGGAAGGACTCAAGGATACTCAGCCCGCCCGTGTTTCCCTTGCCGGGCGAAGTGACCGTTGGCTTACCGGCCATGGTATAGCCGTTCAGCTTGAACGCCCGACCGAGCGGCGTCAGTTCCGGCGGCGTATAGTGGCAGGATTTGCACGGAAATCCGGTCTGGCGCGCATAGCTCGGGATCGCGGAGGCCGTCGGCGCTTGCAGGAATAAACTGAAAACGAGTGCGATTATTGAACAGATGATAGTCGGTGAGCGGAAGTATATTTTTTGAGCGTTCATCCTTGTTTTGCCTCTTTCCCTTGGTAGTTCCAGATTCCGAAAATTTACACACCCTCACTGTCGCAGCTCCCTGAGCGCTTGCCGGAGCCGCGAGGGTCCTTCATTTAGGGGTGATGGCGGTTAGTTCAATCGCCGCCGGAACAGGGACCTCAACTTGGTTTCTTGGCGCCCGCCGGCTTCTTGCCAAACCCGCGGACGATGGGAATCAAACTGTCGATCTGCGCTTTGTTCAGGGTTCCTCCGAAAGGAGGCATATTCCCCCTGCCCTGATCAATCTGCGTGTGGATTTCGGCGTCCGTCAGCTTCTTGGCTTCGGCGGCGCCCAAATCTTTCGCCCCGACCGCTTTGCCGACGACCGTATTGCCGGTTCCGTCGGCGCCGTGACACTTGGCGCAGTTGGTGTCGAATAGTTTCTGGCCGTCAGACTGCGCTGCCGCGAAATGAGGGAAGGCAAACAGAAACAACGGGAGCAGTGCGATGGCGCCAACTCTGTGTTTTCTTGTGAATCTTTCAAACATTTTCCCTCGCAAAGTGTTGAGAATTGCAAACCTTAGAGCGTGCCAGAACGTTTTTGCCACAGGGGCCGGTATTTCATCTGTGACGAGCCGCACGGCTGTTTGTGACTTACGTCACAAACGGCCCTGTGAATGACCTCTAGGGCCGTAGGACACATTCCATGCCGTACGGATCGGGCGCCCTCCTGCAAATATTACCCCCTCTTGGCAACCAGCCAGAAACGAAATTCGGCGATCTTCTTCCATTCATCGGCCTGAATTCACCATTGCTTTACCGGCGATAGTTCCAAAGAGTCATAGATTCGGGATATTGTCTAGTGTCCAGAGTCATAAATAACTTGCATAAATGTATCGGACTGTGTTCTGATGAGGCATGGCCAAACCTCGCGGACGCCCCAAGAAGCAGGAATTGATGGTTAAGGATTCCCAAACGCAGGAACTGAGGCGATTGGTGCAGCGATGCCGTTCGCATCGCGCACTCGCTTTCCGGGCCAAGATCATTCTGCAGTGCGCCAGCGGTAAGAGCAACGTGGCCGTTGCGCAGCAACTAAAGACCACCGGTTTTACAGTTGGATTTTGGCGCCAGCGGTTCATCGCTGGAGGAGTGGAAAGCCTGTTCGATGAGCCTCGCCCCGGAGCCCCACGCCAGATCGGGGATGAGGACGTGGAACGGGTGGTGAAGCTGACTTTGGAATCCACCCCGAAAGCAGCTACCCATTGGAGCACCCGTGGGCTAGCGGCAAAAACGGGTTTGAGTCAGTCGGCCATCAGTCGCATTTGGAGGGCTTTCGGGCTGCAGCCCCATCGCAGCCAGACCTTTCAGCTCTCCAGCGATCCCTTTCTGGTGGCGAAAGTGCGCGACATCGTGGGGTTATATATGAACCCGCCCGACCATGCGCTGGTAGTTTGTGTGGACGAGAAAAGTCAAATTCAGGCCTTAAATCGCACCCAGCCCATCCTGCCGATGCAACCGGGACAGGCGGAGCGTAGAAGCCACGAGTACCGGCGGCACGGCACGACCTCCCTGTTTGCGGCCTTAGATATCGCCACCGGCAATGTAGTCGGAAAATGTTTTGCTCGTCATCGCGCGCGCGAGTTCAAGAAATTTCTCGATCATCTGGATGCCCGTCTTCCAGCGGCGGCAGAGGTGCACATCGTGCTGGACAATTATGCGACCCACAAGACTCCAGCAATTCGCAGATGGTTTGCGCGCCGACCGAGGTATCACCTGCACTTCACGCCGACCCATGCCTCCTGGCTGCATCTGATTGAACGCTGGTTCGGCTTGCTCACCGAGCGGCAGATCCGGCGGGGCTCCCATGATAGTGTGTGGCAATTGAAAAACGCCATTCAGGAATTCCTCGCCGCCAGCAATGAGCATCCCAAACCATTCGTTTGGACGAAGTCGGCAGACGCTATCCTGGCCAGCATCGCACGATTTGCCACCGCGACGATGAAAGCATACGGTCACTAATTTATGAAAGAATTCAATGACTCAGGACACTAGCTCCCGCGCCGCTCGGCGGCTGGCGTAGTCGGTGGGGTGCGCCTCGATGCAGGCCGCGCAGACTTGCGCGACGCTGCCGAGGCGGGGGCTTTTTTTGCGGCGGATTCGGCCCGCATGCGGGTTTGGAAGCGGAGGGCTTGGTTTTTGGTGGGGAAGCTCTTGCGTTTTCGTTTGCCGAGATGATCTTCCCAGTCGGCGTACCAGCGGTGGTGTTTGTGGAGCACGGTGACACCTTGGCGACACCGCGTGTGGATTCGCCTTTGTTTTTGCGGTCAATCCCCTGCCGTCGCGCTTCCAGCGCCATTAGTTCACTTGCAGGCCTAACGAATGCATCGCTGAGAGGATTGGCTCTCAGGAGCATATTCGTGTGCGAAGCCGTCCGTAGCACCGGCGTCTCGCCGGCGTTTTTCCGATCTCCATACAGTGCAAAACCGCCGGCGGGAGGCGGGCGCTACCGAAACCACCGCATCAATTTGCTAAGATTTCTTGGGAATAAATCACACCGTATGTTTCCGCGCGTTTTGCGGCGCCCACAAATTCCGTGCTACTTTGTTCTTTGAGAAATGAAATGGAAGATGGTCTTTCCATTTTGTTGGTAGCGACAATCCGTTGCGATGACAATAAAAAATCAAACCTCGATTGAGTATGTGCTGTTCGACTGGGACGGAACGCTGCTGGATTCGTTCGAGGCGGACGCGAGTGCTTACATGCACATGTTCGGCGCCCTCGGGATGCATTGGAGTATGGCGGAGTTGAAGCGCCATTATTCGCCCAACTGGCATCGCGTGTACCGCGCGGCGCATCTCCCTCGCGCCAAATGGGAAGAGGCCGACCGGCTGTGGAGATTTTTCTACCGCCAGCAGCAGCCGAAGTTGCAGCCCGGCGCGCTGCGAGCGTTGAGAATGCTCGACCGTCGCTTCAAGCTGGCGCTGGTGTCGAGTGGAAGCCGCTCGCGCGTTCGCAGGCAACTGCGGGAGCACGACGTTGCGGCGATGTTTCTCACGAAAGTTTGCAGCGAGGATGCTCCGCGCCGCAAACCGCATCCCGCGCCTCTGC
>DATGHC010000031.1:0-4789 GCA_035308165.1 Candidatus Acidiferrales bacterium | reverse complement strand
TCAAATATCGACAGGAGGAGAATCATTTTGATCAGGGACGATACACCGCTGCCATCAACGGTTTCGATGGAAAGCGAAGCTTTCTTGCCTGGCTGGCGGATGGTCAAGAATGTAGACCGGCAAACGCTAACCCGGGAAATTGGAGCGGCGAACCTGAAGCTTTCCTATTTGGCAGGAGAGATCCGGGCGACCGTTTTCTGGCACAAGGGTCTAACAGCTCTGCGCAGGGCAGCGGAGTGTGTTTTGGCCAGGCAAGACGCGCAACACTTCAAGTTTAACTCTCTGGAATTCACGAAAGTTGTTTCAAAGCGCTTCCTGGGCATTCCCATTACGCGTGTTACGGCTCATTCTCGGTGTATTCAACGGGGGTTTGGTCTGGCTGCCCCAACAATTTTGTCTTGAGGATGATTGCCTTTCATGCGCTGCAAATACTTGGCGAGGGATTTGGGGGAGAAAGGAAAACTCAGAAGCCAAGGGTTCTATTCCTCTCTACTGGCGACGCCACGCGCAGCCTGATCGCCGAGGGCTTTCTCCGTACCCTAACGAATAGCCGATTCGATGTCGCTAGTGCGGGAGTCGAACCCAGCGCCTTGAATCCCTTGGCAAGCGAAGTTATGAAGGAAGCAGGTATCGACATCTCGGGGCAGCGGCCGCAGAGAGTCGCGCAATCGTTGAGAGCCGTTTCGGCTACGTGATCGCGATCTGTGATGCGGCCAAGGAACGGAGTCCAATATTCCCATTCACGCTCAACTTTCGACACTGGAGCATCGTTGACCCAAATACCGCCGTTTATTTGCCTGACCAGAGAACAGAAATGTTCCGCCGCGTGCGAGACGAGATTAAGAACGAGGTTAAGCAATTCATAATCGATTCCGCGGAAATCGCCGCATGTGAACTTTCCATCGCGTAAGGATTTGGGCGCTTCGTGAGAAGACAAGACGTTTTTTCCTTGCCTGGGTCCACACCCTGCAATTGTGGCACATCCGCCTGCGGCAGTTTCTTTCAGTCCTCATCGAGAAATGAACTGAAATCAGAATTGAGGAAGTGTTCATAACGGGAAAGACTTCGATCTCGTCTGTGGATAATGTGATCTCTATGTAGTGAGGCCGGAATACGAAAAGCCATCAGATCGACGATGTTCTCTCGCGCCGAATGGCACTTCAGTCACTTCGGACTGCTTTAGGGCTCGCTCGGTACGCTGATCATCCTGATGTTCTGGTTCTACCTGAGCGCCGCGACGATGCTTCCGGGGAGCAGCCATTTCCATTTCTGTTCCTGCATGTCCGGAGCGAAACGGTAGAGTCCAAGGAGCGCCAAAATAAGCAGAAGTGCAGCGGCCGGCCACTGGGCAATCTTCCAGACAAAGAGATTTGCCGAACCGACCGAGATTCGGTCCACTATCGCGGGACCATGACGGACATACAGCTTGAATAGGACTGAAACAGCCATCCAGGTTACCGCTGGCCGCGTTTTTTCGCTCCAGGGACCCCATGGTTGGCGGCAGCGTCTTCCAGGATGGAATTGACTTCGCCGCCAAATAGAATCGCCACGCCGTTCGCCCGACCATACGCATGTCTGAAAGCTCACATGAATGCTTCTATAGAACGCCTTCACCGCAGCCCTCCAAGTCCAACTGTCTCTTTTAACACAGTCAGACGAGCGCTCGCCGCGTACGATTCTACGATCGCAATGGCCACGGAGTCCGTAGCTTATACGCGACCTGTGAGGAGGACCAATCATGTGTGAGATGGTGATTTCTCTGCGGGGTGCAGACCGTCTGTCGTCCGGCCAGAAACTATATCCATTTGACTAGAAGGCGATATGCAGTTCCAATTCTAAGCGATGTTATTGTAGAACTGGGTGGTCAATTCTTCCGATCATATGTTGGGCGCCCAACGCGATCGCATGCCCATAGTCGGGCCACCCCCACGCGCTGCGTGGATCTTACGTTTCTCGTTGTGAACGGCACGTCGACCCGAATCACCTATGGATATTCTTGACCTCGTTGTTGGTAAGCCCATCAAAACTAGCGACGAACGCGCGGAGGAAATCGGCCCGACGCAGGGCATCCCGATCTTTGGCCTCGATGCCCTCAGCTCCGCTGCGTACGGTCCCGAAGCAGCCCTTAGTCTTCTGCTTCCACTTGGCCTTCTCGGCGTACGGTATATCATTCCGATCAGTGCCGCCATCATCACGTTGCTTGTGGTCGTGTATGTCTCCTATCGCCAGACCATCGCCGCTTACCCCTCCGGAGGCGGCTCCTATACCGTGGCGCGTTTCAACCTCGGAGCACGTGCGAGCCTGCTGGCCGCCGCTGCGCTCCTGGCAGATTATGTCCTCACGGCGGCTGTAGGGATTTCCGCAGGAGTCGGTGCCTTAATTTCGGCCATTCCATCCTTGTTGCCCCACACTGTGTCCATCTGCGTCGGCATACTCGTCGTCATCACCATTCTCAACCTTCGCGGCGTACGCGAGGCTGGCTTGATCTTCGCGGTTCCCACGTATCTCTTTGTCGGTACGCTTCTCATTACGATCTTTGCAGGAATCCTCCGTGTTCTGGTCAGCCACGGCCATCCAACGCCCGTAAGCCCTCTTCCGCCTTCCCCGCCTGTAACCGAAGCCGTAAGTTACTGGCTGCTTCTCAAGGTTTTCGCCAGCGGCTGTACAGCGTTGACAGGCGTGGAGGCAGTTAGCAATGGCGTGAAGGCTTTTCGGGATCCCGGCGTGAAAAACGCTCAGCGCACTCTCAGCGTGATCATCGTTATCCTGGCTGTGCTGCTGGCTGGAATTTCCTACCTTGTCAGAGTTTATGGCATTGCGGCGACAGATCCAGGCCGGCCTGGCTATCAGAGTGTTCTCTCGATGCTCACCGCCGCGGTTTTCGGAAAAGGCTTTTTCTACTACTTGACCATTGCTTCGATTCTTATCGTTCTCTCGCTTTCCGCCAACACCGCCTTCGCCGATTTTCCGCGTCTCTGCCGCGCCATCGCGCAAAACAACTATCTCCCGCACGCCTTCGAGTACCGCGGACGTCGGCTCGTATACACGTACGGCATTGTTGTGCTGGCAGTGCTTTGTGGCATTCTCCTCATTCTCTTTGGTGGTGTCACCGACCGACTCATCCCCCTCTATGCAGTGGGCGCCTTTCTGGCCTTCACGCTCTCGCAGTCCGGTATGGTCATGCACTGGTGGAAGAAGCGCGGCGCGCACTGGAGGAAGAGCGCCCTCGTCAATGGCTTTGGCGCCTTCGTCACTGGCGTCACCGTGCTGGTGGTGCTGGTTGCTAAATTCGTTGGGGGCGCGTGGATCACGGTACTCTTCATTCCGTTGACGATTTTGTTGTTCTCCGCGGTTCGCCGCCACTATCACTCGGTTAAGCTTCTTACGACCTGCATGGTTCCTGTCCGGGCGGAAACTCTCAACCAACCGCCTATTGTCGTCATTCCGATTGACCGCTGGAGTAACATTACGCGCCAAGGAATCGAATTTGCCGCCCGACTTTCATCAGAAGTGATCGCCCTGCACGTCGAGACGACCCAGCATTCCGAATTGCTGCAAGAGGACTGGAATCGTTACGTCGAGCGACCGTTCCGCGCGGCTGGCAAGGAGGCACCCAAAATTCATCTGCTGTCCTCGCCTTACCGCTTCATCGTCATACCCGTCGTTCAGTTCATCCTCGACCTTTCGGCAAGAAATCCCACTCGCACCATCATCGTGGTCATACCCGAGCTTGTGGAAGGCAAATGGTATCAATCGTTTCTCCACAATCAGCGCGGACGGCTCATGGAGTGGGTGCTCCTCGCGCGCGGCAACGAACGCATCTTTACGGTGAGTGCTCCTTGGTACGTTGGAGCGCGAACCTGATTCCCTCCGAACACGGCGGCCACTTTACACACACACGAGAAAACGGAGATCCCCAACTGCGCGAGAGGCCGCCAAGGCGTTGCCTCCACTTGCAGGCGACGGGGCGTATCCTCGTGGGATCATGCGCCTACGCGGTCGCGGAAGAGCAATCTGGCGCGCCTCGATGGCCGACAAGCCAAAAGAGGCGCGGCGGTTCTGTGCAGTAATGGCCGAAGCGATGATCTTCAGCGTGGTGCGGATCACTTGGGATTTTAACGCAGTGAAAATGCCTTTCTGGCTGGCGGTCAACAAATAATGGGCAAGCGCTGAATCCGCCGTTTCCATTGACGCCCGGGAAGCGCTAGTCTCTCCGCCACCGAGAGTATCCCCAACCTCCACCGCCGAGCAAAAACACAACGAGAAGAACGATCAAGATGGTTTCCATGTCTATACCTCGCTCGCCGGAGGGACTGATTGAGTTCCTGCTCCCTCCACTAGTCTTGATCGTAGAAGAAGCGCAGATATAAATCTGTCCGTATTGAGACACTTACATCTTTGCTTGTTAGGTGCGAGGATCGTACAAGGTGGGCGGGAGTCGATCCCTAACACATCGCCAGCCACGCGCGCATCGTGCCGATGTTACTGCGCATCGTGCCGCGCTTGCAGCGGGCCTTCTCCCGCGTGGTCATCAAGCTACGTTGCGACGCCGGTTTCGCTATACCGCTGCTCTATGACTTCTGCGAGTTCTTCGGAATCCGATATGCATTGGCATTCCGGCTAGCCGCACTGATGTATATGGTGCGTCACCTTTGTCACCGCTTGGGAGAAATTGCAATTCGAGGGGGAAGAACAAAACAGGACATCCGCCAAATCTCGTCCGGTCACATTATTCGATTCAAGGCATGCAGTAATCGCATTTCGTCCGTTTGCGATAAGCCAGATTTCG
>DATGHC010000030.1:0-82803 GCA_035308165.1 Candidatus Acidiferrales bacterium | reverse complement strand
GTCATTCATCAGCTCGCAAGATACCAGGCCGTCAAATCAAAATTGATCAAGTCGCCATCCGCTGAGCGCCCCGAGCGCGTTTCCGACGAAAGCGCAACATGTGAAAAGGAGGGCGAGCCTTCCAGGGCCTTCAGAAATTTTGAACCCGCCTCGTCCGAATTCGCGCCCACAGTAAGATTTAGTTCGACGTGGCCGGCCACCAACTTGGGCGCAATCTTTGTAACTCGAACACCTACGGGAAGCAGATGTTCTAAATCCATGAATATGCGGGTCCAGGGGAAACTGCGCTCCTGGATAAGCTCGTTGAGGAAAGCCGACCGGTCGCGCACATCCAGGATTCTCGGATCGTTGAAGAAGCCCTCAACTCCCGCGCGGCGGATATTGAGCTGCGTAATCTCATTTTGAAGCTGTGCGATTTCAGTGCGGCGCGCCTCGTCAGCTTTACGCACGCCATAGGCGCGCCAAGCAAGCCCAAAGAGAGCAATGACTGCGATGATTCCAATGATGGTAGCGCCGAAAACGAACCGGTTGTCGTTCTTCACCGGCGTAGTAGCGAGATTTAGGCGTATTCTCATTTTTTTCCGGCGCTGGGCGCTAGGCCCCGCGATTCATGCTCCATCCGATAAGACAGTCCAATTCCTGTTCGGCCAGTTTACGCGTATCGGAGGAAAGCCGCCCTTCCCTCTGCGCCGCGCTAAGCAACCCCGAAACCGGGCAGCCTAGCTCCGCTTCAAGCGGAACTCGAAATTCCTCCAGTCGGCTGCCAAATCCCGAGAGGCGCACCCCACGGATGCCTTCGCTCCAGGCGTCTTGATAGTATGCCGCAACCGGGAAAATCTCATCCAGCAGAGCACGTGGCTCGAGCTTGTCGAGTTCGGCGGGAAGCTCAGTGCAACGATAACCGCAGAGAATGCCCTCACGCGCGATCGCGGTGGTGAGCATGGCGCCGGAAACGCGCGCGAGCATCATGGCCCGGCTATCGTCCATCAGGGGAAGCGTAGCCAGCGTAGAGCTCATGACCACACCAGGGTTGTTGCTGGTGGCTTCCACCAACGATTCATATTCCTTGATGATGCGAAGCCGTGCCAGCGCGGTGACGATATCTACTCCCTCATCACGCGGCGCCTGGCGCATATAGGAGATCAACGTTTCGTCGGATTCAAATGGCACGCTTTTTTTCAGACGCCAGCGAAGCATGGGGATGGCTTCGGCCTGAGTGCGCGGAAACATGTCGAAATGCAGTACGAAAACGCGAATGACCGCATCCGGCACCAAAAGAGCGACGGGAGCATTGCGTGCGCCCACATCGTGCAGCACGGCCTTAACCGCTTCGCGGACCACACCCGCATCCGCGAGATTCGACTCCACGGCGGAAGGCTTGAGCGCGCCCAAAGGCAAGGCCACAACCGCGGAATCGTCCAGACCGAATGTGCCGCGCCTCCAATGAGCGGCGGCGACGTAGCTGCTCGAAATCTCACAGGCCACCAGCGGATGCGGCATGGCATCCAGAGCGCGCGCAATGCGGCGGACGAACGCACTCCGGTAGATTCCCTGCCGATTTAAGGACGCATCACTCAATGAAGGTCACCTTGTTGATTTCTCGCAATGTTGTAATACCTGCCCGCACTTTTGCCAATCCGGCTTCACGCAAAAAGCTCATCCCCGAATCTTTTGCTACGCGCTTAATTTCTGATGTGGGCCGCCGGTTGATGATCATCTCGCGAATCTGATCCGTCAAGTCCAGAAGTTCGGAGATAGCCGCCCGGCCGTGATAGCCGGTTCCCGCGCATTCCAGACAGCCTGTACCGTGCGCCAGCGCGACTTGCCCCCAGAGAACGGGGTCCAGGGCGCTGGCTTTCATTTCATCCATCGTGGGCCGGGACAATTTCTTGCAGTGCTCGCAAATCACGCGGACCAGGCGTTGCGCCAGGATGCAGTTCAGCGCGGATACGAAGTTGTATGGCTCCACTCCCATATTGATGAACCGGCCGATCACGTCGGTGACGTTGTTGGCATGGACGGTGGTGAACACCAGGTGGCCCGTCAAGGCGGACTGGATGGCGATCTGCGCCGTCTCCTCATCGCGAATTTCGCCGACCATGATCTTGTCCGGATCGTGGCGAAGAATGGACCGAAGACCGCGCGCGAAGGTCAGACCCTTTTTTTCATTAACCGGAATTTGCGTGATGCCGCGAACCTGGTATTCCACCGGGTCTTCGATGGTAATGATCTTATCTTCGTCCGTCTTAATTTCATTGATGGCAGCATAAAGCGTGGTTGTTTTGCCGGACCCAGTAGGCCCGGTGACCAATACCATGCCGTATGGCTCACGAATGTAGCGGCGAAGTTTACGAAGGTCTTCTTGATCGAAGCCCACAACATCGAGCGTCAGATTGTGGAATTTTTCGGAGAGCGTCTCTTTGTCGAGCACGCGGAGCACGGCGTCTTCGCCATGAATGCTGGGCATGATGGAAACGCGGAAGTCCACCGAGCGGCTCTTGTAGCGCACTCGAAAGCGGCCATCCTGAGGGACGCGGCGCTCGGCGATGTCGAGATCGCTCATAACTTTAATGCGCGAAAGAATTGTGGAGTGCCAATCCTTAGCGATGGGAGTCATGGCGTATTGCAGCACGCCGTCAATCCGGTACTTCACGACCACTTCGACATCCCGCGCTTCGATGTGGATGTCACTCGCGCGACGCTCCAGCGCCGTGAAGATGATGGTATCCACCAGGCGAACCACCGGGCTGACCGCGGAATCTCCGGTTAATTTGCCGGCGGAAATGCTTTCTTCGCTGTCCTCATCTTCTTCGACCACCTGCAAGGTAAAAGCTTCGGTGGCCTGTTCCAGGACGCGCTGCGACTGCTCGGTCCGTTTCAGCAGGTCGCTGATCTGCGTGGGTGTGGCAACATTGAGAATAAGCTTCTTGCCGATGAGCAGGCTTAACTCGTCACTGAGCAAGACCTGGGCGGGGTCTGCCACGGCAATCACCAGAGCATTATCGCGCGATTCGATGGGAACGAAATTGAACCGGAACATCAAATCCGCGGGAATGCTCCGGAATAATTCCGGGTCAATCCTCTGCTCGCGCAAATCTACAAAAGGACAGCGGTATCGTTCCGCGAGTACGTGGGTGTGATCTTTTTCGCCCTGGTCGTTGACGATGATTGGAGCGCCTGCGATGGGGTTTGCCTGGTTCATGGTTCGTTATGCTCCGGGATTCGTGCCCAGCGAAAAACTGAAGATCGGCAGATAGAGCGCCAACAAAATAAACAGTACCATGGCGGCCATGAAGATCAGGATCGCCGGCTCCACAAATGCAATGAGTGTTGTGAGACGCAAGTTCACTTCTTCTTCGTAAAACTCCGCAACGCTGGTCAGCATGGCCGGCAATGAGCCGCTGGCCTCACCTACCTCGATCATCTCCAGCGCCAGTTCCGGCATGATCCCCGTGGCCTGCATGCCAGCACTCAGCGATTGGCCTTCCCTGACCAGCTTGGTGGCATGGTGGACGGAGTCGCCCACCAGGCGGCTGGTGATGGAATCCGCGGAAGTTTCCAGTGCTTGCACCAGCGGGGTCCCGCCCGTGAGCAGCGTGGCCAGGGTGCGGACGAATTGGGCCACTTGAAATTTTATCCAGGTCTCTCCGAGCACTGGAAGCTTGAGCTTGATGCGGTCGAGGGCCAATCCACCGGCCTCCGTTCGCGACCAGAAATAAATTCCGATAATGGCAGCCGCAAGCAACCCAGCTCCCAGCAAGATGAATGGGCGGTAGTTGACGGTGATCGTCACCAGGATGCGTGTGACCAGCGGCAGTTTTATGTCCATATCCGCGTACAGGCGGGCAAACTGCGGGATGACGTAAGTGACGATGTAGGTGACGATTGAAACGGCGGCGAATACCAGGATTGCCGGATAAATCAGAGCGGTCATCAACTTCTTTTGCAGCCCGGTGGTGACGCGCTGATAAGAAATATAGTAATCCAGCACGCCAGAAAGGTTGCCGCTCTTCTCCCCCGCCAGAACTGAGGTCGTGTAAATCTTAGGGAAGCTTCCTTGGGCTTCTAAAGCTTCGGAAAGCAATGCGCCTTCCCTAACTCTCTGACGAACTTCTGCAAGCAAGGGACGCAACCGAGGGGCAGCCACCCGTTCGGACAGCAAATCGAGTGACTTCAAAATGGGAAGGCCGGCTCGAATCAGCGTATTGAATTGCTGATTGAAGACCAGGAAGTCAGTGCCGCCAACCGCGCGCTTCCGCTTGCGCTGGAGCATTGCTCCAACGAAGCCGCCCTGGGGTCGGACGGAGTAGACGAACAGACCGCGGTCTACAAGTTTTTGGCGCGCTTCGTCCAGCGTTTGCGCGGCCTCTACCTGTGAATACACTCGTCCTGATGCGTCAGCAACTTTGCAAAGAAAGTCCGCCACGTGGCCAGTTTACCTCAATTAGAAGGGGGCCAAAAGCGCGACCCCGTGGGTAATGCACCGAATGCGCACATCTACGCGAGGCGGGACAAAGCTGAGGGGTTTGCCGCCCAGTATTAAGACTACACGACCACGGAATTGGTTCACTGCAGGGGGTGGCCGGCAGCGCCTTCTTCGACAATGGCAACACCTTTGGGAGCCGAAAAATGAAACATGGTCTCTGGGAGCTCAACGTTGGATTCCCACTTGCCGAAGCGGTACTCAATCTCCACTCCACCCGACTGGCGGATCTGCACACTCGCCAGCCAACCCTCTCTTGGATCAACTTCCAGCAAGATTTCCTGTATTTCGCCGGTCTGTTCAAGTGATGGTGCCTGATTGGCGCCCCACAGAGATTGGGTTGCCTTGCTGCTGGAAACACCTGCTTGGGAGCCTGCGGGCCAGCATCTGAGAATTACATTCCCAGGCGTTTCCGACGGCTTATCTTCCAGCTCGATTCGCCTGCATACCCTGGAGAGGTTGCTTTTGCCAGTCAATAAGGCCAATGGAGTGCGCCAATCATCACTATCTTTCATCGGGGCGCGCGTGACGGTGTGATCGGAGGGTACATAAAACCAGGCCGTCTTCCCATCGGTGAGGAAAAGCTTCTCTTCCGGGGACTCATACTCCCACCGCATGCGACCCGGATGGGAGAAATAAACAGTGCCGGATTCGACGCGGACAGTTTGGCGGCCCTCGGTATAGCGCTCAAGGAAAACTGCCTTCAATGAGCGAGAGGAGTGATATCGGCCTTCAACTGTGTGGACAATTCCCTGGACGGAGTCAGTTGCATGACAAGGGGAATCGGCGCCCACTGCTAAAAAGCCAAGGACAATCAGGCTCCTTGTGAGCAAGGCGGTGCGCATGCAATCAGATTATCAGACAAATCGACAGGAACGCCCTGATTAATCGGGGTGCGCCAGATGAATTATTGAACCAAGGGACTGGCCGCAGTTGCGGGAGAGCCATCCGAAGTAGCTCGAACAACGGTAGTTTGGTCGCAGAAGAAGCGCCGGACACCCGTTTCCTTGTACTGCAACGGGTCGGCCAGGATGCTGTAGGTATGGATATTTCCGTTCACGTCTGCCTGACCGGCGACATAGCGGAACGTATACCCGGCCTTTGTGGGAACCGCAGCGCCCGGAGGAGCAAGGTCCGGTGGCGCCATGTCAGCAGCCAGCTTGGACATTGTGCCATTTGACGGCGGCCCCAAATCCGACTGGTTGTGAGGGTAGGTGCCATAGGTCATGTAATACTGCACGCAAGCAGTGTTCAACACTTGAAGAGATTTCAGGGCCGAAGTTTCATTGGTGGCACTGCGTGAGTGAATTAAGTTTGGGACGGCGACCGTGGTGATGATTACAATAATCGCCACAACAATCAGAAGTTCGAGGAGAGAAAACCCGCGTTCGCGATGCTTCATGCCTACCTCCCGGGAGCAGAATCCTGCAAGTCGTGGGCGGGCCCCTCAGCCCCCCGGCCCGGCTCAGCATGGTATTTCCCGACTTAGGATAGCAGGAACCGGCTTTTGAATCCAGTGGAAATATTTCGGCGACTGGGGCAGCGCCATTCCTACTTGCACACTCCCGTCGAACAATGAACGGCGTCATGCTCTGGTCATGAGTAGAATTAAATCCGTGGATAAATCAGGCGGCGACAAGGAGCATCCGCGCAAATCGCGCGATGCGATTCTTTACGGATTGCTTATCCTTGCCGGCGTTCTCCCCTACTTGAATACACTCGCATTCACTTTTGTTTATGACGACAACTACCAGGTAGTTTCCAACCCCTACTTGCGCAGTTTTCATTATTGGAAGCAGATCCTGGTTACGCCGGTTTGGTCGTTTAAGTATGCGAAGGTGGCCACCAATTACTACCGGCCCTTGATGTCGCTGCAATACCTGTTCCTGTACCAGGCATACGGGCCGCTTGCCTACGTTTTCCATCTCGGAAATGTGCTGCTGAACACGGCCACGGTTCTGCTGCTGTTCGCCATCACTCGGAGATTGTTTGGATCCGACAGGATGGGTTTTCTTGCCGCGGTGCTTTTTGCCTTTCACCCTGTTCATTCGGAGCCTGTTTCCTGGGTGGCGGCTGTCCCTGATTTGCAGTTGGGAGTGTTTCTTCTTTGCGCGATTTGGTTCTATTTGGATTATGGGGAGCCGCTGCGGCGCAAGTGGTGGACTCCAATAGCTCTGAGCATTTCTTTCCTGCTTGCCTTACTCTCGAAAGAACCGGCCATTGCGCTTCCTGTAATCTTCATCGTGTATGAATATTTCATTCGAGAGGATCGCCAGAAAACAAACTGGAAACAAAAATTTGGGAGATACGCGCCCGTCTGGATTGTTGCCTGCGTTTACTTGGGCGCGCGCGTGCTACTCATCGGCGGCATGGTCCCCCGGTTGCAGCGCCCGAGACTCTCGTGGACCTCCACTCTGCTCTCCAGCGTTTCGCTGTTTGGCGATTACATGAACAAATTGATTTGGCCTGTGCGCCTGAACATCTACTACTTATTTGTTCCGACGACGAGCCCGATGAATCCTGCATTTATTGCCGGAGTGGCATGTCTCCTGGGCCTTGCTCTCCTGACTGCGGTCCTTTGGAAGCGCCAACGCATGCTGATACTCGCGATTCTGTTGATGACCGGGACCTTGGCTCCGGTGCTAAATGCGCGATGGATGCCGGCGAATGTTTTCGCCGAGCGCTACTTGTATGTCCCTTCGATGGGATTCTGCTGGCTCCTTGCCGCCGGCGTTTTGGCGCTTTGGGACGCCCGGGCGGTGCGCCAGCGATTGTGGGTGCGGCCAGCGATTTCCGTGATCATGCTGGTGATCGCAGGTCTTTCGGTGGTCCGCATAGTCACGCGTAATCAAGACTGGTTTGACGATCTGACTCTGTTCTCCGCCGCCGTCAAGCAGTACCCGGACAATTCGAGTTTGAATTCAGACCTCGGATTTGCTTACTGGGCGAAACGAGACGAAACGGCCGCCGTGAGATACTGGAAATTGGCTGTGAGCGAAGATCCAAACAATGTGTGGCCATTGGACGATTTGGGAATGGAGGCGCGCGTTCATAAGCGTTACTCGGAGGCAATTCCCTTGTTGCAGCGAGCGGTGAAAATCAGCCCTCAATTTACCGATGCGCGCATGAACCTTGCGCAGGCGCTTGCGGGGCTCGGGCGCAATGAGGAAGCCGAAGCCGAATTCCAGGCGGCGGTCGCGAGTTCGCCCTTGGATTGGGACGTGCAGAATCGCTTCGCGCAGTTTTATATGGACACAAATAGAATCGAAATGGCCAATCAGCGATTCCTGATCTCCGTCGAAGTCCTGCCCAATTCCGACGCATTTGATGGGCTAGGAGACATTGCGCTCCAACGCGGTCAAACCTCCTTGGCTGAGCAATACTTCCGCCGCGCGGTGCGACTGGATGAGTATGACCATCACGGGCACTACGAATTAGTGCTGATTTATGCGCAGAGCGGCAACGATGCGGAAGCCATAAAGGAATTCAATCTGGGCGAGGCAACCGATATCGGAAACGATCCTCTGGAGAAGCAAGCTAAAGCAATCATTGAAGGAATCCGGAAGAAATAGAAATCTGAATCGGCTTTGACTTTCACGGGCACGCAATCGTTCGGCACAACTGACGATTCCTAAGGCATCTTCCACTAGACGGAACATTCGTCCGACACAAACAAAAAAAAGGCGGAGGCCAGTGGCCTCCGCCCTTTTTTGTCGCATCGGGGGGTAAAGTCTTAAATTGGGGAGTCCGTAACGGTGGCCGTCGCGGCAGAGTTGGCGCGAATCACGCCGGACTGATCCGTGAAAAAGTGGCGGACGCCCGTCTGGTTCTCGGCAATTGCATCTGCCTTGTCCGTGTAGGTGTTGTTGTTGTTCGCGGTGGCAAACGTAAAGAGATAGCCGCTCTTTCCCGCGGTTGCCGCAGCAGCAGATCCCAGCACCTGGTCAAGCAAGTCAGAGGAGGTGCTTGTCGGAGTGTTGCCGGCGCCGACTGGACCTAGGTTAGCGAGAGCCGGGGGATAGGTGCCGTAGGTCGAGTTGTACGTAATGCAAGCGGTGTTGATGGTCCGGAGCGAGCTGACCGCGGATGCTTCGTTGGCCGAAATACGCGCGCGGAGCAAATTCGGAATTGCAATAGCGGCAATAATCAAAATAATTGCCACTACGATCAAGAGTTCGATGAGGGAGAAACCCTTCTGTGTCCTGCGCATTCTGTTCTCTCCTATGAGACTGTCTGGTTTTGACCGACCGGGGCTCGGTTCTGTAGCTAAGAAGTGCAAATAGGAGTCCATCGGATAGGCGCTTGCTTACTGAATGGACACAATAGTGATAAGCTGTCGCGAATCAGAAGGTTACATAAAAGAATTGAGACGCGGGCCTGTCCTGTTCCGGTTTCCGAAGGGTTGGATACGGAATGTTGACGGTTTTCGTCATTTCTGATGCCGCAAAGTGGCCGAATATTGTCGGCCGCCAGTGCTGTGCCCTTTATTGATTCAGGGTCAATCCTGAAAAGATTGGCTACAAACAATCGGATTGGAATCCGCGAATTCTTCCCGAGCACGCCCTCGCAGATGCGCCGGTTTAACGAGACTGAAGCCAATCCCGGATCAACATTGAATCCCGGCGGACCGAGAAATTAAGAAGGGCGGAGTCCAATGGCCTCCGCCCCTCGTATTATTGGGTTGGGGAGCTAATCCTAAAGAGTCCAATCTGTCACCGACGCCGTCGCCGCTGAGTTCTGACGAATCACGCCCGATTGATCTGTGATGAAATGGCGAACACCCGTCTGGTTCTCTGCGATTGCATTGGCGGTGATTGTGTAAATCGCGTTCGGCGAAGCCGAAGTATAGGTGAAGAAGTAGCCGCTCTTCCCGGTCGTTGCGGCGGTCGCGGATCCAAGCACCTGGGCAAGTAAATCAGCCGAAGTGCTGGCAGGTGGGTTCCCAGCTCAAACTTGGCCGAGGTTAGCGAGAGCTGCAGGAGATGCACCGTAGGTTGAATTGTAAGTAATGCGAGCTGTAATGCCCCAATGGCTGTCTGCGCCATGAATAACTCCGAATTGTCGGAATCAACTCATCGAATCAGCGCTCTAGAGG
The DNA here is from genome assembly GCA_035308165.1 of Candidatus Acidiferrales bacterium. Lineage (GTDB taxonomy): Bacteria > Acidobacteriota > Terriglobia > Acidiferrales > UBA7541 > DASTCZ01. Next base: position 73,225 of record DATGHC010000030.1, on the reverse strand, counting down.
GCGATTCTCGCTCATGCACTCTAGGGATGCTTATCCATGTCACGAGTGCCTCCTCTGCAAGTGACACATTCTGTTGTTTCAGGATGCTGTCTTATGCGATGCGAATGAATAAGAAGGATGTGTAATCCGCGAGGGTGCCAGAGTGATTAAGACCGGAAAGTTGGCGTCTGGATGGGATGGGAGGATCCCAAACAAATAAAAAAGGCGGAGGCCAGTGGCCTCCGCCTTTTTTGTCGCGTCGGGGGGGTAAAGTCTTAAATTGGGGAGTCCGTAACGGTGGCCGTCGCGGCAGAGTTGGCGCGAATCACGCCGGACTGATCCGTGAAAAAGTGGCGGACGCCCGTCTGGTTCTCGGCGATCGCATCGGCAAGGTCAGTGTAGGTAGCATTGTTGTTCGCGGTGGCAAACGTAAAGAGATAGCCGCTCTTTCCCGTGGTTGCCGCAGCAGCGGATCCCAGCACCTGGTCAAGCAAGTCAGCCGAAGTACTTGTAGGTGTGTTCCCCGCTCCAACAGGGCCGAGGTTCGTGAGACCTGCAGGATATGCACCGTAGGTCGAATTGTAGGTGATGCAAGCGGTGTTGATAGTCCGGAGCGAGCTGACCGCGGACGCTTCGTTGGCCGAAATACGCGCGCGGAGCAAGTTCGGAATGGCGATGGCGGCGATGATCAGAATAATCGCGACCACGATTAAGAGTTCGATAAGTGAGAAGCCCTTCTGTGTCTTACGCATTCTGTTCTCTCCTCTGGGGAATAGGTAACCCTACCGGGTTCGCCGTAGTTAAACGCAGGATTGGTTCCAATTAGACGGAGGGTGTTAACTCATGCGAAATACGACAATACGTTCTTTTATTTCAATAACTTGGGCAGACACCTACAGTCTAAATGAATCTGGGGCGTACTTTGAGGACTCAATAGCGCCTTAATCTTGACGGTATTTGTCATTTTTCACTGACGAAAAATGGCTATGGCGTGACAGGAATCACAATGGCCAGCACCGAGGATCTCGCCCGCTCCAAAATGTAACACTCTACAAACCTCCAACTATCAAATATGAATTCACGCGAATTAACCCATGTAATCAAATGAACAAACTGAGCCATAAAGAAGCCGCGATACGGTTGTCAGTACCTGAGTCCGCTCGATAAGATAGGAAGACAAGTAAAAATGTTTTCGCCGCGATAAACCAGGAAACCGATGAAGCTTCTAAAGCAAATTTTCACATCATTGTCGGTGATCATCGTCGTCGCATTTATCTTGCGAATGGCGATTTTCTGGTCCGGCCAAATTCAGTTGAGGCTCCCGATCACCGCGATGCCGTTCGGTTATGAAACTGGCCGAATCGCTCAATCCATCGCGCTTGGAAAAGGGTTCAGCTCACCGCTGTGTGTGGATTCAGGGCCTACGGTTTGGCTCACGCCTGTATTTCCTTACTTGCTCGCTGGAGTATTCAAGATCTTTGGAGTGTTCAGCTATTCGTCTCTCCTGGTTATCACGACACTCAACCTCTTGATTTCTGCTTTGACTTGCATACCCATCTACTTCATCGGAAAGAAACTGGGAGGGTTGGCCGTCGCCGCCGTCGCAGGATGGATCTGGGTGATTTTCCCGAACGCCATCGTGATCCCGATTGAATGGGTGTGGGATACATCTCTTTCAGCATTGATGGCTGCATTGATTTTGTGGGCGACACTGAACATCCGCGAGTCCAAACGCACGCGCGACTGGGTCGGCTATGGCTTGCTATGGGGCGTTGGGCTAATGGTCAACGCGGCGATTTTCTCCCTGGTACCATTCGTGTTTATCTGGCTGGTTTGGGATCAGCGCAAACAAGGCCGGACGTGGTTGCAGCTTCCTGCAGCCGCCGCGCTGTTAATGGCGGTGGTGTGCATTCCGTGGACGGTGCGGAATTACGTTGTATTCCACCGTATAATTGTGTTCCGTTCAAATTTCGGCCTCGAATTATGGCTGGGGAACAACGACCAGGTGCCCGACACCTGGGCCGGTTTCCTGCATCCGAATGACTACGAGCCTGAACGCGAAAAGTATCTCAGCATGGGCGAAATTGCTTACATGGACGCGAAGGAGCATGAAGCGCTCCAATTCATGGCCAGCCATCCTGTGGATGAGATGAGGTTCTTTTGGCGGAGATTCATAGACAACTGGACAGGAACCTGGGATCCGATTCAGGATTTTTGGAAGCTGATGTCGCTGTACTTCAAGTACTACCTGGTCTCAAACATCCTTGTGTCTCTACTCGGGCTACTTGGGATTCTGGTGCTGTCACGGGAGAAGAACATCCTTACTTTCCCAATCGCGATGTACCCCATGGTTTTCCCCATCGTTTATTACATCACCCATTCGTCGATCCGCTATAGGCACCCGATTGACCCGGCAATGGTGGTCCTCACGGCCCTCGCCCTCACCTACCCGGCGCGCGTGCTGGCCCGCCGACGGAGCACAGCGCGACCGCCGCAGATCGATTCCCTTTCACCTGCGGAAGGCGCCGCCACCAGTTGACTTCAATTTCCTCTGATTATCACAGATTATATTTCTTCGAGTAGTGCCGGAAGGATCGGTAGGTCATCTTCAGAAGTTCAGCCGCTCTCGTTCCCACTCCATCTGACAGCCGCAACGCCTCCATCAGGTATCTCTTCTCTATTTCCTGAATTTGCATTTCCAGGTTTATGCCTTCTTCCGGAATTATCGGTTGGCCATCTGAGCTGGTCTTGGCGGGGGCCGTCAATGCTGGACTCACAATTTTCTCGGGCAAAACGTTGACACTCACTCTGGGACCGGTTTCCAGGGCAACACATCGTTCGATTGTGTTCTCCAACTCGCGGACATTTCCGGGCCAGTCATAAGCCTCCAGCAATCGAAGCGCTTCAGGCTCGACACCTTCCACTGCTTTCTCCATGGACTTGCGAAATCGCTCAAAAAACGCGCGCACGAGTAAGGGAATATCTTCTCGGCGTTCACGGAGGGGAGGCAAGTGCATGGGGATAACGCTCAAACGATAAAAAAGATCATCGCGGAAACGTCCTTCGGCAATTTCCTTCTCAAGGTTCTTGTTGGTAGCCGCAATCACGCGGACATCAACTTCCGTCTCTTCCGTGCTCCCCACGGGACGCACCTTGCCCTCTTGCAGCACCCGGTACAGTTTTACCTGCATGCTGAGCGGCATGTTTCCGATCTCATCCAGGAATAGCGTTCCGCCGTGCGCAGCCGCAAACAGTCCCTGGCGATTGTCGTTTGCTCCTGTGAATGCGCCGCGGACGTATCCGAACAACTCGGACTCGAGGAGAGTTTCCGGAAAGGCCCCACAGTTTATGGTAATAAACGGCTTTTGCGCGCGCGGGCTGTAGTCGTGGATAGCGCGGGCAACCAACTCCTTCCCGGTACCGCTTTCTCCCGTAATCAAAACACGGCTCGATTGCGGGCCCACGGTTTGAATGAGGTCGAAAATCGCGCGCAACTTCGCGCTGTGCCCAATGATGTTGTCCTGTCCGGTCAGCCGCCGCAATTCGCGGCGCAGATATCCGGCTTCCTTCTTTAGTTTAAGGTTTTCGTCCACCTGCTGAACGGTGCGACGAAGCTGGTCCACCAGGTCATGATCCTTGATAACGTAGCGGTCCGCCCCTGCGTTCAGGGCAGCAACAGCAGTTTCAACCGTAGGTACCCCGGTAATCAGTATGAACACTGTTGATGGCGAAATTTCCTTGGTGATTTTTAACAGGTCAACGCCTGAGGCGCCCGGCATACGAATATCTGAGATGATAATATCGAAAATCTGCGAATCAATTTTGCGGCGGGCGGTATCAACGCTGTTCGCGACCTCTACGCGGTGCCCCTCTTTGCGAAAGGTAATCTCCAACAGCTCGCAAATGGAGCGCTCATCGTCCACCACTAAAATGTGAGTCATAAGCGTTTTCCCTGCGGCACTGACATTTGAAACGCGACTTTCGTCCGCGGAGTCATCAGACAACTCGTGGTAATTCCACCATGAACTCCGCGCCCCTGTGCTTCTCTGAGGATACGACGATGTGCCCGCTATGCGCCTGCACAATTTGATAGACGATTGCCAAGCCGAGACCTGTCCCCCCCACAAAACCGGATTGCAGGGGCTCAAAAATCTTCGCCCGCTGGGTGTCGCTCAGACCCATTCCGGTATCTCGGAAGCGGATGCGGACGTAAGTGCCGCCAAGCTCCAGACGAACGGACAGCGTACCGCCACCAGGCATGGCTCGAAGGGCGTTGTCACAGAAATTCCAAAAGACTTGCTTGATGCGGTTGGCGTCCACGCGGACTAATACAGGACGGGCCGCGAAGCTCTTATCTATCCGGAATTTACCATCCATGGCCGGATGGCGTTCCAAAAGGGTCAGGGTTTCGTCGAGGAGCGAGGCAATGTCCGCCCTTGTGAACTCATAGGTCTTCTCGCGAGAATAAGTCAGGAATTCGGTGATGATCTGATTTAACCGTTCGGATTCGCGGCTCACGATGCCCACGAGATGCTTCTCATCTTCCTCAAGCGGGACAAGACGAGCGAGTTCCTTTACCGCGCCGGCGATGGCGGTGAGAGGCTGGCGAATCTCGTGGGCAATCGCCGAGGAAAGACGGCCGAGTGCGGCCATTCGATCCTTGGTGTCTACTTCCTGTTGCAAACGCCGGAGTTCCGTGAGGTCCTGAAAATTGAAGACGTAACCACTGGCCCGCTGATCACTGGCTTTGAGCTCGGAAACCGAAATTCCCAGAACCCGAAGTTTTCCATCCGCGGTGGTGAATTCAATTTCCGTGCGCGGGATTTGGCTCACGTCTGCCTGCCCCTCGCCCGGCATCCAAAAGGCCGGCCACAAATTCAAAAGAATCTGGCCATGAACATCGGCAAATTTGAAACCGGTTATTTCCTCTCCCGTGCGGTTCAGCAGCAAGATGCGGCCTCCGAGATCGGTGGTGAGTAACCCCCCTCGCATGGAATGGATGATGTTCTCGTTGAATGCCTGCAGATCTCTCAACTCACCGCTTTTTTGTTCGAGTTCAATGCCCTTGCGGCGCAACGTCTGGGCCAAAAGACTCGATAAATACGCCACAGCCATGAAGGCCAGCAGGTTGCTGAAAATCCAGGTTTGCAATTGATGAGAGCTTGGCGCATTGGCCGCAGTGGGTGGCAGCTTGCCGTAATAAGTCAATTCCACCATGCCGGCCAGCAGGATGAAGCTGAAGCCGGCTGTTAGAAACGGACCGCGCCGGGAGAAGAGAATGCTTGCCACGATGATGGCCAACAGATACAGAGAGATGAAGTGGCTTTCATTCGAGCCTGTTATGTACACCAGGCTTGTAATCATCAGCAGGTCGCAAACCATTTCCAATGGAGCCTGCCATCGTGCAAAGGGCGCCCATTTGGCAAGGATGGCGTAGAAAAAGCTGAGCGTGTACCACAGCATGACCAGTGTGCCGAATGCCTTGGCGTTCAGCTTGAGCAGGCCGGTGTCCCATAAGAAAAGCGAAATGGCCAGCAAGCAGGTGATAACCAAAAACCGCACGCGGCTCAGCCAGCTCAGCCAGTCGGGTGTATTTTGTGACCAATCCATAGAAGGGGGCATCGGCAATTCATTGTGCGGCCCGGCCTAAAAAAGGGTCAAGCGGGTGGGATGTACTGATTCGCGACTGGGGCTGCTTCCCTGCCCTAACCGCCGGCGCAGCGTGTTCTGCAAATAAGACCGCGGCTGTCACTCCACTCCGTTGACAGCCGCGGTTTCATGAATCAATTTTCTCCCCATTAACAGGGGGCCTGTGTTCTTTCCGGCTTAGTGTTGTGAAAGTTTGCCGATCAATACGAATAGCGGCAAATACATGGAGATGACGATTCCTCCCACGACGAGGCCGAGGACGACAATCATCAGCGGCTCCATGGCCGTCAACAAGTCCTTCACCGCTGAGTCCACTTCGTCTTCGTAGAAGTCCGCAATCTTCTGCAGCATCGCGTCCATAGCGCCAGTCTGTTCGCCAACGGCAATCATCTGAGTGACCATGCCGGGGAAGACGTTGGATTCTTTGAGTGGATCAGCCAGCGTCCTTCCGGCTTCGAGCGCTTTACGCGTTTGCATCAGTGATCGTTCTACGATGGCGTTTCCTGAAGAGCGCGCGGTGATTTCCAGCCCCTCCAGAATCGGCACGCCGCTGGAGATCAACGTACCCAGAGTCCGAGTAAATCGGGCCACCGCAATTTTGCGCAACAGAATTCCAATCAAGGGAAGTTTTAATAGGATCGAATCCAGAACGAATCGGCCTTTTTCCGTGCGATACCACGCCAGCACCCCAAAGATGGATGCAACGAAGGCAATCAAGGCCAGGAACCCGAAGATGCTGCCCACAAAGTGGCTGAGACCGATAACGATACGAGTGGGAAGCGGCAGAGCCACGTCCAAGCTTACGAACAACGTGGCGAAGATGGGAACAACCTGCCAAAGCAGCAAAGTGATAACGGACCCGGCAACGAAGAGCACCACGACCGGGTAAATCATGGCCGACTTCACGGCGCGCTTCAGCTTGACGTTCTTTTCAATGTAAATGGAAAGGCGCTGCAGAATCGTGTCCAGGATACCGCCGGTCTCACCAGCCTCCACCATGTTTACGTAGAGCGGGTCGAAGACCTTGTCGTATTGACGCATAGCTGCCGAAAGCGTGGAACCGCCTTCGACGGATGCGCGCGTGCCGGTGAGGACTTTCTGGAAGGTCTTGTTTTCTTGCTGGCCTCCCAAAATTTCCAGACACTGGACCAGCGGCAACCCCGCGTCAATCATGACGGAGAACTGGCGCGTGAAAATGGCCAGTTCCTCCTCCTTCACTCCGCTGCCGAAGCTGGGCATTGAGAATTCCTTGCCCTTTTCGGACATCCTGGTGACGTTGATCTGCTGTCGCCTGAGCAATGAGGCGAGTTCGGCCTTATTGGCAGCTGACTGTTCGCCGCTGACCTTCGCGCCAGCCCGATTCTTCCCTTGATAAGTAAATACCGGCATACCGCTACCCTCCTGGTGTGAATCCGTTCAATTGAGATCAATAGCTGTGTTGGAATTCATTACCGTCGCGCTCCCACTGGACTGGTAGGCGCGCCGGTAACTCCACGGTTAATCATGTCCTGCAGCTCGTCGGCATTGGATGAGCGCGAAAGAGCTGTCTCCAAAGTGATTAGCTTGTTGAAATATGCATTTGCGAGGCCCTGGTTGAATGTTTGCATTCCCGTCTGGCCGGTTCCCGTCTGCATGGCTGAATAGATCTGATGGATCTTGTCTTCGCGGACCAGGTTACGGATGGCCGCGTTCGGGATGAGGATTTCCATGATCATTACTCGACCTCGCCCGTCGGCTCTGGGGAGCAGCGCTTGGCACAAGATGCCTTCCAGCACCATGGAAAGCTGAGCGCGGATTTGTGGCTGCTGGTGGGCGGGAAACACGTCCACGATACGGTTGATGGTGGAAAGAGCCGAGTTGGTGTGCAACGTCGCGAACGTCAAGTGTCCGGTCTCGGCGATTCGCAGGGCCGACTCGATGGTCTCCAAGTCGCGCATTTCTCCGATGAGCACAACGTCGGGATCTTCGCGCAATGCGGCGCGCAACGAAGCGGCAAACGAATGCGTGTCGGAATGGATTTCGCGCTGATTCACCAGACATTTCTTATGGTTGTGCAGAAACTCAATGGGGTCCTCGATGGTGATCATGTGCTCTTCGCGCTCGGCGTTGATTTTGTCGAGCATGGCCGCAAGAGTGGTGGATTTGCCCGAACCCGTGGGGCCGGTCACTAGCACCAATCCCCGCGGCTTTTCGCAGAGCGCTTTCACCACGGGCGCCAGACCGAGGGCGTCGAATCCTTTGATCTCCCAGGGGATGGTTCGAAACACCGCGGCCACCGCGCCGCGTTGGTTGAACACGTTTCCGCGGAACCGTGCCAGATTCTTCAACCCGAACGAGAAGTCCAGCTCAAGGTTTTCCTCAAATCGGTGCTTCTGTGCGTCGGTAAGAACGCTATAAGCAAGCGATTTGGTGTCGGCGGCGGTTAGCGGCGCCATGTCGAGAGGCTTTAACCGCCCATGGACGCGCACCCGCGGAGCGCTGTTGGTGGTCAAATGCAAGTCGCTCCCTCCCAACTCGATCATCTTCTGCAGCAGTTCACTCAGTGTTATCCCGGCCATTTTTGCCTTCCCTCTACAGAACGGTCTCGCGTATCACTTCTTCGAGCGTGGTTTGCCCCAGCGCGACTTTTGTCAGTCCGCTGCGCCGCAGCGTGATCATTCCCTGGTCCAAAGCCTTTTTCTTCAATTCAATTGCCGAAGCGCCCACCAAAATAAGTTCGCGGAGTTCGTCATTGATTTCCATAACTTCGTAAAGACCCACTCGGCCCTTATATCCAGTGTTGTTGCAAACCTGGCAGCCCTTCCCGTGGTAGATCTTCGTGGTCTTGGTTTCTTCCGGGCTGTAGCCGCCATCCAGCAGGACCTGTTCGGGCACTTCCAGTTCTTCCTTGCACCCGGCGCAAACCCGCCTTACCAGGCGCTGGGCACAAATCAGGTTCACGGAGGTCGCCACCAGGAAGGGTTCGATACCCATGTTCATCAACCGGCTGATCGTGGATGGCGCATCATTGGTGTGGAGCGTGGAAAGTACCAGGTGGCCCGTGAGCGCGGCCTTCACGGCGATTTCGGCTGTTTCAAAGTCGCGGATTTCTCCCACCAGAATGATGTTCGGGTCTTGCCGCAAGAAAGCGCGCAGCGCCGTGGCAAAGTTAAGACCAATCTGATCCTTCATCTGAACCTGGTTGACGCCGGAGAGTTGGAATTCGACCGGGTCCTCTGCGGTCATGATGTTGGTTTCGACCGTGTTTAACCGTGCGATGGAGGAATAGAGTGTGTTCGTTTTTCCGGAACCCGTGGGGCCCGTTACCAGCACCATTCCGTAGGGCTTCAGAATCTGGCGCTCGAACATGGTTAGCGATTTCTGCTCAAACCCCAGTTTGGTCATGTCCAGGCGCAGGTTCTCTTTATCGAGCAACCGGAGAACAATTTTTTCGCCGTGAATCGTCGGGACGGTGGAAACACGGAAGTCGAGGTCTTTCTTTTTCCCGTCGCGCATGTACTTCAGCATGATGCGGCCGTCTTGTGGCAGACGCTTTTCGCTGATGTCCAGCTTGGACATGATCTTGATGCGGCTGGTGATCGCGTCCTTGAGCTTGAGTGGAGGTGACATTACATTTTGCAGAATGCCGTCAATGCGTAGCCGTACCCGAAGCTCTTTCTCATAAGGCTCAACGTGAATGTCGCTGGCACCCCGCTTCACGGCGTCCGTCAAGATTAAGTTCACCAGCTTGATGATCGGCGCCTCTTCCGCCGCGCGTTCCAACGAAGCGGCGTCCAACTCTTCTTCTTCACTCGCAATTTCCAAATCTGCGGCTTCTTCCGCCGTCAAATCCTTCATTACCTTGCTGAGCTCATCCACGCTGGAGACATCGCCATAAAACTTCTGGATGGCTTCATTAATATCGGTTTCCGACGCTACCACCGGCTCCACAGTGAATCCGGTCATGAACTTGATGTCGTCCATGGCGAAAACATTGGTCGGATCGGTCATCGCGATCGTCAAAGTGGCCCCAACGCGCGACAGCGGCACCACTTGGTAGCGCACCGCGGTTTCCTGGGGAATTAATTTGATTACGGAAGAATCCACTTCGTAATATTTCAGATTGATGGAGGGGACGCCATACTGGCGGGAAAGGACCTGCGTGATTTCGTCATCTTTGACGAAACCCAGTTTCATCAGGGTGGTTCCCAGGCGTCCACCATTCTTCTTCTGGTGCTCCAGCGCCTGTTTGAGCTGATCCGCAGTGATCAAGCTCTCTTTAATTAAGATTTCGCCGAGCCGGGCCGACATTCGTCGAACTCCTGAAAGACATGTCGAGACAGAAAAATAGGCACTCGCCTGAGAACATGCCTGAAACAAATTGAACCATTTTGTGGAATCAAGAAGCACCTGTCCTAAGGGACAGGTGTGGCGGAATACCATATGTCCTTGTCGCGGCAGCCCTTGCCTTGACTCGACGGGTATGGGTCGCTATCTTCGTTTTGAATGCAAGCTGCAAAGCCAACTAGAAAATTGTTTCCACTGCCGCAGTCTTCTCAATCCCCGAGCCTTCAATGGGATGGAGCCGACCGGGGTAGGAAACTGGTGGAATACTATCTGGCGATGAGCGAAGCCCTTGGGCCTATGCACTGGTGGCCCGCAGGAAGCCCATTCGAGGTAATCGTTGGAGCGATCCTGACCCAAAACACGGCCTGGACTAATGTCGAACGAGCAATTGCCAATCTAAGACGCGAGCGGCTCTTGAGCATCCGGGCGATCAAACAAATTTCCCCTCGACGGTTGGGGAACATGGTGCGCTCCTCGGGATACTTCCGGCAAAAGGCCAGAAAGCTGAAGGCCTTTGTCCACTTTCTACAGAGTGAATACGGCGGCTCCCTGAAACGCATGTTTGCCACGCCAACGGAACTCCTGCGGCAGAAACTTCTTGCCGTACACGGCATTGGACCGGAGACGGCAGACTCTATTTTGCTTTACGCAGGACTGCATCGGATCTTTGTGGTGGACGCCTACACTCGCAGAATCCTTGCCAGGCATGGCCTCTCGAACGGCAAAGAGGATTATGATGAGATACGAGCCATGTTTGAAGACCGATTACCGCAGGACGCGAAGCTCTACAACGAATACCACGCGCTCATCGTAAATACCGGAAAGAAATGGTGCCGTACGAAGAAACCGCTCTGCGCCGAATGTCCGTTGGGCAAGTTTCTGCCTCCAGGTGCGATCCTCTCCGTTGAGGCGAACCCATGACTCGGCGCCCCTCTCGAGTTTGGTTGTGGATTTCCGGATTGCTGGTCACGTTTCTTCTTGCCGCTGTAATTACTCTGGGATCGTTCGACGTATTTCCCAATGCCGGCCAGTGGACGGATGCATTTGTATTTTTCGCGCTCACGGTATTCATCGTCGCGGCGCTCATCATATTCAGTTTGGTTCTTGGCCGGAGCCTCTTAAGATTGTGGGCCGAGCGCCGCAGAGGCCAGCTTGGTGTCCGCTTCAAGACGAAAATGGTTTTGGGAGCCATGGCGATTTCTTTGCTCCCCGTGCTCTTCATGTTTTTCAGCAGTTACGCCCTGCTGAACCACTCTCTGAGTCGCTGGTTTCCGCAGAGCGTGGAACAAGCTGCGAAGGAGAGCGTTGACCTGGTCAACGATCTCGGGGGCCGTGAGCGCGAACGTCTGAACGCCTATGCTGGTATCGCCGCTCAGCAATTGGGGGCCAATCAGTCCCAGGAAGCAGTTAAGGAGTTGCTCGACAGGTTCATGCCCGGAGTAGATGGAATCCTGTTGCTGGATTCGAACGGCCGAGTGATTCAGTCCGCGGCATCTTTTCCAACACCGCAAGGGGCTCCAGGATCTCTGGACAAGACCCTTCCCAGCGGTGCTGAAATTTGGAAAATAGGAGACGTTTATTCCACGATCGGACGCGCCCCTTTGGCGGACGGTTCCGTAATCGTTTTGCGCCGGACCACACCAAACGTCATCGACCGCCCCGAGCGCATCAATCATCAACTTGAAATCTACACATCCGAATCCCAACACTACCGCGCTTTGAAGACCCAATTGCTTTTGGCGCTAGCGCTCTTCACAGTCATGCTCATGTTCGCGGTAACCTGGATCGCCCTTTATCTGTCCAACCAGGTTACCGTCCCTATTCAGGCTTTGGCTGACGGAACACGTGCAGTTTCAAAGGGCGATTTCGATTATCGCGTGGAAACTCAAGCGCAGGATGAGTTGGGTTCGCTTGTAAATTCGTTCAATGTAATGACTGCTCAGCTTTTTGACAGCCGCCGCCAAATCAACGAGTTCACGCGCAGTTTGCAACAGGCGCTTCAGGAAATTGAAAGCAGGCGAAAACTTCTGGAAACCGTGCTCGAAAATATTCCCACGGGTGTGATTTCCGTGGATGCCGCCGGAAACGTCTTGCGCGTGAACAGCTCCGCGGCGAGAATCTTTGGCGAACAGGCGCGGTCTGCAAAGGTGCTGCCGGAAATCGTCGGAGAGCAGGCCGCCCGTGATTTTCAAGCCCTGCTCCGGAGATCGCAGCGTCTGGGCGCGGTTTCGAGAGCCATGGAATTGCGCATGGCCGGGCGCGTGATGCACGCGGCCGTGACCGTCAGCGCCCTGGGAACGGGCAGCGCCAACACCGGTTACCTGGTGGTGGTTGACGACCTGACCGATCTGTTGCGCGCGCAAAAGCTGGCCGCCTGGCAGGAAGTCGCTCAGCGCATCGCGCACGAAATAAAGAACCCGCTCACGCCCATCCAGCTTTCTGCCGATCGCCTGGCCCGCTATGTCTCGCGCAAAACCGGCGAATCGTCCGAGACATCGCGTGATACCGGCCTGGAGAACCTGGTCAGCGAATGTGCGACTTCAATCGGCCGCGAAGTGGAGTCCCTGAAGTCCCTGGTGGATGAGTTTTCCAGGTTCGTGCGCTTTCCGCAGGCGCGGCTGGCGGTTGCTGATGCCAACTCCATCGTTCACCAGGCCCTGGATGTTTTTCGGGGCAGGCTCGAGGGCATCACCGTGCGCACGGATTTTTCGCGAGAGCTGCCGCCCATCAAAGCGGATGGCGAGCTGCTCCGCGGAGTGGTCGTCAATCTGATTGATAACGCCGCCGAGGCCCTAGAAAGTTCGCCGGTGAAAGAGTTGCAGCTCTCCACTCGGCGCACGGGAAGCGGTGACGCGCTTGAAATTGTCGTTGCCGACACCGGTTGTGGAATTTCTCCGGACGACAAGGACAAACTATTCCTCCCGCACTTTTCCACCAAAGATCGTGGGACAGGCCTGGGCCTGGCTATCGCGGCGCGAGTCGCTGCCGAACACAACGGCACCCTCCGGGTCGAGGATAATCTGCCCGTCGGTTCGCGATTTATTCTTCGAATTCCGGCCACAGAACTAACTGCCGCGCCGGTTGCTTCGGAGGCCTCACGGGTTCCCTGATTCCGAACCATATGCCGCCAACCATTCTCATCGTGGACGACGAAACGGGCATCCGCCAATCCCTCCGATCGGCGCTGCAGGAAGACGGCTATGAAGTGGACGCCGTCGCCTCCGGCGAAGCATGTCTTGAATCAGTCGAACGCAAACCCGTGGATGTCGTCCTGCTCGACATTTGGCTGCCCGGAATCGACGGCATGGAAACTTTGCGCCGCCTGCGCGAAAACGACCCCGCCCCTATGGTGGTGATGATTTCCGGGCACGGCAATATCGAGTCTGCGGTGCGTGCAACGAAACTTGGCGCATTCGACTTCGTGGAAAAACCGCTGTCTCTCGAAAAAATCGGTCTGGTAGTCAAAAACGCGCTTGAGTATTTGCGTCTCGAAGAAGAAAACCGCCGCCTCCGCGCGGAACTGGAGCAGCGCTACGAAATTATCGGCGAAAGCATGCCGCTCAAAGCCCTTCGCCAGCAAATCGTTTTGACTGCCCCGACCAACGGGCGCGTCCTGATATTTGGTGAAAGCGGCACCGGGAAAGAAGTCGTCGCGCGCGGACTTCACGCTGCGAGCCTGCGACGATCGCAGCCCTTCGTTGAAGTCAACTGCGCCGCGATCCCCGACGAGCTGATCGAATCCGAATTGTTTGGGCACGTCAAAGGCAGTTTCACGGGCGCCACCGACGACAAGATTGGAAAGTTCCAGAAGGCCGATACCGGCACACTTTTCCTCGACGAAGTTGGCGACATGAGCTTGAAGACCCAGGCCAAGGTTTTGCGCGTGCTGGAGGAGCAGCGGTTCGAACCGGTTGGCTCCAATACGGCTATCACCGTTGACGTCCGCGTGATCGCCGCGACCAACAAGAAGCTCGAGGAAGAAATTTCTCGAGGCACATTCCGTGAAGATTTGTTTTATCGGTTGAACGTAATTCCCTTTTACGTTCCTGCTCTCCGCGAGCGCGCCGAAGATATTCCCTTGTTCGCGCGCCGGTATCTGGCGGAATTCAGCGCCGCTTACGGCAAGCGCCCGCGCGAACTGAGCGAAGCCGCCATGGATGTGCTCATGCGCTATTCCTGGCCCGGAAACGTCCGCGAGCTGCGCAACCTGATCGAACGGTTGGTGATCGTCTGTCCTCAACAACGAATCGAGCCCCACCACCTGCCGCCCGAGCTTTATCGCGGTTCGCGCAATGCCCAGCAGCCGCACGCCTCACTCCACGACGCCAGGGCCGCTTACGAGCGTGATTTCATTTTGCGGAAGCTGGAAGAGAATCAGTGGAACATGACACGAACCGCGGAAGCCTTGGGATTGGAACGGAGCCACCTCTACAGAAAAATGAAATCCCTGGGCATTTCGACCGCGGAAGCATAGGGATTTGGCCTCTTTTTCCCGTATAATTCCCACGAGTCGCACTTGGCATGATTGGAAAAGAGATAGGCCATTATCGAGTGATTGCCCGTCTGGGCGACGGTGGGATGGGTGTTGTTTACAAGGCGCAGGATACGCGCCTGGACCGTTTCGTCGCGCTGAAATTCCTGCCCGAGGATCTGGCCAGTGATCCCAATTCGCTGGAGCGCTTTGAGCGTGAGGCCAAATCAGCGTCTGCGCTCGATCACCCAAACATCTGCACCATTTACGAAATCTCTGAATATGATGGCAAGCCCTTCATCGCCATGCAGTTTCTCGAGGGTTCGACCCTTAAGCATTTGATCGGCAATCGTCCGTTGGAATTGGATCAAATTCTCGACCTCGGCATGGAAATTGCCGATGCCCTGGACGCCGCGCATGCCAAGGGCATCATTCACCGCGACATCAAACCGGCAAATATTTTTGTTACTTCAAGAAATCATGCCAAGCTCCTCGATTTTGGCTTGGCCAAGCAGACCGGCGGCTCCCGGCAGCCGGAGCCGATGTCCGATGCGACGGTGGTGGAAACCGTCACTCAAGACCATCTCACCAGCCCGGGAACCGCTGTGGGAACGGTTGCCTACATGTCGCCGGAACAGGCCCTGGGCAAACCGCTCGATTCGCGGACCGATCTTTTTTCGTTTGGAGTGGTGCTCTACCAGATGGCCACGGGTGCGCTTCCTTTTTCCGGCGCCACTACCGCCGCAATTTTTGATTCCATTCTTCACAAAGCGCAAACCGCGCCGGTGCGGCTGAATCAGGAACTCCCCGCCGAGCTCGAGCGCACCATAAATAAGTTACTCGAAAAAGATCCGGAGATGCGCTACCAGAGCGCCGCGGACGTTCGCAGCGACCTGAAGCGCCTGAAGCGTGAAACAGATTCCTCGCGAAGTATTCGTACGACCACGAGTGAAACCGTCGCCTCCGGGGTCGGTTCCGCGGAAACAACAGTTGCAGCCACAGGCGCACGATCAAACGCCGCGACACATCGTTCAGGAAGCGAGCCGGCATTCGAATCGTGGCGGATGTCCGCCAGCGAATCCGGCTCTACGAGAGCCGTTCCCCGCGCGCGGTTGGGGCTGAAGCTTTGGGCTCCCATCGGAGCCCTTGTGGTGGTCGCTATTGGTCTGGGAGGCTATTTCTACGCGCACAGCGCGCCGGTCCTGACCGAAAAAGATTCTGTGGTCATCGCTGACTTTTCGAACACTACCGGCGATACCGTGTTTGACGGCACCCTCCGGCAAGGACTGGCTGTCCAGTTGGAACAATCCCCTTACCTCAACATCTTGTCCGACCAGCAAATCACCGGCACGTTGAGCTTAATGGGTGTGCCGGCCATGACGAAAATCACGGACGACGTGGCTCGGCAGATCTGCACCCGGACCGGAAGCGTCGCGACACTCGAGGGTTCCATTGCTCAAATCGGCAGCGAGTACAACCTGATCTTAAAGGCCATGAACTGCGGAACCGGAGCGACGCTTGCCAGCGTGGAATCGCAGGCCGCCGACAAGGACCACGTCCTGCCCGCCCTTACCAAGTTGGCCTCCGGCATCAGGGGAAAACTGGGAGAGTCGCTGCGCTCTATCGAAAAATATAGCAGCCCTCTGGAAGAAGCTACCACCACTTCGCTCGAAGCTCTGAAGTCCTACTCCATGGGCCGCGAGACCCTGATTAAGAAGGGCGATAACAATGGGGCGCTTCCCTTGTTTCAGCGCGCGGCCACTCTCGACCCCAATTTTGCGATGGCCTACGCCAGCCTCGGAACCGTGTACAGCAATCAGGGCAAGACGGATCTTTCCAAGGAAAACATCAAGAAGGCTTATGACTTGCGCGACCGCGTGAGCGACCGCGAGAAGTTTTACATCACCTCTCACTACGAACAATTCTTCAACGGAGATTTGGAAAAGGCCATTCAAGTTTACGACCTATGGAAGCAGACCTATCCGAAGGATGCCGGCCCAATTGATTTGAATTCGGGAATCATCTACGACGAAATCGGGCAGCTCAGCAAGGCTCTGGCCTCCTACCAGGAGGCATCCCGGTTGCAGCCGGGAAGCATTCTCGTTTCATCTCAACTCATGAATTCCTACATAACAAATGGCCGCTTCGACGAAGCCCGCTCCATGATCGAAAAAATATACGCGAACGACAAGGATTCGCCGGACTACCATACGTATATGTTTTATATGGGCTGGAGCCAAAACAATGGGGCAGAGATGAAGCAGCATCTGGATTGGCTCGCCGCCCGGCCCGACCAGGAAGCAAATGTTCTCGGTATGGAAAGCAATATGGCGGCCTTCTACGGTCAGGAGAATAGAGCTCGCGAATTGGCGATGCGATCCCTGAGTGCCGCGCATGGCGCGCAGGACAAGGAACGGGTTGCTTCCGTGGATGCGGGAGTGGCGCTGGTGGAGGCGCTGTTTGGCGACAGTTCGCACGCACGCCAGGACGCACTGGCGGCGACGGGGATGTCCACCTCACGAATTGTTGACGTTAATGCATCCTCCGCGTTCGCGCTTTTGGGGGAAAATGCCCGGGCGCAATCCATCCACGACGATCTGTCCAAGCGCTATCCGCACGATACGGTTATCCAAAACGTTTTCCTGCCAAGTTTGCAAGCCGTAATGCAATACAGCCACGGAAATTTTGCCGGGGCAGTCGACTTGCTGCAATCTGTCACGCCTTACGAAATGGGGAATGCCGCTAATCTGGATCCCGCTTTTCTTCGCGGACTGGCATATCTGGGCCTGAAAAAGGGAGCGGAAGCCGCAACGGAATTTCAAAAACTGTTGGATCACCCCGGCGTAGTCAGATCGTCAGTAACAGAGCCATTGGCGCACCTGGGCATGGCGCGAGCGCGTGTATTGACCGGCGACGTCGCGGGCGCGCGAAAGGCCTACCAGGATTTCCTTGCGATGTGGAAAGATGCCGACCCGGATGTCCCGATCTTGAAACAAGCGAAAGCTGAATACACTCAACTGAGGTAGCCGGCGGTTCCCTATCCTTCGCCCCCGGTGTCTTTGTGGTCCCCTTCACGATCATCTTCCTGATCTTCAAGGTTTTCAGCCTCGTCGAGATCTTCATTCAATTCATCGCCCAGCTCGCTCAATCCTTCAAGCTGAGTCCTCCAATCCAGTTGCCGGACCATCGCGGGGTTGTCACGCCATCCGGGCTGCACTTTCACGTGCAACTCCAGGAAGACCTTCACGCCCAGCATAGCTTCAATTTCCGCTCGGGCAGCGGTGCCAATATGCTTCAGCATTTCGCCGCCGCGCCCAATTAGAATTCCCTTTTGCCCTTCTTGCTCCACGTAGAGCGTCACGCGAATCAACGTCAGTTTCGGCTTTTCTTCAAAGGAATCCACGATCGCCGCAATCGCATGCGGAACTTCCTGACGCGTCAGAGACATGGCCTTCTCGCGCACAATTTCCCCGGCCAGGAACCGCTCCGGCTGGTCCGTTACCTGATCGAGCGGGAACAGGGGCTCGCCTACGGGAAGGTTTTCAGCAAATTCCTTTAGCGCACTCTCCACACCGTCTCCGTCCCTCGCCGATATCGGAATTATCGCCACCCACTCGCGCAGCCGGCTGCACGCCTCCATCATTGGAAGCAGCGTCTCCTTGGGTACGCGATCAATTTTGTTGATCAGAAGAATCGCTTTCCCGTTAAATTGATTGGCCCGCTGCAAGACCGCTTTGTCCCCAGGTCCGATGGGGCCACTCGCGTCCAGCATTACCGACAGCAGATCGACGCCCTCCATCGCCTGCGCGATTTCCTGCAACATGTGGCGCCGCAAGGCCGTGCCCCCCTCATTCAATCCCGGGGTATCAATCAGAATGACCTGCGCGCCCGGACGGTTCACGATCCCCTGAATGCGATTCCGCGTCGTCTGCGGCTTCTGCGTGACAATGCTGATCTTCTGCCCCACCAGACGGTTCACCAGCGTGGACTTCCCCACGTTCGGTCGGCCAATAATGGCCACAAATCCGCATCTGAATTCTTTCGAGTTTCCTCCGGATGGCATTTGGTTGGCGCACTCCAGACACGCCGTTGTGGGAAAACAATTGTCAGGAAAATCTCATCGAGCAGGAACCGCTGCCGGGTGCCTCCGGGCGCGCAGCCTCAGAACCTTGCGCTGGTTTGCCTCCAGCACCTCAAATTGCAAGCCTCCGTATTCCACGCGCTCGCCCGCCGCGGGCACATGGCCCGCAAGATGGTTCAGAAGGCCCGCCACCGTGGTGTAAGGCTCGTTGGTTTCATCATCCAATTTAATGTTGAACAACTCACGAAGCTTTTCCAGCGACAGGCTCCCCCGCAAAATCAGGCTTCCATCCGCGTCGCGCACCGCATCTGGAGCCGGATGGCGGTCCTGCTCGCCGATCTCTCCGACAATTTCCTCCACCAAATCTTCGGCCGTGACCAACCCCGCGAAAAGCCCGTGTTCGTCGAACACCAGAGCCACCTGCTGGTTCTTCCTCTGCATCTCTTTCAGCAACTCCGAGCCCTTCTTCGATTCGGGCACCATCAGCGCGGGACGAATCAGCTTTTCCACCTTCAAATGACGTCCTTCGTCATCGGAGATTTCCAGCAGGTCGCGGGCCAAGACAATCCCTCGCATATCATCAAGATTTTCACCGAACACCGGTATCCGCGAGAACTTCTTCTCCACTACCAGCTCGCGCAATTCCTCAAGCGAAGCATCCGTGGAAATCGCGATCACGTCCGGCCGCGGAGTCATCACTTCGCTGACCCGCTTATCGCCGAATTCCATCACTTGTTCAATCAGCTCGGCATCGGCATGCTCAATGATTCCCTCTTCCTGGGCGGCCTCCACCAGCGCTTCGATCCCCTCCTGGTTTGTTTGCTCTTCCGTTTCACCGGCGTCCGCATCCTCGTCTGAAATTCGCGCCAACGATGCGGCCAGCTCCACGGAAACGCGCAGCGGCCAGACGACAACTAGAAACGCCTTCACCGCCGGCATCAACGGCCGCAGCCAGCGTCCAGTGGTGCGCGCCAAAAACAGGTCCGGCAGGAAATGCATGGCAATCAGGACTTCCGCGGGAACGAACACAAACAATTCCGTGGCCGCGCTCAAGCGGTCCGGCACAAATTGCAGGACTCCGCGGGCAGTCAACACCGCGACCGCCACCATCCACAGCCGGCTCAGCAGGCTGAATCCCAGCGCTGCCCGGCGTCGCGGCAATCCGATGCGCGGCTCAATCTCCGCCTCGAATATATCCAGGTGTCCGTGGATGCGCTTTGTCGTTACCCGGCCTAACTCGCGGTAGATGCGGTCCAGATAAGCGAATACCGTCAGCCCGACAAGCATTGCCAGGACGATGACTGTCTGAATTGTGAGAAGCATTCCGATCATGATTGCTTAGTGCCTTCGATCAACCGATATCCATTCGCCGACGCAACAGTTTCTCCAGCAGGTCCATTTCGCCCTGGTCGGTTTCGTGGTCATATCCCACCAGGTGCAACACGCCATGCAGAATCAGCACCCGTAGCTCATCCTCCAGTGTGCGTCCAAATCGACGGGCATTGCGCTTCGCCACTTCGGGGGAGATGGCAATGTCGCCTAGATAATTATTGCGCTCCACGGGAAACTCCCCGTGGCCGTCCCCATTCGCCGGAAATGACAACACATCCGTTGGTTTCGGCTTCCCGCGGAACCGGCGATTCAGCCGCGCAATTTCACGGTCATCCACGAAGCAGACGGTTACCTCGCGTCGCCCCAGTTTCAGCTCTTTCCGTACGGTGGCCAGAAATCGCTCCAGCTTCGGCTGATGAATGGGGATTCTCTTCTGGCGGTTGAGGATCATGCGAATCTCGGAGAAGTTCAGCGCGCGGAGTCGGCCTTGGTCGTGCCCGCCGAGCCGTGCCTCGCGTTTGCCGCGTCAAATTCTTCATAGGCTCGAATGATTTGCTGCACCAGATTGTGGCGCACCACATCCTTTTCATTAAATATGATTGTTCCAATACCTTCGATCTTGCCCACAACCTCGAGCGCTTCCACCAGTCCGGACTTGCGGTTGGCGGGCAAATCAATTTGCGTAATGTCACCGGTGATGACGGCCTTGGAGTTGAACCCCAGCCGCGTCAGGAACATCTTCATTTGTTCCGAGGTGGTGTTCTGCGCTTCGTCGAGGATCACGAACGAATCGTTTAGCGTGCGCCCGCGCATGAATGCCAGCGGCGCTACCTCAATGATGCCCTTCTCCAGAAACCGCTCCAGCTTGTCTGCATCGAGCATGTCGTAGAGCGCGTCATACAGCGGGCGCATATACGGGTCAATTTTTTCCTGCAGGGTTCCCGGTAGAAATCCCAATCGTTCTCCGGCTTCCACAGCCGGCCGCGCCAAAATTATCCGGTTCACCCGCTTGCTCAGCAACGCGTTGACGGCCATGGCCACAGCCAGATACGTCTTCCCGCTTCCGCCGGGGCCCACGGCGAAAACCATGTCCTTCCGCTCGAGTTCCTCCATGTAGCGGCGTTGATTCGGGCTTTTGGGCTGGATGCTCTTCTTGCCGAAAGAGCGTGCGCGCCCGCGTCCCGCAGGCTCAAGCAGTTCCTTTAGCGGAACACCAGGTTCCTCTGCCGCCAGCCGGAGCAGCGAATTGACTTCACCGTTCTCAAATCGGCGCCCTTCTTTGACGAGCTGGTTATACTCTTCCAGGATTCGCGCCGCGCGCTCCACCTGCTCCGCCTCACCCTCCAGGCGCAGTTTGTCCTCCTCGAGGTCCACTGTAATTTGCAGGGCTGATTCGAGATACTTCAGGTTTTCATCCAGGGTGCCGAACAGCGTTCCCACGCTGCCGGCGATCTGCACGGTACGTCTCATCTGGGGGTGGCCCCGCGTCCTTTACGGACGCTTAGGCCGGCTGCCTCATCTTCGGGCCTGTTTTAGAAAAACCTACGGCAAAATCCTGCCAGAACAGGGTATCCTAGCTGGACGGGGGACGCAATACCACCGCTACAAATCATTATGGGACAGCAACTTACAGGGTCGATCATGGACGAATTTTGAAATCAGCAAGGAGTCTCCAAATACCATGGCAACTCAAAGCAAACCGATCCCGAGTGAAATGGCGCGCGTTACACCAATGCTGAAGGCGCGCGATTTAAATGAAACGATTGAGTTTTACACCAAGACTCTTGGATTTCACGTCGAGAACCAGCGCAACGGTGAAGATAGCAAACCCTCATGGTGTGCCATGCGCTGGGACGGCGCGGCACTGATGTTTTATGGCGCCGACAGCCTGGATCAGCCGCCCGGCCCGCCATCCATGACCGGCGTTCTCTATTTCAATCCCAGGGACGTTCGCGCACTTTGGGAACAATTGAAGGAGCGCACAAAAGTCGAGTGGCCCCTGGAACAAATGGACTACGGGATGTTGGAATTTGCCATTCGTGATTGCAATGGATACATCCTCAGTTTCGGACAGGAGTCGAAAGGTTGAGCCGCATTAGCTGGATTCAGAATCCAGCGTTCAACCGGCCAAGTTTGACAAAGCGGAACCGGTCGGTTACTTTACCAAAACCCCGATAATTTCAAGAGGAGAACTGAATGGCGCAGGGAACCACCACGAAAGTGAAAAAGAGGAAGAAGTCAGTGCTGAAGCGCGCCCGGCAATATGTTGAAAGAGAGGCCGTGAACCGCGCGAACCGCACCCAGATGCGCACGGCTGTCCGCAAGTTGCGCGCAGCTTTGACCGCGGGAGATGCGAAAGCCGCGGGTGATTTGCTGCGGCCGACTCTTGCCGCGCTCGATCATGCCATCACCAAGGGCGTGCTACCTGAGAATACTGGAAACCGTTACAAGTCACGTTTGGCGCTGTCGTTTAATGCGCTACAAACCGCCAAGAAGGCCTGAACCGGACTCACCCTTCCTGAAAATGTTGATTATCGGCTACTGAAGATCCGGGGCTTCTTCGACCCATCGAAGAAGCCTTTCATTAAGAGCAAAAAATCTCTTGGTTTTTAAATCTTCGCCGTTACTGCCGCATCGGGTCGCGATGTCAGCCGCGCGACAAGAAATTCCATCACTGCACCGGGCGACGCTACTCCTGATTTCAAGCGGCTGTCCGCTTCCGCGAGATCCGCCAGACCTCTGAGCAATTGTTTCCGCGGAATACGCGGCGCATACTTCAACGCCAGTTCCGCCGTTTCCTTGCGCATACCAAGTCGGACGGCGTCGAACACCTGAGCGCCAGGGCGAAGATCCTGCACTTCGATCAACTTGCGGTACATCCAGGCAATCGCGCCCAGAACGCCCACTGCCTGCTCGCCCTCTCGCAGCAGGTTTTCCAGGAACACCATTGCCTTATCTCGTTTGCCGCTGGCAAGCATCTCGGAAAGCTGCCACACCGTGTAGCGTTGGTCGGGTACGACCAATGCTTCAACGTCAGCGCGTGTGATTTTCCTTCGATCGCCAACAAACGCGGCCAATTTCTCCATTTCCGATTGCATGCGCGCGAGTCCTGCATTGGTCCGCTCCGCAAGTTCCTGCGCCGCGTCTCCATCGATTTCTAGTTGGAGGCCGCCCGCCATCTGCTCAGTCATGGCGGCCGCCAATTCCACTCGCCCTTCCAATTCGCCGGGCAGCTCGCAACCCACCACGAGCACTTTTTCCGAAAGCAACTTGAAGAGATTCATCCGCGCATCAAGATTTTCCGCCTCCAACACAAGAGTGGAAAATGGAGCCGGATCCTGCAGGTATTCTTCCAATCGAGTCACGACCGCTTTGCGCGAATCCTCACCCAGCCGCTCCAGAACCTCCAGATCACTCCAGAACACGACCTGACGGGGAGCGAGCATGGGAAGTGTTTGCGCCTGGCCGAGCACTGCATCCGCCGAATCCTCCTTGGCGGAAAACCGCGAAACTGCCCAGTCCCGTGTCGCCTCATCCACGAGCGCATCGATCAATTTCTTGCGGCACAGGTCGCGGAGAAAAGTGTCCCTTCCCAGGAGCAGGACTCCCTGAATGGGCTTGCCTTGGGATAGCTGGGCGAGCAATCGTTCCACGCTCGACTGGACCATCAGAATTTCTCCACAATGGCGGCCACCAGTTTGGAAGCGAAATCGCGCGACATCCGGTCGAGCGCTGGATTCTGCTCGTCGAAAAAGCTGTTCACGTCAACCGAAATTGCATAAGGCTGCCGAAACAAAAAGTTATCGTCCTTATAGATTTCCTGCTTCGTGGTCTGATCCACCAGGGAGACTTTCATTCGGACTGTAACCAACATGGCTGTCGCACGTCCAGTAGCCGTGTCAAAGACGGCGACCGCCGACTCGAGTCCGGTGACTTCCCCATGCAATACCGCGTCGCCCGCGGATGGGTCGGGAACCGTGCGGTAAGACGTGCGGGCCAGGAATTCACGAGTTACCGCTTCTGTGAGGCGCTGCTCAATTCTATATCGCGGAGTTTTGTTCACGAATGCAGGGATGGCAATGGTGTGCAAATTCGCGGGCAGCGCAGTCCCCCGTCCCCCGACGTGGTATCCGCAACCGGCCAACGTGGCGGCAAGAAAAATTGCGGGGATTGCTTGAGTGAGTCGTCTTCGCGGAGATTGCATCACATTGTTCAAGCGGCCTGCGAATGAAAGCGATGGCGAATCATTCGCACCAATTCAAGAGTGAGCCCGGAAAACATATAGGACACTGCCAGTACGATCAGCGCTTGTTCTGAATAGAAAATAATGGACCAAGCTGTCAATCCGATAAGGATGATCACCAGCGATTGCTGCCGTCGCGCCCAATTAACTCCCTTAAAACTTGGATACCGAATCTTGCTGGTCATCAACGCGGCAAGAAAAAGCACTAAGGCCAGGAAAACCGCTGAAAAGGTCCAGCGGTCAAGCGAGCCCTGGAAATAATGGACTGTAGCGGCAATCGCGCCGGCCGCGGCGGGACAGGGAATTCCGACAAAATATCGCATCCCGCTACCGGTCATGCCGTGAATATTAAACCTCGCCAGGCGCCAGGCAGTGCAAATGACAAACGCCAGGCACACCAGCCAGGCCAACTCCTGAACCACGTGCACAGCCGGAGAATCGCCGCGCACCAGGCTGCGCACCCCCCAGGCGTATGCCAAAGCCGCCGGAGCGATCCCGAAGCTAATCACGTCAGCCAGCGAGTCGAACTGCTTGCCAAACTCGCTGTTCGTGCCCGTCAGCCGGGCAACAAAACCGTCGAAGGTGTCGAACAGGATGGCGATGCCTATCGCGCGGGCAGCGAAATCCAATCGATTATCACCGCCGGTCAGCACCGCAAGAATCGCGTAATAACCGCAGAGAAGGTTGCCCACCGTCAATAAACTCGGCAGGATGTAAATTCCCCGCCGGCGACGGTGATTCCCACCTCGCTGCCCGGGAAAGCTTAGTTCCTGTTGTTCCGCTTCGCTCATTTCCATGAAAGCCATCTCAAGGCCACCGGGCCAAAACACTTGAACCGCCGGCAACAGAATCGCCCGGTTTCACAATAATTTGCACATCCCGGGGAAGCCAGATATCCATGCGTGAGCCAAAGCGCACAATCCCTATTCGTTCTCCGCGCGCGACTTCTTCCCCACTCTTCTTCCAGAGTACCACGCGCCGGGCAATCATCCCTGCGATCTGTTTGAAGACGATCTCGCCACGACCCGTCTGAAGATAAATCACATTCTGCTCGTTTTCCACAGATGCTTCGCTTTTCATTGCCATATGAAAACGGCC
This sequence comes from Candidatus Acidiferrales bacterium, assembly GCA_035308165.1. Taxonomy (GTDB): domain Bacteria; phylum Acidobacteriota; class Terriglobia; order Acidiferrales; family UBA7541; genus DASTCZ01. The sequence continues at coordinate 48,046 of DATGHC010000030.1, read as the reverse complement.
CGGCCGGTAGTCGATCCTGGAAATGCGCCCGGCAAACGGAGAGCGGTTCACGTGAACGTTCCATATTGCCAGGAATATGCTGATTCTCCTCCCCGCGCGCCCGTCCACAGATTCATCCGTAACCACAAGGACGCGCCCATCCGCGGGGGAAACAATCGCGGCGGGATCCGAGGGTATGACTCGCGATGGGTCGCGGAAAAAATAGAGAATAAACGCGGCCAGAAAAATAAAAACACCGCCTGCCAACTGCCAGAGCAGTACCTGCCGTCCCAGGACGAGTGCCAGCGCTCCCAAGAATACCGGCGCCGCGGCAAACATGTATCCTTCTTTGACCACGTGCACCCATCTGTGGAAGCCGAGGCCGCTTGGCTTCCGCGCGGCCTCATATTACGACAAATTGGAGGAATTATTCTTCAGAACCGCATGCGATATAGTGCATCCTGCATGCAATATAGCGCATGCGATTTCGATGCTCTCGCAATTGGTCTTCCGAGGGGTGGTTCAACGCGGCAATGTCTTCTGCGACGAGCCGCCTGAAAACTACGAGGCGGCGCTGCCCCGCCAGGTTCGGGCAATAAACTGTTCCATCTGGTCTTTGACGCGAAGCCGCTTTTTCTTCAACTCCGCTTCCTGAGTGAGGTTTTCGACGTTTACAAATTCTGCGCGGGAAAGCTGCTCAATCTGGGCTTCATACCGGGAATGTTCCTGTGCAAGTTGCTGAAATTCGGGGTTACTGGCCAAAAGCTGTTCGCGGATATCCCGGGGTGTGATGGGCATCGTTCGCCTCCAGTTTGGCAGAAAGATTTACATAGCGTGGGAAAACCTATCACAAGTTTTGGGCACGTGCCAAGAGGAATTCACAGTTTTTTAACGAATTTGTCGAACTAAAACAATGGCGTCCTCAACCGGCTGGGAGTAATAGGCCTTTCTGCGGTTTGTCTCCGTGAACTCATGCGTCGAATAAAAATTTCGGGCCGCCGAGTTTGATTCGCGGACTTCGAGGTAGGCGCGCTTGGCGGCCAGCCCGCGACCTTGACTGATTGCTTCGTTCAGCAAGCGCGATGCGATGCCCTGCCGTCGCCCAGAAGGCTCTACTGCCAGATTCAAGACTTCCATTTCATCCGCGACCACGCGTACGACCATGAATCCTGTTAGGACGCCGGCCTTCACGGCGGCCCATCCGAGCAATCCGTTGTGGCCAATTCCCTGGTAGCCTTGCTCGCCCCACTGCGCCGCTTCGGGGCATTTCGTCTCCAAGCTTGCGAGAGCCCCAGAGTCCTCTTTATTCAGCGGCCGGATTTCAATTTCCTTGTCCATGTGACTGCGCTCAAGACTCTTTCCAATATTGCTCTGCATCGGACCTGCGAATGTAATTGGCGTCCAGAGCGAGAGCGGTGGCCGTCTCACCGCGTTGCGCCTGTTCAAAAGCCAACCTTCCAATCCAGGGGGCCAGGTCTTCGGAGACTTTTTCTGATGGAGCATTATGCAATTCAGATCCAGACGACCCCACCGGAATTAGGTCCAATGTCGGGCTGACAAAACCGATCAGGTTCTGAAGTTGCTTGCTTCCTGGTTGCGATTGTAGTCGTACCGAGATCTCCCCCAAGAATTCATCCGGGCGCATCACCACTTCGTCCCCAATTTCAATCAGTTTTCCGTCTCTATGCCTGAATAAACCGCCAAAAATCTGGCCACGCCTCGCATCCATAAAGGCTGCGATATATTCTGTTTTTCTAATAGCCTGCGCAGCCAACGCCTTCAAACCGCTGACAGGACTGATCGGCTTTCCAAACACCTCCGCCCAAGCCTTAACTGCGGTCATCCCAATTCGCAAACCGGTGAACGATCCAGGGCCTGCAGCTACGGCAAAAAGGTCAAAATCCGACAGTTTCAGACACGTTTCTTTGAGCAGGAGGTCCAGTTGACGGAACAACCGTGATGAATATTCCTCGCCGGAACGCTCAAATACATTCAAGACAACTCGTGAGTCCTCCAAAATGGCTATTCCGCCCGCCTGACTGCTCGTATCCACCGTCAAAATTCGCATAATGATGGTTATAGTCTAGCAGTTGGAGACCGAATTGCACGTAGCAATTGAAGTGCCATTCAGAAACGCACCCTTCCTTAACTCTTTGATTCCACACGAAATATCTTGACTGAGTGTGCTCTTTGGGATACTCTTTATTCATCCTCACGGGGGAAATCATGGACTTCAAGATCGGGGACAAGGTTGTCTATCCGAATCACGGGGTTGGGATCATCGAGCAGGTCCATTACGGGATGTTGAACGGTCGCAGCGAAAAATACTTCATGTTGAAAATAGTTTCGAGCGGTTTGAAAGTCATGGTGCCGCAAACCAATGCAATTGCAGTGGGTTTGCGATCCGTGATTCGCCAGGCCGAATCCACAAAGGTTCTTGAATATTTGGAGAAGGGCAAGTTCACCTCTCATCACGATTGGAAACACCGCTTCAAGGAGAATTCAGAGCGAATGCGCACCGGCTCGCTGATTGAAGTGGCGGCCGTGCTCAAGAGCCTGGTGGCGCTGAGCCGCACCAAGCCTCTCTCATTCCGAGAGAAGAAAATGCTGGAGCGGGCCAAGTATCTCCTGGTGAGCGAGTTGGCGACGGCGCGCAACTCCACCAATGAGAACATGGAGGGCGCGCTGGTGAAATCATTGGCCAAGGCGCGCTTGCAGATGCCGGTGCTGACCGAGGTGCTTGAAGGTTAATTTCGAACTCTAAAATTTGGTATGAGTTTGGCTGGCGCGGACTTCACGGTTCGCGCCAGTTTTGTTTTACGGGCTCACTGTGCTGGCGCTGTATTATCGACGCTTTTTTGACTTGCCCCACCCGCCGCCGCCGGGACTTTCAATGCGGACGATAGAACCGGCAGGGGCGTAAAAGGCGCATTTTGCGGCCAACTCACGGCGCTTCCCTGCTACACGCAGTTCGTTGCGCCCAGGTTTGCCCGGCTTGCCGCCAGCAAGGCCATAGGGGCCTCGCTTGCGGCGGTCGCAGAGCAGGCCGACCTGCATATCGGTGAGCAACTCAACTTCACGGATCAGGCCATCGCCGCCGCGATAAAGCCCCGTGCCGCCTGACCCGGCGCGGAATCCATAGCGCAACACCCGTACGGGGTAAGAGTGTTCCAAAACCTCGATGGGAGAATTCCAGGAGTTGGTCATGTGCGTGTGGATGCCGCTGATCCCGTCGCGATCAGGGCGAGCGCCCATGCCTCCGGCGATAGTCTCGTAGTAGGCGAAGGGCGCGCCTCCGCGGCGGGGGTCAGCACCTCCGAAGGTGAAATTGTTCATGGTGCCCTGGCTGGCGGCGGGGATCTTGTCGGGTAGGGCTTGGGCCATGGCACGCAAAAGAGTATCGGTGATGCGTTGAGAGGTTTCCACGTTTCCGCCGGCAACGGCAGCCGGTGGAAGAGCATTGACGATTGATCCTTCAGGAAAGATCACGCGGATGGGGCGCATCAAACCGATTGTCGCGGGAACTTCCTCATTGAGGAGGCAACGAAAAACGTAGAATACCGCGGAATAGGCGATGGCGGCGACTGCGTTTACACTGCCCGCGCACTGCGGGTCGCTGCCGGTAAAATCGATTTGCGCACTTTCACCGGAGATTTTGATGGAGGCGGCAATCCGGATGGGGCGGTCCACAATTCCGTCCCCGTCCAGAAAATCTTCGGCGCGATAAGTGCCGCGCGGAATAGTGCGTAACGCCGCGCGCATCATGGTTGCGGAATAATCGAGCAGGTGACGCGCGTATTCGTCAATTTCCCTTTGGCCATACTTGGTGAAGATCTCGATCAGCCGACGCTCGCCAATTCGGCAGGAGGCGATTTGTGCAGTCAAATCCCCTTCGCGCTCTTCCGGCGTGCGCACGTTGATGAGCAGGAGTTTCAAGATGTCGCGCTGAATTTTGCCGCCCTGCATGAGCTTGACCGGCGCGATGCGAATGCCTTCCTGGAAAATTTCGCGCGCCAGGCCCATGGATCCGGCCTGCGAGCCGCCCACGTCAGCGTGATGGGCTCGGTTGGCGACGTAGAAGACCGGGCCGCGCACGCCACGCACATAGATGGGCATGACCATCGTAATATCCGGCAAATGAGTGCCACCCGCGTAGGGATCATTGAGTAGCGCGAGATCGCCCTTGCCCAGATCGAGTTCAGCCATTGCCGCGGCGACCGACATGGGCATGGATCCCAGGTGAACAGGCATGTGGTCACCCATGGCCAGCACATTCCCCTTACCGTCAAACACGGCGCAGGAATAGTCTCGGCGCTCCTTAATGTTGGGAGAGAAAGCGGATCGGCGCAGGCTGGCGCCCATCTCCTCCGCAACGGAGTGGTAGAGGTTCTTGAAGATCTCCAGGCGTGTGGGATCGAATTTCATATTCGCACCGACATGCACGCAATCATCTTTTGGCCTTTGCAGCTGTTTGCGAAAGGATCAAGTTCCCCCAGGAATCGAGTTTTCCTCGCCAGCCGGGGGCCACAACAGTTGTCGCGCTGTACTCGGAAATGATTGCGGGCCCGCTGAACGGACTGCCCGGCGAGAGCTGGGCGCGGTCAAGAACTCGCGTGGGAACAGCGCGGCCGCCGAAAATAGCGGATCGACTTTCAACGAGTGCTCCGGCGGAGTTGCGGCCAGAGGCGAGCATGCGGTCGAGCTGCGGCTTCGACGTCAGTCCGATGACCCGCGTGCGAACATTGACGACTTCGGCGGAGCGCGCGGTGTCGGAATATCCATAACGTTGGTCGTGCGCGCGGTGGAATGCGGACAGGAAATCCCCCGCTTCGGGTACGGTCAATTCATAGGCCTGACCGATGTATCGCATGTCCAGGAGGCGCTCGATGCGGATTTTGTTGCCCTGAAAACCTTCATCACGCAAGACGGCGCGGCCGCGGGATTCCAAGTGCGCGAATTCAAGTGCCAGTGTTCGACGAGTGGCAGTCACAGAGAGCACATTTAAGCGAACGGTGCGCGAATAATCATGGACAACATCGGCGCGAAGAATCCCCAGTGCGGAAAGGCCCCCGGGCAACCGCGGGATGAGGACGCGAGGGATGCGCAAAGCCGCGGCTAGATCGCAGGCGTGAAGTCCGCCGGCGCCGCCGAAGGCGACCAAAGTGTAATCGCGGGGGTCGTGGCCGCGTTCGACGGAAATAACGCGGATAGCTTTCTCCATAACCGCATTGGCGACGTCCACAATTCCTTGCGCGAACTGCTCGATGCTGCGCATGGGGCCGCGGGAACGCTCCATCCATTTTCGAGTGCGCGACAAATCGAGAGGAAAATCGCCGGAGAGAAATCCGCGTTCGGGAATTCGTCCCAGGATTAAATGTGCGTCGGTGACTGTGGGGCGTTCGCCGCGCCCGTAACAGATGGGGCCGGGATTGGCGCCGGCGCTTTCCGGGCCGACGCGCAACGCGCCCGCGCGATCAAAGCGCGCCAGCGACCCACCGCCAGCGCCCACGGTGTGGATATCAAGCATGGGAACAGCGACAGGCAAATCTGCCACGCGCGCTTCGTTGGTGGTGCCCGCGCTGCCGTCCATCAAGGCCACGTCGGTGGAGGTGCCTCCCATATCGAAGGAGATGATGCGATGGAAGCCGGAAAGCTCGGCGACGTATTGCGCGCCGAGAACGCCGCCGGCAGGCCCGGAGAGAATTGTTCGTACCGGCTCGCTCGAGGCGACTTCGGCCGAGACGATTCCGCCGCTGGACTGCATGATGCGCACAGCCGGGCGGGCGCGGGAACTGGCGAAGCGGGCCACCTGTCCCGCCAAATCGGCGAGATAGCGACCCATTACCGGGACCAGGTAAGCATTTGCCACGGTCGTTGAGGTGCGCTCAAATTCTCGAAACTCAGGAAGGATTTCATGCGAGACCGAAACGGGGATTCCCGAGGCGCGCAGCGCTTTGGCCATCGCGCGCTCATGCGCGGGATTGGTGAACGAGAAAAGAAAGCAAACGGCCGCGGATTCGGCGCGGCTGCGCACCACCTGGAGGACGATGGCCGCGATGTCGCTCTGAGAAGGGCGGCGGACAAGGCCGCCATCGGCAGCGATGCGCTCACGCAAACCGAAGCGACGATCCGAAGGAACCAAGGGGGCGGGCCGGTCCACAAAGAAATCGTAAAGCTTTGGACGGGCCTGGCGGCCGATTTCCAAAACGTCCTCAAAACCGGCGGTCGTGACCAGAGCAACGCGGCCGCCGCGGCGTTCCAGAAGGGCGTTGGTGCCCACGGTTGTGCCACAGGTTAATTCCAGCTCAGGCTCCGGGGCGCCGATTACCTTTTCAAGAGCTTGAACGATGGCGCGCGCGGGATTGTCAGGAGTGGAGGGCACCTTGAGGATTTCGAGACGGCCGTCGCGTACAAACACGCAATCGGTGAACGTGCCGCCAGTATCCATTGCGATTCTCATAGGGCGATTCTCATGGCCGCGGGATTTTACAACAAAGATCGAAATGGCGTTGGGGCAAACGCAGAATTCAAGAGAAGATCAGGAGTCGGTAAAACGGGGTCAAAACCGGTGCACAGCAATCAGCGACACTAGAAAACCTACCGCACTCCGAGTCGGAGATTGGGGTCGGCGTTCAGCATGGAATCGGCTCGATCACCGGAGGAGTAACGCGCAAAAGCTGCCGCAGCGATCATGGCGGCGTTGTCGGTGGAAAGCTCCCGGCTGGGAAAATAAATCTCAATTCCGTGGCTGCGTGCCTGAGCATCAAAAGTCCGGCGGAGTTCCCGGTTTGCAGCTACGCCGCCCGAAACCAAGATTGTTTGCACGTTGCACTGGCTGGCCGCGGCGAAGGAGCGGCTCACCAATTCGTGGACCACTTTCTTCTGAAAATTGGTCACGAGTTCGAGCGTCTGGCGACTGCATAGTGGTTTGAGCTGGGCGACGGATCGCTCTCCGCGGGCCAGAGCCTCGCGCCGTGCTTCGATTTCGGGCGCCAGTTCCTGGTGCTCGCGCAGGTGATAAAGAACGGCGGTCTTGACGCCGCTGAAACTGAAATCCAAAGGGCTGCCCTTTATTTTGGTGGGGCCAAACTTCAATCCGTTTTCGCCAGACGATGGCGACTCTGTCTTGGAGGAAGAATCCGCAAGCTGGTCGATGATTGGCCCGCCGGGATAACCGAGTCCCAAAAGTTTGGCCACTTTGTCGTAGGCTTCGCCGGCGGCGTCATCCCGCGTGCCACCCAGACGGCGATATTCAAATCCTTGCGCGGTGGAGCCATTCGTGTCGCGCCCGGTCACTTCGTAAAGTAAGGTGTGGCCACCGGAGACAATCAGGCAAACCGCGGGCAGTTTTGGCTGCTTCCCCGCTCGATGCGCCTCCAGCAGAACTGCGTGGACGTGTCCTTCCAAGTGATTGACGGCAATGAGCGGTTTTTGCAGGGCCAGCGCCAGCGCCTTCGCGTAGGTAACACCCACAAGCAAAGCGCCCGCGAGCCCCGGCCCCTGCGTGACACTGATGGCGTCCAGATCGGAGAAGCTGAGTCCAGCGCGTTCGAGCGCTTCACGCACCACGGGAACTATGTGGCGGAGATGCTCGCGCGAGGCAAGCTCGGGGACCACGCCGCCGTACTTTCGGTGGATATCGGTCTGCGAGGCGACTACGCTCGAAAGAATATCGAGACCGTCGGCCACCACGGCGGCGGCGGTTTCATCGCACGAAGACTCGATTCCGAGGATGCGAAAGCTCACGTACCTTTTCCTTGAAATGCTCCCTGACTGACCAAATTGCCGTAAGAGATTTTCATGGTAGCACACCAGGTAAAAACTCATTCTGCTACGGACTGATTGGCGGAAGCTTGCCCGGCTAGGCACCAGCCGATGCACAGCCGTTGACACTCTGCGCGGCTCCACGTAAGTTATGTCAGTTTTGCTCAGCCCTGATCAAAAGTTATTGGAGGGATTGCTTGACCAAGGCTCATCCTAAAGTGAGAAAAGCCGTACTCCCCGCCGCAGGATTGGGGACGAGGTTCCTGCCCGCAACGAAGTCCCAGCCCAAGGAAATGCTGCCGGTTGTGGATAAGCCGCTGATTCAATATGCCGTGGAAGAATGCGTGGATTCAGGGATTGAGCACATTATCATCGTCACCGGCAAGGGCAAGAATGCAATCGAAGACCATTTCGATTCGTCGCCATCTCTGGAAGAGTTCCTCGACAAACGCGGGCGTCCGGAATTGGCGGAAATGGTGCGAAAGATCAGCAACCTTGCCAAGGTGAGTTATACCCGACAGAAGGAACCGCTTGGACTGGGTCACGCGGTTCTGGTCACGGAGGATTTGGTCGGCGACGAACCCTTCGCTGTACTGCTCGGCGATGTGATTGCGCCGGACCCCCGCAGGGCGACCCGACAATTAATTGAAGTTTACGAAGCGACCGGCATGGGCGCAATCGCGGTGGAGCAAGTGCCGGCTGACCAGACTCACCTTTACGGTATCGCGGACGCCAAACCTGAAAACAAAGCGCCGTGGGGAGAGAAACTTCTGCGAATAAATGATCTGGTGGAGAAACCGAAACCGGCCGAAGCTCCTTCCAATCTGGCGGTAACCGGGCGGTACGTTCTCCCTCCGCATATCTTTTCCTGCATACAGAGAACGAAGCCCGGGCGCGGAGGAGAGATCCAGCTCACGGATGCGTTGCGATTGCTGGCCAAGGAGCACGGACTTTGGGCGCTGACTTGTGATGGAAAAACGTACGACGCGGGCGACAAACTTGGCTTTCTGAAGGCCACGGTGGAGATGGCGCTGGCAAATCAGGATTTGGGGGAAGCCTTCCGCAAATATTTGAAATCTCTGAAGCTTTAAGCTATTCCTGCAGGTTCGCCGCTGAATTCAAAGGGGCTATTTTTCCTTGGCTTTCGCGCCGCCCTTCTCGGTCTTTGTTTCCTTTTTTTCCGCCTTCCCGGCCTGATCCGCTGAGCTGGTCTTCTCCGCCTTCTCCGCCTTGTCGGACGATTCGGACTTGGACTCACCGCCGCTCTTCCCGCCGTAGTCCGTCACATACCATCCCGCGCCTTTGAATTGGATGGCCGGGGCGGCCAATTGACGCTTGGCCTTGCCGCCACACTTCGGACACTTGCGTGTTTGTCGAGCGGTGAATTTGTCAATTCTTTCGAACTTGTGGTGACAGTCGTCACATAGGTATTCGTAAAGAGGCACTCGCAACTCCCTCTGCTTGATTCACTGGATGATTCTAGCATGGGTGCCGGGCTGTCCCTGTATACCGGAGGCCAGTGGGCCCATGCTAGACTCGGCCACGCCATCATGAAAAACAGCGCGAATGCCGGAAGCGTGTTGGGAAAGTTGTATCTGGTCGCCACGCCTATTGGGAACCTGGAGGACATCACTTTGCGGGCGTTGCGCGTCCTGAAGGAGTGTGACGTGATTGCCTGCGAGGACACCCGGCACACGCAGAAACTTTTGAATCATTTCGGCATCCAGAAACGCACTGTGAGTTACCACGAACACAATGAAGAAATCCGGGCGGCGGAGCTGGTCGAGGAGATGGAGAACGGCGCGACGGTCGCGCTGGTAAGCGACGCGGGCACGCCCGTTATTTCCGATCCAGGCCACCGGCTGGTGGCTTTAAGCGTGGCGCGCGGCATTTCCGTCATACCCGTGCCCGGAGCGTCATCCGTGGTGGCTGCGCTGGCGGCTTCGGGGATTTCGGCGGAACGGTTCCTGTTTGTGGGTTTCCTGCCACCGCGGCAGGGTGAGCGGCGAGAAGCCCTCCGCGCACTTGTACCCGAAACCAGCACACTTATTTTCTTTGAGGCGCCGCACCGGGTTGCAGGAATGCTTGCCGACGCCGCGGAACTTTTGGGGGCGCGAAACGCGGTTGTGGCCAGGGAAATCACCAAGCTTCATGAGGAGTTTCGCCGCGGAACGCTGCTCGACCTTTCCGAGATGGCGCGCAAGGTTCCGCCGAAGGGTGAAATAACGGTGGTGGTGGGTCCTGGTGATCCGGACAGAATCAAAGCGCTGCCCCCGGGACAGACGTTGGCCGGACGAATCGAGCAAATTTGTTGTGAGCAAGGAATTGACCGGAAGGCTGCTTTAAAACAGGCTGCGCGTGAGCTGGGAATTGCCCGTCGCGAGGCTTACAAACAACTCTTGTTGGAGGCGGCGCTCTCCGGAAAAACAAATAAAGATTGAACCGCGCTACAAAACCGATCTAGTTCTGCGCCTCATCCGGGTCTTCGGTCTGGAAGATTCTGCGGAAACGTGGGCCGATGAATTCGACGCCGACCAACTGTCCGGTAGGTTGCACCGAATCCACTATGTGGACAACGCGACCGACCGTTGAGAACTCGTCCTCCGAGACGCCGCTGGGAGCTGGAAGCGGAATGCGGATCTCCAGGCTGCTGCCCTGGCCGAGCTTGCGCCGCAAAACAAATGCAGCGCCGCCCCGACAGAGATTCTCGCTGCGCGTGCTCTCCTCAAATTCAGCGCCCTCGAAATCCTTGCCGCGAACTTGCATGGGAAGGTGAACGGCGATTCGCCTTTCTCTGCGGCGCTCCATCTTCGCGGCCTGACCCATGTAGCTCATGAGGCCTCCATTCCGGCTGTGATCGGCGCAAAGAAATCTTCCACCTGCTCGAGCACTTCGCCCGGAGTTCGAGACAGATGCACGCGCCGGCGCAGGTCGCTGCCATTGCGAATGCCGTGCGTGAAGGAAGAAGCAAATTGCTTCATCTTGCCGATGGCATCGGGAAGCTCGGCGGCCATCAATTCGTTAAAGTAGTTGGTCATCAATTTGTAGCGGTCAAGTTCGGTTGGATGAGTGTATTGCCCGGTCTCGCCGTATTGCTGAATCTGGCGGAAGATCCACGGATTGGTGGGCGCGGCGCGGCCAATCATCACCGCATGGCAGCCGGTTTCATTCACCATCCGCTCCGCGTCCTCAGGCGATTGAATATCTCCGTTGCCAATCACGGGAATGTGGACGGCGTCTCGCACCGCGCGGATAATACTCCAATCGGCGCGTCCCGCATATCCCTGCAAACGTGTGCGAGGATGCACGGCAACGGCCTCGATGCCAATCTGTTCCGCCGTGCGAGCCACCTCTACGGCGACGATACTTTGATCGTCCCATCCGGCGCGAATTTTTATGGTCAGAGGAATCCGGACAGCGGCCCGAACCATTTTGAGAAGCTGGCCGAGATAACTCAAATCGCGCAACAGGCCCGAGCCGCCGCACTTCACCACTTTCTTCGCGGGGCACCCGAGATTGATGTCCACAAAATCGAAGCCCAATTCTTCCACCAAGGACGCTGCGGAGGCCATAACCATTGCGTCAGCCCCGAACAACTGCGCGGAAATGGGATGCTCGTCATTTTGGAAATAAAGGTAGTGAAGCGTGCGCGCGGATTGCCGGGTGATTCCCTCAGCGCTGGTGAACTCGGTCATGATCAGTCCACACCCGCCCTGGCCGCGAATCACGCGGCGGAAGATCGTATCGGTGACGCCGGCCATGGGCGCAAGGACCGTTGCCGGTGCGATGACCGTGTCGCGCACTCGATACGAATTTGGAATCACTGAAGCCAAATCATCCTCGCGTTTTCTTACAAGAGAGTCTTGTCCAAATCGGGCGGAGCGATCCGCTCCGGTTCGGATTCAATTCGTTGTGCAGGCAAACTTGAAACCACAGCCTGCGGCCTTGCTGGCGCGTTAGGACTTGCGAGAGCTACCTTCCCTGCCAAATGGGCCGCCAGAGCTTCCCGCGAACCACCGAAAAACCCGGCCACAACTTGCTCAATGGCTTTTTCCTGGGCGTCGGCCGGCCTTAGATTGGCGCGATATACGTAAGTTCGTCCCACTTTTCTCCGGGCTACAACTCCCTTTTGTGCCATGCGGTCAAGGATGGTCATGATCGTGGTGTAGGCTCGCGGACGGCGGGCAGAGAGCGCTTCTTGAACCTGCCGCACAGTGGCTTCTTCCATGGGCCACAACGCGTTCATGCAATCCAATTCAAAGGGAGCAAGATCCAGGATGGAGCGCCGGCGTTCGCCGTCTCTCTTCCCGTTGGAGGGCGAATTCATTGCGAAGCCTTCTTACCAGCAGCTTTCCCGGCGGGCTTCTCAGGGGGAGGATCAAGGCGCAACTGTTCCGGATCTGCTGCGATGGGCTCCGCGGGCAAATAATGATCCACACGAAGCAGGCGACGCTCGAGCGCCGCGCCGCGTTCCGTCCAATCAGGATCACCTTTATCGGAAGAGAGCATCACGCGCATGGCGCCCATCTTTGAATCCAAGTCGTCCAGATAGTGCAGCATCACGGCCTCACGAAACATGGGCAGCTTCGGAGAGCCGAAATCATATTGGCCGTGATGACTTAAAATCATGTGTTTCACCAAGGTAGCAAGCTCGTCGGGAAATCCCTGAATAGCGCCGGCCTTGCGGCCCACAATCTCAACAGCCATCACGATGTGGCCCACTAGTTGGCCTTCCGTCGTGTAACCAAGCGAGCGGTCGTAAGAAAGCTCGTACACTTTGCCGATGTCGTGAAGAACCGCTCCGGTGATGAGTAGGTCGCGATTCGCCTCTGGATAGCGGGCTGCGACCACGGAAGCAAGCTCGCACAGGCTTACTACGTGCTCGATTAAGCCACCAAGGTAGGCGTGATGCATCGACTTGGCCGCGGGGGCCAGCCGCAAGCGCGGTGAAATCTCGGGGTCATCGAGCACGGAGTCCAGCAACTGCCTCAGCCAGGGATTGTTGACCCCCGCGGCATGCTCGCGGAGCCGGCCCCAAAGCTCATCCACATTCGCTTCGGTATGAGAATAAAAATCCTCGAGATCCACTTCCGCTGACTCCGCCTTGCGCACGCGGTCGAGCATGAGCTGTAATTTGTTGCGATAGGTCTCTACACGCGCTTGAACTTTCACGAAATCATCGCGCACAATCCCGGCCGTGGATTCCTCAAATCGGTCCCACATGCGCGATTCAACCGTGCCGGTGCGGTCGCCCAGCTCCAAGCGCAAATAAGACTTCCCTTCCCGGGTGGAGCGTATTTCTTTCTCCACCACCAGGAAAAAGGAAGTAATGGTTTGGTCGGGGACCAGGTCTGCTACATAGGCGGGTTTCATTGGCTGGGGCTCAATGCCGCTCAGAAGAGCAGGAATTTCTTGTGCTTCTTAGGCGGTTTCTGAGGTGCATCGGGATTGTCGACGGGTACCTTCGCTTCGGCAATGATGGAGTTTTCGCCGCCCCCGGTATCCACGTAACCTTGCCGCACTTCCACGAAGCTATCGCGCCGGAGCGTGGTCAGGTATTCGCGAAGTTTGGTCGGCCCGCGGTTGGTAGTGAGCTTGGACATAACCTCATTTTCAACCTTGTCGAGCGGCTGGATTCCAGCTTCATAACGCTGGACTACCTGAATGATCAGAAATCCCTTGTCGGTTTTGAGGACAGGCGTCATCTCGTTGCGATTCAGGGTGAAAACCGCGTCTTCGATTTGCCTGCTGAGCTTGCCTTTTGCAAAACCACCCAGCTCCCCTCCCTGGCTGGCGGTACCGCTGTCAGAAAAGTGCTTCGCAAGGTCGCCGAAATCTTCGCCGGTCTTGACGCGCTCGCGCAACTGGTCCGCCTTCTTCTCAAGCGCTGGAATTTCCGACTCGGATTTCCCTTGAGTGCTTACCAGAATCTCCCGGATATAAACCATTTCAGGCCGCTGAAACTCCTCTTTGTGCTCCTCGTAATATTTCTTGATTTCGTTCTGGTCTATGGCCTCGGAAATTCTCGAACCTACCTCGCGGCTAATCACCGCGTCTGTATACAGGCTGTTGCGAATGTTGTTCTTGAACTCCTCATAATCAATGCCTTCGCCTTCCACCGCTTTCTGCAGATCCTCAAGCGTCGCCATTTTATTCTCAAGGCGCAATTGGTCCAGTCTCTTGACCAGGTCGGTCTCCACGCTGATCCCCACGTCCTTTGCCCGCTGCACCAGCAGGGACTGGTCAATCAAATCTCGCAAGGAGTCCTTTTGCCTCTGGGCGATTAACTCCTGAAGCTGGTCGGGGGTGCAACCCTTGGACGAGCATTCGTCCCGAGCATCCTGAGTCACGCTGGTCTTGGACTTTTCGAGGTCGACGGTGGTGATAATTTCGGCGTTTACGCGCGCCACGATTTCTTCTACCACCGCGCCCCTCGCAGGAGGCGGCGTCGCGGGGATGGCGCCAGTCCTTACAGCCGGGATAGGCGTCTGAGCAGGCGGATTCTGCGTTTTTCCCGGTTTCTGAGTCTGAGATTGCGCCGGACAAGAAGTTGCGATGAGCAAGAACAAAGTTGCGGCAGAGCAAACGGATTTCATCTTCATCCCCCTGGATATCTTATCTCTACGTATGTAGTTCCAGCAATAAGTTCCGTACCGACTGAGCCAATGGATGGTGCCCGCGCTCGACATCCATGTACAGGACCCCCGCCGGATCCAGACGAAGCCCTCGGCGCGCCCGCAGTAGTTCCACTATCCTTTCGGGCTTGACCGGCGTTTCCGAGTGGAATTTCATGGTGACCTGAGCGCCACGCCGATCAATGGAAGCAACGAGCATCTTCTCCGCCAATGCTTTTAGCAGCGCATAATCGAGCAAATTATTAATTGCCGTCGGCGGAGGACCGAAGCGATCCGCCAACTCCTTCAGGATTTCCTCGCGTTGTCCTTCGTTGGTCATTTCGGCGATGCGTTTATAGGTGCGCAGCCTCAAATTCTCGCTGGGTATGTATTCAGGTGGGATGCGCACATCGACGCCAAGGTTGATTGTGACCCGAAGCTCGGGCGCGGAAGTTTCACCGCGAAGCTCGGCCACGGCGCGTTCCAGCATTTTCGAGTACAGGTCAAAGCCCACGGCATTGATGTGGCCGTGCTGCTGGCCGCCAAGCAGGTTGCCCGCGCCACGCAGCTCCAAATCGAGCGCGGCAATTCGGAATCCCGCGCCAAGTTCGCTGAACTCTTTCAGCGCGGCCAACCTTTGGCGGGCCAGTGGGGTCAGGGCCTGGTCCTGAGGCACCAGAAGATAAGCGTAGGCGCGCTGGTTGGACCGACCCACTCGGCCCCTCAATTGATAGAGTTCCGAGAGGCCCAGACGATCCGCTCGATTGATGATAATTGTATTGGCACGCGGAATGTCCATTCCGTTTTCAACGATGGTGGTGGAGACCAGGACATCCGCTTCGTCGTGCATGAACTTGAGCATGACCGACTCGAGTTCTCGCTCGCCCATTTGGCCGTGGCCAACCACGACTCGCGCTTTGGGTGCCAGCTTCTGAACCAGGGCCGCAATTTCAAAAATGGACTCGACTCGGTTGTGAATGAAATAGACTTGCCCTTTGCGCTCCAACTCCTCCTCGATGGCGCGCCGCACCAACCCTTCCTCAAACGAAGCAACCACGGTCTGAATGGCCAGGCGGTCTTTAGGTGGAGTTTCAATGACGCTCAGATCCCGCAATCCCATCATGGACATGTGCAGTGTCCGTGGAATGGGCGTGGCGGAGAGCGTGAGTACGTGAACATCCTTCCGCAACTCTTTCAATCGCTCCTTGTGTGCCACGCCGAAGCGCTGTTCTTCGTCCACGATTAAAAGGCCCAGATCTCGAAACTGAATGTCCTTGGAAAGCAACCGGTGCGTGCCGACTATCAGATCCGCCTCGCCGGATTCAATCGCGATCAGAGATTTCTTCTGTTCACGCGCGGTGCGAAACCGGCTGAGCATTTCAATCTTCACCGGAAATGCCGCAAAACGGCGGCGCAAAGTTTCGTAGTGCTGGAAAACCAGAACCGTGGTGGGCGCAAGGATGGCCACCTGCTTACCATCCATCACGGCTTTGAACGCCGCGCGCATGGCGATTTCCGTTTTGCCGTAGCCAACATCGCCGCATAACAGACGGTCCATCGGCACTGGCCGCTCCATGTCACGCTTTAAATCGGCGATGGCGGTAATTTGATCTGGAGTCTCTTCAAACTCGAAAGCATCTTCAAACTCCTTCTGCCACGGAGTGTCCGGAGGAAAGGCATGCGCGCCGCTCAACTTGCGCGAGGCATACAAGCGAATCAGCTTGTCGGCCATCTCCTTGAGCGACTTCTTGACCTTCGCTCGACGCGCCGTCCAGCCCGTGCCCCCCAGCTTGTCCAGTGTAGGCGCGGTGCCCTCCATCGCGCGGTAGCTCTGCACCAGGTCCATGCGCGCGAGAGGGACATAAAGCTTGGCGTCATCGGCATAGCGCAGCAGCATGAATTCACCCGTGGCGCTGTCGGTCGCAAGCTGGCGCAGGCCTTCAAATTGGCCGATGCCGTGGTCCACATGCACCACGTAATCTCCAGCCTTTAACTCCGCGAAATCGCCGAAGAATTTGGCGGTCTTGGCGTGAGGCCTGGCGGGTCCCGCTCCATGAGAATCGAAAAGATCGCCCGTTCCGTAGATGGTCAAGTGACATTCAGGAAAAACGACCCCTTGGTCGAGAGGCGTGCGCGCCAGCACCAGCGCGGGGACCGAACCCGCGGTAGATTCTTCCGCCAGGCGCGTCCCGGTTGGCGTCTCCTCGACCTCCGCCAACTGGTAGGCCATTTCGTACTCGTGGCATAGATCAGCCAGCCGCTCGAGGTCGCCCAGCGTTGCCGCGGAAACAATCACACGATCACCTTCGGAGATGCGTGACCGCGATTCAGCCATGAATGCGGCGACGTTGCCGTGGTAGCTCTGCGTCGGTTGGGAGAGCATGTGCCGCGCCGCAGTCCCGGGCGATTCGAGAGCCAGATGCTCCAGAAGCAGGCGCTGCTGGCACAACAGTTCCGCGCGCCAATCAGCAAAATTAAAAACGAAGGCCTCAGCCAGCTCGGATCTGGAATTCTGGTCGGCGCTCTCAGCGATCCGTTTGGCGAATGTTTCCGCAGCCTCTTCGAGCACGGCTGGTTCGTCCACGATTACCAAAGGCCTGGGAACGAGTTCAAACAGAGACAGGTCGCCCCACCTTTTGTGCGCGTGCCCGCCTTCTCCATTGTCGGCAGCAAAATCAGAATCGGGCGAAGAGTGTGCAGTTTCCAAAAGCGGCGGAAGCGCCACACGCAAAATAGGGTTCACCGATCGTTGCGTGTCCGGATCAAATTCTCTCAGCGACTCAACTGTGTCGCCCAGCAGCTCGATTCTTACCGGGCGCGCCGCTTCCGGCGGGAACACGTCCACAATCCCGCCGCGGAACGCATATTGCCCCGGCATTTCCGCCATCTCCGCGCGGATGTATCCGGTCGATTCCAGATGGCGGGTCAGGTCTTCCAGTGGAAGATCCGCATGCTGTTCCACCGTGAGCGCCAGGTTCGCATAAGTTTCGGGCGCGTGATACCGCAACATCGCCGAGCCCACAGGCGCCACCAGAACTTGCGCCTGCCCCGAAACAAATCGCCACAGGGCCATGGCCCTGGTTTCCAGGATTTCAGGATGGGGAGGGAGCGCGCCCCAGGGAAGCGCGTCCAGCGCGGGGAGGATCACCACCTGGGAAGTTTCGCTGGCGGTAGCCGCGCGCGTGAAATACCTTGCAGGCTCGAGCACCGCTTCCGCGCGGGCCGCTGAAGCAACCAAGAGGATCGTCGGCCTGCGCAGCGCCGCGGAGACTTGCGCGGCAACAATGGTCCGCGCGGGATCCGTCAAGCCATCCAGCTGCGATTCCTTTGCCCCGCGGCGAAGGTCCTCAATCGCCGCGTCTACAGCAGGGTGCCGTACGACCCGCGAATAAAGCTCATCAACAGAGGCAAGAATCATTTGCTTGGAGGGTGTTGCCGCGAATCCCCATTGGGTGAATATCGAAAACGCGAGACCTGCACGCGCCGCCGCAATTCATATTACCACGCGGGGTGACCGCCATGACTCTAGGGCGGCATCGGGATAGTCGACAATGTCAGCATGAATTTTTCCTTCTAAACTGGGAAAGGAGAGTGCAACTGCCCATTCTTCACGCCCAATTTTGGAAATGGCATTGCTTTCAACAACGCGAGCGGAGAAAGCAGTGACATCCTTTCCCGCCATGGCCAACGAAGGATGCGCCACTCACTCGCTACGGCGCGGCCGCTGCCCGCTCAAACAAGACAAACCTGTTGACGCCAAAGACCAGCACAAGAATTGACGACCCAGAATCCGACTCCCTGTTTAGCTGCCCGCCTTGCCGCACGATTGGCCCCGGGGCCGAGACTCCAGTATAGGAACACGCTGAGATGGCCTCAACGCGTTGAGGGGTATGGTTACAGAGTGGGGAAAAGTGATACACCCCCTTGCGCTCCGGCCTCGGCGTGTTCATCCCGGTGACGACTCTCGGTGGTATCATCCGCTCGCGCGAACAGAAAAACAGTACCCCTTGGAAAGGCTGGCCCACGCGCGAGGAGAGGCGCTGATGTGTGTCAACAAATTAGAACTACCTAAATGAAGTCCATGGCCGAAATCAATTACGAAAACGCGTGGCGCGAGCTTAGACGCATAAGAGTCATAGCCGCATATGCCGTACTTGCTTGGGTCATTTGGTTGATAGCCGAGCTATTCGTAGATCCGGATTTCGAAATTACGCGGCAACTGGTAATTAGTGGCGGAGCATGTGCGGCTTTTTGGACTTTCGCCATTCTACGATATCAGTATTGGCTTTTTCCTCGCTGCCGCTATCCGTTCCAGACTACTTGGATTATTGGGCCGTGGTCAGTCTGGCCGCGTGATAGCTGTATTCATTGCGGTCTAAAAGTGGGCAGATGACGAGTCGAGCGGACGGGGCGGTTGTGCGCGTGCGTCTGCATACAGGTTCGCATGTGCGTACGGAATGCACGTTTCCGAATCCATATGCCCTAAAGTTGGATGCCAATCTCTAATTTGCCCTGCGCGTAGGTACAAAGGTTTGCTTTGCTTGATAACCACAAGAGTTCAGCGGGCCTAAGTCCTTTGCGCTCAACATTCAATTTGGTTTGTTTCATTTGTCTTGTTTTCTTGTTTTAATTTGCGGACGTGTAGAAATTGTTCTGTTTGTTCTCGTTCGCGTTCACATCCCCTTCTCTATTGCATGTATTTGAGCAGTGGTATCATCCCCGCGTGCAGACGGAAGAAAATGAGACACGCACAAATGCTTTGCTGTGCAAGATTTCAGGGATTGCTAGCCGATGAACGACACTAGACGAAGCCCTGGACGGCGCGCCGCTAGCTGGGCAATGGCAATCGCCTTGCCAGGATTGGTCCTGAATGTTCTCCCGCATTTCCTGTGGCCGCCCGGTCATGGGCTTCATCCCGGTTCACTGATTCTTCACCATGTGGGGACTCTGCTGCTGTTGCCGGGTCTTCTCACAATGGCGCTGATCGAAGGTATTGTATGGGTTGCTGGGCACCCTGTTGTTGCGTATCACTTCCTAACTTCTCGTCATACAGAGGGCGATCACTTCTATTTAATTGATTATGGAGTCAGGCGCATACCCGCTGCGATGATTACTTGGCTGTTCTATTTCGTCATCCTGTCGCGTTTCTTTCGCTCGGAAGACCCTCCAAGGAACATTCCGGTCGCATAGCCCACCTTGTGTGGGGCGTTCCTCCCCGCTGAATCCCCCGGTGGTATCATCACCACAAGCGGGTTGGCGGCGCTAGACTTCTGAGGGTTCTTCAATGATACCATCGCAGTTCAAGTCGTCAATGCTGTTACCGCTAATTGTTCTGGCTCTGACTGGCCTCACGACCGCTGGCATCGGTTTCCAACAGAACCCAAAACTAGGTTCAAAGCCGGCAGCTTCCGATGCGCCCGCTTACTTCCCAGGTAGCCAGAACGACGCGGGGATTTTTCCTTTTGTTTTTTATGACCTGAAGGAACCATCGTTCTTTGAGGCCGCCAAGGATCCAAGCGTCATTTCCTTCAGGATAAGTGTTTTCGGATACGTGACCGGGTGGATGACGTCTGTTCGTCTTGATGTAAATGCGGACGGGAGAGGACAAATCACAAGTGCAACTTCAACTTCAAATTGGTATGCAAAAGTTAGGAGAAAAACTAACAATGTCTCTCCTCTTGAAGTTGAAAAGTTCTTCCAGTTGGTCGATCGAGTTGGATTCTGGTCCATGACCAAATTCGAAGAAACTACCAACATAAGAGCTCGGCCAGGGTATTCCCTTGACGGTGACGCATGGCTCGTGGAGGGCGTGCGAAACGGCACATTCCATTATGTATGTGAGGCAAATCCAGGACCAGGTCCCATCATGGAAATAGTGCATTCTCTGGTCAGGGACCTGGCGAAGATCAACGACTCCGAATTCTCAATTCCCGGATATCCAATTGAATCCGCCGGGTATGACAAGCTATTGGAGCGAATGAATGAATCGCAATTATCTGATTTTGCCAAAGATATAGACGCCGAGGTTTACCGCCTGATGATTCTCCCAACCTGGGGAAATCCCATCGCCATAAGAGTGCAAAGGAATGGGGATCTTTATTCGCTCGCGTCTCGACGCCTTGATGGTCAGGCAGGATATGAAACGGGCTCTCTTGTCGAATCAAAAGACGTAGCGCTGAGTGCGGTGGATTCAAAGGCTCTTGCGAATCTGATCCAGGACCTCGGCTTTTTCCAAATGTCCACGGACGACGGTGTTCACGGTTTCGACGGCGAAGAATGGATTCTGGAGGGCGTATCCCAAGGCAAATATCATCCTATTCTGCGATGGAGTCCAACCTTCGAGAATCCCGAAAAGCGCGGCCTGGTGGCATTTCTTGCGCTGTGCAAATTCTTGGTTGACAAGTCCAACCTGTCAGAGCGGCCTAAGAACAAGGGCCACAGAATCATCTGACCAAAGACAGCGCCAAGTTTGAGGAGAAGGGTTAGTGTGGTTCTCATGGGCGGATGCCCCATACGACGCCCCTCTCATTCAGCACCGATCCCCCGCCGGAAGAATACCACTATCGCAACTCACCTGAACGTTAGAAAGCAACACTTTGGACCTGGGTGCCCCACACGTCGTGGTTGCGTGCGGAGATTGTGAAGAATATGTCATGCCGATGAACTTCAAACCGTACCACGGCAAGGGCGATCTTCATTTCTCCTACTTCTAGTTCAAATTGGAAATGTGTGTTAAGCCCAATGTTATCTGACTCGATGGGTTGTCCCGTAGCGCTCAAGCCCGCGCACAAATCGGTGATATACTTTGCTCTCGCTTTTGAAAAACAGGGTGGGTCGGAACGACAGAAAAGAATATCACCTGAATGAATCCCTCCATACGCCAGATCGCCATTTTGGGCGGAGGCCCCGCGGGGTCAATATGCGGTGAACGCCTTTCCCGCGAAGGCTTTTCCGTAACCATTTATGACGAGCATCTCGCCTGGGAAAAGCCCTGCGGCGGCGGTCTGACCCAAAAGGCCCTGGCTGCGTTTCCGTTTTTGCTCTCCTCACCCGCGCCGAAGAAACCGGTCAGTAACGTGGAGTTGATCGCCTCCGATGGCGAGCGCGCTCGATTCAAGCTGGACTGGCCCATCGTGATTTACGCCCGCAAGGTATTGAACGGGCTGCTTCTGGACCGCGCCGCTGACTCAGGTTGTGAAATTGTTCAAGCCAGGGTCACCGCGCTCGATGTCGAAGGTCCCGGCGCCCGCCTGGAGGCAGGTGGCGGCTGGCATCAGGCGGATTTCGTGGTCATCGCCGCCGGGGCGCGGAATGCTTTGCTTCCTCAGGCACAATCGCTTACTCCCGAAGACCTTGAATTGACGCTCGGTTACTACATTCCCGGCGAATCGGATCTGCTGAAAGTGAAATTTGTCCGCGGGCTGCAAGGATACCTGTGGTCGTTTCCGAGGCTGGGGCACCTATCCGTGGGGATTTGCGCCAGTATGGGCAAGCACGTCTCGCGTGAGTTGCGTTCCCTGCTCAATCAATTTATCAAGGAAGAGAAATTGGATACCGCTGGCGCGGAGCTGTACAGCCACATCCTCCCTTCCCCGCGCCGCCGCACGTTGCAGGAGCGCTCCGTGGTGGGGAAAAACTGGGCCCTGGTCGGTGATGCCGCGGCCTGGGTAGATCCCGTAACCGGTGAAGGGATTTATTACGCCATGCGTTCCGGTGAGATTCTGGCCGAAGCGCTCATTGAGGGGAATCCTCAAGAGTATCCCGCGCGGGTGCAAACGGCCTTCCGGCAGGAACTCGAAATTGCCGCAAAACTCTCTCCGTTTTTCTACAATGGCAGATTCCTCGGGGGCGCGGTCACCACTCGAATGATCGCTTTCGCGCGCCACAGCGCTACTTTCCGCCAGATGCTTGCCGATGTCTTCGCGGGATCGCAGAGCTACCGCACCTTGAAGGCCCGCCTGTGGAGGCAATTGGGGCTGACCCTCACCGAAACCGCGGGAAGCCTACTCCACAGGCAGCCCCGGGATCCAGCCGAAGTGGAAGCCTGAAGTTTGCACCGCATCACACGTGCGTTCGAATCGTTTCAATAAATAGAACGGGTTAGTTTCGAAACCTTGCTGCGGGAAAAACGGCTATTTCGAGGGCGGATTCTGCGGATTGGACTTGGGCGCATCTTGAATTTCGATGTGCAGGATCTTCACTGGATTATCCGGACGGGAATTCTTTCCATCGCAGGGCACGCCATTGCACGGTCCCTGCGCTATGGTCTTCACTAAACTGACTGCCGCGATGTCGCACTGGCCGAAGATGGTGTAGCCGGAGTTCTTTGGAACCGTTCGGGTCCCCCGGGTGCATCCGCCTTCATCAAAGCAGGGGTTCAGCCGGGCCAGTTCCACTTCCGTGATGAAGAACTGCGAGCCATTGGTATTCGGGCCGCTGTTGGCCATCGCCAATCGTCCGGGCCGATCAAAAAGCAGGTCGGGAAAGAGCTCATCGTCAAATTTGTAGCCGGGAGAGCCATTACCGGTTCCCGTGGGGTCGCCGCCCTGGATCATGAACCCTGGAATCACGCGATGAAAAATCACGCCGTCATAGAGCGGGTGATGGCGCTCCACCGTTCCCGTTTTGGGATTGGTCCACTCCTTCGCCCCCGTGGAGAGTCCTATAAAGTTTGCGACCGTTTTCCGCGCCTTCTCCGCATACAACTCGCAGGAAATGTCTCCCGCGGTTGTGTGGAGAATCGCCAGCGGATGTTTCGGCGAAGTCTGTAACGGATTCTGCGGTGATTGAAAGTTTGCAATCTTATCGGGAGAAGTAGTTGTGGCTTGGCTGAAAGTTTGTCCAACTCCTATCAAGAATATGGCGCAAACGGCGATGGGTCGCGCGAGAGTTGAAATTAATCTCATGTGAATCACCTTCAATTCCAATTGGAATTAGTACGCGTGGCGACGGGGGGCGACAGCTTTGCGGACCGGCTGCGGAGGCGGCGCGATGGTGGCCATTTTGCGGATCATGGCCAGCACCAGCCGCTTGTCGCCATCGGAAAGCGTGGAACTATATTTTTTGATTTCGGAGAGGAAGCGGATTTCGTCCTCGGAAAGCTCGCCAAGCATTTTCTGAGTTTCGCGATCGTGCTGGGTTTCCGCGCCCGGAAAGAAATCGGCCAGAGCGATGTCCATGGCTTCCGCGATTTTTGCGAGTGTTTCCAGTGAAGGGACAGTATGTCCGTTTTCCACGCGTGACAAGTAGCAGCGGAGCAAGCCGGTGCGGCGCTCAATGTCTCCCTGAGACAAGCCGCGTTGACCGCGGTAAGCGCGAATCACCTGGCCGATATTTACTTTGGGCTTTTCTTTGGGCACGGACTAAGCTCAACGACCAGCGGTTATATTAAGGAGTCACCCGCGCAGACGCAAGAAGATTGTTGAAGTGATTTTCGGGGATGTTGAATCACAGAACGTGCCTGCGCAGGACCAGGCGCGTGAATTTAGAATTTGTAACCTCCCCGAAACTTTAGTTCTGCGAAGCCTGGTAAATAACTCTGGTGATGGCGGCCATCAGGGCGGAACTCTTGTCGCGGTCATTGATTCCCTTCACCAGCAGGACGATTACGAATGGACGAGGAGCCAGAACAATCGCTGCGTCGTGGTGAATTCCTGTGATTTCGCCGGTTTTGTGGGCCACAGAGATACCTGGCGGGAGTCCCGCAGGTATGGCTTCGTTAAATGTTTGTCGCTTCAGAATTTCCATCATTTCATGGCAGGAGTCAGCGTCTCCGGCGCGGTCGGTGGCTATGGCCTGGAGCAAAATCAGAAGAGCGCGAGCCGTGGTGGTGTTGTTCCGGCCAGCCTCAAAAGCCTTATTGTCTTCCACTCCCCGCAACACAACCATTCCTTCGGCATGCAGACTCGCCACCCGGCGCTGAATATTCTCAGCGCCAAGTTTTTCAATCAGCAGATTCGCAGCGAGATTGCTGCTGTGAGTAATCATCGCCTCACAGAGCTGACTCAAGGTCCAAGTGGTCCCTATGACTTTGTAAATATCTGCTTCGGAATCATCGGCGGAGTCGAGCTTGTAGGGGCTGCCATCCACAATGCTACTGAAACTATTTTTTATGGGTAGCGGATCGTTCAAGTGAACTTTGCCGTCATGGGCCTGAGCGAACAGCTCGATCATCACTGGGACCTTCATGGTGCTGGCAGCGTGGAACGACTTGTCTTCATTGAGAAAGAGCTGGTGCTTACCGTCCAGTGTTTGAAAGGCCAGGCCTACTTCGGCGCCACTATCACGGATTAGCTTTTCAACTTCAGCCCGGACAGGCAATTCCCGCTGAGCTCTTGCGGGTGAAATGACAACAAAGCTTATCGCAACGATCAGAACGGCAATCGAGAGCTTGTGCTTAGCTTGGCACATGAGCGGAGAATACAACCAGCGAACCCGATCTCAAACCAGCTTTTTCACGGGTGGGGATGGACAATTTACGGCTGCGCTGCTTCCGGCTTTTTGTCATGCTCGATCAGGGAATACATGGTCGGCATGACAAATAACGTGATGAAGGTGGAAAGCAACAATCCACCAATGACGGCAAGCGCCAGCGGGCTCTGCACCTCAGCGCCGGCTCCCAGTTTCAGGGCCAGAGGGAGGAGGCCAAACAGAGTCGCGAGCGTGGTCATCAAAATCGGCCGCACGCGAATGCGGCCGGCGGCAGCTAGCGCTTCATCCAGGGGCATGCCTTCTTCGCGAAGCTTCCCTACATACTCGAATAAGATGATGCCGTTCTTCACCACCAACCCAACCATCAAGATGATCCCCATGAAGGAAGAAAAATTCAAGGGAGTTCCGGTGACCAGCAACATGGCAAACACGCCTACCAGGGAAAGAGGCGCGGCGGAAATTATGATTAGCGAGGGACGGATGGCGCGAAACTGAATGACCAGCACGGTGAATACAGCGGTCAGTGCCAAAGCCAGGACCCCCAGCAATTCCTTAAAGGATTGTTGCTGGGCCTCGTATTGCCCGCCGGCTTCGTACGTGACACCTGTGGGCAGCTTGATCGTGCTCATCATTTTCTGGACGTCGTCCATCGTGCTGCCAAGGTCGCGATTTTCGAGACGCGCGGTGAGCGAAACCATCAGCCGTTGGTTTTCCCGCAGAAGTTGGTTCTCTCCCTGCACCTGCTCTACAGTCGCGAGGGAATTCAGGGGCACGATCTGTTTTGCTTGTGTGACGATCGGATATTGCGCAATATCGGTGTAGTTGTACCGGAAAGTGTCCGGGAAGCGCACGCGGATATCGATAGTGCGGTCGCCCTGTCGCAGCGAAGTCTCAGTGACACCCAGCAGCCCCGCGCTCACTTGTTGAGTGATCTGGTCGACACTCAATCCCACACGGCCAGCCAGTGTGGGATCCACGTGAAACACAATCTCCGGATTACCTTTCTGGATTCCCTTGAAATCCACGATCCCCGGAATTTTTTGAATTTTATCGCTGACCTCATCGGCGACCTGTTCCAGCGAGTTCACATTGTCACCGAATAGCTTAACTTCCACCGGTTCGGGCGTTCCCTGTAAATCGCCGAGCATATCTTGGAGTATTTGTGTGAACTCGATTTCAACTCCGGGAGCGTCCTGAACCACGAGAGGGCGAAGTTCCGCCATAATGTCCTCGGTAGTGAGCTTGCGTTGTGATCGTGGAACGAGTTTGACGAGGATGTCGCCCTTGTTCTGTTGCGTGGCGTAAAGACCCATCTCCGCGCCCGTACGGCGCGAGAATGCGGCCGTCTCGGGCATTTCCTTAATGCGCTTTTCAAATTTGCGAACCATGGTATCGGTGGTGGCTAACGAAGTTCCAGGCGGAGTGATGTAGTCAAGCACATAGCCACCTTCGTCCATTTCCGGAAGATAGTCCGATTCCAGTTGGAAGTAGAGATACACTCCCAGCGCCATAGTGATCAGTGTGATCCCGGCGATCCAGATTCGATGACGCAAAGCCCATTTCACAGACCGTTCGTAGGCACGGTTCACGGGCTCAATGAACTTTCCGGAAGATTTGCGATAGGCCCCGGCGGATAGGAATCTCTGCGAAAGTAGAGGAATCAACGTCAGAGCGAAAACCAGTGAAAGCAGAATGGAGACGCCCAGGGTCAGGCAGAGGGAACGGAAAAAGTCGCCGACGAATCCAGTCAACAGGCCTAAGGGAAGAAAAACCACCAGGGTTGTGGCGGTTGACCCGACGACGGGCCCAATTAACTCCGCGGTCCCTCGTTCGGCGGCGTCTGCCGCGGACTCTCCCAGGCCCAAATGCCGGTAGATATTTTCGATAACCACAACGGCATCGTCAATGATCAGACCGATGGCGATGGCCAGCCCACCGAGGGACATCAAATTGATGGTTCCGCCCAGGGCCTTTATGAAGAAGAATGTGCCCACAACCGACAAGGGCAGTGAGATCGCGGCAATGAGGGTTGACTTAACTTCGCGGAGGAACCCAAACAATATGAGCACGGCCAGGAATGCGCCAATCAGGATGGCATCCCGCACGCTGTCAATGGACTCCTGAACGAATTCCGCCAGGTCATACACCAACGAAATGTGCAAGGTCTTCGGGATGGCGCTGCCCAAATTAGCGACCATTTCCTTCACTTGCGTGCCAAGTTGAAGAATGTTTCCGCCGATTTGCCTGGAGATATTGAGGAGCGCGGCCGACTCTCCATTCCCGGTGACCAGAATCGTGCGGTCTTCCACGCCGTCAACCACTTGGGCGACATCGCTCAGATGGACGGGAGTCGAACCCTGCGTATCTACGACGGTGTTCCGGATTTGATCGAGCGACGTGAACTGACTAGTGGTCAGCACCAGGTACTGCAAGTAATCTTTATTCAGCTTTCCCACGGAAGTAACTTCGTTGGTGGCCTTCAAGCGGTCGGCCAGATCCACCAGCGACAACCGGTGGGCGATCATTTTTTGGGGATCGGCGATTACCTGGATTTGACGGGTGTCGGATGCCTGCACTTCGATGATTCCCACGCCGGGCACGCGGCTGAGCATGGGTTTGAGAACGTAAAAGGCCTGATCGCGCAAATCCTGACCGGGG
Organism: Candidatus Acidiferrales bacterium; assembly: GCA_035308165.1. Taxonomy (GTDB): domain Bacteria; phylum Acidobacteriota; class Terriglobia; order Acidiferrales; family UBA7541; genus DASTCZ01. Next base: position 20,600 of record DATGHC010000030.1, on the reverse strand, counting down.
ACGTTGCCGTTCAAAATCAAGCTGATCACGGGAAAAACGGTTGGACTGACGCGTTCCACTTGAATGATCGTTTCGGGGGGAATATCCGCGCGGGCCTCGTTCACACTGCCCTGAAGAAGCTGCAACGAATATTGCATGTCCGCGTTGGGATTGAAGATTACGGAAATTTCGGATGCGCCACGAATCGTTTTTGAACGGACACGATAGACGCCCTGCACGGTCATGGCCGCGCTTTCCAGAGGGCGGGTGACGGACACCAGCATGGTCTCGGGTGGCAAGTCTCCGGCGTGCGCCAGGATCATGATCCGCGGAAAATTAACTTCGGGATAGATGTTACTGGGGAGCTGAAAGACGGCCCACAGTCCCGCGGCAAACAAGAGCGCGGTGACCAGATAAACCGCGAAGCGGTTGTCGCGGCTGATGCGGACGATATTCATAATTATTTGTCGTCCTTCTTATCGTCCTTATCGTCTTTCTTATCGTCGGGCTTGGCGTCTTTCTTCCCTTCTTTATCCGCCGCTTCCACCGAGACTTTTGCTTTGTCGCCCAAGCCATAGCCGCCGGATAGAATCACCTTATCGCCTTCCTTGACTCCTTCAATTAGTTCAGCCCGGTCGAGCGTTTCAATTCCCAACTTGACGGGGGACGCGGTAGCTTGATCTCCCTGCACGATAAAAACCCTGGCAGCCCCTTGATCGTCGCGGTAAATGGCCTGAGGCGGTACGCCAAGTGCCTTCAAATGCGTTTCCACAGGCACCTGGGCGCCCAAAAACATTCCCAGGCGCAGTTCGCCGTTGCCATTGGGAATGCGAATGCGAACCATGCCTGCATTGGTGGCGGGGTCCACTGCCTGTGAAACTGCAACCACGCGCCCGCTGAAATTCTTGCCGGGAAAGGCGGTAGAGGCGAGCCGCACGGCTCGTCCAATGGGAAGGTGGGAAAGATCGGCTGCGGGTATGTTTGCCTGCAGTTCCACTTCGCCGAGCGAAGCTACCTCAACAATCGGAGTCGCCGCGGTGCCATCCACCTGTTCACCGCCGCTAACGAACCGTTTCACGACCGTGCCGGCGATGGGCGAGTGAATTTCGGTCCGCGTTAATTGCAATTGGGCTATCGAAAGCGCGGCGACAGCCTGCTTCAATGCGGCCGCGGTGACGCTTGATTCGGTGCGAGCGTCTTCCAAGTCTTTGCGCGCCGCGATTCCGCGTTGAACCAAATCCTCGTTTCGGGCCAGATTGAGCTTGGCACTTTCGACGTTGGCTTCGGCCTGCGCTTTCCCGGCTTCCGCCTGGGTAAGCTGGTCGCGAAAGGAACGATCGTCAATTTGAGCGATCAATTGTCCCGCGCTGACTCTGTCTCCTTCGGCAACCTTGAGCTCGGCGATCCGTCCGGGAACGAAGGCACTCACCTTCACGTCAAGGTTTGGGACCGCGGCTATGGATCCGTTGAGCTGGAGAACGCGGCTGATGTCGGCGCGGGTCACTTCCGTCAGAGTGACTTGAGCGACTGTGGCGCCTTCCTTGGGGGTGTCGGACTCGTCCGAAGCGCCGCCTTTGGAACAACCGGCACTCAGGCAGGCGACGAGTACGCTGAAAGCAAACCACCTGAATCCGCTAATGGACATTGGTCTTAAAATGACGCGTTCATTTATTCGCATGTTCAATCCAGTGCTGCTCCCACGATTTCTTCCAATACCGCGAAGGCCTGCTGCAACTCGAATAGGCTCTGGAGATAGTCGTGCTCGTTCAGTTGAACGGATCGCTGAGCGTCCAGCACCGCGAGAATACTGGTCCGCCCCGCACCATAACTATCCTCAGCCAGACTTTCCAGTTTCCTGCCCGCGGGAATCACGGTCCGGCGATAGAGATCCACCTCGGTTTGCCGGGCGACAAGCTCGTTGTATGCAGCTTCCACGTCACCGGAGACCGACCGGCGCGTGGCCAAAATTTCCCCTTCAATCATTTTCTGTGTGGCGGAAGACTGCGCAAGCTCGCCCTGGTACCGCGAAAAAATGGGCAATCCAACGGTAAGTTGGCCTCGAGCGCCAATCCGATAGTCGCCGGGGGCATTAAAGTCCGCGCCAAACTCGGCGGTCACGTCAGGAACACGCTCAGAACGGAAGATCTTCTCGCGCGCCTGTTCCACGAGGGCCTCCTTGGCCAGATGCTGCAAATCCGGGTTGGCATCCGAGGCTCGCGCGATCAAATCCTGCAACGCAACTTGAGGCGGAGCGGTGTCGAGAGGCGTGATCAGTTCCCAATTCGTGCTCGCAGGCTCGTTGAGCAGTGTTGAAAGCCGGCTGAATGCCACCTTTTCCTCCTGGCGCGCAACTTCATAATCCGCTTGCGCACGAGACAGCTCCAGATCGGCTTGCATCACTTCCAGTTGGGGGACATCGCCCGCATCGAAGCGTGATTTCGCGATATCACGGAGTTTTTGCGCCAGGTCAACCAGTAGTTTCTGCTGGCCGGTCAATCCTGAGGCGAGTGCCGCGGCAAAAAAAGCATCGCGCACCTCGCGGCGAAGATGCCGGGCAGCGGCGGAAATCTCTACATCGCTCAACGCGACTTCCTGATTTGCTTCGGAAATCCGGCTTGACCGCTTGCTTCCGAGTTCGAGCGGTTGGTCGAAGAAAAGAGATTCGTGCGGCGCATCCCGAGTGGCGGAAAATGAAACCGAGGGATTCGGCCTTTGCCCGGCGATAATAATGCCGGCAAGCGCAACGGCCCGCTTCAATCGTGCCGCGGCCAAATCCAGGTTCTGCTGGTCGGCCTTCGCAAAAGCGTCCTGAAGCGTGAGTCTCTTGCCGGCAGGGGTGGGTGTTGCGGCCTGGGAAGCGGCGCCACCAGCCGGCTGAGGAGGTATCTGCGCGCCAGCAGCAGCAGCGGCGCAAGTCAGGATGACCAGTGCCAGTTGCCACTTTTTATGCGCTGCATTGCTAATAAAAACTTTCATCTCTGAATTAGCCGCCATTTGCGATTGCGCAGAATACACCTGTTTGAGCGAGAAAAGCACTGGAGAGTAGAACTGGGAAGCTTAATCAGGGCTTAAGGCAGACACGACCTCTTCGATGGAATCGGCAGGAAGCTGAACACTAACAGACGTCCCACGGCCCATAACACTTTCCAAACGAATACCGCCGCCATAAGCCTCCACAATGGCCTTGCAGATGGCCAACCCCAAGCCAAAACCGCTCGAGGCGCGACCTTTCGAGTTTTCTCCCCGATGGAACCGCTCAAATACCCGAGGGATTTCTTCGGCGGGAATCCCTTCTCCCGCGTCCGAGACTTGAATGGTCGAGTGACCGTCCTGGTCACGCTGCAAACGGAGATCGACGGTTGAGCCTTCAGGACTGTGGCGCACGGCGTTGTCCAGAAGATTCACCCAAACCAGCTCCAGATCTTCGGGATCGGCGTGAAGTTGAACCCGTCCGATTCGGTCGAATTTTATGTGAACATTTTTTGCCGCCGCAAGAACCGTGACGCGGCTGATGGCCGCTTCGCAGGTAGCGGCCACTTCAACCGTGGCAAAACGTTCGCGTGCACCTTCATCCGACCACTGCTCCACGCGCGCCAACCTCAACATTCTTTCCACCAGGGACTCCATACGCTCGCAATCGGTCAGCAATTCTTCAATCCCGGCGCGATATTCCGCCGCCGATCTTTGATTATGCAACAGCACCTGGGCGCCCGATTTGATGATGGCCACGGAGGTTTTCAATTCATGGGCAAGATCCCCGGTGAACTGGCGTTGGCGCGCAAATGAATCGCGCAACCGGGAGACCAGCATCCTCAGCGCTTCCGTCAACGGGGCCAGCTCTGGCGTGGTCAGGGCTTCGGAGGGCGCGTCGAACGACCATTGCCGGACAGTAATTTTTCCTGCGCGGTCGGCCAAATCGTGAAGCGGGTTGAAGCTTCGACGGACGGCCCAAACGGTCAGCGAGGTCATGGGAATGAGCAGCAGCAAGCCAGCCGCGCCCAGGAAAATCCCCACTCGCCATACCCGGTCTCTGACGCCCAGCCGTGACGCCGCGTAAACCACGGTGATTTTCGCAACGGGAACGGTGGCGTCTTCCTCACGGTCAAGTATCGGGACATCACGAAGGGTAACCGCCCGGAACGGAATATTTCCATCGAGATACCGTACGTAGTCCCCGGTGCTGGGTTTCACGTCCGCCGGCAGGCCAGACCAGCCGGGCGTATGAGCCAGGATGCTTGCATCAGCACGGTAAACAATAAACTTGTCCGGATGCGTTGGATCCGAAGAAGGCGGCAGGCCGGAAGAATCGAAAATCAGCTGGAGCGAGGCGTCTTCCGAATATCGCACCAGCGCCCGCACACTGAGCGCCTTGGCCTGCAGGCTCACGTCAAATGCGGAGAGCAACTCGGTGCGAGCCACATACACTCCCAAAGCAACCAGGAGCGCTGTGAGCAGGAGGTGCAGGCAGACGATTCCGGCAACAATTCGCGCCGCGAGTGACCGCGGTTTCATTTTTTCTTCACGCTTTCGTCACGGCGCAGGACGTACCCGTGCCCGCGCAATGTGTGTATCAACCGCTCGGAGAATCCATCGTCAATTTTCCGCCGCAATCCGGAAATGTAGACTTCAATCACGTTGCTGAATTTCTCCCAATTGTAATCATAAAGGTGTTCGAGCAATTCCGTCTGCGACACCACGATGCCCTGGCGATGGGCCAGGTATTCAAGAACGCGGTACTCCATTGGGGTCAAGGAAATCTCCCGCTTCCCTCGCCGGACGGACCTGCGCGCTGAGTCCACTTCCAAATCTTCCACACGAAGCACCGGCGCGGACTGTCCCTTTCCGCGGCGGATGACGGCCTTTGCGCGTGCCAGAAGCTCACCCAAATCGAAGGGCTTGGTGACGTAATCATCGGCGCCGGCATTCAGCAAGGAAACAATGGACTCCTGTTCGTCGCGCGCTGTCAGAACCAGAACCGGAGTGACCTTGCCTTTTCCTCGAAGCGTTTTCACCACCTCCAGGCCGCTGCGCTTGGGAATCATCAGGTCGAGAACGATCAGGTCGTACTCAACGGACGCGGCCATGAAAAGCGCTTCCTCGCCGTCCGCGGCTTGGTCGACCGCGTAACCCGCGCCATCGCGCAAGCCCTGCGCAATGTTGTCCGCCAGCCGCCTCTCGTCTTCGACCACCAATACTCGCATTGAAAACGCACCTGCCTACCGCCCGGTCACAGACATTTTAGTTTATAGGGCTTAAGCGAGTCTTAATGTAACGGTGTCTACCGTATTTCACAATCGGGGGCCGCGCCCAGATGGCGCGCGCTGGACGCATAGATCGAATGGAAATTTTTTCGGGGATGAAAATCAAATTGTCGGAAAAGCAAAGCACTGGAGGTGCTGAATGGAAGGAAAGCAATTTCGGAATGTCTTGATTTGCGCGGCGGTGGCGGCATTTGCGCTCGGCGCATCGCTGACGAGCTTCTCGGCTCCCGCGCCGCAAGCCGCGGGATACCATCAAGTGGCCAAGGTTGTTCTGGGAGGCGAAGGAGGGTGGGATTACGTTTACGCGGACCCCGACACGCATCACATATACATTTCGCGTGGCACGCACGTGATGGTGACGGATTCGGCGGGCAAGATTCTGGGCGATATTCCGAATACGGCCGGAGTGCATGGAGTAGCCCTCGCCGCGGAATTCAACCGCGGTTACACCAGCAATGGGCGGGGCGGATCGGTGACGGCATTCGATCCAAAGACTCTGGCGACAATTTCTGAAATCAAGATCCAAGGCCAGAATCCTGACGCAATTATCTATGACCCCGCGTCAAAGAGAATCTTCACCATGAACGGCGGAAGCAAAGACGCTACGGCGATTGACGCCAAAAGCGGTGAAATTGTGGGCACCGTTGCTCTTGGGGGCAGGCCGGAAACGCCGTCGCCGGATGGAGTTGGACATGTTTTCGTAAACCTCGAAGACAAGAACTCAATCCTGGAATTCGATTCCAAGACTCTTCAGGTGATGAATACCTGGCCGATCGCCGGGTGCGAAGGCCCCTCCGGTCAGGCCATCGACATCGCCCGCAAGCACCTGATCATTGGGTGCGACAAAGTGATGGTGTTCATGGATTACACCAATGGGAAGGTCGTAGGCAGCGTGCCCATCGCAGACGGAGTGGACGCGGATGGATTCGATCCTTCGTTGGGCTACGCGTTCGCATCCACCGGCAGCGCCGATGGAGCAATCACCGTGGCCAAGGCCGATGCGAACGGCAATTACTCCGTAGTGGAGAACATTAAGACGCTTCCGAGAGCTCGCACCATGGCCGTGGACACTTCAAACCACAACCTCATCACCGTAACTGCTGATTTTACGCCTGCGCCGGCACCGCCGGCCGGCACTCCCCCGCCACCGGCTGGACGGGGCCCGAGGATGCAAATGGTTCCGGGTAGTTTCACGCTTTTGATTTACGGACGCTAATTAAATCGGAGGAAACATAAGTGAACAGGTCACGCGCAGTTGCAGCGGCCGGCTTGGCAGCGCTTCTTCTGGCGATTCCCGCACTTGCCCAGGAGAAGAAGCTCAAGAAATCGGAATTGCCGGCCGCCGTCCAGAAAGCGGTGGACGAACAATCACAGGGAGCCACGGTTGTAGGCTTCTCAACCGAAAAAGAAAATGGCCAGACGATTTACGAGGCCCAACTCACCGTCAACGGCAAGAATCGGGACATCTCTTTTGATCCTAAAGGCTCAGTCCTCGAAGTCGAGGATGAGGTGGCCTTCGATTCCCTGCCCGCGCCGGTTCAGGATGGTCTGAAGAAAAAGGCCGGCGCTGGAAAAATAACCAAAGTCGAAGCGCTTACGAAGAAGGGGAAACTCGTAGCGTATGAAGCAGCCGTGCTGACCGGCGCCAAGAAATCGGAAGTCCAAGTTGGGCCGGACGGCAAGCCTCTTGCGCACGAAGAATAGACTGGTATTCGCTAGGTCGGTCTAAACAATCCTCGCGTGGCCGAATGACGAAGTCCCCGGAGTCGGAGCCGGGGACTTTTCATTTGTGTGCATCGCACTTCTCTCCCCCGCGTTTCGTCAATTCTGAAGATGTGTTAGTGTCGGCGGGCAAAATCAGAGCGCGCCATTCAAATGAAAAAGAAGAAACCAGAAATCCGCAAGAAAGAAAGCGGGGCGCCCGCCGCTTTTGATGGAGCACGCTATCTGCCGCTGCTGCTTATCTTTTTTGCGGCCAGCGGTTGCTCTGCTTTGATTTATGAAATTGTCTGGTACCAGTTGCTCCAGCTGGTGATCGGCTCGACGGCAATTTCATTGGGCGTTTTGCTGGCAACCTTCATGGGCGGCTTGTGCCTGGGAAGCCTGGCTCTTCCGCGAATCCTCACTCGCAGGAAATATCACCCGCTGGCCGTTTATGCCTCGATTGAATTGGGGATCGGAATATGCGGCATTCTGGCGCGCATTGGAATTCCCTTGGTGGATTGGATTTACGTTTCCGCGGTTGGCCACGGTTTTCCGGCCATGATTCTGCGCGCCATCGTCTGCGCCATTTGCCTGCTGCCTCCCACAATTCTGATGGGTGCATCATTGCCGGCCATGGCACGGTGGCTGCAATCAACTCCTCGAGGGGTTTCCTGGCTGGGGCTGATGTACGGAGCCAATACGGTTGGCGCGGTGTTCGGATGCCTGCTGGCCGGATTCTATTTGTTGCGCGTTTTCGATCTGGCCACGGCTACGTATGTTGCGGCGGGAATCAATGGGGCCGTCGCGCTAGCGAGTCGATTTGTTGCTGCTGAGACTCCCAGCAGCACGACAGAAACTGTTTCGGATCAGCACATCGATTCGGCGGGTGAGTCTCAGTCTACTGAGGCTTCCCGCGAGCAGAGTGAAACAAACTGGCCTATTTACTTGACGATTGCCATCTCGGGCACCTGCGCGCTGGGCGCGGAAGTGGTTTGGACTCGACTCCTCGGCTTGATGCTAGGCGCAACTGTTTACACCTTTTCCATAATCCTTGCGGTATTCCTGATTGGATTGGGAATGGGCAGCGGTGCAGGTTCAATTGTTACGCGCAAAGTGGATTCCCGCGCCGCCCTCGGATATAGCCAATTGTTGCTGGTAGCGGCGATTGCCTGGACGGCCTTCATGATTGCCAGGTCCCTTCCCTACTGGCCGATCAATCCGCTTCTCTCCAGCAGTGCCTGGTACACATTTCAGATTGACCTGGCGCGTGTTATTTGGGCAATTCTTCCGGCCACAATTCTTTGGGGAGCGAGTTTTCCTCTGGCGCTTGCCGCCGCGGCTTCAAGCGATGATGATCCCGGCCAGCTGGTCGGAGGTATCTATGCCGCAAACACAGCGGGGGCAATTTTGGGTGCGCTGGCGTTCAGTATGATCCTGATTCCGTGGATCGGTACGCAGCAGTGCGAGCGCGTTTTGATTGCGCTTTCCGTCGCGAGCGCGTTGATTCTGTTGGGGCCTTACGTTTGGACGCGGCGCGCAAAGGGAGTAGCCGCTCTTCTGGTTGCATCCATGCTTGCGGCGGGATTCCTGGTCTCCAGCGTATCCGCCGTTCCTCAAGGTCTGATCGCCTACGGCCGGCGATTCATGATTAATTACAACCGGTCGCAAATCATGTATGTGGGCGAAGGGCTAAACTCCTCTATCGCCATTTCCACATGGGAAGACGGCGCGTTGCAATTTCATGTCAGCGGAAAAGTCGAAGCGTCCACGGAAGTCTACGACATGCGGCTGCAGCGGGCGCTTGGGCACATGGCCGCGCTGGTCCACCCAAACCCGAAATCCGTATTAGTAGTGGGGTTTGGCGCGGGAGTCACCTCGGGGACATTTGTCACCTACCCCAGTATCCGGCGCATCATTATCTGCGAAATGGAGCCGCTGGTCCCGCCGACTGCGACCCGCTACTTCGCCGCACAGAATTATGATGTGATGCATGACCCGCGGACTCAAATTGTTTATGACGACGCGCGGCACTTCGTCTTGACTACACCGGAAAAATTCGACGTCATCACCTCCGACCCGATTCATCCCTGGGTGAAGGGCAGCGCGACTCTTTATTCCAAGGAATATTTTGAAATGGTGAGGGCGCACTTGAATCCGAGCGGAGTCGTCACTCAGTGGGTGCCTCTTTACGAAAGTGACGCGGAAACCGTGAAGAGTGAAATTGCCACTTTCTTCAGCGTCTTTCCAGGCGGAACGGTGTGGGCCAATGCCGTTGAAGGCAGAGGCTACGATGTCTATCTGCTGGGACAAAATGTCCCCACGAAAATTGATGTGGATCAATGGCAAGCACGATTGGAGAGCCGCGAGAACGCGCGCGTGATGGAGTCCCTCCGCAATGTCGGATTCAATTCCGCCATGGACCTTCTCTCAACCTACGCGGGACAGGATTCCGACCTGCGTCCATGGCTGGCGGGCGCGGAGATCAACAGTGACTCCAATCTCCGTCTGCAATATCTGGCGGGGCTGGCGCTAAACGTGAGCCACGAGGACGCCATTTTCGGCCAGATCTTGGGCTACCGCCGATTTCCTTCTAACGTGATTTCCGGATCCGAGGAGCGGCTTGGAATCCTGAAGCGCCTGATGCAGACGGGAACGCAATAGCCGCCGGTTTGTGTAACACACCTCGGAGTGAAGAGGTGGGGGAGTTCGGGGCCGTAATCCAGTCGCAAAATTGCCAGCGGAACGATGTTCAATGTTTCGCGCCTCGACTGATGACGTCGAATACATTCCGTTGCAAGATCCATTTGCGAAGTAAGCCGCGAAAACCCCCAGATCTTTATTCCAAGCTTGATTACACGAACCACCCCACAAGTTTCTTTCCTAGTGAATCACAATGCCCGCTGAATAACTTATTCCGTTCTGCTGGTTGGTTGTGCCACTCAGGGCTGTAAACTGAGTGTACGTATACGAGACTTCGGCCGGTCTTATGGAAAAGTGACGGGCAATTTTTATGTCGATGCCGCCGCCGACGCTCAAAGAGAAAACCGTCTGAGCGGCAGACAAGGTAGTACCCGCAGAATTCACCACACTGGATCGGGAGACGCCGCCAAATAGTGTCTGAACGAATGGCGAGACCGGCCCGGCGATGTATCGAATGCGCGGCCCGGCGGAATAGCGAATCGAGGAAATATTGGCGGCGACAAAGGTACCGGTGTTATCCGTGAAGCCGTTGGTGGCTGACCCGCCGACGGAGCCTACAATTCCGACCCATTTCAACGGGAAGAATGCCACATCGACGGTGCCGCCATTGGTGCTGGAGCTATCGCCATTCGTGTTGTACGAGTGGGCATAGGTATAGCCGGCGAAGAACTCCGCGCGGTTGTAGCCTTGAGCTGCCGCCGGAACTGCTGTCGCAAATAGAACGCCACAGATCAAAATGAGCTTTCGCATGAACAACTCCTCCTTAGAGTGTGGTTACTCACACTAATAGACATGCGTCCCCGTTCATTAAAGTTTCGAGGACTATGTCTGAAATACATTTCCTTCGGGATGAGGATCATCCAGGAACAGCATGCGGGGCAAATGGCATCATGTGGCATGCATATGGCGAGCTAACTCATTGGAAGAATATGATCTTGTGGAATTCTGTGGCCCGGCCTAAGTGTCGGAATTCGAGGAATCGCAAGCGTGAATCTGGGCTCATTTGAACTCCGTCTAGGAATTAGGAAGGTGTGAAACTCGAGGTGGCCGACGTCAGGGTCGAAAAGCATCCGGGCAAACATGGACGCCAGGACATCTTGCCGCCCGCGTTGGACTGTCTAGTGAGCGGACTGGGCCTTGCTAAAAAAATGGTGCCGGAAGAGGGGGTCGAACCCACACGGTGCTAAGCACCACGAGATTTTGAGTCTCGCGCGTCTGCCAGTTCCGCCATTCCGGCCGGTGTTCCTATTCTACTGATTGGCCAGGCCTCGCGCTAGCGGCGTTCGATGACTTATCCTCTGCCGCGGGTTGCGCCAAACAGACCGGTCCAGCTCCCAAAATGCTTTCCGCACTTGTCTTGTCCCCGCGGAAAGTAGAGAATCGCGCGCGCAGGGAGAACTCCTTGGGAAATTCATTGTTCCACTACATCCCTACCGAAGGCGCCAAGATCCTTCTTGTCCTCTTCCTCTCATTCCTGGTGGGGCTGGAGCGCGAGGAGCACAAAGCTGCTTCTGAACAGCACGGCTTTGGCGGCGTGCGCACCTTCCCGCTGATTGGCCTGTTTGCCTATGCCATGGGACTGATTTCAGCGGGAAATCTGATAATGCCTGGCATCGGACTGGCGGTCGTGGGTGTTTTTCTCTGGCAGTCGTACAAATTCAAACTGGAGTGCTCGCCGCAGGCGGGAATGACTTCCGAGGTGGGCGGATTGGTCATCTACACCGTCGGCGTGCTCGTCTACCAGGAGCAATACTGGATCGCCACAACCATCACAGTTCTCGGCGTGCTTCTTCTGGATTTGAAAGAGGCTCTCGAGAATCTCACAAAACGCGTTCCTGGCGACGAGCTCCTTACCTTTGCCAAGTTTCTTGTTTTAACGGCCGTGATCCTTCCCGTGGTGCCCAATCACACGTTTGGATCCTTTGGCTTCAACCCTATGAAGACCTGGCTGGTGGTGGTGGCGGTCAGCGGCATTTCCTACGGCAGCTACCTCCTTCAGAAGGCCACCCATGACAAGGGCGGAGTGATGTTAAGCGCGTTGATCGGCGGCGCATATTCCTCCACTCTTACAACCGTGGTCCTGGCCAAGCGCGGCAAGGGCAGATCGCAGCCGCACCTTTTTGCGGGAGCAACCCTGGCGGCCTGTGGGATGATGTACCTTCGCTTGTTGGCGTTGCTGGCCATTTTCAATCGAGCCCTCCTTAACAAATTGGGTGTGCCGTTTCTGGTGCTGGCCGCCGCCGGAGTTTTAGGTGGATGGGCCTGGTCGCTGCGGAAAGAGCCGGGTGCCGAGTCGGAGGGCCAGAGCGAACCGCAAGGAAACCCCCTGGAATTGAAGGCGGCTTTCGTGTTTGGTTCACTTTTTGTGGCCATGTTGGTGATAACACATTACGCGCTGATTTATCTGGGGCGCGCAGGTTTCTATTCCCTGGCGGCACTTATGGGCGTCACCGACGTGGATCCCTTCATCCTGAGCCTGACGCAATCGGCGGGAACGCTGACTCCGGTTGAAGTCGCCGCCGGCGGCGTGGCCATTGCAGCAGCCAGCAACAACCTCATCAAGGGGATCTACGCGCGCAGTTTTTCCGACAAACACACCGGTATGGAGAGCCTTGCTCTTCTCGTAGCTTTTGCCTTTTTGGGACTGGCCGCACTGGCCTGGTGATCAAACACGGGCTGTGCGGTTTTCATCCCCATTTTTTCCGCAAAACATTTTAGCGTCTTCTAGAAAATTGAAAACTTCACACGCAGGAATTTCTTCGGGTTCTGCCGGAAATCGTTCAACAGCAGACGCATGTCCCCGGTCAAGCCGGTGATGTTGTCATACAGCTGCGGATCGGTGAACAATTTCCCGACCGTGTTCTGGTTGGAATTGAATTTCGCCGTAGCCGTTGAAACATTCTCTCCGGCTTCCCTCCACTTCGAGAATAACGAGTCGTCGGTCACCAGCTTCCCGAGCGTGCCTTTCCCCGCGTGAATGTCATCGAACATGGCATTTCCCTTTCCGATAAACTGGTTCATATTGTCGTGAAGGCTGGAATCGTAGATCAGTTTGCCCGCGGTGCCCTTCTGTTGCTGGACGGCGCCAAGAATGTTGTCAAAGCGGCCCGTGGCGGAGTTGAATTTATTGTAGAGGTCGTCACTGGTGTAGAGCTTGCCGATCATTCCCTGCCCCGCCTCAACATTCGCAAGCATGTTGTTCAATTTTGAAGATACGCCGTTGAAATTGTTATAAGCCGTCGGATCGGTAATGAATCTCCCCAGTGAACCGTGTCCTGCCCGAACGTCATCGATCAATCCATTTAAGTTATCGGAGAGCGCGTTCAGGTGTTGCGCCAGGTTCGCACCCTGGGCCACCAGCGTATTGATGCCCTTCTCCGATTCGCCCTCCACAACATCTCCGTTCTTCAGCGGAACCCCACTGAATCCGCGCGTAATGTTCACATACCGGTTGCCCAGCAGACCCTCGGTGATCAGGCTCGCTCTGGAGTCCGTCCGGATGTTCTCCTTGTACTTGGAATTGATCCGCAGGCTGACCACGATGCTCTTCTTCGAGGCTTCCTTCTCGTTGCCCAGCGCGGGATTTACGGAAATGTCGTCCACGCTACCCACGTCAATCCCATCCAGCCGCACGGGCGCACCCTTGGTAAGCTGCGACACTTCGGGCAAATACGTAATGAGCCCGTATTTCGAGGCCAGTATTCCGAAGCCCGTCACATAAAATGTCGCCATGATTAACAACGTCACTCCTGCAAGCACAAACAGTCCTACGCGCAATTCACCCCAGCTAAGCTGATTGCGTTGAGCCATTGCTGATCCTCCTTGATGACTTTCCGGCCGCGGCCGGATGAAATCCTAGACCAGAAATTTCTTCAGATAGGGATCGGCCGAATCGAGCACCGACTGCGGGTCCCCCTCAAAGTAAACGCGTCCGTCGCGCAAAAATAGGAATGTTGTTTCTCCCACGGACTCATGGGCCACTTCGTCCTTCGTCAATCTCTCAATTTTTCCGCCGGCGGGATCGAATCGGTAATTGGCCATGGCGAACGCATCTTGCAGGCGATGCGTGGCCAAAAGTGAAGTGACTCCCTGCGAATCGCGCAATCGCAGAAGCAAGGTAATGATGGTTTGCGAAGTAACCGGGTCCAGCCCCGCCGTCGGGGAATCATAGAAAACAACTTTGGGCCGGCTCACCAGCGCGCGGGCAATGGAAACGCGGCGCCGCATTCCTCCTGAGAGATCGGCTGGCATTTTGTCGATGGCATCTTCCATCTCCACGAACCGGAGAGATTCGCGCACCCGCTCTTCAATCTCCTCGTCCGGTTCGCCTTCCTCGCGGAGGCGGAACGCCACATTTTCAGAAACCGACTCGGAGTCAAAGAGCGCGCCTTCTTGAAAAACGAATCCGATGGTCCGGCGAAAATCCAGCAGCTCCGTCTCATTCATTTCGCCCAGATCACGGCCCATCAAGTGAATTCTTCCTGAATCTGGCCGGAGCAATCCAGCGGCCAGCTTCATGGTCAGCGACTTCCCCGTCCCGCTCTCCCCTACCAGGACCTTGGTCTCATGTGGAGCGACCTGGAAGGAAAAACCCTTCAAAACTTCGCCCTCGTCAAACCCTAGATGGACGCCCTCGAAAACGATCACCGGGTCGTTGGGCGCTGCGGCCGAAGGCGCTTCAGTGTTCATCGATTCCAAACTCAGGTTTCAATTTCGAATTCAGGATCAAAAAACACGTCCCGCAAGGTACAGCATGATTTTCGTCAGGACCACGTCCATGGCAATGATGGTGACGGAGGAAATCACCACCGCCTGTGTGGTCGCCCGGCCAACTCCTTGCGTGCCGCCGGTGACGGTCAGCCCTTTGTAGCAGCCCACCGTCGCCAGTATGAAGCCGAAGAAGAGCGGCTTGGTCAGGCCTTGCATCAAGTCGGAAAATTCCAGCGCCTTAATGGCGCGGGTCCAGAACTCCACGGAGTTCAAATGCAGTGTGAAATACGAAACTACGAAACCGCCGATCAGCCCCACGAAATCCGACATGGCCACTAACAAGGGGAGCATCAGAATGGTGGCCAGGACCCGCGGCGTGACCAGCTTGCGGATGGGGTCGGTGCCCATGGCCCGCATGGCGTCCACTTGCTCGGTCACCAGCATGGAGCCCAGTTCGGAGGCCATCCCGGAAGAATTTCTTCCCGCCACCAGCAGACCGGTAATGGTGGGCCCCAGCTCGCGGACCAGCGCCAGCGATACGGCGTCGCCGGTCAAGGACGTCTGGCCGAACCGCACAAACTGCGAAGCGGTTTGCAATACCATGACCGCGCCGATGAAAAATCCCGCCAGCAGAACGATCGGAAGCGACCCAACCCCAATCATGTCCATCTGTTCCAGCAGGTCGCCAATATAGTGCGGCGGAGTAAAAATGTTGGCCAAGGCGCGGCCGGAGAGAATCGAGTAATTCTGGACGGAAAGTACCAGCCGCTTCAACGCCTGCGATACTGCGTGGCGCGGCGCAGGGGGTTCTGTTGGTAACAACTTGGTGTCTCGGGTGACCATCCCGTGCTGGCGCCGAACGAAGGACGCCACGGCTGTCCTCGAAAGGCTAGCGTGTGTGTAGTTTGGCGTCAAGCGCGGATCATGTGGGTATCAGATCTGTCCGTCGCCGCGGAGCTTTATGTTCCGCTGTGACCGGGAATGGCAGCGGTTCAAATAGATGAAACGGCGTATAATCCCGTGCGCGCAACGGGGGAGCGGAACAAATGAACGTACAAGATCAAATCAAGAAGTATATTGCCGGCCAACCGGAACCAAAACGCAGTGACCTGCAAGAGTTGCATCGGCTCACACTTCAAGTGTCACCAGAATGCAAATTATGGTTCTCCAATGGGAAAGACAGCAAAAATCATACTGTTTCCAACCCCACGATCGGATATGGACTTCACACCATAAAATATGCCGATGGAAAAAGTAGGGAGTTTTTTCAAATCGGCGTGAGCGGAAATAAAACAGGAATCTCCGTCTATATTCTTGGTCTCAAAGATAAGAAGTACCTGGCCAAAACGTATGGAAAAAAACTAGGCAAGGCCAGCGTGACCGGATATTGCATTCGGTTTAAAGCTCTAAAGGATGTAAACCTCGATACGCTGGAAGCGGCCATTCGATTTGGGCTTGCAGCTCAGCATGAAAAAGGCCAGCTGCCGAAATAATTCCACTGTTAAAGGCCAGCAGTTATCGATGTAAATGCGCTCCAGTAAACAACCCGTACAGCCCTGACGCGCGCCATAATGCCATTCTCTACAAACGAGCCTCCCGCAATAGTCGTGCGGCTCTCTGTCGGCGCTCCTTGCCTTTCTCCGTTTGCCGTTCCCGTCGCCAGGCAGTTAAGTATATGAATCCCAATTTAATTAACCTCTCGGACGCAACAACCGGAGGACTGAAGAAATTAGGGAGGGCGAAGCCAGTGGGCTCCGCCCTTTTATCTCTTCACATAAGCAGGGGATATCAATTCGATTCCCTCAGATTCCTTAACTGATTGAATCTCCTCTGCAGTTGGGCTATCGTGTTGTCGCTAGACTGGCGCCTTCCACATGAAAAAGATCTCCAGGTTGGTTTTTCAATTCGCCCTCTTCCTGATCATCATGTCAGTCGCGGGGATGGAGATTCCTGAAATTTCTAAGCTTCTGGACGACGTCTCAAACGACGGCGTGGTGGTCCAGTGGCAGTGCGATGTAAAGCCTCCGGTCAAATCAACCTACGACGAAGTCCAGTTCGCAGCTCCTACACACGACAAGTGCGTTGTCTGTTGCGAACTCTTAACGAGTCTTGCTCCAAGCCTCCCCCGGAAACGTAGCCCCGACCCCCTGGCGTTACTCACTTCATTACGACTATAGACTTCCGAATACGCAGTATTCGCCTTTCCCTTTCAAATTGATGTCAATCGAGGAGTAGCTGGGTTTTGTTGTGTTCCATGCGGGTGAATGCAACAACAAATTGGAATTCCACCAGTTGCCGCCGGATTTCTGGTGCGGAGTGCACAGGCCATGAAGAAAAAATTCACTGACGACCTCTACCGGACCAGTCCGGTGTGGCTGCAGAAGCTGGGTATCAATGCCTTTGGCTGGTATTGGGCGCGCCGCAGGCTGGGCCCCGATTTTGAACGGTTCTCCCGCGAATACCAGGAACGGGAATCCTACTCGCCCGGGCGCTTTCATGACTACGTTGAAGGACAACTGCGCTCGCAGGTCCGCCGGGCCTACCTCGAAGTGCCCTATTATCGCGAAGCGTTTAGTCGGTACGGATTCTCCGAACAGGGGATCGAGCGGTTCACTTTGAATGACCTTGCGCATCTGCCTCGACTTGAAAAAACTGCCTTGCGCGCAAATCCCCAAATGTTGCTCACCAGCCATGCCGCCAGGCGCCCTCCGAAAAGTTTTGAGACCAGTGGAACCACCGGAACTCCGCTGCGTGTTTACTGGGACAGTTCTGTTCATCAGCACAACATTGCCGCCCGGGCAGCGCGATCGTTCCTCTGGGCCGGCGTGAACTATCGCCAGTCCCGCGCTGTTTTGGCCGGACGCATGATCACCGACCCTTCCATGGGGCGACCTCCCTTCTGGCGTTACAACGTCTGGGAAAAGCAGCTCTATCTTTCTTCCTACAACATCTCCTTCGAAAATATTTCCGATTACGTGTCGGCGCTCAATCGATTTCGCCCGGTAACCCTTACCGGCTTCCCTTCCTCGCTCTATTATCTTGGGGCCCTGATCGCCCACTTTAAGCTCCCGGTTCACCATCCTCGCGCCGTTATCACCACCAGCGAAGCCCTGCTGCCGCACATGCGCGAAATGATCGAAAGCGTGTTTCAGGCCAAGACATTTCAGGAATACGGGAGCGTGGAAAACTGTGCCCTGGCCACCGAGTGCGAATATGGCCGCCTGCATGTGCACCAGGATTTCGGGTTCGTTGAGATTCTCAGGGATGACGGCACCTCCACCATTCCGGGAGAAATCGGTGAGATTGTGGCCACGGGTTTCGCCAACGTGAACCAGATTTTCATCCGCTACCGCACCGGAGACCTCGCTCGATGGGCTCGCCGGCCTTGCCCCTGCGGGCGGAGAAATTTCCCGGTTCTCGAGGAGTTGGTCGGCAGACAAGAAGATATTCTTTACCTGCCAAATGGACGCGGGATGATGCGTCTTGATAGTGTCTTCAAGGGGCTGAGTGGGATTGCGGTTGGCCAGGTAGTGCAGGAATCGCTCAGCCAAATGGTGATCAACCTGGTGCCCACTCAAGACTACTCGCCGGCGGATGGAGAAACCGTTGCGCGGAGAATTGTTTCGGCCTATGGGCTGGGCCGGGACGTGCGAATCGAAATCCGGCTGGTTGAGAATATCCCCAGAGAAAAGAACGGTAAGTTTCGTCCCGTGGTCAGCCATGTCCGGAATTATGTATTTGATAAACCGACTGGGCTTCTGAAGGAATAGGTTCATTAGAGTTGAGCCGATGAACCTGGATGATCCGGCCAATCATTTGAATATCGAAGAAAATGCTCGCCTTGCCCACTGCGGAAGAATCGCGGGCAATCCGGAAGTTGCGACCAATGGACATGCGGGGCTACAACGACCTCGCCCGAAAGGGCGAATTACTCACTAACGGAAAGCGCCCTCTCTCCATTTCCGACTGAACCAGCACTGTCCTGGCTTCGTTGGTTGGTACATTACTCCCTGCTGAAAAACTCGCAGTGGTATCATCTCTCCGACAGAAGTGAAGAAAACTTCACAATACGCCGAAAGGGTGTCTCGCTTATCGCAGCTTGCCGTCGTCGCCTACGCAATTGTTGCATCTCTCGCGATGGCGTGCTCCAGCACGGCAGCTCAACACGAACAAACTACTTTCGGCATTGAAAGCGAAATTGAACATCCATTGCCTTTGCCCAAACAGGTTCTCAATATCTTGGGGAAAGACGCGAGAGTAAGTGAATGTGCTAAGCGCGAGGGCTTCCCTGAGGCGAAAGCAACGATGTTCGTCGCATCGCAAATTCATTTGCGTTCAGGCGAGCAAAGCGATCTTGTGGTGCTACCCAAGGACGCCTGTCTCTTTGGGGCGAACATCGGTCCGATTTGGGTGTTCGCAAAATCACCGGGAGCATACCAACTCATCCTCAAGACTGACGCGCTCGGAATAGAAGTGCTAACCGAGAAGAGCAACGCGTATCGCGACATTCGGGGAACCCAAGCGACAGCTAATAGAATTCTATCGGCGACCTTCAAATTTGATGGGCACGTGTATCAACCTGCTCACTAGTTAGGTGCCGCATTCTGCAGTTTTAAGGGAGATTAGAGGTTTGAATTAGCTTGGTAATTGTATTACGACAGAGGTACTGATTCCTACGGTTATTAAACCGGAATCATTTTTCATCCAGATCAACATCTGTTGGCTCAGCGTGGGATGGAGAAGTGACGTTCTCCGTTAGTAAGTATTCCGCCCTTCGGGCGGGGATTTTCAAGGCATAGGGGGTATTTCGAATCCGATGGAGGTTGGGCGGAGCAAGAACGAGTCCTCACGCCCCCGTTCATCGTCTCGATGAGCCCACCGGGACATCCCTCGGCATGGTTGCGTCCCCACAGTGCCCGCTTCCATTTCGCCCGGCAAGATCATTGTAACTCCACAACGAGCTGCCGTTTCTCAACATCGGGTTTGCCCGTGACTCCGCCGGAAGCCAGACCGGCCAGACCCGAATCGTGAGTTGTGATCGCCTGGTTTCGACATCTATCCATGCCGTTTGGGGTATGCCAATAAACGAGTTGTACGCGTCAGGCCCTTGCCCCCCATTGATCCGATATCCGTCTGGGGCAAATCTTAGCGTGATTTTTCGGTCAAAAGTTGAGTAATCCGCCGGGGTCTGATCGTATACAGGACATATGTCGGCTCTTCCCATGACATTGAATACGACAGCCGAAACCGAAACGGCAAAGATTGCGCGAGGCTTACGTGAGAGGGATACGGAGCTTCTTGCAGACCTGGTGGAGCGCTGTCAGCATCGACTGGTTCGCTACCTGCTATACCTCACCGGGAGGCGAGAGTATGCGGAGGACCTTGCGCAGGAGACCTGGATTCGCGTGCTGCAACGGGGCAGCCAGTACAACGGGCGGCACCGGTTTGATCCATGGCTATTCGCGATCGCCCGCAATTTGGCAATAGATTACCTCCGGAAAAAACGAAGAGCGGTGACAACAGCATCCTTGCCAAATGATCGCGATGCAATGCTGCTGTTACCCTCTTCCGATCCTTCCCCATTCGAAGCCGCGGCCCGAGGCGAAGACGCAATGCGTCTGGCCGGCCGGCTGCAGATTCTGCCGCCGCTGTATCGCGAGGCTTTGCTGCTGAGGTTTCAAGAAGACCTGTCTCTTGCGGAGATGGCTCAGGTCTTGGGCGCCCCTACTACAACGGTGACGTCCAGAATCTATCGCGGTCTTGCAGCACTGAGATCCGCATTTGAGGAGGGTGATTCACATGGAGGGTGACAAGAGATTTCGCGAGCTTATCGACAGGTCTTTCGTAGAAGAGGTTTCAGAGGGCGAAAGACAGCTCATCCATGACCACATCCGCGACTGTGATGGCTGCAAGCGCTACCTCGAGCTAACTGCGCGTACGATTCTGGGGTTGCGGGAATTCACCTTTACGAGTGAACCAGATTCGAATGCCCAGGTCCGTGAGATTCTTGCGCATCATACCGAGACAATGCGACAGCACAACGTGCAATTCAAGGTCTGGGCTGCATTTGCTGTGGCGCTCTCGATGTCAATTGTGGGATCGGCACTTGTCTACCAGGTGGCGAAGTTCCTGATGGTCCCAATGCGTTTTGAAACTGCTCAAGTGCAGGCAGGCGTGCTCGTCTTTTGGCTGCTGCCATCTTTTTGCTCGGCCTTATGTCTGCTCGCGGCGCCTGGTGAGAATAGA
>DATGHC010000029.1:0-8197 GCA_035308165.1 Candidatus Acidiferrales bacterium | reverse complement strand
GGAGGAAGTGGCTCTCGGCACCGCGCCCATGGGGTTTTTGTTGTGGTCGAAATGGCTATGGCCCTGATCCTACTGATTGGCGCGGGGCTGATGATTCGAACGCTTGCAGCTCTGTCAAATGCGGATCCGGGTTTCAATCCTCAGGGAGTTCTGACTTTCGGCCTGTCGCTTCCGCCGGCAATGACCAAGACCAATCCGGCGGCGGTCCGCGCCGCATTTCGAGAACTGGACGCCAGGATTCGAGCGATTCCAGGAGTCGCGAACGTTTCGCTTTCGTGGGCTGCGATGCCAATGGCCAGCGATGACGAGACGCTGTTCTGGCCCGATGGACAGCAAAAACCTTCTAATCCAAATGACATGAAGTGGGCGCTGCAATATGTCATCGAGCCGGATTATTTGAAGGCCATGCGCATTCCACTGAAGGCCGGGCGGTTTTTTACGGCGCAGGACGATGAGCACGCGCCGTTGGTTATCGTGATCGACGACGTTCTTGCAAAACAATACTTCGGAAATGAGAACCCGGTAGGAAAGCGCCTCAATCTTGATCAGTACAACGCTCCAGCGGAAATAATCGGAGTGGTCGGACACGTCAAACAATGGGGTATCGATTCCGACGATTCGATGGAGCTGCGGGCGCAGATGTACCGTTCGTTCATGCAGTTGCCGGATCCTGCAATGATGCAAGCGGCCCCCGGAACAGGAGTGATCGTACGGTCTGACGGGTCCGCCTCCGGCATTGCAACGCCTATTCGCGAAAGTTTGCAAGCCATGAACAGTCAGCAAGTTGTGTTCGGAACTCAATCTATGGAGTCTATTATTTCCGACACCTTTGCCGACCGACGGTTTTCGATGATGGTTCTTGGGGTGTTCGCTGCCCTGGCTCTTCTGCTTGCCAGCGTGGGGATTTACGGAGTCATTTCCTACCTCGTTGGCCAGCGCGTTCACGAGATTGGGATCCGCGTAGCTTTGGGAGCGCAACCACGCGACGTGCTGCGGCTTGTCCTTGGCCAGGGTGCGCGGATGGCGTTGATTGGGGTTGGGATTGGACTGGTCGCTGCGGTGTGGCTCACGAAGCTTATGTCCACTATGCTTTTTGGCGTGAGTGCAACCGATCCATTGGCCTTCACTGCTGCGGCAATATTGCTGACCATGGTTGCATTGGCGGCGTGCCATATTCCCGCGCGGCGTGCGATGCGAGTCGACCCCATCATCGCGCTTCGCTGCGACTAACTGGAGCACTCGCTTCGGAGAGATGGAATGCAGATTAACTGCCGGCTGGGAATGTAGGCACTACTTCCGGCACGTCAATCCGGATGCGCGTGCCTTCGCCTTCGCGGCTGCTGATTTCCATGTGGAAATCCGCGCCATATAAAATCTTCAGCCGCTCGTGGACGTTACTGATGCCGATGCCTTCCACGTAAACCTGCGGCATGCGCACTTCTGGAATTCCCGCGCCGTTGTCTTCGACTTCGATGATCAGCCTGCCGTCCTCCATTGTGGTCCGGATGCAGATGTGGCCGCCTTCCACTTTGCCGGCCAGCCCATGCTTCAACGAGTTTTCAACCATGGGTTGCAGGAGCATGCTGGGAACGAAGGCATCCAATGAACGCTCGTCCACTTCTTTGAAAATCTGCAGGTTCTCGCGCCCGAAGCGGACAACTTCGATGTCCAGGTAATCGTCAATGAAATCGAGCTCGTCGCGCAAGGGCACGAAAGTTTCGTGCTGGCGCAACAGCCGGCGAAGAATGTTGCTGAGCTTGACCACCACGATGCGGGCCATGTCCGGATCGAAACGGATGAGCGAAGTTACGGTGTTAAGCGTATTGAAAAGGAAGTGGGGGTTGATCTGGCTGGAGAGTGCATCCATCCGCGCCTTCAGCAGAAGCTGTTGGTGCTGCTCGAGGTTCATTTCGATGCGCGTGTTGTCCCAAATTTTGATGGGCACGGCCACCGCCATCATGGTGGCAATCAGGATGAGTGCGAACTGCCAGATGCCGTGGGTATCCAGATAGAAAATCCAACGCGGATGAGTGGCGCGACCAAGAAGAATCCTACCCACTTCGAGCAAGACGACAACGGTCATGGGCAGCATGTGCCAGGGGATTTTGCGATCGCGCGCAAGCTGGACCAGCGATCGCGGAATCCCCAGGAATGTGAACGGGCCGAAGCTCCAGATGTCTTCCGTGTTGGTCATTAATTGCCGCACCAGCCCGCCGACCAGTCCAGCTGCGGCGGCAACGGGCATGGAGAGCCATTCGCGGTTCAGGAATGCGGGCAAGCTGACCAGCGAGCCGCCAATCGGGCCCACCACACGGCCGCCGAGCAATCCCAAAATGAATGACCCTTCCAACATGAGGTCGGCGAAGCGATAAGGTCTTCCCTGGCCCACAAAGCGCATCAAAACGCCGAAAGCCAGCGGGGGCGTTAAGAACAGCATCAATTTGAGCTTGAGATCCGGATCGCGAATTTCTGTGTAGAGAACTTTTCGGAATGTCGAAGAGCGAACGACGATAGCGGCAATGGCTGCCGCGGCGCCCACCTTCAGCAGCAGAATAAAAAGAAGCTCTCTATCGCCGGTGAACTGATTCATTCAGCCTCGATGCGAGCTACGTTAGCCAATCGAGGCAGGGATGTAAAGGCGCGAGAGTGAAAGACTTCGCGGACCGCCAGCTAGACTGGCGCCCGTTCCGCCCGCAATACCTTTTCAACTGCTGCAACCGTTCGGCGCACATCGTCCTCCGAAGTCTGCCAACTTGATACGCTCACGCGCATGGCCCGGCGCCCTCGCCAGGTGGTGCCCCCGAAAAACGCCTCGCCCGATGCCAAGATCGCCGCAATCACTTCGTCCGTACGGCGATCGTGGTCGGCATCTGTCGCGCCCGGACGTTGGTCCAGGAATCGCACCAGCCCCTGATTGATTACCGGTTCCCAGGCGACCTCCGCCCCTGGAAGTTTGCCCATTTCCATTACGATGGAGTGTGCATGCCTGCAGCAACGGTCCACAATGTCCGCAATTCCCTGCCGGCCAAGCTGGCGTATAGACGCATACGTGGGGAAGCCTCGGGCGCGGCGCGACCATTCCGGATTCCAATCCATCTGGTCGCGAGCGGCCTCATCGTGTGTCAAATAGGAAGCCCGGTGGGACATGGACGCCCGATGCGATTCCGTGTCCCTTACAAAAGCGAATCCGGAATCGAAGGGCACATTGAGCCATTTGTGCCCGTCCGTGGCCCAGGAATCCGCGCCCTCAACTCCTTTGACCAGATGCTTGAGGCGCGGGCACGCGGCAGCCCAGAGTCCGAATGCTCCGTCTACATGGACCCAGGCGCCAAAGCGCTTCGCGATGGGCACCAAGCTTGCAAAATCGTCGTAGGCGCCGATGTTAACGTCACCTGCCTGCAATAAAACGACCGTGGGATCCCCTGGGTCTGCCCGCAAAGCGCTTTCCAGCGCATCTGCCTGCAGGCGATCTTGTGAATCCGAGGGAAGAACAATAATGTGGGAAAGACCGAGTCCAAGCATTCGAACGGCTCTCTCAAAAGTTCCATGGCGCATGGCGCTGGTCAGAATGCGAATCGGGGGCGCGCCATACAGTCCAGATTTTTCTACGTCCCAACCCCGCTTGGTGAGCAGCGCATGTCGAGCGGCAGCCAGACAAGTTGCGTGCGCCATTTGGCAGCCGCTTACGAAAGCAAAGCTGGCATGCGCGGGAAGGCCCAAAATCTCGTTGAGCCATGCGCCTGCTACTTCCTCGGCCACGGCGGCTGCAGGTGAAGTGGCATAGAGTCCCGCGTTTTGATCCCAGGCGGAAGTCAACCAGTCGGCGCCGACGGCCGCGGAGACGGAGCCCCCGATTACCCAGCCGAAAAAGCGTCCCCCCGTGGAAGCAATGATTCCGCCTTCCACATCTCGCGCCAGTTCGGCGACTACCTGCTCCGGCGAAACGCCTTGGTCTGCCAGCGGCTTTGCGAGTTGCCTTCGCAGCGTGCTCAGGTTGGCCGTTGCGGCCACGGACCCGCAATTCGATGTTTCCAGATAGGAGATGGATTTGTGAAAAGCCATCTCCAGCGTTTTTCGGAAATGCGCGTTTGTGTGTTGCTCGGCCTTTGTGTTGTCTGTGGCTTTGGGATTGTCTATGCTTTTTGTGCTGTCCATGCCCACAGTTTAGGAGTTTGCGTCCTATATTATCCATCCGTTTTTTGCGCCCAAATTTCCCCCGTATCGGCCACATTGGACCATGTCCAAATTTGAGTGCGGCTCGTGTTGCAGCGGGCTGTACCACGCGGCTGGAGCAAGTAAATGGGTGTGCCTGTTATACTCATTGACCTGCCATGGCGCGAAAAGCCAAAAGGAAATCACGCGGAGTGCGCATTGTTGCGCAAGCCAAATTGCCGACGCGTTTCGGTGCGTTCACGATTCTGGGCGCCGAGGGTGCGGGGCCGGAAGAGACAGCTGTGATCCTAGTACGCGGGAAATTGGATCCTCGCAACGGCAAAGGTGCAACTCCGCTTGTTCGCATCCACTCGCAGTGTCTGACCGGCGATGTTTTCACTTCGCAGAGATGCGATTGTCGAGCGCAACTTGAACTGGCGCTGCGGAAGATTTCGTCCGCGCCCCGCGGATTGCTGCTTTACTTGCCGCAAGAGGGACGCGGCATCGGTCTTGTAAATAAGCTGCGAGCTTACGAGCTGCAAGACGGCGGGATGGATACGGTGGAGGCGAATCAGCGGCTGGGATTCGCCGCCGATTCGCGTGATTACCGGTTTGCCGCGGATGTCTTGCTTCAGCTGGGTGTGAAGCAATTGCGTTTGCTGTCCAACAATCCGGATAAAGTGGAGCAGCTTGAGAAGGCGGGGATCAGAGTAATCGACCGGATTCCATGCCAGCCACGCATGACACGAGCAACGCGCGGATACCTCACCACGAAAAAATCTAAGATGGGGCATTTGCTTTCCGGGCTTTGAGTTCAAGAATCGAAAGGGATTGGGAATGACACCTGCAATTCAGCAATCCATCACTCTACCGGCTTCTCCGGAGGAATTATTCAAGACTTTCCTCGACTCTAAAAAGCATTCGGCCATGACCGGTATGCCCGCCAAAATCGGCACGAAGGTCGGCAGCAAGTGGAGCGCGTTTGGGGGATCGATTTGGGGCCGGACTCTGATGATTGTGCCCGGCAAGTTGATCGTCCAGTCCTGGCGGTCGTCGGCCTTCAGGAAAACGGATCCGGATTCAATCCTTTTAGTGACGTTCAGCAAGGTGGCGGAAGGCGGCAAGATTGACCTGATGCATGTGAACGTAGCCCCGCAAGACCACAAGGGCGTGACCAACGGGTGGAAGGATTATTACTGGAAGCGTTGGCGGGCGTATCTATCGGGAAAGCGCTAACCCCCGCCGACGAAATGAACGATTTCGTACCGATCACCGGATGCGACCTGCGTAGCGCTCCAGCGATCCCGCGGCAGAAGTTCAAGATTACGCTCTATGGCCACGCGCTCCGCACGGATTCCCAGAAGCGCCAGCAACCGTGGCACATCCAGCCCGCTGGGCACCTGGTGCGTTTCGCCATTCACCTGGATGTTCAGA
This sequence comes from Candidatus Acidiferrales bacterium, assembly GCA_035308165.1. Lineage (GTDB taxonomy): Bacteria > Acidobacteriota > Terriglobia > Acidiferrales > UBA7541 > DASTCZ01. Next base: position 2,611 of record DATGHC010000029.1, on the reverse strand, counting down.
GTTTCGCTCACGGCAACTGTGCCTGGCGCGGGACGTGGACCCTGGGCTTAAGGCGGAAACGCACCTCGTCACGGCCCGCGGCGCCGCTCGCTCGAATAACCAACTCCGCTCCCCCAAGACCAAGTTTGGGCATGGGGAATTCCAGGGAAACGCGGCCTCGCGGATCAGTACCCGCCTTCAACCGAAATGCGGGCAAGACTCCTTCCATCGACACATCCACTGTCACACCAGCCGCAGGCTTGAGCGTTGAGCGGCCGCGTACTTCGATATCCAACGTGGCTTTGCCCGATGCAAGCCACCTGCCCGAATTCAGCAGGCGCACCTCGATGCCTTTGGGGAACTCAATGGGCGCGGGAGGGACGATGGGCTGCCTGGAGAATCCGGGCTGGTCAAATTTCAGCGCGCCGGTACGCAAATCCTCTAACACAGCCCGGTGCTGCAATCGCATGCGCGCTTGAAGTACGTCTTGGTCTGTTTCCGGCCCAAGGACTAGGTCTTCGTGGGTTTTCACGCGGCGATATAGGACGCGCCCGCGTGAATAAACCGTGGTGTCAGTAACAATGCGAGCAGGCTGCCCAGTGGCGCGAGTCTCCGTTTCAACATCAAACTTCAACTCCCCAGCCTGAACCGTTGAATGAGCGCCGATTCCCAAGTGTCCCGGTTCTCTTTCTTAAATTGCCTATGCCGAATGCGCGTCAAAGGCTGGGGGGCAGATTTGACCGAGCGGCGGCTGACCGCTATTATAGCCTTTCGGCCGATGGGTGGAAATCCTCTAGAAAGTTATGCGCCCCTGTTGATACACCTGCTGGCGGCCCTGTTATTGTCGGCCGCGCTGGTGGGAGTTTCGACGTATATCGGGTATCGGCGGCCGTCACGGACCAAACAACAGGCCTATGAGTGCGGTGTGACGCCGACGGGCGACGCGCGCGAACCCGTTTCCGTGAAATTCTACCTGGTGGCCATGGTCTTTATTTTGTTTGATGTGGAAGCCATATTCCTGTATCCCTGGGCATTTGTTTACCGCTCTCTGCATTGGTTTGGATTCGTAGAGATGCTGATGTACATACTTATTTTGCTGGCGGGCTACATCTATCTTTGGAAGAAGGGCGCGCTGGACTGGAATCGTTGAATCGCTCGTCTCGCCCACATTTGAATTAAATGGACGAACCGGAGGAGTTGCAGCAAGACCCAATCTTACAGCGGTTGCGCGCCTGGGATCCTCAGGCCGTCGCTGAGGTATTGGAATTCCGGGGAGAGCGAACTCTGGTAGTGCCTCGCTCGCACCTGCGCCGCACAGCGGAACTGCTCGCCGGAGCGCCCGACCTGGCGTTCAATTTTCTTTCCGATGTTACCGGCGTGGACCGATTCCCCGTCGAGCCACGGTTTGAATTGAATTACCACTTGCTTTCCATTCCGAACCGCGCAGTGCTGCGCATTCGCGTGAGAATTCATGGCAGCGATCCAATTGTCCCGACTGTTTGTACGATATGGCCGACGGCCAACTGGCACGAGCGGGAAATCTATGACTTGTTTGGCGTGCGCTTCGAGGGACATCCCGACTTGCGACGGATTGTGATGCCCGATGACTGGGAAGGGCACCCCCTGCGCAAGGATTATCCTGTGGAAGGTTTCCGGTAATGTCCACCACGACCGTCAACACTGCGACTGGAACAGCGAAAACGATGGTCCTCAATATGGGACCCCAGCACCCTTCCACGCACGGCGTTCTGCGTGTGGTACTGGAGCTGGACGGCGAGAGGATTGTGAAGGCGACGCCCGAGATTGGCTACCTTCACACGGGTATTGAGAAAACCTGTGAAGCGAAAACTTATTCGCAGGCAATTACTTTGACCGACCGGCTGGATTATCTGGCCCCACTCTCCAACAACCTGGGTTACTGCCTGGCGGTGGAAAAGCTGTTGGGCCTGGAAGTGCCGAAGCGCGCGCAGTACGTCCGCGTACTGCTCACGGAAATGACACGAATCGCTTCGCATCTGGTGTGGATAGGGACGCACGCCATCGACCTGGGAGCGATGTCGGTTTTCCTTTACTGCTTCCGCGAGCGCGAAGAGGTGATGAAGATTTTCGAGATGGTTTCGGGTCAGCGGATGATGACCAGCTATTTCCGCATAGGCGGCTTGGCCCTGGAACCAGCGACCGGATGGCTGGGGCGGGTTGAGCGGTTCGTGGATGCCATGCCTGGGCATCTGGCGGAATATGAGAATTTGCTGACGCGAAATCGAATCTGGCTCTCCCGATTAGTTGGAGTGGGCGTCATTTCCGCTGAGGACGCAATTGGCCTGGGCATGAGCGGGCCGTCGCTGCGCTCCACCGGCATGGCATATGACGTCCGCAAGTTCTTCCCCTATTCGAGCTACGAGGAATTTGAATTCGATGTGCCCACCCGCACCGACGGCGATTGCTACTCCCGCTACTTGCTGCGAGTAGCGGAGATCAAGGAAAGTTTGAAGATTGTGCGGCAGGCCATGGCCAAGGTCCCGACGTTTGGCGCCATCCGGACCGATGCGCCGGGAATTGTGCCGCCCGCGCGCGAGTTGATGAAGACGGAGATGGAATCGCTGATCTATCACTTCAAGATTTTCACGGAAGG
>DATGHC010000028.1:0-36157 GCA_035308165.1 Candidatus Acidiferrales bacterium | reverse complement strand
ACTTGCGGTAGCACGGTCGCGGCGAACAATGGCAATTGCACCATCAGCGTGACGTTCACGCCCACCGCGACCGGTTCACGAACAGCCGCGGTTACCATCACTGACAACGCCACGGGATCTCCTCAAACAATCACTCTCACGGGCACAGGTGCGAATGCCAATGCGCCCGCGGTAGGCCTCTCCACTTCCAGTCTGACTTTTGCGAGCCAGACCTTGAATACAACCAGTGCGTCCCAAACAGTGACACTCACCAATACAGGCAACGCCGTCCTGAACCTTTTGAGTATTGGTCTGACCGGAACAAACAGCAGCGACTACGCGGAGACCACCACTTGCGGTAGCACGGTCGCGGCGAACAATGGCAGTTGCACTATCAGCGTGACGTTTACGCCCGCAGCATCCGGTACACGGACGGCCGCGGTTACCATCACCGACAACGCTACGGGATCACCGCAAACGGTCGCCCTCAGCGGTACGGGCGCCTCGGCCGCATCCACTGTCGTCCTTACACCCACCAGCTTTAATTTCGGAACGCAAACGGTGGGCACCACCAGTGGAGCCGCGGACATCAATATAATGAACACCGGAGCGGCCTTCCTCACCCTTAACAGCATCACGGTCACTGGTGATTTCACGCTCACCAATTTCTGCGGAGGCGGATTGTCAACGGGATACAACTGCGATGTCTGGGTCCAATTCACTCCTACGGCCACGGGCGTGCGAACCGGCACGCTCATCTTCAACGATAGCGCTCCAGGAAGCCCACACGTGGTGACGCTCACGGGCACTGGAAACTAAGTGCTGGCTAGTCGAGCGCCGAAAGTGTAGCCGTGGTTATTCAACTTCGTACTCAAGAATAAAAACGGGCGAAGAGCAAAGCTCTTCGCCCGTTTCCGTCTCCCGCTCTGGTTCAGTGTTGCGCTTAACTACTCTCCTTGAAGCTATTTCTCCTATTGCACCGTCAGGGTCACAGTGGTTGTGTGTGCCAGGCTACCCGATGTCTCAGTTATGGTGATGGTTGAAGTGCCCGCCGGAGTTCCCGTGGGTGTGTTGGTGCATCCCGCGATTCCCATGGCGGCCATCAGCACGACGGCCACGTAAAGCGCCGGCCTCAAACGTCCACCGCGGCTGGTCTTGCGCATCTTCGCCAGCAGGTACAGCAGCATGGCGCTGGCAAGCGTCCACAGGAGAACGAGTAGGTATTGAGGCTGCGGATTGTGCTGGCCATTCTTGGAAGGCAGCGTTGCTCCGCCGCGCAAGGTGGTGGTGATGGTCATGGTAGTCGAAGCAGGCGAATTGCCCGGCGTCACGCTGGTGGGATTGAAGGTCACCGTGGTCGCCGGAGGCGCACCCGTCGCGCTGAAGGAAATCGCATTGGGGAAGCCGCCGGTTCCTGGATTGACCGTGATTGTGTACGTCGCGGGTTGACCGGCCGGCACGGTGTTTGGCGCAGGAGGCGTGGCCGGCGCGAAGTCGATGCCCGTGCCATTTAGTGTGACGGTTTGAGTTGCGGCACCAGACGCGTTATCTGTGAACGTCAGCGTCGCCTGGCCGCGCGGCCCCGCTGCTCCCGGCGTGAACACTGCGTTAAACGTGCAAGTCCCGCCCGCGGGCGCCACTGGAGTGCCCACTACGCAGGTGGTTCCCGATCCAGCGCTGAAATCACCGGAGTTGGTTCCGGTGAACGCCGGCGCCACAGAGAAATTCAACGCTCCCGTCCCGTTATTGGTGATGGTGATGGCCTTCGGTGCGCTTGCCACACCCAAATCCTGCGCGGAGAAGACCAGCGCATTGGTTGAAAGTGACGCGGACGCTGACGTGACTGTAGTCACGTCATTTGCCGTGTCGTTGGCGAGATTCACTTCTCCGCCGCCCGAAACTGTGGCCGTGTTGGTCACGCTTGCGGGAGCGTTCGCCGCCACCGTTACAGTGAGAGTGATGGCCGGATATGCTGCGCCATTGGCCAGAGCATCGCCGCGAGTGCAGGTCGCTGTGCCCAGGACGCAATTCCAGCCCGTGCCCGCCATCGCCGTCGCTGAAAGACTCGCAGGCAACGAATCCACGACCGTCACTGTCCCGCTGGTGGAGCCCGTGCCCACGTTGGACGCGGTGATCGTGTAGGTCGCGCCCGCCTGACCCTGCGCGAAGTTGCCCGTGTGAGTCTTCGTGATGGTCATGTCGGGAGCGGAGATGCCTGTGGGATCGGTGGCCACGTCGTTCGCTGTATTAATTTCGCCGCCGCCAGAGACTGTGGCCGTGTTGGTCACGCTGGTCGGTGCGTTGACCGCCACATTCACCGTCAGGGTAATGGCTGGATAGCTCGTCGCTGCTGTCAGCACATCGCTACGAGTGCAAGTCAGCGTGCCGAGCGTGCAAGTCCATCCAGTACCGGCCATCGCTGTTGCCGTCAAGCTAGCGGGCAAAGTATCAACCACTGTGACTGCTGCGGTGGTTGACGCGTTGCCGCTGTTGGTGGCCGTGATTGTGTACGTTGCTCCCGTCTGACCCAGCGTGAAGTTGCCTGTGTGAGACTTGGTGATGGTCATGTCCGGCACCGCTATGGTTGTCGGATCGTTGGCCGTCGCCGTCCCCGGGCTGCCTCCGCCGGAAACCGCGACCGTATTGGTCACGCTTCCTGGGGCAGTCGCCGTCACATTTACTGTTAGCGTGATCGCCGGATAAGCAACGCCGCCGGCCAAAACATCCGCTCGCGTGCAGGTAAGCGTCCCGAGGGTGCAGGTCCACCCGGTTCCGGAAATCGCCGTCGCGGACAGACCAGTAGGCAACGTATCCACTACTGTCACGGTTCCTGTGGTAGAAGCGCCTCCGCTGTTTGTTGCCGTGATGGTGTAAGTGGCACCCACCTGTCCGATCGTGAAATTGCCGGTATGACTCTTGGTTATGGTCATGCTCGGCCCCACCTGGATGATCGTGGTTGGGTCATTGAATGTGTCGTTGGTTGTGTTTATCTCACCCCCACCCGAAACCGTGACGGTGTTGGTCACGCTGGTGGGCGCATTATTCGCAACGGTCACAGTCAGTGTGATTGGCTGATAGCTCGCTGCTGGCGCAAGCACATCACTTCGCGTGCAGGTCGCGGTGGCCACAGTGCATGTCCAACCTGTTCCGCTCATTGCTGTCGCGGTCAGGCTGGCAGGCAATGTATCTACAACCGAAACGGTGCCGACGGTTGGCCCGCTGCCACTGTTGGTTGCTGTCAGCGTATAAGTCGCTCCGGCTTGCCCTTGTGAGAAGCTGCCCGAGTGGCTGCTTAACACGGTCATGTCCGCCGGTACAACGACCGTGGTCGGATCTGTGGCTGTGTCATTCGCCGTATTGGTTTCACCGCCCCCCGCAACCGCCACCATGTTCGTTACCGACGTCGCGGCATTGGACGCAACGTTCACAGTAAGCGTGATGGATGGATACGCAGTGCTCGCTGCCAAAGCATCGCTGCGCGTGCACGATGCTGGACTGACTGTGCAGGTCCAGCCCGTGCCTGCCATTGCCGTGGCTGTCAACCCCGTGGGCACTGTGTCTGTTACCGTGACCATGCCGGTCGTTGAAGCGTTTCCAACGTTACTTGCTGTGATGGTGTAGGTCGCTCCGGTTTGGCCTTGTATGAAATTCCCGGTGTGCACCTTGGTGATGGTCATGTCGGGGACTATCGGTGCCGCTACGATAGTGAAATCAGTGGCGGTCTTGCCGTCACTGCCGGGAGCCGCATCACCGGTATCGGACACAACGGCCGTCATGGTGACGTTCGGCACGGCAGCCTGCGCAACGGACACGACCAGTGGGAAAACAAAGCTGTTTATCCCAGGTCTCAGAACTCCCGAAGGACTGAAAGTTCCACCGATGTGGAATGTACAGGTTGCAACCTGCCCGGCTGCGGAGCAGGTCACAACTTCCGTACCATCATTCGTGGGTAGCGACTGAGGCGCACGAACCCCTGCGCGCGCTCCGCCTCGGGGGCCCGGCGGCGGGTTTCCCAGAACAACTACATTGCCTCCGCCGGATACGAATCCCATTCCTGTGGGGAGAGTGAAAGTCACAGTGATAAGGCTGGTGGTAGGACCAGTGCCGATATTGCTGACTTGGAAAGTGTAAGTGCCGTTTGTCCCTACTGTAAAGTTTCCTCCATGAGCTAACGTCATGGTCAGGTTGGGCCCTGTTGCCGCGACATTAATCGTGGTCGGATCGTTCGCGGTATCATTTGCGGTGTTGGTTTCTCCGCCGCCGGAAACGACGGCCGTGTTTGTCACCGACGCTGGAGCCGTCGCCGACACACTGACCGTGACGTAGATTGGCGGGTAGCTCGAACCTGCTGCGAGCACATCGCTTCGCGTACAGGAAAATGGTGCGACGCTCGTGCACGTCCACCCATTCCCTGCCATCCCGGTTTCAGTTAGCGAGGCAGGTAGCGTGTCCACCACCGTGACCGCCGCTGTAGTTGGCCCGGCGCCGCTGTTCGTTACCACGATTGCGTAAGTATCGTTGGCGTCTCCCTGATTGAATGTGCCCACGTGCGATTTTGCAATCGTCAGATCCGGCAGTGAACCGCCCGTAACAGTGACAACAGCAGCGGCAGGGGTAGTGGACGTGGCGTAATTCGTGTCGCCGCTGTAAACCGCGGTGATATTGTCGGTTCCTGTAGGCAATGAGGTGGTGCTGAGGATGGCCGTCCCCTTGGCAAAGTTGGCCACACCGCCGACAACGCTTACCGGACTGCCGAAGTTGTTTCCGTTCACCTTGAACTGCACAGTCCCGGACGGCTCTTGAGAGGCATTAAACACCCTGGCTTGCGTGCTGATATTCACAGTCAGCGTAACATTGCTGCCGGAGGTGATGCTCCCTGTGTTCGAGAGGATCGCGGAACTTGTTACCGCCTGGGTGACCGTAGTCGTGTCAATTCCACTGAAGGTCGAATTGTAATTGTTGTCGCCGGGGTAGGTTGTCTTCAGTGAATGGACACCAACACTCAGTTGAACTGCTTGGTCTTCAGCCTCGCCATTGGAATTCAGAGGGAAGACCCCGATGGTATTGGCTCCATCCAACATGGTCACGTTTCCCGTCGCACACTGCACTTCTCCTTCGGGCATCGGGTTGCAAACTTGATTTAGAGAATTGGTGACCAGCACGTGCAGGAAGTACAAAGATCCGTAAGCAACCGTGTTTGGTCCCCCCGAAATTGTCGGCTGCCCTTGTGCGTTGAAGGTCGCTACATAGAGCCCGGTAAAAGCGTTCTCCGGCGTGACCGTAACGGCGATATTTCCGGAGTCGCTTGCGGCGACTGTGCCGTCACCGGCGTAATGAGCGTGAACATTATAGGACCCACCCGGCAGAATGTGAGTTGGTCCGGAGTAGGTCCCGCCGCTAGCCAATGCGAAGCCATCCACACCCGAATTGGTGGCCGCGCTGCTCATCAAAGCGATATTTCCCGTCGCGGAGGTTGGAGTCACACCACCGGCAACGGTAACCGACTGCCCGTGCGTAATGTTGATCGCAGTTGTGCCGCCATTCAGTGTCAGCGTCGTCGTGCTGGGCGTAAAGGAGACCGAATTCCAATTGCTGGCGAGGTTGAACGCATTGACCGACCCCAACCCCGTGGCCATGTCATATCCTGCGGCGGCCGTCCAGGCCTCCGTGGTCCGGTTATTCGGGTCCACCATGACGCCGGGAACATTGGCTGTCGTGCTGCTGCATTCAGTAGGATAAAAATTGGGGTAGCAAGCGACTGAATTATTGCCCTTGGTGACATCGTAGAAAATACAAGCAGCGCTGGTGATCGTCGCTGGATTACTGGAATCGCAGCTCGCGCCTGCTTGCGCCGCCAGTTTGTACAGCACGGGATTCGCGTTGCCCTGACGAGGCGTGGGATTTTGCGCCGTGGCCAGCTTGTGGTTCACCAGCGCCATGATCCCCGCAAATGAGGGCGAGGACGCGGAAGTTCCGCCCACTCCCAGGAAATCGGAAAATGGAGCGTTAATGTCGCAGGATCCAGCCGCGACAAAGTGCGCTGAACAAATAATGTAAGACGTTCCGTGGAACCGGTTGCTGGCAAAAAGTGACACGTCAGGCGTGTCACGCACGCCGTCCGCAGGCACGCCCAAGCCCGATTGCCATGACGGCTTTGGGTATCCCTTTCCGGTGCAGAAGAAGTTCCCGCCAGCCCCTGGGTTAGAAGTGAGGCAGTTGCTGGGCCCGCCGGCGCCTCCGATGATGTCATTCCCATTGGGGTTTGGCGCGCTGACACACCCACTCAACCCGTTCTGAGCGCAAGAGTCATTCCACGGCACCTCCGGAATATACGATTTGGCGGAGAGCTGCGTTAACGCGGCATTGGAAGCGTTCCAGAAGGTTGGTTGCGTTCCAGCATCATCGAAATCCGTTCCACCCACGGAAACGTTATAAGGGGTGGAGGAAAGACCATTTACAGCCAGGCCGTCATACGCAATCGGGTTGATTCCCTGGTCGCAGCCGCCGGTGCCCGCGTCCCCGGACGAAACCATAAAAGTAATTCCTTCTGCTGCGGCCTGCTGCATGATGAGCTCTTCATATTGATTGCCCGCAACTCCCAGAAAGAATTCGCACTCGCCGTAACTCTCGCTGACCACGGGCGCAACATTGTTCTCCACGATGTACAAAGAGGCGAGATCCGTCCCGAATGAGGTGGCCGTCGTGCCGGCGGTCACGAAAATAATGTTCGCGTTCTTGGCGATGGCTCCCGACCATTCCAGGTCCAGGTCGGCTTCAATCTCATCCTGGATGAAACCGGGATCAGTCCCGACGGTAATAATTTGCGGGTCTTTGGCCGGCAATCCGAAAGACGACCGGAAAGTCCGGATATCGCTTAGTTGCACGTCGGTTTGCCCTACGATGGCGATGGATTGGCCGGTGCCGTCAATCCCGGCATCCCAAAGAGCTTGAACGTTATAGATTTTTGCGAAATCGCTGGGCCCGAGGCCATAAAATGTGCTGCCATTTACTGTGTAGGTGAAATCCGAACTGGGCCCACCCCGGCCTGAAGCAGGACCACTCGCGGGGGTCACTTCAGTTACCTTACCGGTGGCATTGTCGCGCCTGAATTCCCCAGCTCTGTGCAGATAATTCTTCCTTGGAAAATTATGCAGTGACGCAATTCCGTGAATGACCGGCGCCAACGCCGCAGGAACCTGCGGGTCGCTGGAATTTCCCCAGTGCTCTTCCCCGTTGACAACGTATTTGTGCATTTCCGTATGAAACGCTTCCTGGAGTTGGGCAGCCGTTCCGGTGAACTCAATCACCGTCCGGCCTTTGGTCACCTGGTTGACCTGCATCCCGTGCGTAGACAACCAGGCAGTCACGGCCTGAATGTCCGAATCCGCGGCTCCAAATTGCAGCCCGTATTGTTCTGGAGTTAGCCAGGCATGGTAGTTCGGTGAAGTTTTATCCTGCTGCTGTTCCATCAATTGAGCCAGCGCCGCTTCCTGTTCCGGAGTGCGCTTCAATACCAGCAGCATGCTCTTCAATTGCAGTTCTTGAGGCGCCACTCCCTGGTCAAATTCCGCTCGGGCGTACGGATGGGTATTCCCCTTGAGCGTGGTCAAGGCCGTTTCGTCAACCGGCTGGGTGACCAAAGCTCGAACTGGACGGATTTGTGGCGTTTGGTTCTGGGGCGGAGCGGACGGCTCCGCGTTCCCAACCGCCGGCGCGGGAGGGGTCGCCGGGGATGGGGCGGGCTGCACGGAATTTGCGGCATCAGCCGACACCTTTGGCGTGGCCGCGAGGGCCGGGCTCACAGCCGCCCTGACGTGCGGCAACGCGGTCGCGAAACTTGGCGCGCTCAGCAAATTGCTGGGCGAGACGGGCCGCCACCTCGCCGTTGCGAACTGCGTCAAGCCACAAAAAACAAGTGCCACCAACGCGACACCTTTACTCCACTTGCGGAAAGAGCTGGTATTCCTCATCACTGTCCTCCACGAATTTGTTTATCCGGCCACAAACCCCGGCCACAAACCATTGGTGCGTGAGCGCCATGCCCCGAAAACCTCGCATGGATATCGAATGAGCCCGATTCTCTTGCACTGCTTTTTCGCATAAGCTCTCTGAAAACCATGAATCAAAGGCACTTACGATGCGAAACGCCTCGCACCGGGGACCTGGGGTCGCTGCCGATTCGCAATAGACGACCCACTCCAATTGCAGCGGCCTACTGTATACAGTCGCAGTTGCCACACAAGAGACAGGACGGGACATCACGGGACTTTTTGCGACAAACGCCAAATTTGCCTCGCTCCTGCTCCTATTTTTGAAGGAGCTGGCATTTCTCACCACGATCTCCAAGGAAGTCTTTGTCCGTCCGTGAACTCGTGCGCCCGCGTGCAAACCACACGGGCGTTTGCCGGGCGCTTTGTGCATCCATCCGAATCAATTCTGTTCAGAAATAATTTGAAGGGTAGCCATGCAGGGAATCTTCGGTGCCGCCTTCAAAATGAAAGGTGCTAACGAGCGGGAAAATGCCGTATCGAGGAGAAATATTTTTAAACTTATTTGCCGTAGCTCTTACTTCCTCCATTTCTGTCTGAATCCGCTCCGTAATCTCGGGCTGGATTTCCGCCTCAAAACAGAGTAAACAAAAGCCTCCATTAAGCACCCGGGCGAGCAGGCGCCTTCACTTAATGTTTGCACCCGAAACCTTCGCCGCTGCACTTTTCATGACGGTCCTCAGCACCATCTGCTGGGGCTCCTTCGCCAACACTCAAAAGTTGACCAGGAATTATCGCTTTGAACTTTATTACTGGGACTACGCCGCGGGAATTTTCCTGATCTCCGTAATCCTGGCTTTTACCATGGGCTCCATGCCCAAAAATGAATCCAGCTTCCTGGCAAATCTGCATTCCGCCGCCCCAATGAACTTGTTTTACGCGGCGCTCGGCGGATTTCTCTTCAACCTCGCCAATTTCCTGCTGATTGCCGGCATCGGCATGGTCGGCCTGGCCATCGCCTTCCCGATCTCCATCGGCATCGCGCTGGTGGAAGGTGTGGTCCTGAGCTATCTCATTCAGCCAAAGGGATCGCCGGGGCTTCTGGCATTTGGAGTAGCCATGGCTGTCCTGGCAATTATTCTGATTGGAAAAGCGTATGGCGAATTGGGAGGCAAGGACAAAAAGGTTCCTCGCAAGGGAGTCGTGGTCTGCATCATCTCCGGCCTCCTGATGGGCACCTTTGCGCCCTTCGTCACGCGGGCCATGACCAACGAACATCCGCTCACTCCCTACACCATTGCCGTCCTGTTCACCTTGGGCGCTCTCCTTTGCTGCTTCGTCTTCAACATTTACATGATGAAGCATCCATTGGTCGGAGGGCCAGTGACCTTCCGGGACTATCTGGGCGCGTCCGTGTATTACCACGCGCTCGGCGTGCTCGGCGGAGTCATCTGGGGAATCGGCACCGTCTTCAATTTCGTAGCCGCGGGTTTTGTCGGCGTCGCTATTTCCTATGCCATCGGCCAGGCCTCGCCCATGGTCGCCGCGCTGTGGGGAGTTTTCGTCTGGCATGAATTTCGCGGCGCCAGCAACCGCGCGAGGATCTATCTGCTGGGCATGTTCGTTTGTTACCTGCTTGCGCTGGTTCTCATCGCGCGCGCATATCAAAGCTCATGAGGGGAGAGCGGTTCATGTCCAGCAGCAAGACCAGCGCGCGCATCACCGTCCTGGGAAGTTTCGTCGCCGATCTCGCCTTCCGCACCAAAAAAGTTCCCGCGTGGGGTGAAACCCTTCTCGGCTCGGATTTCAAACTCGGCCCCGGGGGAAAGGGTTCCAACCAGGCCGTCGCCGCTGCGCGACTGGGCGGAAAAGTAAGCTTCATCAGCAAACTGGGCCACGACACCTTTGGTAATCTGGCGCGCAAAACGTATCAGGATGAGGGCATCGACAGCCGCTTCGTGTTTGAAACAGATGATTATCCAACCGGCGCGGCCACAATTATCCTGGATGAAGTCACCGGCGAGAACGCGATCATCGTTGTCCCTGGCGCGTGCTTTCAGGTAACTCCGGCTGAAATCGATCAGGCTCGTTCGGTCATCGGGGAATCCGCGATTTTCCTAACTCAACTCGAACTGCAAATTCCATCCGTAATCCATGGACTAAAACTCGCACACAGCTTAGGCGTGCCCACTATCCTGAACCCCGCGCCGGGCCTTGCGCTGCCCGAAGCCATTTTCAAGTACTGCGATTATTTGACGCCGAATGAAACCGAAGCTGCCACTTTGACGGGGCTCCCGGTGACAAAACTTTCGGAGGCCGATCGCGCCGCCGACGCTTTGTTATCCCGCGGCGCACGCAATATCGTCGTTACGCTGGGCGCGCAAGGCGCGCTGGTAAAGAATTCCGCCCTGACGAAATTAGTCCCCGCCGTGGACGCCGGACCGGTGGTCGAAACCACAGGGGCCGGCGACGCCTTCAACGGAGGATTCGCAATCGCGCTCTCCGAAGGACGCGACATTGTGGCCGCCACCCAATTCGGCTGCGCCGTCGCCGGAATTTCAGTCACTCGCCTCGGCACCGCCCCCGCCATGCCCAGCCGCGCCGAAGTCGAATCCCTGCTCGCAAAATTGTAGCGGTCCTGTCCATCAATGGGGGCGCCCCAGATAGCTCAGGTCGCATTAAAGACCTGAGGCTTCTCGCAGCCCCGCGCACAAATGCAGCCGGAAACAACACGACTCAATTTTCGTTCGATTGTCTACTGCGACCCCACCGCCGCCAACTTCCTCAACTCCACGCCTTCATCCGCCGCCTGCTCGGGACTCACCGCCGCGTTCGTGGCAATCAATTTCCTTCCAATCATGTGATCCGCAGGGCGGTTAATCGAATCAATCGCGATCAACTTGTCTTTTCTAAAATAAAACACCGACAGCTTCCTGGTCTCCGCGTTCCCTCTGGTGACCACGCGATCGTGCCCCGCGGAAATCCCAGCCATCTGAAGCTTGATATCGTATTGATCCGTCCAAAACCATGGCAACGCGTGGTAACGCGCGTGACGCCCGGCAATCGCGGTGGCCACGCACTGCGCCTGGTCCGCGGCGTTCTGCACCGATTCCAACCTCACGCGCCCGCCCGCAAATTCGTTGGGATATTCTGCGCAATCGCCAATCGCGTAAACGTTCGCATCTTCGGTTCGCAAATATTCATCAACGCAAATCCCGTTGGAGATCGCCAGCCCGGCATCGCGGGCCAGCTCCACGTTGGGCGCAATTCCGATTCCGACTAAAACCAAATCCGCGGGAAGCACGCGCCCGTCGGCCAGCAATACTTCCTTCGCGCGTCCGCCCGCGCCCCCAATTCCATTCACCGTGGCATCGCATATAATTTTCACGCCCTGGCTGGCGTGCAACTCTCTAAAAAACTCAGAAATAATCGGCGCCACTATCCTGGGCATCAGCCGGGTCAGGGCTTCGACCACGATGACTTTTTTCCCTAGCATGCACGCGGCAGCGGCCATCTCCAGCCCGATAAATCCCCCGCCGATCACCACGATTTCCCGCGCCTCTTCCAACTGTGCCTTCAGCACAATCGCCTCGGCGAGTGACCGCAGGTAAAAAACCCCGTCCAACTCCGCGCCGGGCAAGGGCAGTTTCCGGTTGCTTGCGCCTACCGCCAGCACCAATGCGTCGTATGAAAGATTTCCGCCGGACGCGATTTCCACCTGCCGGTCCGCCAGCGAAATGGCTACAACCCGCTCACTGCTCAACAAATTAATTTGATGGCTCTTGTAAAAGGCCGCCGGACGCAGCTCGATGCTCTCGGCATCCTGCTTCCCCAAAATAAATCCCTTGGAAAGCGGCGGCCGCTGGTAGGGGATGTGCGGCTCCTCGCCAATCAGCGTGATGGGTTCCAGATACCCTTCGGCGCGCAGGGATGCCGCGGTCTGAAATCCCGCTTGCCCCGTCCCGACGATTAAGGTTCCAGGTCCCATCTCTCTCTTTTAGGGCTGAAGATAAATTTGATTCCATCCGAATGACGGAAAATCCAAACTCTTTCTGGCTGCCCTACCTCTGCTTCTCCGGGAGCCGGACAATCAATCCATCCAACGCATCCGTCATTTTGATCTGGCAGCTCAGTCGGCTATTCGGCCTCCGCTCGATGGCCGCAATTTCCAGCACCGCTTCTTCCGTGTCCTGCGCCGGGGGCAGCTTGTCGAAAAACTTTTCGTCCACAAACACGTGGCACGTCGAGCACATGCACACGCCGCCACATTCCGCCAGAATGCCGTCTATTCCGTTCTTCAGCGCCGCCGCCATCACCGTCATTCCGGCGGGCACGTCCACCTCGCGGGCCTCACCCGTGGCGGACACATATATCACTTTCGCCATCTACTGGCCCCTCTTTTTAGTCGGTTTGGCTTGTTCATGTAGCTCAGGTTTCGGCATGCCGCTCGGCCGCTCAGACCTGAGGCTTATCCGCGGTCAGCAATCTAATGGAGCGAAGTCCAATCCCCTAATTAAATCTCACATACTCAAAATTCAGCGGCTGGTTATTCACTCCCCGAGGCGGCGGAGCAATCCAGTTCGCAAATTTCCCCAGCTCCACCACGCGCCCGCTCATCAGCGATTGCACGTAGGCATAGTCCTCTTTGCTGGGCATCCACTCGGCAACGTGCGCATTCCACTGTTCTGGAGTCAGCACCACTCCGTCGGGGCTGATGTGATGCCCCGCAAAATTTCCGATGGCGCGATGAAAACCTTTGTGCGGCAATCGCAGACGGAACGGAATTCCGGCTTTCTCGATAATCCGGTTCCATCGCCCCAGTCCCGACTCCACCTCCTTGATGTAGTCGTCGCGCAACCGTTCGTTCAGCGCGGTAAGCGCCGAAACATTTTTGGTCACAATCCTGTCCCCGATCACTTCGGAAACCGGATACTCGGCATCCACCAGCAAATGATCATCGGTGAGCTTGGTCTCCTCAAAACGGCCCTTCAATCCGCTGGTGTAATAGTTCGCCGCGTTGGAGGAAACGTCGGACCCATAAAGATCAATCGTCACGCTGAAATGGAAATTGATGTAGCGCTGGAGCGTCTCCAAATCGATCACGCCCATCGCGCGGACATCCGAAGGATTGGAGATTTTGTTTTCCTTCATCACTTCGCAGGTGCGCTGTACGATTCGTCCCACCCCGGTTTCACCTACAAACATGTGATGGGCTTCTTCCGTGAGCATGAACCGGCAAGTCCGCGCCAGCGGATCGAATCCCGATTCGGCCAGGCAGCACAATTGATATTTTCCGTCGCGGTCGGTGAAAAACGTAAACATGAAAAACGCCAGCCAGTCGGGGGTAGGCTCGTTGAATGCGCCCAAAATCCGCGGATTGTCAGCATCTCCGGATCGCCGCGCCAGCAATGCTTCCGCTTCCTCGCGGCCATCGCGCCCGAAATAGCGGTGCAGCAAATACACCATGGCCCAAAGATGCCGCCCCTCCTCCACATTCACTTGAAAAATATTTCGCAGGTCGTACATCGAAGGGCACGACAAGCCCAGCATCCGCTGCTGTTCCACCGACGCCGGCTCGGTATCACCTTGCGTCACGATAATTCTCCGCAATGTCGATCGAAATTCTCCCGGGACTTCCTGCCACGCCGGCTCGCCCTTGTGCGTTCCGAAATTCACCAGCCGGTTCGGATCGCGCGGCTGCAAAAAAACTCCCCACCGGTATTCCGGCATCTTCACGTATCCGAATTGCGCCCAGCCGTCCGGCTCTACGCTGATGGCCGTCCGCAGGTACACATCAAATCCGTGGCTCTCATTCGGCCCCACGTCATTCCACCAACTCAGATACGCGGGCTGCCAGTGTTCCAGCGCGCGTTGCAGCACGCGGTCCTGCCCCAAATCCACGTTGTTCGGAATTTTGTCGATATAATCAATCATCAGACCCTCTCCCAGTTGAACTTTGCCGGCGCGCCGCTGCCATAGACCTTCAACGCTCCGCTCGGCCCCACTGCATTGGGCCGCACAAAAATCCAGTTCTGCCACGCGGATAGCCGACCGAAAACTCGCGACTCCATCGTTTCAAACGGCCCGAAGCGCAGATTCGCTTCCAGGCCCGTCAGCGCATCGGGAGACTGCGACACGCGCGATTCAATTGCCTGCCGGATTTCGTCTCCCCAATCTAAATCGTCCAGCGCCGCGGTGACCAGCCCCGACTCCTGCGCTTCACGCGGCGAAAGTTTCTTTGCGATGTGAGCGCGCAACGCTTCCATTTTGTCGGGATCGCGATAAAATCGCGCGGCCAGTCGCGAAAGATGATTCACCATCGGCAACGCCCCGAAATTCATCCCGGACATTGTGATTGTCGAAGGTGCAGCGGCGTCCGGCGTGTCCAACATGTAGATGCGGTCGGCGGCCAGCGCCAACTCCAGAAGCGTCCCCACAAAGCAAGACCCCGGTTCGATCAGCGCGTACATCGAGCGCGAGGTGACATCCAGCCGGGCAAATGTGCGCCGGAGCATCCCCAGCACTTCGCGGAAGAACCAATCCTGCTGATTTTTTAGAAGGAATTCGTCAAGCCCCAGAACACACTCGGCTCGGCCGCTCGTCTTTAATATCCAAAGCCCAATTTCCAGTTCGCTGGTGCGCATGCTCAGAATCGCATCGTCCAACTCGCGGGCCATTTGCAGCGGCCACCAGTAGCATCCTGCGGCATGCGCTGCATCCACGGTGTTTTCGGTATTGGATTCCGGGGCGCGTACGGTAAATGTTGCCGTGCGGGCTTCGCGATTTATCTGCACATCCACAAATTCGTAATGCCGCCCCGATTCATCCACGGTTCGCTTCAGCGGACGCAGTGGCACTCCCCTCATTCCCGGAGGGCGATCGCTTCCTTCCGCCAATTTCAGCGCGCGCTGTTTCACCTGCTCCGTGAATTGCTGCGTCTTCACTACGTCGTCCACCAATCCCCATTCCTTCGCGCGCTCGCCTTTCACACCGTCCGGATTCGTGCAGAACATGTCCGCCAGATCCCTGCGCACGCGGCGCTTGTCGGTTACGCGAGTCAGTCCTCCGGTGCCCGGCAAGACTCCCAGCAATGGTAATTCCGGCAAGCTGACCGAGGACGAACGATCATCCACAAGAATAATTTCGTCGCAAGCCAGCGCCAGCTCATATCCACCACCGGCGGTAGTCCCATTCAATGCCGCAAGAAACTTCAATCCGGAATGCGTGCTTGAATCTTCAATTCCATTCCGCGTTTCATTCGTAAATTTGCAGAAATTCACTTTCCACGCGTGAGTGGAAAGTCCCAGCATGTAAATGTTGGCGCCGGAGCAAAAAATGCGGTTCTTCGCGCTGGTGAGAATTACGGTCCGAATCTCCGGGTGCTCAAACCGGATCCGCTGCAGCGCATCGTGCAGCTCGATGTCCACTCCAAGGTCATAGGAATTCAGCTTGAGCTTGTATCCCGGCCGAATCCCGCCGTCTTCGCTGACGTCCATGGTCAGCGTGGCAACCTGCCCATCCTTGGAAAGACGCCAGTGCTTGTACTTCGATGGATCGGTTTGATAATCCACCGGCTCCATTTTTGCCTGCGGTTCCTGAACCAATCCCGTTTCCACGCGAGCCTCCCGCTACTCTGCTTTCGAGGTTCCCAACTTCGCTTTCGCAGAACCCGTTTTCAGGTTCGTAGCCCCCGATTTCGATTGTAACGCCGCCTTCAGCTTTGCGAAGCTTTCTTCCACAGATTTATTCGAGGTGTCCAGACAAATGTCGGCTCTGCGATAAAGCGGCTGGCGCGCCGCCAGGATCCGCCGCAAATCCTCCATGGCCTCGTCATTCTCAGCCATGGGACGAAAATCACTTTGCGCGATCACCCGTGCCATGTGTTCTTCCGGCCGGGCTTTGATCCACACCGTAAGGTAGTGAGTCAAAAGATACTCGTAGCTTTCTTTTTCCGAAACGATTCCGCCGCTCACCGAAATGATCGCCTCATCTCTCTCGCGCACTACTTGTTCCAGTGCCGTCCTCTCAATTCGCCTGTACCCCGATTGCCCGTAGAGCGACAAGATTTCCGCCAGCGGAATTCCCGCATCCTTTTCAATTTCCTTGTCCAACTCAATAAATGGAATTTTCATTTCGGCCGCGAGCTTCACTCCCAAAGTTGACTTCCCCGCGCCACGCAAACCAATCAGTGCGATCCGCGTCCGCCGCCCTCTTTCGGCTCCGCCGAATTCCCTTTCCAATCGCTGGACCAAATCCGTCAAACGGTCCGCCGGAACTTGCGCCAGCAGTCGCTGAATCAAAAGTTTTTGCGCAGGCTCTTCCGCCTCGGGAGAAAACAATTCCGCCAGCGAAACGCTCAGCGTACTTGTAATTTTGCGCAAGAACGTGATGGAAACATTTCCCTCGCCGAGTTCCACCTGCGCCAGGTGCCGCTCGGAGACTCCGGATTCGCGCGCCAACTGTTTTCGGGTCATCCCGCGCCGTGCCCGAATTTCCCTCACACGCTTCCCCACAAAAACCAGGAACTCAGTCTCCTGGTTTTGTGGCCGCGTCAGTTCAGCGGAATGGTTTTTGGATTCGAGCGGTAAATTCATGCGGAAAGCCAATTTGGTTCCACATGCATTATAGTGCATGCGACCTGATTGATTCAACCCGGACATGCAATATACTGCATGTCACCTGAAAAGTGACTTGGTACCGGAACTTGGGTGAATTTGAGGGCGCTGCTGTGCTCGATGAAGTCAGTCAAGAAACCAGCGGAACGATCCCATCCTTGAAACAAAAACGATGCGCTCAGAAAATAATTTCCAATGATATGCTCCAGGAAGTTTGGAGGCGACCACCTTAATGCAAACCGCGAAGCGATCCGTGGAAAAATCGGTTAGAGGCTTGCTCGTGAAAGCTCGATTCATTTGTCTGGCTGTGGTCCTGGTTCTTGCGGGCAGCGTTTCCGTCGCGCAAGGACAGTCGGACTCTTCGCTGGCGGGTGATGTCCGCGCGAAAGTGGATCAGATTGTTCAGCATTCGCTCGCGGATACCGGCGTGCCCAGCGCGTCCGTCGCGGTTGTGAAAGACGGAAGAGTCGCTTATGTACACGCATACGGTGATGCCCACGTTGATCCACCATTGCCCGCACAAACGGCGATGCGTTACAGCATTGGATCCATCAGCAAACAATTCACGTCCACCGCAATTCTGATGCTGGCCGAACAAGGTAAGCTTTCACTCGATGATCCGGTTTCCAGATTTCTTCCAACGCTGACGCGCGCAAAAGAAGTTACCATCCGCGAACTTCTGTCGCACACATCGGGATATCAGGACTATTGGCCGCAGGATTATGTGATGCCCAGCATGCTGCAGCCGGTCACCGCGGAACACATCCTCGATATTTGGGCACGCAAGCCCTTGGACTTTGATCCCGGCACAAAATGGCAGTACAGCAATACGAATTATGTGATTGCGGGCGTCATCATTGAGAAAGTGAGCGGAGAGCCGTTGCTGCAATTTCTTCAGGAGCATGTTTTCGCGGCGCTGGGCAT
This sequence comes from Candidatus Acidiferrales bacterium, assembly GCA_035308165.1. Taxonomy (GTDB): domain Bacteria; phylum Acidobacteriota; class Terriglobia; order Acidiferrales; family UBA7541; genus DASTCZ01. Next base: position 18,651 of record DATGHC010000028.1, on the reverse strand, counting down.
GACGCGGATCGCAAACGTGGATCAGAAAGCTTTGGGTGATACTGACGCGACCGGCTACACGCGTTTTGCACTCGGTCCACCGCGCGTGGCGCCCAAGGAAGGCCCGGGGTGGCTTTTTGCCGCGGGTGAACTGGCCATGCCGGCGGAAGAATTGGCCAAGTGGGACATCGCCATGATGGATCAGCGATTATTGAAGCCAGCTTCGTATAAAGAAATGCAAACCGAAGTGAAATTGAAAAATGGAGACGGGACAGGTTACGCGCTCGGGTTACAGACAGGACAAACCGCTGGCCATCGGAACTTTTCGCATGGAGGCGAAGTTTCCGGTTTCACCTCGCAAAACATTATTTTTCCCGATGACCACGTGGCGGTAACCGTGCTGACCAATCAAGATGCGGCGGGTGCTGCCGGGTCGATCGCCAGACAGATTTCCGCTCTGATTTTAGGCGGAGCGAATTCGGCCGCAACCGAAAAGCAGAGTTTTTATCGGAAAATATTTGAGGATTTGCAACGGGGCAAAATCGAACGGTCGTTGTTCACCTCCAACGCGAATTATTATTTCTCGGATCAAGCGCTCCAGGATTTCGCGTCCAGCCTCGGTCCATTGGGCACATTACAACAATTCAATCCCACGGCGGAGGAAGGCCGCGGCGGCATGATATTTCGCGCCTATAGAGTGGTTTTTCCGAATAAAAACTTGACGGTCACCATTTACGAAATGCCCGACGGAAAAGTGGAGCAGTTCCTGGTGGGCGCAAACTAGGAAGACTTCGGCCCGATCGTCTTGCCATCCATCCGAAATCCAGACTGTCCTCTCCGTTACAACACTGCATCAATGGCCGGTTCGCCTTTGTTGATCAGCGGCCAACCATTTTCTGCAGCTCTTCGGTGTACCGGGCACCCTGCACGGGAATCTTCGATGCAGCTGCTTCCAGTTCTCGGAGATCGGCGGGTAGGAGTTCAATGTCAACGGCAGCGATGTTTTCTTCCAGCCGATGCAGCTTGGTGGTGCCGGGAATGGGCACGATCCACGGCTTCTGCGCAAGCAGCCAGGCAAGCGCAATCTGAGCAGGTGTCGCCTTCCTCTGTTGCGCAAATTTGCTGATCAAATCCACCAATGCTTGATTCGCCTTTCGGTTCTCCGCAGAGAATCGAGGAACGTTGTTTCGGAAATCGTTTTTGTCGAACTTCATATCTTGCTTGATCTGACCCGTAAGAAAGCCCCTGCCAAGAGGACTGTAGGAAACGAATCCGATCCCCATTTGCTCGAGTGCAGGGATCACCTGTGCCTCCGGTTCGCGCCACCATAGCGAATACTCGTTCTGAAGCACGGTGACCGGTTGAACCGCGTGAGCGCGACGAATGGTTTGCAGGCCAGCTTCCGAAAGCCCGAAGTGCTTCACCTTGCCTTGTTGAATCAAAATTTTCACGGCTCCAGCGACGTCTTCGATTGGAACGTTCGGATCCACCCGGTGCTGATAGAAAATATCGATGACGCCGGTTCTCAGTCTTTTGAGCGAGGCTTCGGCAACCTGGGTGATGTGTTCCGGCCTGCTATCCAACCCGATTTGTTTGCCGTTGTTGGGATCAAATTTGAATCCGAATTTGGTGGCGATTACTACTTGGTCGCGGAATGGTGCAAGGGCTTCGCCTACCAGTTCTTCGTTCTTGAAAGGGCCGTAGGCCTCAGCGGTATCGAAAAACGTGATCCCCCGTTCGACGGCCGCGCGAATCAGCGAGATCCCTTCCTTCTTGTCCACCGCTGGGCCGTAGCCAAAACTAAGTCCCATGCAACCGAGTCCGAGAGCCGAGACTTCGAGATTGCTTTTTCCAAGTTTGCGCTTTTCCATTAATTCTCCTCGCCAAACAAGCTGGGCCCAGCCGTGATTTTACTCTCCGAAGGGCTGACAAACAAAAGATTGACGGTCACGATTTGGGAGATGCCCGACAGAGAGGTGGAGTGGATCACGCCGGTGCAAACGAGACCGTTTGCAGTGCCTGGACTTCCAATTAGCTCATTTGAGATAGGTGCGGACGATTTCAATTAGGTCGTCGGCGGCTTCTTCCGCCGATTTCGATTTCCGCGGCATGTGGTTGCGGATGTGATCTTCCATTAACTCGGCCATCAGGCTGTTGATGGCGCCGCGCACGGCGGATAGGCGCTGGAGCACGTCCATGCAGGGTTCGTCGGCGCCCAGCGCGCGCTCCACGCCTTCGAGTTGCCCCACCATTTTCTTGGTGCGGTTCACCAGGTCTAATTTTTCTCTCGTGAGATGTGACATTTTGCTTGACTACCCTAGGGGGGTAGGATATCAAAGGTTGAGGGCAGATTGCAAGCCCCGGCTAGGATGAAGAAGCCAATGGATATTGCAGATGATGGCCCTCGACTTCCGCGAAAACGCCACCTTCAAAATTGCGCGCTGGGCCGCGTTCGCGTGTCTGCTCGTCATTCTTCCCTGCCCGGCGCACGGCCAGGATCCGGGGACGCAAGCCACTTCCAAGTCCACAACTGACCCGGACGCCACGCTCACTCTTTTCCCGCACTGCGATAAGACGCGCTGGTGGGTCTCCGGCCAATTCAACACGATTCTGCAGGGGCATCCCAGTTTTTTCGCCGCGACCTCGGGAACGAATAGCTTGAAATCCACCGCCGAACTGCATGACTCGCGCGTGATGACGCTTTATCTGGGCTTTGCTCTGACGCATACAACAGAATTCTTTCTGGACGTGGAGAGTGTCGGGGGGCGCGGCCTCACAGATGGCCTAGGCCTTGCAGGATTCACGAACCTCGATGTGGTCCGCAATCCGGCACTGCCTGCCACACCCTACGCCGCTCGCGTGATGTTCCGGCAGATTATTCCGCTTAGCCACGAAATGACGGATACGGACCGCGGTCCGCTTTCTCTGGCTACGAAAGTCCCGGTCCGGCGGCTGGAATTCCGCGCCGGAAAGCTTTCCATGCCCGATTTCTTCGACCTCAATGCGGTGGGCGGCGACGACCACCTTCAGATGATGAATTGGACCACGGCGAACAATGGCGGATATGACTACGCCGCGGACACTCGCGGCTATACCTACGGGGTGATGTTGGAATATGACGATCGCGCCTGGGCTTTGCGCTTCGCTGAAGCCCTGATGCCAAAAGTCGCGAACGGCATTGTTCTGGATTGGGATGTGCGCCGGGCGCGTGCGGAAAACATCGAACTCGAGCTTCATCCAAAGGTATTCAAAGATAGAGCGTCGACCGTCCGCCTGCTTTCCTACGCAAACCACGCCAACATGGGCGACTACCGTGATGCGGTGGCATTATTCCTGACGGGGAAAACGCCCCGTCCGATTATAGAAGACACGCGTGTTCAAGGCCGAATCAAGTATGGGTTTGGAGTGAATCTCGAACAGCACATCACTTCACAATGGCGCGCCTTTGGCCGATTCGGCTGGAATGAAGGCGCGCACGAATCCTTCGCCTATACCGAGGTCAACCAGACGTTTTCATTTGGAACGGACTATCGCGGGGATCAATGGCGACGGCCTCATGACAGGATCGGCCTCGCATTCGTAACCAACGCCATATCCAAAGACCATCAGGAGTATTTGAAACTCGGCGGCCTGGGATTCCTTCTGGGAGACGGAAGCCTGAATTACGGCCGGGAAAATATCTTTGAGGCCTACTACACAATCCATTTCTGGCGAGGGATGTACGGCTCCTTCGACCTGCAGCATATCCAAAACCCCGGATATAACCGCGACAGGGGCCCAGTTTGGGCTCCGGGGCTCCGGCTACATGTTGAGTTATAACCCAATGCGAACATACCAATAATTGACAGAAAACCACCCCCTACCTGTGCTATTTTGTTGACAGCACAAACCTTAAGATTTAACCGAATCAAGTTTTATGTGATATAAATCACATGTTATAGTTAAAGGCGTCACAGGAGGAGAATTCAGCCGTCCGCTTTTCGCAGGGAGCGGGCACCTTCATGATCGTCGCCGCACAGGAGGGGGACCGTGGGCAACCTACAGACCATTCAGCCTCTGGAAGAAATCAAGCCGATAAAACCCGTGAAGCATTATCAGGCTTATAAGCCGAAACCTTTTCTGCGCGAACAGCGGGAAACGACCACCATTCTCTTTGGCGGCCTGACTTGGAAGCATGAGCGCCTGATCCAAGGCGCGATGCACAACCTGAAGTACAAGGCTGAGCCGCTTCCAAACATCACCCGCGCCGATTTGGATGCCGGAAAAGAGCTGATTGACGTGGGCGCCTGCTGCCCCACCATTTTCACCACGGGAAGCCTGGTCAATCTTCTCAAGGACAAATCGGCGAAGATGGGGAAAGACAAAGTTGCCGAAAACTATGTTTTCCTGACGGCCGGCGCATGCGGGCCCTGCCGATTCGGTCAGTACCATGAATCCTATGCTATGGCGCTAGATGGTCTGGGGATGCGCGATTTCAGAATGTTTTTGCTGGCCCAGGACCAGCTCGACCAGGGTCCGAGTGGCGGCGGTGGCCTGGAAATCAATCTCCCGCTGAGCATGGGCCTGATCTGGGGAATCCTGATTGCTGATGTTCTGGGTGACCTGGAATATCTGACGCGACCCTACGAAGTGAAGCCCGGTCAGACCGACCTGGTATTGAAGGAGTGCGTTGAGCACATGTACGAAGTGTTCCGCAATCGCCCCATCAAGGGCAAGAAGTGGGGCGTGCTCGCGTGGCACCTGACCACCAGCTACTTCACCAAGGCGCTGAAAGAAGTTTACAAGAAGTGGTCGACCATCGAAGTGGACCGCCTGCGCGCCAAAGCCAAGGTGAAGATTACCGGCGAATTCTGGCTGCAGACCCACGAAGGGGACGGCAACTACAACATCAAGCGCTGGCTGGAATCGGAAGGCGCGGAAGTGATTCCGCCGCCGGTGGCCGTGTGGCTCGATTACCTGATGCATCCCGATGTCCGCGCGGGCGAGCATCGCGCCGAACTTTCGCGCAAGGCCAAGCTGAAGGAATCGCTGATGCGCACGATTGAGAAGACTTTCCGCGGCACCTACAACCGCTTCCGCAAGGCCGTCGGGAATCTTCCGTACGAATTGCCGGATCAGATTGAGCTGAAGAATCTGGCGTCGCCTTTCTACAATTACCAGCTGCGCGGCGGCGAAGGCCACATGCTGGTCGGCAAGGCGCTCTACGCCTACCATCACCGCAAGGCGCACATGGTTTGCGAATTGACGCCTTATTCCTGCATGCCCAACACGATGTCGGTCGGCTCGATGGCCAATGTCCTCGGCAAGTATCCGGATATGCTCTACGCGCCCATCGAAATCAAGGGCGACGCGGAAATTCACGCGCTTTCGCGCTGCCAGATGATCCTCACCGAAGCCAAGCGCCGCGCGCAAAACGAATTCGAGCAGGTGCTCGAGAAGAACGGCGTCACCGTGGACGACATTCGCAGCTACGAACAAAAGCATCCCGAAGTGCGCCGCGCGACATATCGCGTTCCCCACATGGGATATGCGGGAACGGCCGCGAATTACGTGACGCACCTTGTGACCACCGGCAAAATCAAGCGCACCGGCAAGAAACCGCAACCAGTGCAAGAAGCCGCGCTGGTCCACTAAATCGCTCGCTAATGGCACACTGAATCGAGAGAATCTGAATGGCTAGTAATGGCCTTGTAAGTATCCAACCACTTGCTGCACTTCCACCCGTGGAGGTGCGCAAGCCCCTCGGGCCGCGCGCGGACACCGGCGAGGCCAAAGTGATGGCGCTGGACGTGGGCAGCACGACCTGCAAGTACGTGCTCACCACCACTTCGGGCGACATTCTTTCGCAGGCCTACGAGCGGCACAACACCAAGCAGGCCGAAAAGGTCCTCGACTTCCTGACGCGCATGGAAACGCAATTTGGTTTGCGGCCGGAACAGGACCGCATCTTCTTCACCGGTTCCGGCGCGGGGATCATCGCTCCCTTCGTGGGCGGCAGGCTGGTTCAGGAAGTGGTCGCGGTGGCCGCATCCGTGGAGAAAATGCACCCCAAGGTGCGCTTCGTCAGCGAAATCGGCGGCGAAGACATGAAGACGATTTTCTTCACCGGCGAAGGCGACGCCAAGAGCAAGCAAGTCCTGATGCAGAGCGCCTGCTCCGGAGGCACCGGAACGTTCATCGAAAAAACCGCGCGCAAACTGGAAATCACCTCCGAGCAACTTTCGCGCATGGGCTACCAGGGTTACACGCTGCACAAGGTCAGCAGCAAGTGCGGAATTTTCGCCGAAGCAGACTCCAACAGCTTGCTGAAGGCCGGTATTCCAGTCGAAGAAATTATTGCTTCGCTGTTTGAGGCCGTCGTTTATCAGAATTTGGCCAGCCTCACTCGCGGCAACACTCCCCTGCCGGAAATTCTGCTTCTTGGCGGACCGAATCTTTTCTTCACCGGATTGCAGCAAGCGTGGCGGCATCACCTGGCCAAGATTTGGAAGGAACGAAAAGTTTCCACGGGAGATCTGGATCCCGCTTCCCTGATTAAGGTACCCGAAGACGCGCTTTATTACGCCGCGCTGGGCTGCATCGAAGTGGGCCGCAGGGACGCTCCCGACGTAGGCATTTACCTGGGCACCGAAAAACTGAATTGGTGGATTGAAACCGGTCAGTACGAAGAAAAGAAGAAGCAGGGCCGCGGCGGGCTGTGCAAGAGCGACGAGGATCTCGAGGCATTCAAGTCCGAGTTCGGCGAGAAAGAGCCTGTCCCTGCGAGCGTTACCGGGAACGGGCACTCAAACGGAAACGGCAACGGGCACAAAAACGGAAATGGCAACGGAAATGGAAATGAGAACGGTCATGTCGCCCCGGTAAGAACCGCGGAAGTTTCTGCCAATTCCGCAAAGCTTGCGCGCGTAGTGATTGGTTGCGACTTCGGCTCGACCACCGCCAAGGCCGTTTTGATTTCGCCTGAAAAAGAAATTCTCTACTCTTGCTACGCGCTGAGCAAAGGCAATCCCATCGAGGACGCCAAGTCGCTGTTCGAGCAAGTTCGCAAAGTGCTCGGCACTGGAGAGATTCTCGCCGTGGGCATCACCGGATACGGCAAGGATCTCCTGAAGGGAATCCTGGGCGCCGACTGCCCCATCGTCGAAACCATCGCGCACGCCAGCGCGGGCCTGCACTTCTTCCCTGACGCCGATTGCATCTGCGATGTGGGCGGCGTGGACGTGAAGATCATGCTGCTCAACAACGGCACGGTCTCCGACTTCCGCCTCAACTCGCAGTGCTCTTCCGGCAATGGCGCTTTCCTGCAGGGCGTGGCCGAGCGTTTCGGTATCCCGCTGAGCGAAATGGCCGACGGCGCATTCCGCGCGCAGGCCATGCCGCAACTTTCCATGGGCTGCGGAGTTTTCCTGCAGAGCGACATCGTGAACCAGCAGCGCAAGGGCTGGCAGGCCGAGGAAATTCTCGCGGGCCTGTGCGCCATCCTTCCGCTGAACGTCTGGATTTACGCCGGAGGGCTGAGCAACCTGAGCGTGGTCGGCAAGAAATATATTTTGCAGGGCGGCACGCACAAAAATTTGGCCGTGGTGAAAACGCAGGTGGATTTCATCCGTTCGAAAGTGCCCGACGCCGACGTAGTCGTGCATCCCTATTCCGGCGAAGCGGGGGCGATTGGCGCCGCGCTCGTATCGCTCGAGTGGTATGAAGCCGGCGGACGCACGTCTTTCCGCGGGTTCGACGCCATCGCGCAATTGCAGTACAAGAGCACCACATCGCTTGAAACCGTTTGCCACTGGTGCCCGGTTACCTGCCAGCGCAGCTTCATTGACGTGGAACTATCGAATGGCGCCGGCCGCGAGTGGAGCAAAGTTCCGCTGACCAAGGGATGGGAGCGCGTCATCGTCAACAACTCCTGCCCCAAGGGGCTGGTGGAAGACGTCAACGAAATGAAAGTCATCAAGGCCGAAATCGAGAAAACCAAGAATGCCTTTCCAAACATTGCAGACGTGGTTCGGAAAGAAGCCTTCCGCCGCACCACCGTCTCCGTCTAAAGACCGCTCGGCCATCCGGGTAGGAATCCCGCGTGTGCTGAATGTCTGGAACACCCATCAGTTTTGGGTGGGGTTCCTGCGCGATCTCGGCATCGCCCAGGAAAATATCGTATTCAGCTCCGACACCAGTGAAGAGCAGGGCCGCGAATTCGGCAAGGGCCGCGGCACCGTGGACTGCTGCTATCCCGTGAAATGCATGAGCGGCCACTATGGCGAGCTGGTCTTCGGCCAGAAAAATAAAATTAATATTCTGCTGAGCCCCATGATTTATTCGCTGCCTTCCTTCATGCGCGGCCATGTGACCGACACGCTGACCTGCACGCGCGTGATGGCCGGGCCGGACAACATCAAGGCCGGCTTCCTGAAGGAAAGCGACATTTTCACCGACAATGGGATCGTTTATTCTGCGCCGTTCGTGAGCCTGGGCGACCGCGCCGTCGTTGCCAATCAACTTTTTGGCAGTATGAAGGACGTTTTGGATTTGAATTTTGAGGAAACCGAACGCGCCGTCAAAGCGGGCTATCACGCTCTGGACACCATCAACGACACTCTGCGCAAGAACAGTCGTGACATCCTGGAGTGGTGCTCGAAGGAAAATAAGCCCTGCATTTTTGTGGTCGCCCGCCCCTATCACATGGATCCCGGAATCGGCCATGAAATCGAGGGCGACCTGCAAGCCATGGGCTTCCCGGTTTTGTGGATGCAATACTTCCCCACCGATCCGGATATTTTGAATTGGCTATTTGAAGAGGAATTAAAGTCCAAGCGGATGAAAACGCCCTACGATATTTCCGATGTGTGGACTTCCTCCTACAGCAGCAACACCAACGAAATTATGTGGGGAGCGAAAGTCGCGGCGCGCTGCCCGTGGATCACCTGCGTGCTTCGCCTTTCCAGCTACGAATGTGGCATGGATCAGCCCACCTACACTCCCACACAGCGCATCGTGGAAGCCACCGGCACGCTGTTCTTCAAGTTTGGCGATCTCGATTCCACCAAGCCCAGCGGCAGCGTGAAAATCCGCGTGGAAACCATCACGCATTACATGCGCAAATATTCCGCGGACATCATCGCGCGCAAATTGTCTCTGCTCTCTCCCAACGGACCGTTCCTCTCCGCCGAGCGCCACGCGGCATTGGTCGCGGCAGCCACGCCTCAGGAAACGGCCGCAATCGCCGGCGCTTCCCGCTAGTTAAAACCTCTTCAATCCCCCCATCTCAAAATCAGGGGAACTCTCTCCAATCCCACGGTGTCCAAGCCTATGATGGTTTCCGCGTAGTGGTGTGTCCCGCTGAAGGCGAGGGCCAATGCTCGAGGCAAGAGGCATTTATAAGTATTACGATTCCGCGCTGGCTGTGGCGGAAATTAATTTTTGTCTGCAGCCCGGTCAGGTGTTGGGTTACCTCGGACCCAACGGCTCGGGAAAAAGCACCACGGTGAAAATGCTCACCGGTCTGCTGGAACCTTCGGGCGGCGACGTTCTCTACCAAGGGGAAAATATTCAGAAGGATTTGCTGGCCTACCGCAAACGGCTCGGTTACGTCCCCGAGGAAGCGAATCTTTATCCTTATCTAACCGGCCAGGAATATCTCGATATGGTCGGGACCTTGCGAGCCATGCCCGCGAAGCGCATGGAGCAGACCATCGAGGGCCTCCTGAAGCTTTTTTCCTTGTGGTCCCATCGCGACGTAACCATGGGTTCCTATTCCAAGGGCATGCGCCAGCGCATTCTGCTGATCGCCGCGCTCATGGACAATCCCGAAATTCTGATTTTGGATGAGCCGCTTTCCGGCTTGGACGTTACCTCCATGCTCATCATCAGAAATCTGCTGCAAGAGCTGACTGCCCGAGGGAAATCGGTTTTTTACTGTTCCCACATTCTGGAAGTGGTGGAAAAAGTCTGTTCGCACTTGATGATCCTGAGAAAAGGCCAGGTCATCGCGCAGGGCGCCACGGCGGAAGTGATCGAGAAGATGGGAAAATCCACTCTGGAAAGCGCGTTCGTACACGTTGTGGAAGAACAAGACGTGGCGCAAATTGCCTGCGACATAGCGAGCGTCGTGACCTCCACATGACCGGACGCGTGACATTGGCTGTAAAGAAAAGGTATCAGGGTTTCGCGCGGACTCCCTACGGGCGCCTTCAACGCTTGTTCGTCGAGCGCATGTTTCAGGGAGGCGGCGAACCCGGCTCGGACGGATTGGAAATGGGCACCGGAGCAATCCTCGTGCTTCTTGCCATGCCGGGCGCCGTGGCGTCCTTCCTGTTGTTCCCAAAGTATGGCTCGCTCTTCCACTGGATTCAGGGTATCCGGAACTTCGATCCGTTTAAGGCTGCGATGGAGGATGAGTATTTCTTCATAGTGCTCTCCGTCACCGTTGCCGGCGCCGCTGCATTATGGCGCTGGGACAATATCTTTCTGGACCGCCGCGACTACTTCAATCTGGTGCCTCTTCCGATTTCCCTGCGAAGTATTTTCACGGCCAATTTGTGCGCCATCCTTCTTATTTCGGCGGTGTTCACAATCGTGGTGAATGGCGCGTCGCTCTTTTTGTTCCCCGCCACGGTTATGGGCGGCGATACGAACGCACTCATTTTCCGCTTTGCAGGCGGCCATGCCGCTGCGGTTCTTCTGGCGGGCGCGTTCAGCTGTTTCGCGGTATTTGCAGTGTCGGGAGTTTTGATGTCCATGCTGCCCGCCGCCGTTTTTCGGCGCGTTTCCCTCATCGCGCGATTCCTGATTGCGGTGGTTCTCCTGGGTCTGCTGGGGAGCAGCTTTGCCGTGCCTCGCGTGATCGAAAACATGGGCCGCGGAGCGCTTCATCGGGTGAAGTTCTTGCCGCCCATTTCATTTCTCGGAGTCGCACAATCCATTTGGGGGCGCGGTGAGGACGCGGACACCACACAAATGATGCATGCCGCGGTCGGCGCGGTCGCTTGCGCTGTTTTGACCGCAATCCTCGCCTATGCCGTCAGCTTCCGGCGGTCGTTTCTTCATATTCCGGAAGCTCGGGATGAAGGTCCGCTGCCGCGACCGAGAGTTCCGTGGTCGCCCTTTACTCCGGCGCTGAATCGCATTCTGAGGACGCCGGCACAACGTGCCGTTTACCGCTTTGCAGCGCGCACCTTGACCCGCAGCGAAGCGCACCTTCAAATCTTGCTGGGATTTCTGGCCGTGGGCCTGGTCGCCTCGGCGGTATTCCTTTCATCGGCGGCCAACCCGCGGGCGATCCTTTCAGGCCGCGTGCCGCCGCCGGAATTCCTCGCGGTCCCCTTTGCCTTGAGCTATTGCGTGGTCATCGGGACCCGCTTTGCATTTGAGATGCCTGCCAACCTAAAGGCCAACTGGATATTCCGGTATTCGCTGGTAGGAATCAGCGACGAGGGCCGAGCAATCGCCAGGTGGGTGCTTCTTGTTTTTTCCTTGGCCTGGATTGCGCCGGCAACCTTCGTTGTTACCGCAGTCTACTGGGGACCAAAAATTGCCACACTGCATACCGGCGCAGTAATCCTGACGACGGCCGCGTTGGTGGAGGCTCTCTTGGCAAGATACCGCAAGGTTCCATTCACCTGCCCACCGCCCGTGTTCAAAAGAAATGCGGGGCTGGTAGTCATGGCCTACCTGTTCGGCTTCTACTTCTTCACCAGCTACCTGCCCCGGCTCGACGGTTGGTCACTCTTGCAGCCATGGAGAGCCATATGCTTTGCGCTCTTGCTTGCCATCGTCATCGTGGCCATTCACTTCTATCGAAAACAATTGCTGGCCATGGATAAGGATCTGATCTTTGAAGAAATCCCGCTCTCCGAATTCTAGGAATTCGTCGGGTGGCACTGCCATTCCAGCTTGTTTACCCTGAGTGTCGAAGGGCCCTGAGGAACGAATGGGCTGCGCTCAATTTAATGACAATAGATAAGCCAATACATCACGATCGCACTGTGCTCACACGGATGCGCCCCAGGCTCCCGCCTGGGGGCGGCCTCGAGGTACTGCGCAGGTAATTTTTAGGATGTTATACTTTCACGGCCCATCCCAGAAAACGGGAAAGTGAAGAACTGTTATGAATTCGTTTTGGACATCCGCGCTCGCCAATTTCTTTGGAAGTGCCGCAGCCGGTTTCATCATATTGATCATCGGTTACAGATTCATTACCCGAAACCTCGAAATCATGCGTCCGCGGAGGGAAAGATTGGCCGAACAGGAATTAGTTTGCGATTTGCTGGTCCACGAGTTACGCCAGTTCTGCGCGGTTGTCGAGGCAATCGAAACCAAGTCAATACCCGCAAGCAAATTCCCACCACTGCATACTGACGCATGGGAAACAGTTAAGGGATCCCAATCCGTCAGATTCTTACCGATTGCTTGCCTGGAACCGATTCTTAGCGCATATTCTGGCATTTATAATCTTCAACGCTGGTTGGTAAAGCTGGAGGACGCAGAGTTAAGGGAGTGGACAACTGACAATCCTGGCAGAGCGGGTGCGGCCATATTGGGGAAGAGAATTGCAGGCGAGTTTGTGTTGCTAGCGCTGAATACGCGCCAAGCGTCCGAAAGAGCGATAGCTGCACTTGACGACCAAAAGGCTCGGTCGCATAGCTCATGGTAAATTCTTGCGTAAACCATCGACAGAGGTGTTCCACTTAGATCCTTTTTCATTGAGCGAAGCGATAAGTCGTCTGTGGAGACATAATCTGTCGTAGAAGAGGGCAGGATAGATCATGCCGAAGAGATTCTTGGTCGTCACAAAAGGGTCGACTGGGGCCATCGAGCTTCACCCAATGAAGGATTGGTTACGGAAGCATCCTGATCAGGTGCCGCCGGGATTGAGCGCAGACAACGCCGGCAGCACTTCGCATATGCTACGCAACGGCTTGAAGAAACAGGGCTGGACGGTGAACGAAACGGATGCAGAAGTTCGCCTCCTCAGGCCCGATGTGGTCAGTGATGCAGCATCCATTTCCGTGCTGGGAGAGCCCTCTGATGAAGAGGGGGCAAGCGACGTCGAAGAACAATTTGAGTTTGCGTTAGAGAGCCATCTCAGGGATTTCATTGCTCGCAACCTAGCAACGATCCCATTTGCCGGCAGGCAGCTGAAGCTGTTCGTGGACCAATTTAGCCGCAAAGGGATTGAGTATCCAACAGATGTCGGACCTATCGACATATTGGCGGTGGAAGAGAATGGGAATTTCGTTGTCTTCGAGTTGAAGCTATCACGCGGCCCCGACAAGGCTATGGGCCAGTTGCTTCGCTACATGGGTTGGGTGAAGAAAACGCTGGCAGGCGAAAAGCAAGTGCACGGGATCATAGTGGCAAAACAGATGGACGAGAAGCTAAGGTATGCCTCACTTCCAGTGCCTAATGTGTCGTTGCTTAACTACGAAGTCGACTTCCGCCTTCGTGCTGCCGACCTCTAGGAGAGAATGGGACGCGACAAGATTCAAGCCAAGAATCTCGATATGCACACAAAGCAGGAAATTCTCGACGAAATAAGACGGACCGCAAGCGAAAACGGCGGAAAGGCATTGGGCGTAGCCAGGTTTGAAGGTGAAACAGGCATCAAGCCATACGATTGGGAGAAGTACTGGGCTCGATTTGGGGACGCGGTCGAGGAGGCTGGATTTGTTGCAAATCGACTCCAATCTGCACACTCAACCGCATTTCTTCTTGAAAAGCTTGTTGGCCTTTCACGCAAATTGGACAAGTTTCCAACCTTTAGAGAAATCACAGTCGAAGGTAACCACGATCGTGAATTTCCCAGCAAGAAAGCTTTTCAGCGGTTGGGAAGTAAGGGGCAACTCGCCAAGAAAGTGTTGGAATATTGTGCCGGTAGAAACGAATATGAGGACGTAACAGCACACTGTACTGCCGAGCTGAAAGAATCTGGTGAGAGAACTACCATTTCAGGTGAAACGGGCAGCACGCTAATTGGAGAAGTTTATCTAATCAAATCTGGCCGCCACTACAAGATTGGAAGAACCAGTGACACGGTCCGTCGGGGAAGTGAAATCCGTATTCAACTACCTGAGAAAATGACCCTCGTTCATTCTATCAAGACGGATGATCCTAACGGCGTGGAAGCTTACTGGCATAAGAGACTTGATTCGAAACGAATGAACGGTGAATGGTTTGATCTGAGTTCCACCGACGTCAAAGCTTTCAAACGATGGAGGCGCATCCTCTAGCCTCCTCGGTGACGCATCAATATCCGTGAGCTTTCGAACAAAAACATGCAACGAAAGTCCTCTGGCCGCAAATATATTTGTTCAAGTTTCTGCAGAATTCTCTTGACAGCAATTGCCTCAGTTGCTAACTTGAATTGGAAGTCGGACCTCTAGGTCGGCCGGCGCCGTTCCGCTCCGTTGTCCCTGCAAGACTTCGCGCGACCTCTTGAAATGGCCAGGAACTAGAATGAAATGAGGAAGTTAAGAGGGGATGCCATAAGTCCTTTTGAATGAGATTCATTGGACGATGGATGCCCGCAAGCCCTTTGTTTTGATATTCATAACAAAACGATAGGGAGGGGTGGGGGTAACCTCTGAGTTAACGGCCAAACGTATTAGTTCTGAGCTATGATGCATCGCCATGTGGAAACGAATCGCCATTTTCGGGCTTGTTTGCGTTGTTTCAATCGGCGCGCTGACGCTTGCCGCGCAGAATTTCACCGACGTAATGCCGAAGCCTCAGCAGGTCGCCTGGCAGGATTTGGAAATTGGAGTCCTCGTCCACTTCGGACCCAACACCTTCATGAATCGCGAATGGGGAGACGGCACAGCCGATCCGAAAGTTTTCAACCCTGCGCAATTCAATCCCGAACAGTGGGTGCGCGCAGCGAAGACGGCGGGAGCAAATTATCTGGTGTTTGTCGCCAAGCACCATGATGGATTCGATTTGTGGCCGAGTGGACAAACCGACTACGGGGTGAAATCAAGTCCCTGGCGCGGAGGACGCGGAGACGTCGTTAACGACCTGGCTTACGCGACGTGGCTTAATGGAATGAAGTTCGGGCTGTACCTTTCTCCCTGGGATCGGCACGAGCCTTTTTACAAGGACAACAAGCAATATGACGATTTTTATGTAAAGCAGCTGGTCGAGCTGGCCACGCGTTACGGCGAGCTCACCGAATTCTGGCTCGACGGCGCGGGCAGCGAAGGCCACGTTTACGATTTTGACCGCTACGTCGAGCAGTTGCGCGTCTATCAGCCGAACGCGCTGATATTCGCCGACGCCGCGCTGCTGAAATATGGCGACATCCGCTGGGTGGGAAACGAAAGCGGAGTCGCAACCGAAGAAAATTGGAATGTGCTCGATTTGCATGGCTACCTGCGCTGGCGCCCCGCGGAAGCCGATACGCCGCTGCGCAAGGATCACTGGTTCTGGCATCCCAACGATGAGAAAAGTGTGAAGACCGTGGCAGAGTTGCTCGACACTTACGAAAAAACCGTGGGCCGCGGTGCGCAGTTGATGATCGGCATCGCGCCCGACGATCGCGGCTTGTTGCCCGACTCCGATGTCGCGCGTCTCGCTGAATTTGGAGCGGCTGTTCGCGCCATCTACGGCCCGGACAAAAATCTGGCCGGGCGCGCGAAAGTCTCGCCCGCCTTCGCCGCCGCGGTGGATGGCGATCCCGAAACTTTTTGGCGTGCGCCCGCGGATTCACGTTCCGCCACCATCGAGCTTCCCTTCGATGCGCCGATCACCTTCGACCGGTCTATCACCATGGAATGGCTCAATGACGGCCAGCATATCGAGAGATATACAATTGAGGCGCTGGTGGACAACAAATGGATCACTCTCCATACGGGAACGTCCATTGGGCACAAGAAAATAGACAAGTTTCCGCGCACCACGGCAACACGAGTGCGGCTCGTCATTCTCTCTTCGGCAGGGCCAATCAGCATCCGCGAATTCCAGCTTTTCGATGGCGCCGCCGCGGAGGCAGAAATAAAGAAAAATTAAGTTCGAGCGATATTTTTGAAAGGAGCTTCGGAATTTCTCTCAGTGGGTAGCCGCGGTACTATCTGTGCAACGAAATCGAAGCCCTTCGTTAATGATCAACGGCAAGAGAGATCGATTCTCTTTCCACGCCGCACCGAGTTTCATCGCAAATGAGTTCGCATCTCAGATAAAAAATATTTCGGATTCTTCTGGAGTTTTCCACCTCACTTGCGATATAAATGTGCAGGTGGTTAAGAAATTACATTCACCTTCGCCTCAAATTCACATGTCGGTGCACAAGTTTCTCCGCCTGCTGAGTTACACCGCCAGCTACTTCTAGCCGGACTCTCAAAACAACTCTCAAGGGTTCGACGGGTGTATTTAACAAGAGTTCAGCAAAAGGAGATTTCATGGCAACACTAGCAAGCGTGCAGACCAACGCACAAACAAAAGGCGCCATCACATCGTATCTGAAGCACCATTACCGGCACTTCAACTCCGCCGTAGTCATTGACGCCGCTGAGGCCTACATCACCCACCTGGCTACGGGCGGCAAGATGTTTGTCACCCTGGCGGGCGCCATGAGCACGGCGGAACTGGGTCTCTCACTCGCGGAAATGATTCGCCGGGACAAAGTGCACGGCATCTGCTGCACCGGAGCCAACCTGGAAGAGGACGTTTACAATCTGGTGGCGCACGACCATTACAAGCGCGTGCCTCAGTATCGCCACCTGACCCCCGACCAGGAAGTCGAGTTGCTCGACCATCATCTGAATCGCGTGACGGACACGTGCATCCCCGAAGAAGAAGCGATGCGGCGCATTGAGCGCGTGATGATGGAAGAATGGTACGCGGCGGACAATTCCGGCCAGAGATATTTTCCGCACGAATATTTCTATCGAGTGCTTCTGTCGGGAAAATTGAAGCAGCATTATCAAATCGATCCGAAAGATAGCTGGATGATGGCCGCAGCACTGAAAAACCTACCCATTTTTGTGCCAGGATGGGAAGATTCGACCCTGGGCAACATGTTCGCGGCGCAAGTGATCGGCGGAAAAGTGAAGAGTGTGCACACCGTTCGCACCGGAATCGAGTACATGATTGAACTGGCCCGCTGGTACACACAGATTGCGCCCAAATCGCCGCTGGGATTCTTTCAGATTGGCGGCGGGATCGCGGGTGATTTCCCGATCTGTGTTGTTCCCATGCTCCATCAGGACTTGAAGCGCGAGCATATTCCTCTGTGGGGATATTTCTGCCAGATCAGCGATTCGACTACGAGCTACGGATCCTATTCGGGCGCAGTGCCCAACGAAAAAATCACCTGGGGCAAGCTCAGCGTGGATACACCACGATTCGTGATTGAATCGGACGCCACGATTGTCGCGCCACTTCTGTTCGCGTATGTGCTGGGCTGGTAAGTGAACTGCATTTTACGAATTGCCTTTCGATGATGTCGGACGTGATTTTCTAGAGCATCCCCTCTAGCCGGAGGTGAACCAATTTCCAATGACGGAAAGCCTGTCAGGGCTCTTTGCTTTTTCGTAGCCTCCTTCCGCTGAAGACTCGATATACTAGCTCCGCAGCGTTCTTCCGCTGAAAAGTTATGTTCCGCAAATCCGATTCGCGTTTCACAAGGCGTGAGGTGCTCTCTGCCTCCATTTTGGCGGGCGGATCCCTGTTGTTCGGGGGCGAAATACTCGCCCATCTTCGACCGGCCCTGGCGTGGGAACAAACCCGCGCTCATGATCCATTTGCGGACGGGAAGTTTTTGGGCACCATCGATTTCATCGGTGAACGCGCTATGCCGATGGAGAAAGCATTCGGCTCGGAACTGGATGGCCGCTTATATACGGACTTTTCAGGCCTAAGTCCGGCTCAATCGATCACTCCCACTGAGAAGTTCTTCATTCGCACTCGGGCTTCACAATTGTTGGATACCAAGAGTCCCTGGTCAATTCGAGTGGGAGACGCCGCTCACGCTACAAATATCCCCGCAACGGACCTCATCCGCGATTCCGAATCCCGGGGCGTCCACTTGATGGAATGTGCTGGAAACGCGCGGGATGCGCATTTCGGCATGATGAGTGTCGCGGAATGGTCGGGTGTTCCGATCTCCAAACTTGCTGAGCGGATACAACTTTCCGGGCAGCGCGACCGCCTTTTGGTTTCTGGGTTTGATGAATATACGGCCCAATCTGCAACGTCCGTTCCCGGAGCGAGCTGGATATTTCCGTGGGAAAATCTACTCTCGGCGGGCGCGTTCCTGGCCACGAAAATGAATGGCCAGCCCCTGACGCTGGATCATGGCGCCCCGGTGCGCCTGGTGGTGCCCGGCTGGTACGGATGTACGTGCATCAAATGGGTAAATGAAATCACCGCGGTGGATGGCGGGGCGGAAGCGACTTCACAGATGCAGGAATATGCGTTCAGGACGCACCAGCAGGGCGTGCCCAAAACCGCCAGCCAGTATGAACCCGCGACAATCGATCCTGCGGCCATGCCGATTCGCGTTGAGCAGTGGCAGGTCAAGGAACGGATCATCTATCGCGTGGTCGGTATTTTGTGGGGTGGCACTCAACCTGTGAAAGCTCTTCAAATCCGGTTTAACCCGGAAGAGGATTACGTCGCCGTAGATAGTCTTCTGCCAAAGAAAGCGGATTCATGGACATTCTGGACGCACGCCTGGAC
>DATGHC010000027.1:0-44196 GCA_035308165.1 Candidatus Acidiferrales bacterium | reverse complement strand
ACAACTCCATAGCCGGCGCGCAGAAGAAATTCCGCCTGGCCCATTACTCCGGTGCGATTGTCGCCGACCCCATGAAATAGAAGCACCCAATCACGTGTTGAATTCGGTGCAAGAGGCGCGGTCGGGCGAACAATCCAGCCTCGAAGAAGTACCCCGTCGGGCGAGCGCACATTGAAATTTTCCCTCTCTGCTCCAGCCTGGTGAAAGACCGCATCTGCCTGCGCGATCATTTCGGGAGTGAGGGTGCGCCGCAATGGGTGGAGTTCTGCTGGCATCCACCAATATCCAAAGGGAGCGGTCAGCAGCGAAAGCAGAACTACCGTGGGGAAGGCCCAGAGTAAAAAGCGGCGCATGCGCGACCTCTTACTCTTAGTTACGCATTCTTCCTGAGGGATGTTTCCTTATGGAGAAAAGACGAGGCCCCCTGGGGGAGGTTCGCATTCCTCACGAGCCCGTCGAGGAATAGTGGCGCACGCCTTGCGTCCAGGCCAATGAGGCCACTATCGCGCACGCCGCGGTCACTGCGGGAACCAGCAGGGCAAGATGCTTGAACTCGCCGCGCGCGAGCAGGCGTGCGCCGGGATAAAATGTGGCGAATCCGAAGGGCACGATCCAGCTCAGGAAAAACTGGATGTAACCCGCGTAAATGGACATGGGATATCGGCCGAAGGCCAGCAGATTCCAGAATGGAGGGTGGACGCCGACGCGGTCTTCAAACCAGAATGAAAATGTGCTTAAAAGCAGGAAAACGGAAACGTAAATAATTCCTCCGCAAATGGCGAAGAAGGCCAGGAGGATCACATCCACGAAATGCCAATTTATGTGCATGCGCACGGCCATCCAGATCACGATTCCCAGGCCTGTAAAAGCCTCAAAAAAAGATTCCAGGCGAAAGTTTTCAAACAGGACTTGAAACAAGGAGCTGACCGGGCGGAGCAAGACGCGATCAAACTTGCCTTCCATGATCTGCGTGTTGCCGAATTCGTAGAGGTTCAGGCTCAGGATGTTGAACAGGCCAAAGGGAATCAGCGAGAAACCATAAAGAAAGACCACTTCCTCGAAGGACCACCCGGGAAGATTCACCCTGCGGAAAAGCACCAGCACAAATGCGAATGCGAAGGCGGTCGCGGCCGTACTGGTGGCCAGACTGATCAAGAAATCACCGCGGTAGCTCACGCGGATTTTCAGGTACTGGACGAAGTAATCCCCCAGGAGGCTGGCGTGCAATCGCGCGTTGGAAAGAATCCGCTTCATTCTGTTAGCCACCATGAATGGTGATTTTGCGCGTGGCCCGGCGCCACCAGAGGTCACCCAGCCAAAGCAGTACGGCAATCCACAGCCATTGCACGGTTAACGCCTTCACGGCCGCAAATCCACTCAATTTGCCCAAATAAATTTGGAGCGGCGTGAACGCAATATGCTCGAAGGGCAGCCATGCGGCGACCTTTTGAAGAGCGGCGGGGAAGTAGGTCATGGGAATCAGAAGGCCGCTGAGCAGTTCGATCAGCCAGTATTTTGCGCGGATCAATGCCAGGATGGACGTCAGAGGAATGGCGCAGGTGCCGATCATGAAATTTATGGCCGCCATCAACAAGATGCTGCCAATCACGGAGACCACGAACATTCCGAAATTGATCCACGAGGCAGGCAGGAGCACCGGAAATATAAGCACTACCGCAATGGAGGTCAGTGCCGTGAGCATGATCAGGCGGAACGCGGTTTCCCCCAGCGCGCGGGAGATCCACATCCATTGGATAGAGACCGGTTTAATGAAATCCATGGCAATCTTGCCCTCGATCACCTCGTAGGCCATTTCCTGGTCAATGGTGTTCCAGTAGAGCGAACGAATAATCCATCCCACGGCGACGTAGGTGAGGATTTGCGAGAGATCGTATCCCCCGATGTTTGCCGTCGCCGCGCCGGCGGCACCGGAGTTCCCCGCGGCGCGATAAATCGCGGTCCAGATGAAATAATAAACGGTGACGTTGATGAGGTAGGTGAAGATACCCGCGTAATAACGCAGGCGGAATGCCAGGATGTTGACAAAGCCGATACGCGTAAACTCGGCGTAAGGAGCGAGCACCTGGGCTCTTGAGCTCATGAAGGCAGTGGGGCCCCGGCGGAAACTTCCTTTACCGCCTCGCCCGCGTAAATTCGTTTGATGATTTCTTCGATGGGCTCATCCTCGATTAAGAGGTCGCGGATATCACCGGCCGCGAGTATTTTGCGGATCAATTCGGCAGTCGAGATGCGGGTGCGGTCAAAACGCACGCGGTAGGTCATCTCGTCCACTTTTTCAGATTCCAGCCCTTCCGCCGAGAGCGCCGCGCCGAGCAAGGATGCGGCCTCGCTTCCGCGAAGTGCAAATTTGATCTGCTTGGTGCGCAGCAGTCTCTGCTTCAGCTCGTGCAGCGGGCCGTCGTAGAGCAACTGGCCGTGGTCAATGATCATGATGCGGCGGCAAAGTTCTTCAATGTCGTCCATGTCGTGCGTGGTCAGTAGGACCGTGGTCCGGTAGCGCTGGTTGATGGCGTGCAGAAACTTGCGGATATGATCCTTGGCCACGACATCCAGGCCAATCGTGGGCTCATCCAGAAACAGAATCGGCGGATTGTGCAGCAGGGCCGCGGCCAGATCGCAACGCATGCGCTCGCCCAGTGAAAGTTTTCGCACCGGAGTGTTCAGATAGTCGCTGATGCCCAGCACCTGGTGGAATAATTCCATGCGCTCATCGAAATCGCGCTGCGACACGCCATAAATCCTGCGCAGCAATTTGAACGATTCCACCACGGCGATGTCCCACCAGAGCTGCGTGCGCTGGCCGAAGACAACTCCAATGGTCTTGACGTAGCTGGCGCGCTGCTTCCAGGGAACGAATCCATTGGCGAGCATAACGCCCGAGCTGGGCACCAGGATTCCTGTGAGCATTTTGATGGTCGTGGATTTGCCGGCGCCGTTGGGCCCGATGTAGCCGACCATTTCACCCGGCTCGATTTCAAAAGAGATCCGATCCACGGCGCGCACCGTCTGATATTCGCGCACAAAAAGATTCTGGATGCCGCCCCACAGACCTTCGCGGCGATGAAATGTGCGGAAGTACTTGCAGAGATCGCGGACCGAAATCAGTGGTTGGCCGGACATGGAAATTGAAATTCTAGCATGCGCAAAAGGATTCCAAAGCTTCGCCAGCACAAGTCCTATGAAAAGAGAGCGCGGCCCAGATTCGTGGGGCTGAGCCCCCATTGAAGGAATGAAATGAACTCAGGTCCGGAACAGAACGTCTTCGCGCTGGAAGAGTTTCACGGCGATGAACAAAGCCGCGGCGGCATAAATGCAAGACGAAAGGAAAATCAAACCAATGTAGCTCCAATGGAATGTGCCGCTGACGATTTCCTTGCAAACCAGGCTGGTGCTGAGCACAGGGATCATTGCCAACTTGGCATTCAATTCCACGCCGGGCAATACTCCGGCTATGGCTGGCAGCACGACAAGGATGATCAGAGGCGAAAGATAGCTCTGAGCTTCTTTGTAGCTCTTTGCAAAAAGTGCGATCGCCAATAGGGTGGCGGAGAAAAAGACGGCCAGTGGAAGAACCATGAAGAAAACCGCGCCGATGGCTTTAATCCCAATTGAGAAATTGAGGGGATTATCAGCACCTCCGCGACCGGTGGCAATCGCGCTTGCCATCCAGGCCTTCGCTGCGCGAAAAGAAACACCCATCGAGATAATCGCGAGGACTGCGGTGCAGAGCGCGGCTGTGAGTACCATCAGGAATTTACCAAAAACCAAGTGCGTCCGTGAGACAGGACTGCAAAGGATTGTTTCAATTGTTCCGCGTTCCTTCTCGCCGGCCGTAAGATCAATCGCCGGATACATTGCTCCCGTCACGCAAAGAATAATCACGAAGTAGGGAAGAAATCCGCCAATAGCGGCCCCGCTTACTTTTTCTGGCGGAGCGACATTTTCTTTCTGCACTTTGAATGGGGTCACCAGATCTGCCGGAAGCTTGTGAGCTTCCAGGCGCTGTTTCACAGTGTGGTCGCTATAATCATGAAGAGATGTTTCCAGCTTATCCGCGGCAAATCCGGATTTTAAGTCACCGGCATAATTGTAGATCTTGACGACTTCTACGCGGCCATCTTCAAGAGACTTATCAAACTCGGAAGGCAGATCCACCGCGGCTCGGATTTTCTTATCCGAAATTTGTTGGCGATAATCTCCGGTTGATGGCACAACCTGCACGCCTTTCAAGGCCATCAGATCGGCAAGCGCGCGAGGCGAGCGATCGCCGCCTAGAATCATCACTTTTGGTATTTCTTCCTGCGCCTTTCCGACCACTTCGATCATCAGCGCGCCAATGCCGATGGACATCACCGGCATAATAAGGATCGGGACGACTACCATAGAAATCAACGTCCGGCGGTCGCGCAACGAATCCGTCAATTCCTTGCGATACACAATTAATGCGTTTCGCAGGCTCATGATGCCACCGTCTCCTTGGGAATATAGGGTTCGACGAGTTGCACAAAGATATCTTCCAAATCCTCCTGCCCCGATTCTTTGCGCAAGTCAGCGAGCGTCCCTTCAGCCAGCAGCCGGCCACCGTGGATGATTCCAATATGGTCGCAAAGCTTTTCCACTTCGCTCATTACATGCGTTGAGAAGATGACGGTCTTGCCGTGGTTTCGGCATTCACGAATGAACTGAACGATTGTTCTTGCGGCCATTACGTCGAGTCCCACCGTGGGCTCGTCGAAAATCATCACCTGCGGATCGTGGACTAGCGTCCGGGCGATGGAAACTTTCTGTTTCATGCCTGTGGAGAGCTTGTCGCAGCGCCGGTCGCGGAACTCGTTCATCTCCAGGCGTGTGAACAGTTCGTTGATGCGTTTTTCAATCGCGGCGTCCTCCATTCCATAGAGCCGCGCAAAATACTGAACCATCTCAAACGCCGAAAGGCGCCCGTAGAGTGCGGTTGCCGTAGAAAGGAATCCTACATTCCGGCGCACACTTTCGGGGTCTTTCACCAAGTCGAATCCCGCAACACGAGCGGTGCCGTCGGTGGGCTCAAGAATTGTGGCCAGCATTCGCAAAGTGGTAGTCTTTCCAGCGCCGTTGGCCCCCAGCAAACCGTAAATCTGCCCGGGCTTGCATGTGAAGCTCACATTAGTCACCGCGCGTACCTCGCCGCGCTTTTTATCCTGGAAAACTTTGCACAGACGTTCGGCTTCGATCATTCTGCGATTGCCTCCAATCGTCGCGGACCTGTTTATATAGGGAGCTTCTGTTCTTCAGCTAGTACGTGCCGGCCGCGCAGGAAATATCATCCCCCCGGACCGGCTGAAGCGGCCGCGGCTTAGGCGACAAATTAATCTATTCCGTGTCAACCTTTGTGACAGTTGGGACATTGCTTGGCGTCAAAACGGTCCGGCGTGACCGTGAACATGTTGTTGCACTGCGTGCAGACCCGGTGGAGAAGAGGCTGTGGTTTTTCTCCCGGTTTGTGCTCCGTCGGAGGATGGTCGGCATGCGGTTCGTTGGCCATTGGCAAAGTTTATCATGCCCGATCGGGAAAAAATCACTTGCCCCTGGCCCAATCCATGGTTATATCCGCCTGCGTAGCACTATGGAGATGGATACGTTCAGCATCCCCAGGCGTCCCCAAAGCATCCTTACTTATTGTAGGATGGGGGCATCGTTTGTGTCGGAGTAAGGACTTGCTGCAAGGGAGCTTAGGCTGCCGGCTGGTGGTTTACTGGGATACAGTTCAAATTTCTCGCCTGCGAAGATCGCAGAACGTTAGGGGAGTGGATGAAAGAGAGGCGCTCGTTTCGAGTGTGGCTATACGCCGGGCTGGCGGTGGCAGCCATCACAACCATTGTCATTTTGAGCGAGCGCAGGCCGATCCCCAAAGTTGAAGTGGTGACCGTGGCGCGTGGAAATTTGAGCGCTGCAATCACCACTAATGGAAAAGTGGAACCCGTGGAACCCTTTGAGATGCATGGGCTGATCCCGAGCCACGTCATTCGCACCCACGTCGTGGAAGGTCAATCCGTGAAGAAAGGGCAATTATTGATTGAATTGGATGACACCGAGATCCAGGCGGAAGTGGCCCATGCCAGGGAAGACCTGGCCGCTCGGAGAGAGGCTCTACGCATTGCAAGTTCGGGTGGATCGGCGACTGAGTTGGCGCAGATTGAAAGCGATATCCGCAAGGCAGATTTGGATCACAATCGCCTCCAGGAGAACGTGAACCAACTCGAAAAACTAGTCGCGCAGCAGGCTGCCACGCAGCAAGAGCTGATTGCCATGCGCGAGAATCTGGCACGATTGGAAGCCGATCAAAAAAGGTTACAGACAGACCGCGCCGAATTCGTCCGAAAGGCCAAGCTGGATGTTGACCGGCAGACACTCCTTGTTAGGCAGGCAGAGGCCACTCTGCGTGACCTCGAGGAAAAATTGCGATCCACTCGCGTAACGGCGCCCATTGATGGAACTCTGTACTCGTTTCCATTCCACGTGAATGATCCCACCAAGGAGGGGGACCTTCTTGCGGCGGTGGCCGATCTGCGCCGCATACGCGTGCGGGCGTTTATCGACGAGCCAGAACTGGGCAAGCTCGTTCCGGGACAAAACGTGGAAATCAGCTGGGACGCGCTTCCCAACCGCAAATGGACCGGGAAGACGGAGCAGATTCCACGACAAGTGGTGCCGCACGGTACGCGGTCAGTCGGCGAACTGCTTTGCCCTGTGAACAATGATGACCAGCGCTTGATTCCCAACACCAATGTTAATGTCCGAATCGAACTGGATCAACGCAAGAGCGTGGTGATAATTCCTCGCAGCGCCCTGGTGTTCGACGGGACGCAGAGGTTTGTGTTTGTAGTTCAGGATTCCGAGGCGAGTGCAACCCTGCGCAAGCAAGAGGTTCACCTTGGAATCTCGGATGCGACAAACTCTGAAGTGGTGAGTGGATTGAGCACCGGCGAAATGGTTGCACTTCCCACTAATCTTGAGCCAAAAGACGGCATGAGAGTTCGTGTCATAAAATCAGAATGAGCCGCTCAAGAATTGCCCTCCTGCTTCTTGGCGCTGCCGCGCTCGCGCCGGCTGTGATCGCCGCTGCGCAGACTCCTCTGGAAACCGCCAAGAGCCTGTTTGACGCCGGTCGCTACACCGATGCGCAAGCTGTTCTACGCGCAGAAATCGCCAAATCAGCGAACCAGCCCGTGCTCTACTATTGGCTGGCGAGATCCTCCTTCGAGCTCAGGCAGAACGACCAGGCAGTGAACGACGCTGAGCGCGCGGTGGAACTCGAGCCCAAGAATTCCGAGTTCCACCACTTTCTTGCTACCGCGTCCGGATACAAGGCCGAGGGGTCCGGCTGGTTTTCCGGACTTTCACTGGCCCGGAAGGCCCAACGTGAGTTCTTTGAGGCAGTTCAACTTGATCCTTCAAATATTCCCGCGCAGCGAGACCTCATCAACTTCTACATCGCCGCGCCCGGCATCGCGGGTGGTGGTGAAGATAAGGCGGAAGATCAGATCAAGAAGTTGGAAGCGATCGATAGCGTTCAAGCTCACCTGGCACGGCTCTCCCTTTACCATAACCAGAAAAAATGGAATCAGGCTGTGGAGGAAGCGAACGCCGTCATTGCCGCCCGGCCCAAGGAAGCCGCCCCTTACCTTGAAATCGCGGATTACTACGTTGGTAGGGAGGGGTTCGCGGGGATGCGCACCGCGCTTGGCGCCATCCCGTCTACGGCCGCCCACCAGAGACGCACCGATTATTACCGTGGCGTTGCCGATGTGATTGCAGGCGACAATGCACAAGAGGCGGAAAGTTTGCTGAAGGCTTACATCGCCGGCGGGCCGGTTCGCCGCGAGGATCGTGCCTCCCTCGCCGCAGCGCACACTTGGTTGGGCCGATTATTTGAGAAGATAGGGCGGCGGACTGAAGCGATGGCAGAATATCGATCCGCGGCCGATTTAGATCCCAAAGACAAAATTGCGCGGGAAGGCCTGAAGCGCGTCGGCGGCTGAGGAAGTTGCTGGGCGCACTAATTTTGGAGCACCGATAGAAATGGTTCGATTCGAGACAGTCATGCTTGCCATTCACGCTCTGCGCGCTAACAAGCTGCGCGCGTTCTTGACTACCGTTGGTGTCGTCATCGGAAGCGCCTGCATCGTGCTGGTGGTCACGGTTTCCCTTACAGGTCGGCAGTTCATTATCGGGCAGATTGAAAGTGTGGGCTCGAATCTGATTTACGCCAATGCCGTGCAAGTTCCTGGCAGAGCAACGGCCCTGAGCTACATGATTTCGCTGGACGACATGTCTGCAATTCAAACTACTGTTCCCGGGGTCGTGCAAGCCGCGGGGGTCCATGACATGCAAGCCACGGTCGTCGTCAACGGGGTTGAGCATCCTGTAGACCTGGAAGGCGTCACCCAGGGCTATCAGGATATTCGCCATTTGCTCATCCTGAATGGGCGATATTTCGACCCCGATGACATGTTGATGCGGAACAAAGTCTGCTTAATCACACTTGCTCTTGCCCGGCGCGTCTTCCCCAATCAAAACCCTGTCGGGCAATCCATGCGATTGGGCGAGCTGACTTTCACGATCATCGGCGTATTCCGCGAACGCGTGGAAACTTTCGGCCTCTCGGAAATCCAGGTGAATTCCGTTTTGATCCCGTTTTCATTGATGGTGGATTACACCGGAGTAAATTTCGTCAGCACTCTTTATGTCCAGGTGGCCATGCCGGACCAGGTCGCTCCCGATACGGCCCGCGTCGAGCAATTACTTCTCGGAAGGCATCCCCCGGGTTCCGGTTTCGACGTCCGGAATTTGAACAGTATTCTAAGCGTGACTGAGGAAATTTCCACCGCGCTTTCCATTATCTTGCTGGTGATCGCGGCAATTACACTGGTAATCAGCGGCATCGGCATTATGAATATCATGCTCGTCACTGTTACGGAGAGAACCCGCGAAATCGGTATCCGCCGGGCAGTGGGCGCGCGGCGAACAGAAATCCTTCAGCAATTTCTATTGGAGTCATCGCTCATCAGTGGCATCGGAGCTGTCCTGGGTGTTTTTGCCGGAGTCAGCATTCCTGTGCTGGTCAGGCCGCTGATCCCCGGCAATCTGCGCGTGCCCGTGCCCTGGATTGCGGTGGTCCTTGCGCTGGCCGTCTCCTGTTTGACGGGCACATTTTTTGGCTATCTTCCCGCGAGCAAGGCCGCCGCGCTGCCGCCTACAGAATCTCTGCGCTATGAATAGCTCCCTCCATTCCTGACCGAAAGAAAACCCGCGCCACGCCCAACTGCAATTTGGCCCATTGCGAAGTCAGCCATATACTCAATGCTTTCAGGGCGACCACGTGCCCTCACGCGGCATCTCATGTTTGGCGTTCAATCCTGGGGCCAGATTTTGAAAGCGTCGCACAATCTCCAAGCCAGCGGGAGGAAGCAGTGAAAACATTGCGCAGGTTTCAAGTCACACTTTCCATCGTTTCAGTTTTGAGCTGGATGTCATTGGCCACTGGCGCACAACAATCTCCGCCGGTAGCTCAGTTGACTTTGAAAAGCGCGGTCGAGCTGGCCGTGCGAAACAGCCGCGATCTGACTCTGGCCAAGCTGCACGCCGAACTTGCCGATAAGACTGCGTGGGTGGATCGGGCCGCATTCCTTCCGAACCTCAGCACGGGCACGGGCTATGTATATTCCAGCGGATTTCCGCTTGCCCCCGGTGGTGGTGTTCCCCAGATATTTGGTGTGGCATACAGCCAAACGGTTTATAACCCCTTGGCAAGTGGTCAATACCACGCCGACAAAGAGCGTTCTCTGGCTCTGAATGCCAGCTTGGATTCGGTGCGAGACGCCGTCATGGCGCGCACGGCCGCCACTTATCTGGATTTGACCAAGGTGCGGCATTTGCTTGAGTTTTTGCGCAAGCAGCGCCAAAGCGAACAAACGATTGTCAACCTGGTTCGCGACCGTGTTGTTGCCGGTTACGATTTGCCGATTGAACAGACCAGGGCCGAACTGAGTTTGGCGCGCATCGAACAGCGCATCGCTCACGAAGAGGGGCGGGATGACGCGCTCGCGGGCGATCTCAGAGATTTGTTGGGCCTGCAGCAAGACCAGCCGCTCGACCTTGTAGTGGAAGATCTGCCGCCCACCGCGGAGGAATCCATAAACGAACTGGTTTCCAAAGCGATGGCCAGCAACGGTGAACTGAAGCAGTCTGAGGCTGAGCGCGTTGCGAAGATCGATATTCTGAAGGGCACCCGCGGCAACCGCTGGCCCACAGTAGCTTTGATAGGCAATTACAGTGTCTTGAGCAATACCAATAATTTTTCTCAGTATTTTAGTAAATTCACACGCAACAACTTAAACCTCGGCATTGAAGCGAGTGTTCCCATTTTCAATCCACATACCAGCGCGGCCATGTCTCAGGCGCAGGCCGATGTCAGCGTCGCGGAGGTGGAATTGAGGGCCAAGCGGAGTCAGGTCGAGCTTCAAGTCCGCAGTCAGGTCTTCATGGTGCATGAGCGTGAGCTTGATAGAGACGTCGCCAGACTTGACCTGAAAGTTGCGCAGCAGAACCTGGCTCTGGTGCAGGCCCAAAATGACCAGGGCCGCGCCACGCTTCGTGAGTTGGAGCAGGCTCACTTGGAAGAAAACGAAAAGTGGCTTACATTCCTGGAAGCCGATTTCCAACGCCAGCAGGCCCAACTTATTTTGCTGCAATCGACAGGTCAAGTGAGCCGAATTGTTCAATAATAGCCTTTGAAAATGTGTCTAATTAGAGGCACCTTTTGCTATGTACCTTGAAGCAATCCGGGTACAATAGGGGTTAAATCTGTATGGAAAGATGCCTTCATTGTCGGGGGCCTTCCGTATCAGAGAGAGATTTATTCATGGGGGAGCAATGCCTGAGGTAATGAAGACTTTACTTTTGAACCCGCCCAGTTTTGAGAAATTTGACGGCGGAGCCAGTTCGCGGTGGCCGGCCACACGCGAAATTGAATCCTACTGGTATCCCGTCTGGCTGACCTACCCTGCAGGCATGATTCCGGGTTCCCGCATGCTGGACGCGCCTCCGCACCATGTGAGCAAATCGGAGACCGTCGAAATCGCAAAGGATTACGAGTTTCTTGTCCTGTTCACTTCAACGGTGGGTTTCGATAGCGATATTCAGTTGATCCGCAGAATCAAGGAAAAGAACCCCAGCATTAAGATTGCCTTCGTAGGTCCGCATGTCCACAACAAGCCCGAGGAAACTTTGCGCGCCAGCGAGGATATTGATTTCGTGGTCCGCGGGGAGATGGACTACTCCGTAGTGGAATATGCGCACGGCAAGCCCCTCGCGGAGATTCCAGGCGCAAGTTTCCTGAAAGACGGCAAGTTTGTGAAGAATGAGGTCCGCCCGCAATTGCACACGGAAGAGCTGGACGCGCTTCCTTTTGCCGTGGATGTTTACAAGCAGAACGTCCAGATAGAAAAGTACACCGTGCCGTTCCTTTTGCATCCGTTTGTGGCGCTTTACACCTCTCGGGGTTGCCCGGCGCTTTGCACTTTCTGCCAATGGCCGCAGACTATTTCCGGACATGCCTGGCGCGTTCGCTCCGCCGACAACGTCGCGCGTGAAATCAAACGCGGGCTGGAACATTTCCCGCAAATGAAGGAATTCTTTTTCGACGACGACACGTTTAACATCCGCAAGGACCGCGTGCTCGAACTCTGTGCCAAGTTCAAGCCTCTGAAATTCCGATGGTCCAGCACGGCCCGCGTGCACAGCGATTATGAGACTCTGAAAGGAATGGCAGATGCGGGTGCGCGCCTCTTTATTGTCGGATTTGAATCTGGCGATCCGCAAATCCTCAAGAACATAAAGAAGGGCGCGACCGTGGAGATGGCCCGCGCTTTCGCCAAGAATTGCAAGAAGGTCGGCATCGCCATCCACGGAGATTTCATACTCGGCTTGCCGGGAGAAACCAAGGAATCTATACAGCGCACCATTGATTTTGCGCGCGAACTCGACAGCGAAACCGTGCAGTGCTCGATTGCCCATGCCTTCCCAGGAACCGAGCTTTACACGCAGCTTTCTGAGAACAATTTCCTTTCCACGGAAGCACTTACAACGAGCGGCGGCCACCAGCTTCCACATATCCAGTATCCGCACCTCTCCCAAGAGGAGTTGATGAACGGAGTGAACAGGTTTTACGACGAATACTATTTCCGCCCGAAGGTTGCTTGGCGGATCATGCGAAACGCGCTGTGGGACCCGTACGAGCGAAAGCGCCTCTACGAGGGTTCAGTTTCGTTCCTGAAGCTTCGCAAGGAGCGTCTGAAGTGGGCGCGCCGCGGTCCTGAAAAGAAGACAGTAGTCAGCGTACCCTCAGCGGACCGGGGTCCCGATCCTTTGGGGCAAATCTAGCTACCTCGGGTACGCCTTCGGACATGAGCCTTCGCCGAAAGACGTACGTTCTGCTTGCCGCAAGGGTCGTTTTTAACGCCTGCGGTGACGTGACCCTATCTCGTGGGATGAATAATATAGGACCCGTCAGCATTGGTTCTCCTTCGCTCATCGCCAAGGCCCTTCGGCATATTATTTCCAGTGGCACGATTTGGCTCGGTATCGCTTTTCTTCTTTCGTTCTTCGTGTGCCACTTGTTGCTATATTCGTGGGCCGATTACAGCTATGTGATGCCGACTTCGGCGGCGAACTTCGTTGCAGTTCCTCTCATAGTTCTTCTCCTGTTCAATGAGCCGATCAGCTTCACGCGTTGGGTCGGCATCGTGATCATTTTTATGGGTGTCACGGTGGTTGGATTGACGCATCCAGTTACCCGGGGAGCGGCGTAATCCGTGCGTACACTTCTCATATTGGTCCTGTCCGTGCTGACCGCATGCTCTGGGGATATTCTTGTATCGCTCACCATGAAGAGAGTCGGCGAGGTGACTCATTTTTCGCCACGCGCGCTTCTGCGCGCGGCGGCCCGCGTCGCGCGAATTCCTCTCTTTTGGTTGGGCCTCTCTTTGCTCACTTTCTCGTTTTACGCTTTTCTCGCTCTCCTCTCCTGGGCGCCCGTAAGTTTCGTGGTGCCGGCCACCGCGCTCGGCTATGTGGTGGGGACACTGTCGGCAAGGTTTATTCTTCGTGAAAAGTTAGGCGCCGCGCGGTGGACGGGGGTGTTGCTTGCCTGCGTGGGCGTTGTGGTGGTTTCTGCGGATCACGTTGGATGGGTGCTCACTCCACAAATGTTGATGAATGTGATTCGCGGAATTGTGATGGTTGTCGCCTGTGTGCCGTTCATGTACTACCTGACTTGCGCCTATGCCGCCAGGAAGTTCTTCACCTCACAGCGGAGCCGAGGCCCGATCGCCTCGGATTTCGCTCCACCCGTTAGCATACTCAAGCCCGTTCGCGGATTTGACAGAGATGCCTACAAGAACTATTCGAGCTTTTGCCGGCTCGATTACCCCGAATACGAAATCGTTTTTGTCGCGCATGATGAGAGCGACACCGCGATCCCGGTGATTAAACAGGTGATGGCCGATTTTCCCAATTGCCGCATACGGCTTTTGATCGGGGCCGAAGACCTGGGCACGAACAACAAGGTCAACAAGATGATCCGGCTCGTGCGGGAGTCCCGCTATGATCTCATTGCCTTCAGCGACAGCGATGTCCGCGTGGATCCCGATTATCTTCGATTCGTCGTTGAACCTTTCCGTGATCCGCGGGTGGGCGCAATCACTTGCCTTTTTCGGGGCATCCATGATGGCAGTTTGGCCTCGAAACTGGATTGTCTTGGAGCAGCCGTGGAGTTCTGCGGCGGCGCCTTGATTTCCAATGAATTTGAAGGCACTCAATTCGCCCATGGCGCCACCATGGCCACCACCAAACAAACTCTTGAGAAAATTGGAGGGTTCGAGCCGCTTGCGGACCACCACGCGGACGATTTTGAGTTTGGGAATCGCATTTTTTCGTTAGGCCTTCGCGTGGAGTTGGCGCGCAAGCCCGTTTGGATGGTTTACGGGCCGGAGACGCTCCGTCAATATCTGCGGCATGAACTGCGTTGGGACATCGGCCTCCGGCATATTCGTCCGGGCGGCCACTTTGGGCTTCTGTTCACGCAGGGTTTGCCGTTTGCTGTTTTGGGCGCTGCCATCGCTCCTTCATACACAATCTCCCTGGCCTATGTGCTTGCGTATTTCTTACTTCGTTTTCTGGATGCCTGGGTTGTTGGCGTATGGGGGCTCCGCGACCCGGTTGTCCGTCGCAAGTTCTGGCTCTTGCCGGTTCGCGACTTTTTCGCGTTTCCCATCTGGCTTGCCAGTTTCTTCACCAACCGGATTCAGTGGCGGGGCGTCGAGTTCACGATTCGCGAAGGCAGGATGATTCGCGTTGATCGCCCCATCCCGGACCGTGGCTAGCGCAATCGGCTTCGATTGACTGAATCATAGTTCCGAAATAAAGTAGTGAAGTCCGCTGGCGAGGCCAATTCTGACCGCCTCTCTCCCAGCGTTTTTTTTGCTCCCTCGGCTGGGAGGTCGTACAATCGGCAGTACATCAGATTCTGAATCTGATTATCCTGGTTCGAGTCCAGGCCTCCCAGCCAAAATTTCAACTTCATGATTTCACGGTTCTTAGTAAGCTTCAGGAGTGATCCGCAGGATGTCGTAGGCAACTTCAACTCGGCGTCCAGGAAACTCATTCGCGACGCGCTGCGTAAGCTCCGCAACTGTGAGAGCCCCATTTTCGCCGCTCAACCCACGCGCGTCATCCATCAGAGTTACATGGCCGCTCAAACGATGGCGTAGGATCGCCTCAAGCTCCACTCCAAGCCTCTGCTGCACGCCTTGCAACCCGGCCCAACCATAATAGCCCGCGTCCAGCCAAAAGAGCGCCGGCTGATTCAGCGACTTGAGCAACTCAGGCAGCACGCTCTGACTGTCCCCTTGATGAATGTGGATCTGGGGGAACCTCCCAAATCTCTTTGCCGCACGTTGCGCCAGTTCAGGATTCTGTTCTATCGAGTCAATGCGGTCGAAATGAGACCTCATGGCCGCCACCATTTCGCCGTAGTAGGTTCCCGTTTCAATCAAGATGTGCAGGCTGAATCGTCTTGAGTAATCCAGCACGGTTCGCTGCTTTAGCAAGTGAGGTGAGCGGGCGGGCTGGCCACGCAGCTTCCAATACCAGTAGTCGGGATAATGGCCCAGCGTCTTCAACTCGCCGTAAAAAGGCGACCGCCGGAGCAAGTTGCTGAAAGCCTTCAAGAGACCTCGTCGCCGCGGGAAGTGCGCGGAATCGAATCATAGGTAGCCGGAGAAAGCATGTCAAACCAAAGAGAAATATGCGGATTTTTGACATAATGGGGCTGCTTGAGCCCCTTGCCGAATTGCCAGGAGGCAGTCCCCGATGCTCCTTTCCGTCTGCATTGTTACTCATAATGAAGAGGCGAATATCGCCCGCACGCTGGAGAGCGTGAAGGACATCGCGGACGAAGTCGTAATCGTGGATTCGCACAGCACAGACAACACTGTGGCTGTTGCCAGGTCTCGCGGCGCGAAGGTGTTCATTGAGGATTGGAAGGGATTTGCAGTGCAGAAGAACTCGGCGTTGGCCAAAGCTTCTGGAGAATGGATTTTGTCTCTCGATGCGGATGAAGAAGTGAATCCTGAACTTGCGGCGGGCATCAAAGAAGTCCTGAGGTCCGATCCACCGGCTCAAAAGTTAGACGGCTATTACATGGCACGGAGGAATCTCTACCTAAAACGGTGGATCAAGCATGGTGGGTATTACCCCGACAGAAAACTACGCCTGGTGAAGCGTTCGCTGGCCAAATTCGAGCTGCGCGCCGTTCATGAGGACATCAAGCTTTCCGGTCCAACCGGCCTTTTGCGGGGAGATTTGATTCACCACGCCTACCCGGATTTGGAGGGGTTCATCGAGCACGCCAACCGGTACTCCTCTCTGGGCGCGAAAATGGTCGTGGAAGAGCGCCGCGTGGGATTCAGCGTGACCAATATCGTTTTCCGGCCACTGGTGCGGTTTTTCTACAACTATGTTTTGCGCGGGGGGTTCTTGGATGGCCGAGAGGGCCTGCTCGTGCATCTAACCCATGCCGCTTATGTGAGCTGGAAATTCTCGAAAGCGTGGGAATACTCAAAGGAAGCAAACGGCCGAGGGCGAGAATCCACCAGTACAGTTCGCGCATGACCCTGGAAAAATTATGAACGCAGAAGAACAGCGGCTAGAGGACACGCATCTTCACAAGGCGCGCTGGAAGCACTGGGGGCCGTACCTCAGTGCGCGCCAATGGGGAACGGTCCGCGAAGATTACAGCGCGAACGGCACCGCCTGGGAATATTTTCCGCACGACCACGCCCGCTCCCGGGCCTACCGTTGGGGCGAAGATGGCATTGGGGGGATCTGTGACATCAATCAGCGCATCTGTTTTGCGATTGCGTTGTGGAATGGCCGCGACCCTATCCTGAAGGAGCGCCTATTCGGATTAACCAACAGTGAAGGGAATCACGGCGAAGACGTGAAAGAGTATTACTTCTACCTCGATTCGACCCCAACCCATTCCTACATGAAATTTCTATACAAGTATCCGCAAGCCGCATACCCCTATACAAAACTCGTCGAGGAAAACCGGCGGCGCGGGCCATACGCCTCGGAATACGAACTCTGCGACACCGGCGTCTTGGCCGAGAACCGCTACTTCGATGTGTTCGTGGAATATGTGAAGGCCGCACCAGAAGACCTTCTGATTTGCATAACGGCCTGGAACCGCGGTCCGGAATCCGCGCCTCTCTGGCTGTTGCCGACGGTTTGGTTCCGCAACACCTGGTCGTGGGGACGCGATCCCGACCGGCCTCACGTTTCGCGCCCGGAATCGGCGCGGAGTTTATCCGGTGGCGCGCTGTTTGAGCTGGAAGGAAAGGTAATTGGCAAGCGGTGGTTGATCGCCGAAGGTTCGCCTGAAATGCTGTTCACGGAGAACGAAACCAACTTCCAGCGATTGTTTGGCGTCGGAAACCGAACACCATATGTGAAGGACGCGTTCGACAATTACATTATTCAGGGCGACAAGACAGCGGTGAATCCTAGCCAGACCGGCACAAAAGCCGCTGCCTCTTATCGGATGGATATTGCCTCCGGTGCGAAGGCAACTATCCGCCTCCGGTTCACAGACGTGCCCCCGTCGGCCAAGCCCAATAATCCCGCCAATATCGGGTCTGCCAGTAATAGCCCAGTCGGGAGCGACTTTGAATCAATTCTTGCTTTGCGCATGAGGGAAGCCGATGAGTTTTACGCAGCTCGAACGCCCAGCAATCTAAGTCCCGATGCTCGCAACGTTTACCGGCAAGCTCTCGGTGGGATGCTCTGGTCGAAGCAGTTCTACCACTATGATGTCACGATGTGGCTCGAAGGCGATCCGGCCGAGCCAACACCTCCGCCTGAGCGCCTGCATGGCCGGAACCGAGGATGGAAGCACCTGAACAACGAAGACGTCCTCTCTATTCCGGACAACTGGGAATTTCCCTGGTATGCGGCGTGGGACCTGGCCTTCCATACGATCCCCCTGGCATTGGTGGACCCGGAGTATGCCAAGGCTGAGCTCATCCTTTTGCTGCGCGAATGGTATATGCATCCCAACGGGCAACTGCCCGCGTACGAATGGGAATTTGGTGATGTTAATCCGGCCGTGCATGCCTGGGCCGCCTGGCGAATTTACAAAATTGACAGGCGCATTCAACGCAAAGCGGATCGCAGCTTCCTCGAGCGCGTGTTTCACAAGCTGCTCTTGAATTTCACATGGTGGGTGAATCGGAAGGATCGCGATGGCATGAACGTTTTCGAGGGTGGGTTTCTGGGCCTCGACAATATCGGAGCGTTTGACCGCTCCAAGCCACTGCCAAACGGCGGGCACATGGATCAATCCGACGGCACCAGCTGGATGGGAATGTTTTGCCTGAACATGCTGGCTATCGCATTGGAGTTGGCGCAGGAAAACTTAGCCTACGAAGATGTAGCCACCAAATTCTTCGAGCATTTTGTGTATATAGCTGACGCCATGAACAACCGCGGCGGCGCAGGCATCGAGCTGTGGGACGAGCGCGACGGTTTTTACTATGACGTGCTGCACTCGCCCAATGGAGATCACAGCTACTTGCGCATCCGCTCCATGGTCGGGCTGATTCCTCTATTTGCTGTGGGAACTCTCGAACCGGAAATGCTTGAGCGCCTTCCTGAATTCCGCCGGCGCATGCAGTGGTTCATTCAAAACCGCCCAGAGTTTCACGCCAACCTGGACGAGTCCATGACTACGCCTCACGGCACGCGCCGCCTGCTCTCACTGGTGAACCGCGACCGCCTGCCGCGGCTGCTCGGATATATGCTGGACGAGAAGGAATTTCTCTCTCCACACGGAATCCGTTCGCTTTCCAAATTTCACCGGGATTCTCCCTTTGTGCTGCGAGCTAATGGAGTTGAGCGTCGCGTGGACTATGAACCCGCAGAATCGCGTGACCGGCAATTCGGGGGCAACTCCAATTGGCGAGGGCCGATTTGGTTTCCCCTGAATTTCCTGTTGGTGGAATCGCTGCAGAGGTTTCACCACTACTATGGAGATACGATCAAGGCGGAATGTCCGGTGGGCAGCGGGCGCATGATAAGCCTCTGGGAAGTCGCCGCGGAATTGTCGCGCCGGCTGACTCGAATCTTTCTATGTGGCGCGGATGGATTGCGCCCCGGGCTCGCTGCAACGGGGCCAGCGGCCGTTGATCCAAACTGGCGGAATTTGCTTCTTTTCCACGAATATTTTCACGGCGACACGGGTGCGGGATTGGGCGCATCGCATCAAACAGGATGGACGGGTCTGGTTGCCAAGCTCCTTGAGCAGAGCGGGGAATAGGAGGGGAGAATGGCGAGCGGGGAGAAGACAAGGACGGTTGTCGTTGCGGGTGGCACAGGCGCGTTGGGAAAAGCGGTTTCGCTGGCGTTCCTGGCCGCCGGAACGCGAGTGATTGCAACGTACTTGTCCCAGCCTGAGTACGATGTGCTGGCCAATGAGGCGAAAGCGATCAGCGCGACAAATTTCTCCGGCGTCAAGCTTGACGTGACGGACGACACAGCGGTGGCGCGCCTCATCAATGACACAGAAACACGGTACGGCGGAATAGACGCGCTGGTAGTCACCATCGGTGGTTACGCAGGTGGAAAACGCCTTTGGGAGACGGATCTAAAGACTTTCGACAAAATGATCAACTTGAATTTGCGTGCCGCGTTTGTCATGGCTCGCGCTGTGCTGCCGGGCATGATTCGCCAGAAACAAGGTGCGATTGTAAATGTGGCCTCAAAGGCCGGGTACGGCCACTCCGGCGGCGCAGCTCTCTACTCGGCGTCAAAAGCCGGGGCCCTGGCGTTATTTGATTCGCTGGCGGACGAAGTGAAGGACTACAACATCAATGTGAATTCCGTGGTTCCGAGCATTATGGACACTCCCGCCAACAGGAAGGCAATGCCCAAGGCGGATTTCAGCAAATGGCCCAAGACGGAGGATGTCGCGAAAGTGATTGTGTTCTTGTGTTCCGAAGAGGCTCGGCTTATTCAGGGGGCTGCGGTTCCGGTATACGGACGTACCTAGGTGCCTGAATCCTATTTCCTCTGGGCGGCCGTTTCTGTGCACGCCCACCGGCAAACTAAGGCTTTCGCGCGGGTTCCACCAACTCGATCAGGATTTTCTTTCCAGCTTCCGAAGGAACCAGGAAAAAATTGACGCGTGTGCCATCGGCCCCGGGACGCGTGGCGGGATAGATTGCTTTTACTCCGAACCGCTCAACGAGTATTTTCGTCGCGCGATCCACGTCGGTAACTTCATATTCCACCTGCTGGATTCCCTCACCGAACTTTGCCAGGAATTTCGCGATCGCGCCCTCGCCACCAACTTGCTTCGTTGTGAGAATATCGAGACGGATGTCCGGCCCGACGTCGGGTATTAGGTGCAATTCAAACTCGAGCGCATCCTGATCGGGCGGCACCGCGGCAAGCGGTGGGGAACCGGCTGCCTTCCTGATGTGATCAAAATTCTTGGGGAAAACCGCGACGCCCACAGTCGCTCGCAGTTTATTCATACCGCTTGTTTCACGATTCTCCTTTTGTGCGATTTCATGTACAAGCACTCTTGAGAGCTCGGAATCCGTCAGCCATGCTTGCACGGCCATGTTTCCCAGTTCACTGCCAATCCCAAAGATCATTGCTGCGGCTCCCGCAATTGCAATTGGATCGGGACCGGCAAGTTCCGATATCAATTCAGGGACGCTAGTTCGGCGGCCGCCTCTGTAGATTTCAGCATCCGCGCCATTCTGCATTTTCATCTTCGCTATTCTCTCCTTCTTGGCCCCCACAACGAAAATATCAGCGATGCCCCAAGAATAAAAGCAATGATGAGAAGGGCGAGCGCCGTCGGCAATTGAATCCAGGGAGCAGCGAGCATTTTTGCACCCACAAAAAACAGGACGATAGACAGCCCTTCGTCGAGATAACGGAAGTAGGGAAGCGCGCCCGCCAGCAAGAAGTAAAACGCACGAAGGCCAAGGATGGCGCAAACATTCGACGAGAAAACGATAAACGGATCGCGCGTAATTCCGAACACGGCCGGAATGGAATCCGCCGCGAATGCCACATCCACGCCTTCAATCACAAGGAGCACGATAAGTAGGGGAGTGGCCGCAAGCCTGCCGGCCTCGTGGATGAATAGGCTCTGGCCATTGTAGTCGCGGGCGACAGGAAAGGTTTTTTGCACCCAGCGAAAAAGCGGGCTGCGTTCGGGATGCGGGTTTTTATCCTTATGGAAGAACATCCGAACCGCGGCAATCATCAGGAAAGCGCCGAGGACATAAAGTATCCACTCAAAGCGGCTGATCAGTGCCGCTCCAAGCGCGATCATCAGTCCCCTCAGGACCAAAGCCCCCAAAACGCCCCAGAAGAGCACGCGGTGTTGGTACCGGGGCTCCACTCGAAAGGATTTGAAGATAAGGATGAATACGAAAATATTGTCCAGGCTCAGAGACTTCTCAATTAAATAGCCTGCTAGGAATTGGAGGGCCCTTTCTCCTCCTTGGGCGCGAAAAATCCAGAAATTGAAAGCAAGCGAAAGTGCCACCCAGAAGACGCTCCACCCCGCTGCAGCGCGCACAGAGATTTCGCTGGCCCGGCGGTGAAATACGCCGAGGTCAATGAAAAGAAGGAGAAGAACTCCCGCGTTGAAGGCTATCCAGAGGGCCGGTGTGCCCATGAGAGGAGTGTATTGTGTGAGTCGGTAAAATGAAAATGATGCAACCGGCAGGATCGATACATTCGCTTACTGAGGAACTCTCCTTTACGGCGTCCGCGTTTCAATACCATTCAAATTGGAGAGCTCAACAGAGTTTCGCCCCGCGGTGATCCGCACGGGCAGGTCCCAGCGCACGCGCATGTCCCCAGCAATCGCGTCATTCTCAAGTGAAGAGAGCCAGTACTCTCCCGCGGGCACATTATCCAGGCGGGCGTGGCCCTCCAGATCGGTGTCCACCTTTGTGACCAGATAATGCAGCTCGGCAAGCTCCAGGGTGCGGCGGCGAACGCGCGCTTTTCGGTCATTCAGGATTTTTTTCCAATGCGAGCCAGGATTGGACTTCTCAAGCGCCAGGTAAAGCATGGATTTCGTTTCTGGGTGGAGCTCGATGTAGTGTTTGAGGGCCTGGTGATACTCCTCCACCTGTTGCTGATAACGGTCGGGCCTCTTCTCGCGTTCGGCTTCGTTGAATTTTGGCTTGGGCAAGCTAACGGTGCGGTCGCCCGCATTGCGGTTCATATACGCGTCGTAAAATTCTTTTATCTTCAAGACATCATCTGCGGTTACCGACTTGGGGAAGTCAGGGCCGGAGAGTTCCACGGACTGATTCCTGATCATCCAAGCTTTCAGTTCCGGTGACACCGTCAAATCGGCCACAAAATCGTCCAGCTTCGGTACGGTCTCTGCCCCGTCCGCTTCGCTCTGGATGTCCTGAAAGCTTTTGCGCAGCAGGTAAAATGTTGTCGCGCGGGCGGGTTCTGGATGTCCGCCGGAAGGCGTTACGCGCGCAACCAAATCAAGGAAACCAGTTTGCTGACCGGATTGGCTTCCCATTGCAAGCGAAGGCATCACCTGTGTGATTGCCAACGCCAACACAATGGCTGAGGCAAGCGACCAGTAGAATAAATCTGGAACCACTGCTCTCAATGGAAAATGCGACATTCGCTTCATGGTGCCAATCCTAGCAGAACGTGCGAATGAGTAGGAGAGTGCCTTAGAGGTGTTGCGAGGTACGAGAAGAGTCACCCATGGCGCAAAAGTGCGGCTCCATGAGACACAAGGTTTTAGTAAAGTTGGAATGTGATTTCGACTTGGATGATCGTTGGGACAGCCTTGCCGTTGGGGCCGATTGCCGGCTTAAAGACCCATTCATTCCGGACTTTTTCGACGGCTTTTTCGTCCAAGCCCATTCCGATGCCCTTCACCACACGGATATCACTAGCGCGACCGTTTGGCATTACTACCACCTCCAAAACGACCACGCCTGCGAATCTGGCCTTGCGGCCCTCTTCCGAGTAGTCCGGGCGCGGACACATGATGCAGGTCGGAGAACCCACGCCATTTTCACCGGCACGGTAAGCGCCACCGCCAGTCCCACCACCGGAACCGGGACCAAGCCCTCCGCCGCTTCCGCTACCGATCCCTCCGCCCGTGCCTGTGCCCATGCCACCGCCGGAGCCGGAGCCATTCGAGTCAGTGATCATTTTGGCCAGTGGGTCTCCCCAGCGATTCATATCCGGGCTGGGGATGCGCAGGCTGTCAGGACCGATCAAAGTCGGCTGCACTTGAAGCTTCGCATTGGGATTGCGGATCAGCTCAGGGGGTGATAGCTGCGCCTGTTGGCTGAATTTCGGCGCCTTGCCCCTGCTGGCAGGAATGGCTTCGTGGTCGCCTCCACCACCTCCGCCTCCGGCCGGCTTGGGACCTGGCTTCAACTTGGCTGCGTAAGGAGAAATGTCTATAGGCGTGACCAGCATCTTATCGTTCGTCTTAGCCTTCACTTCGGTGGAAACAACCCTCAGTATCGGAATCAAGACGAGCAGGAGAACCCCGCCATGCACGCAAAAGGAGACAATTTGTGCGCGGCTGAAGACTTCGTCCTTGCTCCAGATGTCGCGCACCTTGATTGGTTTGCTGGTTACCCGCAGCGGCGCCTGCTTGGGGGGCGAAATAAGATCTTTAATGTTTTGGAAGAATGATTTGTAGAATGGCTTCCATTCCACTTTGATTCCGGGGGCGTCCGATCCCCGTAA
Source organism: Candidatus Acidiferrales bacterium (assembly GCA_035308165.1). Taxonomy (GTDB): domain Bacteria; phylum Acidobacteriota; class Terriglobia; order Acidiferrales; family UBA7541; genus DASTCZ01. The sequence continues at coordinate 20,805 of DATGHC010000027.1, read as the reverse complement.
GGAGCCCAACGCGCCCGCGGGTGTTTTGGGTGACGCGCGGAACCAGTCCTTGAAATTATCCGTGAACCCGCTGCCGAATTGCTCCACGACGAGGGGGTTGCCGTCCAGATTTTTCGGGACCTTGACGGGGCGCTCGGTAAAGAAGTCCCTGACGTTGGCAAAGAAGCTCTGCGACATCGCATCGCGCTTCTTGGTCAGTCTAGGAGTGTAACCGCCCGCAGGCAGGTTTAAGTCCTGCGGTTTGCGTGCATTCGGGTCCGGATTGGGAGTCACTTTCAGCATCATGAATTCACCATCGCCGCAGCCAGGTTAGCCCCACTTACTTAGATTCAACCGCGGCGGAATAGTTGTCTGCCCCTGAACCTCTAGAAGCCCTTCTGCCTATATTACCATAGACGGCTCCGGCTCCCCGAAGGTTTCCGGGCAGGTGAAGTCAATTTAGGCATCATCTAAAATAGTTGGAATGCCACTTCAACCGGCACCACAACAGCCATGGGTTTGCCATCTGGGCCAATCGCCGGGTTAAACTTCCAATTGCGAATGGCTTCTATGGCCTTGGCGTCCAAGCCCATGCCCGGACTCTTTACGACTTCTATGTTCCCGGCTTTCCCATTCGGAAGTATGACCACATAGAGAAGCACCGAACCCTGATACCGGTTGTGGCGCGCCTCATCGGAATAATCGGGCCTTGGGCAATAGGCACAAGTTGGATATCTGATGCCGTTGTTTCCGCCGAGTGCATAGACATCGTTACCCCATCCGCCATCCTTTCCAGGGCCGTAGCCAGGCCCTTCCCCCGGGCCCATGCCTTTGCCCTTACCATTGCCCATTCCACCATCTGTCCCCGGCCCATTGGAGTTCGTCAGTGTCTGCGCGTTTGGATCGCCCCAAATGTTCAAGTCCTTGATGATTAGCGGCGATCGGTCTGGTCCGAGAAGAGCGGTTGGGACTTTTAGTTCAGCATTTGAATTGTTTTGAACGGAAGGGGGAACGATTTGGATTACAGAATTGAATCTTGGCCGGTCGCCGATGGTTACGGGTATCGGGTTCCTATCACCACCTCCACCGCCGCCGTGCGTCGGATTGGGTGTGGGTCTTTGTACCAGGCTTCGAAGGAAGCCGGGTTCGGGTGCAAAAATCGGTCCGGAGATTTTTCTTCCATCCAGAGTAATCGGAATTTTGCCTGCCAGTGTAAGTATCAGGAGGATTGCGAGTCCGCCATGGACGGCAAAAGATACAATCTGGGAGCGGCTGAAATTCTCGTCTTTTACCCAGCTATCTCGCCCGGTGGTAGTCGCTCGCGCGACCTTAACATCGCGCACGGTAAAAAGATCGTTGAGATTGGAAGCTAGTCTTTGAATCCAGCCGCTGCTCTGCAGGAGGAGGCGTGAATTGAATTGGCGAGTTGGAGGCTGAAAGTTTTCGCGGCGCTGGTAATTGGAATCGGGCCCAGGGGTGTTGCTTTTCTTGGTATCCATGACTCTTGGTGTGGCAGGCGCCGATGGCTTCAATCAATTGGAAGATTTCAGTTCCGGCGGCGACTTCCACAATTCCTCCCAAAGTGACATACAGCCTCGTCATTGGTAGCATAGACGCTCACTACATATAGAAAGGTTGTAGCGAATGTCATAGCTGGGGGCAGAGAAGGAAGGAAAATGTCGCCCGTTGCCGTGAATCCGAACAGCTACTCGCTCCTATAGAGACACATGGATTTGAAGAGCACACTAAATTTGCCGCGCACCACCTTCCCAATGAAGGCCAATCTGCCGAAGGCAGAACCGGTCCAGCTTGAGCAGTGGGAGGCGCAGGGCCTCTACGCCCGGATCCAGGAATCGCGGGCGGGAGCACCCACTTACGTACTACATGACGGGCCGCCGTATCCCACCGGGACGATTCATCTCGGCACCGCGCTTAATAAAATCCTGAAGGACATGGTGGTCAAGTCCAAGACCATGTCGGGCTTCCGCGCCCCCTATGTGCCGGGATGGGATTGCCATGGGCTACCCATCGAAACGAAAGTGGAAAAAGAATTGGGCAAGAAAGGCGCGGTCAGTCCCGCGGAATTTCGTAAGATGTGCCGCGAGTTTGCGACGCGCTATGTCGATCAACACCGCCGCGATTTCAAGCGGCTAGGCGTCACCGGGCGGTGGCAAGACCCATATTTGACCATGAGTCCGCAATACGAGGCTTGCACCGCAGATGCATTCCTTGATTTTCTCGAAAAGGGCTACGTCTATCGCGGGCTGAAGCCGGTTTACTGGTGCCTTCATGATGAAACGGCACTGGCCGAAGCGGAAGTCGAATACGAGGACCACACCAGCCCTTCCATCTGGGTGAAGTTTCCGGCTGTCGGAGCAGCGGCAGCGTCCAAACTCGGCCCGGGTGTTGACGCTGTCATTTGGACCACAACTCCATGGACACTGCCACATAACCGCGCGCTGGCATTTCATCCCGATTTTGAATATGTCGTGATTGAGACGGCTCAGGGTGCGCTGCTGGTCGCGGCTGTACGTGTGGCTGCGCTTGGAAGTGATTTGGGCCTTCAATCGACGGGCGTTCGCGGACGATGGAAAGGCCGCGAACTGGAGGGCCTGCTGTTCCAGCATCCATTTCTGAAGGAACTGGTTGTGCCCGGAGTGCTTGCGGACTACGTCACTCTCGACCAGGGAACCGGAATCGTTCACACGGCACCCGGCCACGGCGCGGAAGACTTCGTGACGGGCCAGCGCTATGGTCTGGAAACCTACGCACCCCTCGATAATCAGGGGCGCTATCTCGAGGGGCTCCCGGAATACAAAGGAAAAACAGTTTTTGAAGCGAACCCTTCAATTGTGGCCTTGCTTCGGGACCGTGGAATGCTCTTGGGAGAAGCAAAACTCACTCACAGCTACCCGCTTTGTTGGCGTTGCCACAATCCCGTGATTTTCCGGGCCACTGAACAATGGTTCATCCGCATGGATAGCGCCGATGAGTCATCCAAGGCTCCTTCCACATCCTTACGCGAGCGGGCACTGGCGGAAGTCCCTCGCGTAACTTGGACTCCCACTTGGGGCCAGGAACGCATGCGCCAGATGCTCGCCGAGCGACCCGACTGGTGCATTTCCCGGCAACGCTTCTGGGGTGTGCCCATCGTTGTATTTTTTTGCGACGCGTGCGGGAAAGTATTCGAGGACGTCCCCGCGCTTCGCAATGTCATTGAGTGGTTTAAGCGCGAAGGCGCGGACGCCTGGTTTTCACATTCCGCGGAGGAGTTGCTACCTTCAGGGACACGCTGCTCCTGCGGTGCGTCAAAATTCCGCAAGGAGAACGACATTCTCGATGTGTGGTTTGACTCCGGCTCATCCCATCTAGCCGTGCTGGAGCCCGAGGGGCAGCTTCCCGCCGACCTTTATCTGGAAGGGCTCGATCAATACCGCGGCTGGTTTCACAGCTCACTGTTGGTGGGCGTGGGGGCGCGAGAAAAATCGCCCTATCGCGGCGTGCTCACTCATGGTTGGGTGTTGGATGAGCATGGCCGGCCGATGTCAAAGTCGCTGGGCAACACCATCCTGCCAAGTGAGGTGTGCGACAAATGGGGCGCGGATTTGTTGCGGCTGTGGGTTGCCGCGCAGGATTACACTGCCGATGTGCGCATGTCGGAAAATGTTTTGCAGCAGCTTGCCGAGGCTTATCGCAAAATCCGCAATACCTTTCGATTCGCCATCAGCAATCTGACTGATTTCGATCCTGGGCGAGATTCCGTGCCGGATTCTCAGCTCGAGGAATTTGACGCCTGGATGTTGCAACGCACAGCTGCTCTGGCTGAAGAATGCCGTGCCTGGTACGAAGGGTTTGAGTTCCACCGCGTTTATCACGCCTTGCACGATTTCGCCGTGGTTGAGTTGAGTGCGTTTTACTTCGACATCTTGAAGGACAGGCTCTACACCTTTGCGGCAGGAAGCCGCCAACGCCGTTCCGCGCAAACGGCTGTTTGGCGCATCGCAGACGCACTCTTGCGTTTGTTGGCCCCCATCCTCGTTTTTACGTCAGAGGAGATTTGGAAGAATTTCCCGAAGTCATCCGCTGCGCCGGAAAGTGTCCACATCCTGGAATTCCGTAAGCCGGAGGAAATTTCCGCAGGCTTCGACGCGAAAAAGGGGGAGAACTGGGCCAAGCTTTCCGCTGTGCGTGTGGAAGTGCTGAAGGCCCTTGAAGCAGCGCGCAATGCGAAAGAAATTGCCGGCGCTCTGGAAGCGAAAGTTGTTCTCTCGGCCGATGGTGACCTGGCGCAATTGTTGGCGGCTTACGCAAAATGGCTGCCCGCGCTGTTCATCGTCTCTCAGGTGGAGAGAGTCCCTCCTGGACAATTGGACGCGCGGTCTGCGGAAAGCATCCCGGGGCTCGCAATCGCCATCCGTAAGGCCGAAGGCGCGAAGTGCGAGCGTTGCTGGAACTTTTCAACTCATGTTGGAGAGAGCGTCAGATTTCCGACCGTATGCGAACGGTGCCTTCCGGTCGTGGAGTCATTGCTGGGCGGGGTGGCCGCGGCCTCTTAAATTCAAATGGGCCTCTTCCGAATGCGGTGGTTTTGGATCACACTGGGCGCCTTCGCGTTGGACCGGGCCAGCAAGTTCGCCATTGAATCTCGCACCCCACTCGGTTTCAGCCGCGTGCTGATCCCTGGCTTTTTTACATTGGTTCATTCAAATAATCCGGGCCTGGCCTTCGGGCTGTTCGCCGATGCGGCCTCTCCACGAATGACGGCGATACTTTCACTTTCCGCGCTGCTCGTCTGCGCCATGCTGATTTGGCTGCTTGTCTCCGACAGGGCCGGCGGCCCGGCCGGCCGTATGGGTGTGGCATTGATCCTGGGAGGCGCGCTAGGGAATTGTTTTGACCGGACGATTTATTCCACGGTGACCGACTTCCTTTATTTTCACCTCGGCACTTACGGGTATCCCGCTTTCAACCTCGCGGATTCCGCCATCGCCGTAGGCGCGGCGATTGTCGGCATCGAACTGATCTTCCTGCATAAACACGTCCCCTCTGCCGAGGAGCGCTGAGCAGGCGCGCGGCCCTATGCGAGAAGCTTCATCCAGCACGAGTATGGAGCACCTTCGAGTGACCCCAGAAGAGTCCGGGCAACGGCTTGACCGCTATCTGGCATTGCGATTGCCCCAATTGAGCCGCACCCGGATTCAGGAGTTAGTCGCCGAGGGGCGCGTGCTCGTCGCCGGCCGGACCTCCAGGGCCTCGCACCGAGTGGCCGATGGCGAAAGTATCCAAATCGAAGTGGTATCGCGCCCAGCGCTTGCCGCAACCCCCGAAGAGATTCCCATTGAAATCTTGTATGAGGACGAGGACATCGTGGTGGTCAACAAGCCCGCGGGGATGATTGTCCACGCTGGTGCAGGGCAATCTCGCGGAACACTTGTAAATGCTTTGTTGCACCGGCTTGGCAAGCTTTCATCGGCTGCAGGGACCATCCGCCCAGGCATCGTCCACCGCCTGGATCGCGGCACATCCGGAACTCTGGTAGTAGCTCGGAATGACCGCGCGCATCGAATCCTGACGGATCAATTCGCCGCGCGCGAAGTGGAAAAAGTTTATCTCACTCTTGTCGCCGGCCGCATGAAAGAAGACGTGGGCAGAATCGAATTGCCGGTTGCGCGCGATCTCCAGCGGCGCACCCGGATGACCACGCGCCGTCGCGAAGGGCGCGAGGCCCGCACCGACTGGAAAGCCCTGGCTCGCGTGGACGGCTTCACGCTGCTTGAAGTTCGCTTGCACACCGGTCGCACTCACCAGATTCGAGTGCATTTTTCAGCCATCGGGCACCCCGTAGTGGGCGACACGACGTACGGTGCTCCACGCCAGCCTCAAGTGGGTGAACACAAGCTTGAGTCCCTGGGAAGGCCATTTTTGCATGCCGCGCGTATCGGTTTTCTGCATCCAACTAAAAGAGAACGCGTAGCCTTCCGCGCCCCCCTCGAATCCGGGTTGCATGCTTATCTGGTGAACCTGGCCGCAGCAGCAGGAATGGGGCAGGCTTTGATTGACGCTGCTCTCAAAGGGTACCTATAATTCAACCAGAGCAGGGGGCTTCCATGCGGCGAACTGTCGGAATAGTTTTTGTGCTGTTGCTCGCCGCATTCGCGGGCACGGTATTGATCTCGCAGCAGGCTCCGCAACAACAGGGTCAGCAGCCACCAACTGCCACATCACCGCTCGCGCAGCAAGGTGGTCCTCCCATCACCCAGAGAGTTTCCGAAGTTGATCTTGTCCTGGCCGTGGTAAATCGCCGGCAGAAGTTTGTCACCGACCTGGAACGCGGCGATTTCAAGGTCATGGAGGATAACCAGCCTCAGGAAATCAAGTTTTTCAGCCAGCAGACAGACCTGCCATTACGCGTGGGGCTCTTGCTCGACACCTCGAATAGCATTCGCTCGCGGCTGCAATTTGAGAAGGACGCTGCCGATGATTTTCTTTATGACGTTCTCAGGCCCGAGAAGGACTTGGCGTTCTTGATGACTTTCGATAGCGACCCGGCAGTCGTACAGGACTTCACCAGTGACCTCGACGCGCTTCGCAATGCTGTCGACAGACAACACGCCGGCGGCGGAACAGCTCTGTATGACGCGATGATCAAAGCATCCGATAAACTTGCTCGGGCGCCGATGGCCAAAGGCGTAAAAACGGACGTTCGGCGCGTGCTGGTAGTGATCAGCGACGGCGACGACAACGAGAGCAACAGCATGAAATCCGATGCCATTGATGCGGCGCAACGCGCCGGCGTCGTGGTCTATACCATCAGCACCAGCACGGATTGGATCGTGCCGGAGGAATCCAAGGACATTCGGAAACAGATGGACCGCAAATTTGCCTATACCGATGGCGACAAGGTGCTTCAGGCGTTCACCGAGGGAACAGGCGGCCGCCCATTCTATCCGTACCACGTGGAGGATGTGGCCCAGTCATTCATGAGTATTGTTACCGAGCTGCGCAGCCAGTATCTGCTGGGGTACTCTCCGTCCAATGCCATCGCCGACGGGAGGTTCAGGAAAATCAGGATTGAAATTCCCGGCCACAAGGAACTTGATGTGCGAACCAGGAAGGGTTATTTCGCGATTCCGGTGTCTAGTGGCGGGCAAACGCCGACAAGTCCTTCCGATCATTGAATACAAAGTCAGAAAGTTGCTCGTGGGTCGATTGAATATGGAAGGCCCTCGGAAACTCCCTCAATCCCCTTCGTGCTTGGCGTAGTAGCCTTTTCGGGAGACCACCTTGTAATCCTTGTCAGTCGTTTCCACCTTGAGGTGCCGGAACGATCCGTCGAGTTTCGTGTTGGTTGGGTAGAAGCCGAGCGAATATTCACTTCGCATCTCCTCCGTGATTTCATCGAAGGCCTTCAGCAGGTCTTTTTCGTTCTTCACGTCAATGGCCCTGCCACCGGTTTCATCGGTCAGTTTCCTGGCTACTCCCATGTCTCCACCGTTGCTGCCGATGACGAAACCGTGATTGGGCGAGGCGGCAATCAAGAGGACGTGGACCACCGTGTCAGCGCGCTGCGCAGCTTCAATTGCGTCTTGCAGTTTTAACTTACTTCCGGTGTCCTCCGCATCCGTCAAAATGATCAAGGCCTTTCGGCCCGCCTCGCTGGCCATTTTGTCGTGGCAGGCCAGATACACGGCGTCGTAGAAATTTGTGCCGCCGCCGCTGATGTTGCTTGGAACGGGACCCGGGGTTACCTGTCCTCCCGCGCCACCCGTATTTACTCTGGCGCGATGGATGGCGCGCTCGAGTTGGGGTAGATCATTGGTCCAGTCGGCGAGCAGGTCCACATCGAGGTCGAATGTGATCACCATGGCCTCATCTTTTTTCTGCATAACCCGTTGCAGGAATTGGGTGGCGGCCTGCTGAATTGCGCCGATCATGGTTTCTTCGCTGCCGCTAGTGTCAATCAAGATTCCCATGGTCAGGGGGAGCGTTTTTTCTTGGGAGAAGAAAGCCACCTTTTGCTCGACCCCGTCTTCATATATATGGAATTGGTTCTGTTCAAGGTTGGCGACAATCTTTTTATGGTTGTCCCGAACCGTGGCATAAAGGCTGACCAGCGATGTGCCGATCTTGATGGGTTGCTGATCCTGCTTTTGGTCCTGCCACCTGCCGGAAACCGCCGAATCCATGGCGGGAACAAGGGCCAGGCCAGCGGCCAGCGCGGCCAAAACGAACATAGCGCCAAGGGGACGAAATCGCATATTATTATTCTCCATAGCGTATCTCTGCTGGTGTTGGATGCGGCCGGTGCAAATCGAGATGCGTGACGCAATTTATGGTGAACTAAGGCCCATGAAATGTCCAAGTAAAATGTTGGCACTCGCTGCGGCGATCGCACTCGTCCTGCCGCAAGGAGCCGCGCCGAAGCAACAACAACAGCAGCCTCCGCCGCCACCACAGAAGTCTCAGGCTCCTCCGCTTCGGTCAATTTCCACTGAAGTCTCCGTGCCCGTGACGGTGAAGGATGCCAACGGTGACCTGGTCAGCACTTTAAGAGAACAAGACTTCCGGGTTTTCGAGGATAACGTCGAGCAGAAAATTACCAGGATTGCGATCGACCCCGTACCGATTTCAACCATCATATTGTTTGACGATGCTTTGAAAACGAAACCTCAGGAGCAGCTCCAGGCCAGCCTCCGAGCGATTGCCGGTGGGTTTGGCGACAAGGACGAGGTCGCGCTATTTCGGTTTGACCAAAACCCTCAACAAATTACCGATTTCATCAGTGACCCGGATCAGTTGCTGACTCAGCTCGGCCGCCTGCAAGTGGCTGGGCCCCCTACCATGATTAGGGATCCAGCGGCCGATGTTCCGGCACTGCCAAAAACCAATGGCGCGCCCATTCAACAATCACCTCCTCCAATGAACGTCACCATAATGGGCAACGGGACGAAGAGCATCAACGACGCTCTTTTCGCGGCGGCCCAGTTGCTTCGCACTCGGCCCAAGGAGCGGCGCAGAATTATCTTCCTCTTGTCTGATGGCGTCGGCTCCAAGGGAAGTAAATATAGTTTTGATACCACCGTGAGGGAATTGTTGGCTTCCGAGACTGCAGTCTATTCCATCGGCATCAGCACGCCAATTCAGGACCGCCACTTCGGAATTCTGGCGCGATTTGGACGCGCCACCGGCGGCGATGTGTTTTACGCATCAGAGCGCGGAGACATCGAGCGTCTTTACGCGCGTGTGGCGGATCAGGCCCGGAACCAGTACACGCTTTATTATTCGCCGGATCACAAGGACAAGCTCGTCACCTACCACTCTATCGAAGTTAAAGTGCGGATGGGAGGGCTTGATGTGCATGCCCGGGATGGATATTATTCCGCGCCACGCTGAGCGATCTCGCAATATTGAAATACTCTCTTGACATTTGTCCGCGCGGAGGCGCTACGGCTCTCGTAGCGCATTTTTTTCTTCGGAATTTTTCTTGACTTCCCCTTTCACTGCTCGTATAGAAGAAAGTGGGCACGCGGTCTGTACTTCAACGAACGCGAGGAGGCCCAGGGGAGTTTCGACAGAGCAGTAATTGCGCGATGAAAAGGGCCACCGAAAAGACCCTGAGAAAAGGTTAGCAACACAGCCCGGATCGGGATCTTCAAGACAGGGCGCGTTTCGCAAATGCGGGATGCGCCCTCTTAATTTGCAGGGAATCGTTTCCAACACGCGCCCTTACCGCTCGCCAGATGCCCCCGCTTTCATCCCGAGCGCATTTGGCCTGCATACCCGAAGAACGTACGGAAGCCACTCCGAAAGCGTCAGCCAATCGATTTATGTCGTTGGGTTAGGTATTTGTGGCGGGGCGAAGCTGCTGTTCGTATGCCGGACAAATGGACCGGAATGCGCAATTCCTGCATTTGAACAGCCCGGGGTCCGGCGCAAATTCCCCGGCCCGGATGTTCGCCGCCGTCTCCGCAATCACCTGACGAGTTTTTTTCAGTTCCTTTTCTTCCCGGGTGGTTTCCACGCGTGAATTGTCCTGGAGGTAATGAAAAACCAATCTGGAGGGCGAGAACTCCAGCACCTCTTTGGCGGCCAGAGCATAAATACTCAGTTGGAAATCTTTGCGCGCATCCTCTTCCGTTCTAGGGCGCCCCGTCTTGTAGTCCACAATTTCCCGGTGTCCCGAGCCGAAGCGGTTGATCTGATCTATGCGGCCGGTAATTACAACATTGTCATCCATCGGCAGCTCGAAACCCTTTTCCTGCGCTTCAATATCGGGTGCTTCGGCAAGGACGCCGGAGTGGAATACGCGTAGCTGCTCGATCCCCGCTTGTTTGTATACCGCTTGTTGGTAGTCATCCTCGAATCCCGCGGGCGTCCACTCACGCTCAAAAATCGTCATCACCTCCTCAAACACAATACGGCGGCCTTTTCGGACCTCGGCCAGGAAATGCTTGATCGTCGTGTGCATCACGCTACCGAAGGTCAATGTCGCGTGTGCGCCGGAACGCAAGTGCCACACATGGCTGAACAGGTATTTTTGCGGGCACGACTTGTACGCGTCAATCGCCGACGCGCTCAATCGCAATGGCTCGGGAATTGGCGGCCGGTACCGCACGGCCCATTGCGCGATTTCTGAAAACACGCGCGCCTCGCTCCTCCGCGCGGCGAAAAGCTCCGGCTGGACATCACTGGCCTTCGTCGCTGCCGGCTGTGGACCTTGCACCTCGGGTTCCAAGGGAGGCGACAGCCTTTCCACGTCCTGCCGCGCAAGCTTTCCGTTTTCAAGAATGTCGTCCAGAAATTGTGATGGCTTATTTCTCTTGTTGTCCACCACTGCCGTCAGAGTCAGCCGCTCCCGCGCTCGCGTAAGGGCCACGTAAAAAAGACGGCGCTCTTCCTGGATGTGGAAGTCTCCGCGCGGCCGGGCCTCTTTCATCAGTTCATCGGGGAATTCGAGCACGGGCTTGCGGGGATACACGGGGAACGCTCCCCGCGTGAGCCGCAAAATAAATACATGGTCAAATTCAAGTCCCTTCGCTGCATGCACGGTCATCAGTTGCACGGCATCTTTACCGGATTCTTCGCTCAAACTGATCTGCCCTCCGGCTTGCTGAAACAGATCCAGGTATTCCACAAATTCCGCGAGCCGCCGCTTCTCGCTTTTTGGTTCCCACTCACGGATGAACTGCGCGAAGCGTTCGTGGTAGGGGCGGGTCTGTGACTCGGCCGCGCCATCACCGGCCTGCACGCCGAGGTCGAGTTCGCCCGCCAATTCAGAGAAGAAATCTCCTGCCGTCAGCTTTCGCGCGCGTTTGCGCATCCTGGTCACGAACTCAACAAGCTCCGCTGCTTGAGCGCCGGAGGAGAGTGACTTGTCATTCGCAGCCGCCCCGACCGAATCCCACAACGAGCTGCCGCGATTCTTCGACACGCGCTCGGCAAGCCGCACCAGATCCGACGGCTCGAAATGCCATCCGGGCGCCGCCACAACCCGCGCGCACGCCACATCATCGGAGGGAGTGGCAATCAGCCGGAGATAAGCCATCAGGTCGCGCACCAACGGGTTTTCAAGAATGGAAAGATTGCGAATCACAAAGGGAATCCCGCGTTTGGCCAGCTCCGGAACCAGCAGGTTACGGTGAGTGTGCGAGCGGTAAAGCACCGCGAAGTGTCGCCACGTTGGGCCGGCCGCATGCAGCCGCGCAATTTCGCCGGCTACCCATTGCGCCTCATGCGCCGCGCTGCCTAGTTCCACGATGCGCACTTTTTCACCGGCCGGTTTCGTTGCCCTCAGCACTTTCGCCGGGAACAGTTCTGACCTTTCATTCAGCGAAATAACCTGATTCGCCACGCGCAGCACTTGCCCTGTTGAGCGGTAGTTCTGGGTGAGCGCCTGCACCGGTGCGGCCGCTTTCTTCGCGTCTGCCGCGCCCCCGAATTTTTCCAGAAATATTTGGAAGCTCCCGAACGACGCCCCGCGAAACCGGTAAATGGCCTGGTCGTCGTCGCCCACGGCGACAATGTTGCGGTGGTCAGCTGCCAGCCTCCACAGAATTTCAAGCTGCGCGATATTCGTGTCCTGGAATTCATCCACCAGGATGTAGCGGAAGCGCTCGCGCAAACTCGCCGCGAATTCCGGGTTCGCATCAATTTGACGCACCGTCCCCAGCAGCATTGAGCCAAAGGTGAGCAGCTTACCTTCGCGCAGCAGCCGTTCGCTGGCTCGAAATGCGCGCGCAATCTCCTGTTGCCGCGAGGCCTCTTCTTCCATCAGCCGCGCCGCATCCGGCTCTATTCCGGATCCGGATGCCATCGCGCGCCGCGCGCGCGCACCCAGCTCATCGGCGTAGCGCTGGTAATCGTCGGGCGTTACCAGTTCATCCTGGCAGCGCGAAAAAAACTTTACGAAATCACCCAGGAATTGCCCCGGCTCAGCCAATCGCAGGAACTTACTAAGTTTCAGGAGCGGCATGTTCCGCCGCAGCAGGATCCAGTGATCGATTTCATCCAAGACACGAGAGGACGGCTCGAGCTCCGCCAGGATCATCGCGCAAAATGCGTGGAAGGTGCTGAGCTGCACTTTCTTGCCGCGTTCGCCGGCAGTTTGCGACACGCGCCACTTCATTTCACCGGCGGCTTTGTCGGTAAACGTGAGGCCAAGGATCTGCTCGCCCGCTAGGTCAGGTTGGGTTTCCAGAAGGTGGCGGATGCGCTCGGTGATGACACGCGTTTTGCCCGTGCCCGCCCCTGCCACCACCAACAACGGGCCGTCGCCATGTAGCACTGCGGCGCGCTGCTGCTCATTGAGCAGATCCGCAGGCGCCGCAGCGCCCGTCGCATTCACCAACTTTGGCATGCCAAGCATCGTAGCTGATTTGGCGGCATCGCGTCAGCATCTCGCGCGAACCCGAAATTGACGGGTATGGTTACAGAGCGGGGGAAAGTGATGCACCTCTTGGCGCACTAACATCGCGATCTAGCCCCAACTCAGTTGGCTCTCAACGCAACGCAGGGGTAGAACACGTGGAGAGACCTTCGGCAGCACTTAAGCGGGTCCACGCTCATGATTTATTCGCCTGCGCTTCCCCGAATTGGCTGCGACCTTAACTTTTCCGTTCCGAAGCATATGGCTCGGCCTTTGAGTGCTAGAGGGCCTTCTGAAACAAAACAGTGCCTAGATAATTCATGCGGCCAGTATGCATTATGTGACGTTGCAGTTTAAGTGTTACTCTGTGAGCAGACTATTGCGGTTTCCCCTTGGCAAAAGCCGATGGGACGGAGCACATCTGCATGTGTCGATCAGTCAGACATTTCTGCCTTGTACTTTCGTCTGCGTCCATAATTATCGCAAATTGCCCTGTCATTAGTTCATCAGCACAGAAACAATCACCACCAAAGACCATTCAGGGTCCGACTATTCAAACAACTATCGGCGCACCTCCTGAGGTGCCGGATATTTTGAACCCTCTCACAGACGAAGAGCGCCACCTCGACCCGCGCCAATTGCTCTTGAACCAATCCGACTTTGCAGCCGACGTTAGTTTCTTCGCGGCAGATTACGTGGGAGGCAAGGCGATCGGGGGCCTGAAGTTCGATGAGCATGTTGTTGTGAAAGGCCAACGCTTTCGTGAGGAGAGCCCATTTTGGATATTTGTCGGGGAGATCGACAAGAGCTCCGTTCGCCTTTATCCCGCGGCAAAACTTTTTGACGATATGATCGGTACTAGAGGCCAAGCACCAGCAAGCGGAGTTCCTTATCCAAAACTTCTGGCCGCTGACCCGGAAGTTTCTTTCACGGCGTTGGGGACAGTCCAAATCGCAGATCATAAGTGCATCAAGATTGAAGCGGCGAGGAAAGACCCGCCTACAAAGATAAACTACTATGTTGATGAAGACCTGAGGAACTTCGTCGTAGCATCACAATTGATTGGCGCAGCTAAGCACGTGATGCAAAACTTCCATAACATCTCCTTCGATGTGGACGATAAACTCGTCGAGGTGCCATCGGACTTTTCGCCAATTCAGCGCGATCGGTGGACAAAAGTGGAAACGGCGAAAGTTACTTACAAAGGAAAGGCTTCCAACAGTTTCGGTGTTTTCCGTTCACCGAACGGCGAGCTCTTTATTTGGATTCAAGATGCTTATCACCCGTGGGACTATCTTTACCGACCCGAGAAATCAACTGTGGAGGTTGCCTTTCAGGGTTTGCTCGTTAATCGCGCTGGCGAATTCATATGGAAAACCGCCGAAACCGAGGCGTTCAGCCTCCTGACTTACCGGATCGCCGATTCAAGAGCGCACGCAGAGAAGGCTACGGTGAAAGGTAACTCCATCAGTTTTCAATCCTTTAGCTACGCACGAGACAACGCAACCATTAAAGTGACCTGGTAGAGGAAAAGCAGTCGGCTTTCCAGTTCAGTTCACGCATCAGCTTAAACAGTCTTGACCATGCGCCCCGAGGTGTATCTCTTTTCCCCGATCTGTAACCACATCCAACCCAAAATTGACCGCCCCGCTCACGGTGCCTATACTGAGCATCAGGGAGCAAACAGAAATGAATCAGCCCGTCATCTTAAGCGCCGTCCGCACCCCTATAGGAAAATTCCAGGGAGGCCTGTCCTCGCTATCCGCCACCGACCTGGGTGCAAAAGTCGTCGCCGAAGCCGTGCGCCGCGCGGGCATCGAGCCCAACACCGTTGACGAGATCATTATGGGCAACGTGGTCTCGGCCGGACTGGGCCAGAATCCAGCTCGCCAGGCGGGATTGCGAGGTGGGCTGGACTCGCGCGTCGCGGCCATGACCATCAACAAAGTTTGCGGCTCGGGACTGAAGGCCGTCGGCCTCGCCGCGCAGGGAGTTCAGCTCGGCGAAATTGAAATCGGGGTGGCCGGCGGAATGGAGAGCATGTCCAATTGCCCATATTTATTGCCCGGCGCGCGCAACGGCTACCGATTGGGCAACGCGGAAATTGTGGACTCGATGATCAAAGATGGCTTATGGGACGCCTTCAACGACTTCCACATGGGAGTAACCGGGGAACTGGTGGCTGAAAAATATAAGATCACTCGCGAGGAGCAGGACCGCTTCGCCGTGGAAAGCCATCAGAAGGCATTGCGCGCAATGCAATCGTGTTTCTTTGAATCACAGGTTCTGCCCATCGAGGTGCCGCAGAAAAAAGGCGCCCCCATCATAATCAGCAAGGATGAATCCCCGCGCGCGGATACCTCCATGGAAACGCTCGGCAAACTCCGCCCCGCGTTCAAGAAAGACGGCACGGTCGCTGCCGGCAACGCGCCTGGAACAAACGACGGCGCGGCGGCGGTGGTTGTCACAAGCCAGGAAACCGCGTCGCGCTTGGGGAAGAAACCTATGGCGCGAATCGTCGCGCAGGCAGTCAGCGGCGTGGATCCAAAGTGGGTAATGATGGCCCCCGTCGAAGCCGTCGAAAAGCTTCTCAAGAAAACGGGGTGGGACCGAAATCGCGATGTGGATTTGGTCGAACTGAACGAGGCCTTCGCCGTCCAAGCCATCGCCGTCACCCGCGAACTGCGCCTCGAACCCGCCAAAGTAAACGTGAATGGTGGAGCCGTGGCGCTCGGACATCCGATTGGCGCCTCCGGGGCACGCGTGCTCGTCACACTGCTTTACGAGTTGCACCGCCGCAATCTGAAGCGGGGAATCGCCGCGCTATGCTTGGGCGGGGGCAACGCCGTCGCCATGGCGGTCGAAGTTTAGCCTCACAATGTATTGCCCCACCTGCAAATCGGAGTATCGCCAAGGATTCATTCGCTGCTCGGAGTGCGGCGCGGCGCTGGTTCGAGAGCTCCCCGCTGACGACACAGAAGTTCCGCCGCATTCCGGATCAATCGGCGACCCGCCCGCGCTTCTCTGGAGCGGACAGGACCCGGTCGCTTTCTCCGTAGTGATCAGCGCCCTCGCTGCGGCCAATATCCGCTGCCGCGAATTGCAGAGCCTCGATTACGCTGCGTCACTCTCCCAGCCGCTGGCGCTGGGCTTCTATGGAATGCCTCATTGGGAGGTGCGCGTTTTTGCGCCGGATTTGGAATCCGCGCGCAGCATTGTCGCCGAAGCACTTCGCCCACTCACGCTTGTCAATATGGATTCGCAGGACAAGGAGACCGACGTTTCATCAGAGCGTGACCAAGCGCCACCGCCGCGTAACAGGTCTTCGGCGCAAGTTGAGATCTGGTCCGGGAATGATCTGTCGTTGGTGCAACTATTCCGCAGCGCGCTCCTCGAGAATTTCATACCGTGCTGGGAACTCGCTTCTTACAATGGTGACTTGCGTCTCTTCGTGAGCGCCGACAATTTAGCCCGCGCCCGCGATATCATTCAGAAAGCTCAAGCGGCCTGAGAGTAATGTTCTGTCCCCTCTGCAAATCCGAATATCGTGATGGATTCACCCGGTGCTCCGATTGCGACGCTGACCTGGTTTCCAACCTACAGTCGTCATCGGATGAATCTTCGGAGCTGTTTGCGAAGTTGGTCTGGAGCGGCGCCGATCACTTCAAGTTTGCCGGCGTTAAAGCCGTGCTTGAGGAAGCAAAGATCCCTTTCACGGTCGCAACTTCCAGGAGCTCCGTACTCTTTCCATCCATGCAGCCGGCGTATGAAGTACGCGTCGCTGCCAACAATGAAGACCGCGCCTTAAGTCTCATTGGTGAACCGGAAACAACCGGTGACGAAGATTCGGAAGACCCTTCGCAGGACGAGTTTCCATTAGAAGAAGGCGAGGATGCGCTGAAAACCAGTGAGAGTGATGCCCCTGATGAATCACACCATTTAAATCCTACTCCCGACAATTGGGACCCCGAGATGGCGACCTGCGAGGCCTGGAAGGGGAACGACCTGGATATGTCGAATGGCATTCAAGCTTCCTTGATAGAAAATGGAATCGGTTTTCAAGTGATCTCCGATCCTGGACCGATTCGCATCATGATTTATCCTGAAAACGAAGGCCAGGCGAGAGAAATCATCCGTGAAATCAAAGAAGCGCAAATCTTGCCTGACGATAATATTCATCCCGCTTGACCGATTTCCACTTCCTGTGTTTCCCTTGCCACCGATAGATTTCCCGGAGGACAGATGAGTCTGGATTTCATCAAAACCGTTGCTGTGCTTGGCGCGGGCACCATGGGCAATGGAATCGCGCATGTTTTTGCAAGGGCCGGCTATGAAGTTATCTTGCGCGATGTGGAGCAGAGGTTCCTTGACCGCGGGATGGAAACCATCTCCAAGAATCTCGACCGCGAAGTGAAGAAGGGCAAGCTCACGGACGCCGAAAAACCCGCCGTGTTGAGCCGCATCCATGCAACCACCGACATTTCCAAGCTCGCCAACGCTGATTTTGCAGTGGAGGCCGTGCCGGAGCGGCTTGACCTGAAACTCTCTGTCCTGCGCGAAGCGGATGCAATGCTTCGTCAGGGCGTCATTCTCGCCTCGAACACATCTTCTATTTCAGTTACAACTCTGGCCGCTGCCACCAAGCGCCCCGAGCAATTCATCGGCATGCACTTCATGAATCCCGTCCCGGTTATGACGCTGGTGGAGGTCATCCGGGCCATCCAGACCAGCGACGCCACTTTCGCCACCACGATCGCGCTGTGCGAGAAGCTCGAGAAAAAGCCCGTAGCCGCGAATGACGCTCCCGGTTTCGTCAGCAACCGCGTTCTGATGCCCATGATCAACGAGGCCGCCTTCTGCGTGATGGAAGGCGTCGCCACTCCTGAAGCTGTGGACACGGTGATGAAGCTCGGCATGAACCATCCCATGGGCCCTCTCGAGCTAGCCGACTTCATCGGCCTCGATGTCTGTGTGGACATTCTCGACGTGCTCTATCGAGGATTCGGCGACTCCAAGTATCGCGCGTGCCCGCTGTTGCGGAAGTTGGTTGCCGCAGGCTGGCTGGGGCGAAAATCAGGACGTGGCTTCTTCAAATACGCTTAGCAACGGGCGGGGCCGATTCGCTAGGCTTGCGCGCGAGAATCATAGAGATAGTGCCCATTCCCGTCGGGATCGCAGAAGCGCGCGCTACGAACCGGATACTGTGATGCGAACAATATTTCCGCCCACTCCAGGCGTCGCCCTGGAAGGGCTGCGCCCATAAGCCATTCGCGCGGTGTCCGGGCATTCACGATAACGTCTTTGGGCCCACTCGCCGAATTGCCGACGCTAGTGCCCGACCCTGGACGCGAATGCAACATCCCCTCCGCGAGCAATTCATCGTACGCGGCCAGCACAGTATTTCGAGACACTTCAAGCAAGATTGCCAGCGCTCTTGAGGATGGTAGCCGCGCGCCTTTGCGAAGGATTCCCTCGACGATGGACTTCCGCAGTGCGGCGCATAGTTGCTGATGCAACGGGATTCCCGAATTCCTGTCGAGAACGATCCCGAAATCCCCGTAATGTGGCGTACGCCTGGCCATGGGTTTCATTTTATGTGAAGCGACCGCATATTACCTCATCCCCCGAAAAGTGGTACTTGCCTCCTGCTTCAGTCGCCACTAGACTCGCGCACCAGTTCGGGCCGCGGCCCGCAATTACCCTTGTCATCGAGAGGAGCTTCCCATGGTCGTCACCATATTTGTTTCCAACATGGATAGAGCCGTGAAGTTTTATTCCGAAATTATGGGACTCGAAATCATTTTCCGATTTGGCGAACATTGGGCTCAGCTCAAGTCCGCTGACGGCATGACCATTGGCTTGCACCCCGCTTCCAAGGAGAATCCCGCAGGTGTTAAAGGCTCCATGCAACTCGGCGTGTCGGTGACTGAGCCCATCCAAAAGGTGGTGGATGAAATGAAATCAAAAGGGGTGAAATTTATAGGACCCATTCGGGACGACGACCAACTCCTGTTCGCCAACTTCGAAGATCCTGACGGCAACCCTCTCTATTTGGCGGAGATGAAACAAAAGTGGGGCAATGCGGATGAGAAGTCTTCCGCGGCATAGAAACCTCAACCGGCAAGCGCCAGACGGGGTGATATCAAATCAGCATGTCTTCTGCGGAAGGAGATCCACTCAATGGATTGGAAGCATTTCCTCTACGCGGTTCTTGCGGCAGGGGTCGCAAGTTCGTTCTCCGATTGGTTCTTTTTCGGGGTACTTTTTCACGGTAAGTACGTAGCCCATCCCGAGGTTTGGCGCCAGGGTGCGGGCGTAAGTGAGACGCCTGCCGTAATAGCAAGCACCCTGATTGGATTCCTGACCAGCGCCGCATTCATGGCGGCATACGCCGTATTCGGCATGCATGGCTATCCCTCCGCATTCAAGCTTGCCATACTGGTTTGGCTGATGGCCCCATTGCCCATCACGGTTACAAATGCGTTGTTCATCAAGCTTCATCCCCTGGTGGTGGTTTCGCATTCATTGGGCTGGCTGGCCAGGCTGGCTTTGGCCGCGGTTGCCGCCGGGTGGCTGCTGGGCTAATTTCATCCACTGGGGGGACCCAAATAGTGTTTGCTTTTTCTTCGCCTTGTGGTAGGATTCCCTGGTCAAAGGTTTGCGGGGACGATACTATATGGTACACTCAATACATCGGCAACATTTTGGGCCCGCGTTCCTGTCTTTGAAAACTTCCTTCCGAGGTGACGGTCGTGGCTGACGAAAAAGCAATCAATCTGGCAAATGCCATTTCACAAATCGAAAAGCAATATGGCAAAGGCTCCATCGTGCGGTTGGGCAGCCGCGAAGTTTTGGTGCCCGTCAGCGTGATTCCCACGGGCTCGGTCAGCCTGGATGCGGCGTTGGGCGTGGGTGGATTTCCGCGCGGCCGCGTGATCGAGATTTTCGGTCCGGAATCGGGCGGCAAGACCACCATGTCTTTGCATGTGATCGCCGAAGCCCAGAAGATGGGCGGCCAGGCGGCCTTTATTGACGCGGAGCACGCGCTCGACCCCATCTACGCGCGGAAGCTGGGTGTGGACGTGGATAACCTCCTCGTTTCGCAGCCGGATAATGGCGAACAGGCGCTGGAAATTGCCGAGGCGCTGATCAAGTCCGGCAGCGTGGACATCATCGTGGTGGACTCGGTAGCGGCATTGGTCCCCAAGGCCGAACTCGAAGGCGATATGGGCGACCCGCAAATGGGCCTGCAAGCGCGCTTGATGTCGCAAGCGCTGCGCAAGCTCACCGGCATCGTCTCAAAGTCGCGCACTTGCCTGATTTTCATCAACCAGATCCGTGAAAAAATCGGCGTGATGTTCGGCAATCCGGAAACCACCACCGGTGGCCGCGCGCTGAAGTTTTACGCCTCCATTCGCCTCGACATCCGCCGCATCCAGGCCATCAAGGAAGGCGACAAAGTGGTTGGTTCGCGCACCCGTGGAAAAGTGGTGAAGAACAAAGTGGCCGCGCCGTTCCGCGAGGCTGAGTTCGACATCATTTACGGCGAGGGCGTATCGCGTGAAGGCGATCTGCTCGACACCGGTGTGGCGAAGAACCTGCTTGAGAAGTCCGGGACGTGGATTTCCTACAAGGGCGAGCGCCTGGGCCAGGGACGCGAGAATGCGCGCCTGTTCCTGCGCGAGCACACCGACATTCGCGACAAGATCGAGCACGACTTGCGCAAGGTACTCGGCTTGGCGCAGGATGACGCGAAGAAGCCCGTCGCCGAATTGGAAAAGCCTGCTGCGAAAGCAGCAGCTGCCGGCCAGTCTCGCGCCGCACGCTAGATCCAGAATTTCGAATCTTCGGGTGGCACGCGCTTGCCGCAGTGCTCTTTGAGCGGCAAGCGCAGGGCACGCCGCCGGGCAACAAAAATCGGGAGAACGATCATGACACCAGCCGAACGCCAACGGGCCGCT
>DATGHC010000026.1:0-121219 GCA_035308165.1 Candidatus Acidiferrales bacterium | reverse complement strand
AAAAATCGGATTTGCCGCAAGTTCTTCCTCACAGAACCACCTTTCTTCGTTGGTCGGTCCACTCAGGTGCGGCCAAGTCTAGCTAAATTCCATCTCATTGAACATCCAATAGAATTCGCTTCAGCCTGTGTGCTTTGTATCACGCCACACCTGGGTTTTCTCGCAAACTTTTTGCAGAGTGGGGAGTGCGTCGCCCTTTTCTGCACATTGCAAGCGTCCTCGCATTGAAGAATACGTTCGAAATGCAGTGTCATAAAGAAGTCTCAATCGCATTCGAATGAAAATCCAAAGCGTCCCACCTCTCCGCTAAGAGTATTTTTGATTCTCCGCACATTCTTCTTGACACGCTCGATAACTTGTTGGTAATCTGTCGGCCTTAGTTGGACCTGCGCTTCCCGTCGCGGCAGCCACGCGGCAGCTTCAGGTTGTCCCAAATCGATACAATCTCCAGGAAAAGACGCACTTTTCTATCCATATCGGAGGCAGCGACTTTAACTTCTTTAGGTGCAGCAGATCCGAGGCGTCTTGTAAGTCCCGCGGAATCAGCGGCCGTAGTAACTATTTATGTAAGACCTAAGTTCTTGGTAATTATCCCTTGACATCAAGTAAGGCTGTATGGTACGCTTTGTTCTGTAAACGGAACAGAGAGGCCAGTCATGAAAGTAAAGCAAAGCATCCCAAAGCATCTACGCTACACCATCCGAGACTTCAATCGCCAGTTTCCCAATGACAATGCGTGCCTAGAGCATTTGAAGGAACAACGGTTCCCGGATGGGATCGCTCATTGCGATAAATGCGGCGTAGAGCGAAAGCACCATCGCGTTACAGGCCGCCCAGCTTGGGCTTGTGATTACTGCGGGAGCATGATTTCCCCAATGGAAGGCACGATTTTTCACAAGTCCAGCACGCCTCTCAAGACTTGGTATTATGCGATGTATCTCATGTCATCCACCCGATGCGGGATTAGTGCGAAGCAAATTCAGCGCGAAACCGGAGTGACGTACAAGACCGCATGGCGCATGTTCAAGCAGATTCGCTCCTTATTGAGCGAGCGAGAAGACATGCAATTGGAGGGGCCAATTGTTGAGATAGATGAAATGTATTTTGGCGGCGTTCGCAAATATGGCCGTGGTCGTCCAATGCGCGGAGATAAAACAAAAACACCTGTTGTGGCAATTGTCCAGCGTCACGGAAAGGTGCTCGCTAAAGTTGTGCCGGACGTGACTACCTCTAGTCTAATGGGAATGGTCAAAAAGCACGTTGTTCCGGGCAGCGTGATTTATACCGATGAGCTTTCTGGATATGACGCAATCTCAAAACTAGCTGACAAGGACGGGAAGTCTCTTGGCTATAGGCATCGCCGCATCAAGCACAGTGACGGCGTGTATGTTCGTGGCGATATTCACACAAATTCGGTTGAGGGTCTGTGGAGTTTAATCAAGCGCGGGATCGGTGGCGTGTATCACTCAGTTTCACCGAGCTATCTACAGACTTACTTGAATGAATACTGTTTCAGATACAACCGGAGATTCGACGGGAACCTGCAATTCAAGAGTGTTTTGGAACGGGCTTGTGAACGTGTGTCGTAGCGGCTCGTTTCAACAAATCCATGAATGCGCTCCGAGTAATGGGGCGCATTTTCTTTTTCGTTTCCTTTGACGGTTTCGCCTTAATAGGTCGCACCATAAGCGGAGTATAGCACTTCCTAAGACTTTGACTTGCGTTCAAAACAGCCCCCCGTGTAATGGTGTGTGGGTATATAGCAACACAAGAATAACACTTGCACTTGAGGTAAGAGAGTGCTAAAAACAAAAGCTCCGGTGTGACGACCGGAGCCTGGGTTTCTTTGGCAGGTTGTGGGACAGCTTACTTCTGAGATTGCAGCCCCATATTAATTCAAATCCTGTCATTGTCAAGCCCCAATTGAAGTGTGTCCAAAGGTGTATCTGGAAAGGAAAAGTTATGGCAATCAAGCACAAGTATACGTTGATGTGTGATGAAGTCAGACAGGAAATGAACGGAAAATTCATTCTTATTGGGCTATATACCCCCAATATCTCCTTGCCACAGCTTCCGGCAATGCTACCGGCTCTGACTTTTTTTGTATGTCTCGAATCGGACCGACCAGAGAATCTGCAATTTCGGATGAGCCTTGCTAACTTGGAAACGGGTCAAAAAGTTGCCGAAGGAATGGGAGCGATCGGATTCCAAAGACCGGGTTTAGGGATCAGCATTCTGAGAATGCCAAACATTATGTTTCAGGCTGCTGGTACATATACGTTTGAGTTTTCCATACAATCTGAGCAGCCTATTACCACGACATTTGACGTTGAATTGATTCAAATACAGATGCAAATGGCGCAGCCGTTCAGACGCTAGAAGGGACGAATTCGTACTGTTTCACTTCTTGGCTTGAACTAGGATTGCCAGTAGATTGAAGCAAAGAGTAGTTGGCGAACATTTCAAACTTGACTGTGACTTGCTGAACATGCGAGACCGCAGCGAGTAATGCTTTCAAATTTTCTTGGAGATCGGATTCCGATGCGCCACGAGACAAGCTTAAGAGCTCTGACTCTAGAGCAGCAACCAATTGCTGCGACTCAAAGTTTGTCGCCAGATTTGGAAAGGAATCGGAATACCAGCGATACAGGTCATCCAAGCTGGTTTGCCCGTAAGCATATTGCGCTATGCGTTTTTTTAGTTGGCTAGAGGGTTCCATGAATGCACCTGCTATGCAGAACATTGTATTTTTATCAGAGGCCGAGCTTGAAGTCAAATGGAATGAAGCCGGTATGGACGAAATTATAAAGGGCTTCGACTGCAAGCAAATCAAGTGCGACCCGTTTGAAGAACCCGAAATTTCTACCGGGCAAACTAGGAAGTTCAGCTGGCGGGAGCACAAATACGAAAAGCAGTATCTATATACGGACAAAGAAACGAAACAAGTAAAGGCTTGGATACTGCTTCACAAAGATGTCGTATCCGGTGAGGATCGTAGAAGCATTCGATTCGCAGAAATCAACGGAAAACCTTACAAAGTAGGACTCTGATAAACGCCGCCCTGTCACGCATACACTATATCACCTTACTTGACATCAGGGGATAGTTACCAAGTTCTTTAGAATCCGCACTTGCGAGGGACCTCGAATCAATATGAAAACAAACACTTTTAAGTCTAGCAGTTGCCACTCTTACGACGATTGCGTCCGTAAGTCCTTTGGATGCCACTCTTACAAAAAAGAGGGGGGTGGGGGGCCTGAGAACTCAACGACCAACTCCCCGCCGCTTGTGATAAACTTCGGCTCTCAAAAATAGCAACTGAATTGCAGACCGCTACCCAACCCGACATGCACAGGACACTTCTACCCATTCAGGAAGTCGCTCGTAAACTAGGAATTCCAGAACAGTATTTTGAGCCTATGGGCCGTCATATGGGAAAGGTCAGGCTGGAACTTCTCGCCGATCCCGCCCTCAAGCGCCGGGGAAAGCTGATCCTGGTCACGGCCACCACTCCCACGGCCTCCGGCGAGGGCAAAACCGTAACCGCCGTAAGCCTTACACAGGGCCTTGCTCTGATCGGCAAGAAAGTGGTCATCACCTCCCGCGAGCCATCACTGGGCCCCGTCTTCGGCATGAAAGGCGGGGGCGCGGGCGGAGGGCGCTCGCAACTCGAGCCCAGCGAGAAAATCAATCTCCATCTCACCGGAGATTTTCACGCCATCTCCTCGGCAAACAATTTGCTGGCGGCGCTTATCGATGCGCATCTTTTCCACGGAAATGATTTGGACCTCGACCCTGACAGAATCTCCTGGCCGCGCGCCATGGACATGAACGACCGCGCGCTGCGGCGGATTGCTGTTTCGCTGGACAGCAAGAAAGATGGCGGCGGACGGAGGACCGGATTTGTAATCACCGCGGCATCGGAAATCATGGCCATTATTGCTCTGGCCAAGGGCCGCAGTGATTTGCGCAAGCGCCTCGATTCCATCGTCGTCGGCGTCACACGCGCGGGCAAACCCGTCACGGCTCACGATTTGGGTGCGACCGGGGGCATGATGGCGCTTCTGGCGGACGCCATCATGCCCAATCTTGTGCAAACCACCGACGGCACCCCCGCGTTTGTCCACGCCGGGCCTTTCGGGAACATCGCTCACGGAACCAGCAGCGTCATTTGCCAGGAAATGGGTTTGCGCCTGGCCGAGTATGTCGTGAATGAGGCCGGTTTCGCTTCTGACTTGGGCGCGGAAAAATATTTTGATATCGTCATGCAGCAATCGGGGATCACTCCTTCCGCCGCAGTCCTGGTTACGACCGTGCAAAGCATGAAGAATCAAGGGAACGGCGATTTCGAGCGCGGACTGCCCAACCTTGCCCGGCACATTCAAATTCTTAAAGAGTTTGGATTGCCGGTCGTCGCGGCCATTAACCGGTTTCCAAGCGACACGGATGCAGATCTGAAGCGGTTGGCCGGCTATTGTGCCGACCTGGGCGTCACGAGCGCTTATTCGGAAGGATTTGCAAAGGGCGGACCGGGTGCCAGGGAGCTGGCCGATTTGATCGTGAATACAATCGCCAAAAATCCCGCGCCTGCTGTGCTCCCGGTCTATAAATTTGAAGAGCCGCTTACTGAAAAGGTGCAGACGGTAGCCCAGAAAGTTTACGGGGCCGGCGGTGTTACCTTCAGCGACCTGGCCAAGACAAAACTCGAACAATTTACAGAATGGGGCTATGGCAATCTGCCGGTGTGCCTCGCCAAAACTCAATATTCTCTGACCGATGACGCGAAACGTTTCGGCGCGCCGACTGGGTGGACCCTGAACGTTACCGACGCATCGCTCTCCGCCGGAGCCGGATTTGTGGTGGTCATCTCCGGCAACATGATGTTAATGCCCGGACTTCCCAAGGTTTCGCGCTGCGCAACCATTGACGTGAATGACGCGGGCGAAATCACTGGGGTCTAGACAATCCCGATTGATTTACGGTTGCGAAGTTTTTGCTGAAGGCAAATTAGCCGTGGGGTTTGCCGCTTCGATTCCCTTCTCTCGAATCTGGACGAATTGCCAGCCAAACCTCCCCTTGATGCAGAGATGGCCGTGCGTGACAGAGTGATCAAGCGGTGAAGAAACGCGGACAATCTCTCCATCCTGCGCGTGAACCGTGACAGTGCAGCCCACACCGCAATAAGGGCAGATCGTGTCTGTGGCTGTTTGCTCCGATTCCCTCCATGTGCCGGCCGCGCGCATCTCGAATTCAGATTTGAACATCAGCGCCCCGGTGGGACACACACCGATGCAGTTTCCGCAATAAACGCACGCTGAATCCGGAAGCGGAATTTCAAACTCTGTGGCGATGTGCGCCGAAAACCCGCGCCCGGCAACGCCAATTGCAAAAGTATTTTGCGCATCCACGCCGCACGCTTCGACACATTTGTAGCAAAGGATGCATTTCCCGTAATCGCGCACGTAAAGCTCATTGTCAATTATAGGAGGTTGCGATGAGTTCGCAGCGGAGGGCCCATAACGCTTTGGATCAGCCCCATACTCCCTCATGTAGGCCCGCATTTGCGGCGCAGTGGAAACATCCACCGACGACGCAAGGAATTCGAGGACCAGCCGGCGGCTCAAGCGCACGCGCTCGGAATCAGTCTTGATTTTCATTCCCGGCTCAACTTTGCGTGAGCACGCCGGAACCAAAACGCGCGAGCCCTCAAGTTCCACCACGCAAACGCGGCACACGTTTACGGGAGTGAGATTCTCCAGAAAGCACAGCGTCGGCGTTTCGATACCGAGCTTGCGCGCGGCATCCAGAATTGTGGAGTCCTCCGAGACGCTTACGGCTTTCCCGTCGATCTGAATATCAAATTCACGACGCAATGGAGACGGCGGCGCCTGCGGAACAGGGCCGCGTGGCACAGGAATTTGCGGAATTGGAGAATCGTTTGGTTCACTCACGAAAAGAGGCTCCATCGATCCATTGCTGAAAGCAGCGCGCTTGACGCGGTTTGACCCAGACCGCAGATGGAGGCGTCGCGCATGGCCTGGGCCATCTCCTTCAGCAGAATGATTTCCTGCGCGACCGAACCGAGCGGTTTGCGCGCGACCAGGCGATGCAGCAACTCTGCCTGTCGCAGGGTGCCAACCCGGCAGGGCACGCATTGTCCGCAGGTTTCTTCGCGGAAGAATTCCGTGATGCGGACCAGAACCTGCCGGATGTCCACGGAATCGTCAAAGAGCATGACCACTCCGGAGCCAAGCGTTGCCCCGATGGCACGGGTGCCCTCAAAGGTGAGCGGCGTGTCAAGCTCCTTCGGCGAAACAAACGCTCCGGCGGCCCCGCCCAGTAAGATCGCCTGCAATTTTCCGGTTCCGCTGACGCCTCCGGCTAGTTCGATCAAGCTTCTCAGCGTGGCGCCAAACGCAACTTCGTAAACACCCGGACGGGCAACATGGCCCGACAAACAGAACAACCTGTAACCCGAGGAGTTCGCTGAGCCAATTCGAGCGTATGCTGCGCCTCCGTTCAAAATAATCTCGGGTATGTTGATGAGAGTTTCGACGTTGTTCACCACAGTTGGCAGCCGGAAAAGGCCGGCCTGAGTGGGAAACGGCGGCTTATTGCGCGGCTCGCCGCGATAACCCTCGATGGAATTGAAGAGAGCCGTCTCTTCACCGCAAATATACGCGCCGGCGCCGCGGCGCAATTCAATGTCGAAATTGTATTTGGAGCCAAGAATGGCCGCGCCGAGAAAACCCTTTGCGCGGGCAAATTTAATGGCGTTTTCTATCCGCAGAGTGGCCTGCGGATATTCACCGCGGATATAGATGTAGCCCTTCTGGGCGCCCACGGCGACTGCGGCGATGGTCATGCCCTCCAGAACCGCGAAGGGATCCCCCTCCATCACCACGCGATCTTTGAATGTCCCGGGCTCGGATTCATCCGCGTTGCAAATCACGTAATGGGTGCGGCCAACACCACGCTGTTGCAGCAGAGCCTCCCATTTTTTCCCGGTGGGAAACGCGGCGCCGCCGCGGCCAAGAAGTTTTGACTCGATCACCTCGCGGACAATCGTTTCCGGCCCTATATCGATTGCTTTGCGGAGCGCCTGATAACCGCCGAGCTTGGTGTAATCGTCGGCGCTCGAAGGATCCACGTGCCCGATTCGGCGAAGTAAGCGAAGCTGAGGGCTGCCTGACTGAGGGACAGAGGTTCTTGATTGCGAGGTATCCGGCATGCCCAACGAATGCCCATTGGCGGCTTCATTCAAACTGGATTGAATCGACTCAGAGGTTGCGGGAGCGAGGACCCGTTCGCCGTGAACTTCTCCTGCGGCTGAGAGCAAAGCTGCCGGCGCGCGTTCACACAATCCGAGACAAGGGCTTCGGAGCCAGGTAGCGCGGCCGCTCGAATCTTGCGAGCCGGCGGGACCAAATAGTTTCTCCATTGCAGAGCAAAGAGCCTGAGCGCCGCGGGGCATGCAGGCGATGTCATCGCAGACATGGAGCACTACTGGTGGTCTGGGCTCAAGCGAAAACATGGCGTAGAACGAAGCCACGCCAAAGATTTCCGCGGGTGGAAGATTCATTCGCAGAGCGATGTAATTCATTGCGCCACGGCTGATCCAGCCGATGCGCGAATTGACCGCGTGCAAAACGGGCAGCAGACTGTCGCGAGGCGGTGAACCGCGTATGGCGACGTGTCCATCGCCCTGTGCCGCACGCTGGCCGCCCTCCCAAGCCGAAACCGGCTTCCCCAATTCGCCATTTACAGCTGATTTTTCAGCATCGGTGGCGCTGTCGGAAGTGAGGTGGAGATCCACTCAGGCCTCTTGAAGTTTTTCGATGCGGATGGCGGTGGCTTTAAATTCCGCGGTTCCGGATTTGGGGTCGACGGCGTCTATGGTGAGATCGTTGGTGGACACTTGATCGTGAAAATGCATGGTTAAAAACGCAAGGCCTGGGCGCAGTCCGGGATCGAAGCGAACCGGCGCAATCACCGAGCCGCGGCGCGAACTGATACGAACTTTTTCACCTTCGCGCAGATGGTACCTTTCACCATCTTCGGGCGAAAGGTCGATCGCTTCTTTATGCCGCAGCGGCGAGGAATAGCGGCCAGTCTGCACACCCGTGTTGTAGGAATCGAGACGGCGTCCAGTGGTCAACCGGATCGGAAAATCCTTGTCGAGTTGATCCACAGGCGGCTCAAATTCCACTGGACTAAACGGCGCGCGCGGCCCAATCAGCGGATCGCTCCACAGGCGTCCATGAAGATAGATTTCCCCGGGATGAGATTCGTCATAGCAAGGCCACTGAATTCCACCCAATTTTTCCAGGCGCTCGTAGCTCATTCCCCCATGCATAGGGCTTAATTGACGCAACTCGTTCCAGATGGTCTCCGGATCCGACTCACCCCAATCCTGGCCGAGGAGGCGTGCCAGGTCGTAAAGAATTTGCGTGTCGTCCCGAACGCCCTCTGGAAGCGGAACTGCTTTTCGCACGCGCTGAACGCGGCGTTCGCTGTTAGTGACCGTGCCCTCGCTCTCACACCATCCTGCGGCGGCGGGCAGAACCACATCGGCAAGTTGCGCGGTGTTTGTATAAAAAAGATCCTGCGCAACCATAAACTTCAATCCGATCAAGAGCTTCAGTGCATGGTGCCGATCCGCCTCGGAATCGGCGGGGTTTTCTCCCAGCACATAGAGCGCCGTCAATTCACCGTTCTCCATGGCTTTGAACATGTCGCTCACATGCCAGCCCTTTTGGGGATCGATTTTGCAACCCCAGGCTTTTTCAAACTTGGCGCGGATATCGTTGTTCTCGACGTGCTGGAACCCCGGAAATCTGTCGGGAATCGCCCCCATGTCGCCGCCGCCCTGTACATTATTCTGCCCGCGCAACGGGTTGATGCCGCTGCCGTAACGCCCCACATGGCCGCAAAGGAGCGCCAGGTTGATTAGGGCGACCACGTTGTCCACAGCGTTGTGGTGCTCAGTGATGCCGAGAGTCCAGCAAAGCTCGGCGCGGTTAGCCTTCGCATAGGTGTGGGCCGTCTGTCGAATTATCTCCCCAGGGACACCGGTTTCGCGCTCAGCGCGGTCCAGCGTGTACTTCTCAACGCAGGCTTTATACTCATCAAAATGGCTGGTTGAATGCTTGATGAAATCCGTGTTGGCAAGGCCAGCGGCGATAATTTCGCGGCCCATGGCATTGGCCAGAGATATGTCCGAGCCAACATCCAGCCCCAACCAAGTATCTGCCCATTGGGCTGAACTGGTGCGTCGCGGATCGATGACGAAAAGTTTGGCGCCCCGGCGCACGCCCTTCAGCAAATGATGAAAGAAAATAGGATGCGTCTCCCTGGCATTGGAACCCCAAAGCAAGATCACATCCGTCTCTTCAATTTCGCGGTACGAACTTGTGCCGCCCCCTGCCCCGAAAACCGCCGCCAGACCGGCGACGCTCGGGGCGTGTCAAGTCCGGTTGCAGCTGTCAATGTTGTTGCAACCGATTACGGAGCGCACAAATTTCTGCGAGATATAATTCAATTCATTGGTGGTCTTGGAGCAACTGAACATCCCGAAGGTTCGCGGTCCGTGCGTTTTCACTTCGCGGTCAATGCCGCGCGCAACGGCTTGCAATGCTTCGTCCCAGGATGCCGGGCGGTGCTTTCCATTTTCACGAATTAAAGGAGTTGTCAGGCGCTTACTAGAATTTCGACTCATTCTTCCCCCAACAATCGGACCCAACAAACAGACACCTGTACGGTTAGATTTTAACGACAATTGTGTACTGAATGCCAGAATTCTCGAAGGAAGATCTAGCGCCGGACTTTCTCACCGCCTATGCCATCTATCCGTTGTCGTAGACAACTAGGGCTCTATCGGCACCGAAAGACCGCTAGTCTTGGCCAGTTTGTTGAATTCAGTCACGGCTGAGTCGTAGAGCTGCTTTACGGCTTGCTTTGACGCCGCGAGTTGCTGCTTCAATTCCTTGTTCAACTCAACGGCCTGATCCGTCGGCGGCAGGTCTGCCCCATTCTCTACTACGAAGCCAAGGTTGGCGAGATTGCCGTACAGAACAGAGGGCGCTCGGAAAGCATCCTCGGTGCGGCCGGTGAGACTTAACGGGAAGAACTTGGCCTCGACATCACAAATCTTCTTGTCGAGGTCCTTCGCGGCCTGAATCAATGACGTATTCTTGGGCTCCTCTCCAAGCATGACTTCCATATCATCCAGTTGTTTGCGGGTCCATTCGATGCGGTTGATCATCTCTCCCGCTTCGGTCATCTCATTGCGGATTTGCAGCTGGAAATCGACATTGGCCTTGATATCCGGGTCCTTTGCCACACTAGCAGGATCACGTACGACAGTTAGTGTTTGTGTGGACTCTTTGCCATCGACATTCAGCTTGATGGTGTAGTTGCCGGGTGTGACCTGCGGCCCCTGATTGTAATTTCGCCAGTGAACCAGCGGGCGCCAGCCGTCGGGACCCGTTTTCACCCAGGGCTCGCCGGGAGGGCTATTGCGCAGCCTCACTACGTCAGGCCCGGAGTAACGCAGATCCCACCAGACACGGTTGATGCCTGGTTGCGTGGAGCCGGACAACGTGCGAATGGGTTCGCCATTCGCGCCCGTAATTACGATGTCCACTTTTTTCGCGGCAGCTTTAAGAAAATAATTCAGGTCCGCGCCCGTTGGCGGGTTTTGCCCCACAGTTTTGTTGTAGGTGTCAATTGCATGCGTGCTGCCGAAATGGCGGTAGCGGAAGGTTGCTCGTGGTTTGAAGAAATGAATGTCGTCCTGCTGGGCCTTGTCCCAATCGCGCAGCGAAGTGATGTCATCGAGAATCCAGAATCCGCGGCCGTAAGTGGCCACCACCAAATCGTTATATTGCTTCTGGATGGTAAGCCAATAAATCGGAGCGGGGGGCATGTTGTTCCGGAGGAGCGTCCAATGGTCGCCATCGTCCCAGGTAATGTAGATAAAATTGTCCGTGCCGAGAAAAAGCATTCCCTTACGGACCGGGTCCTCGATGATTGTATGTGCGCTGCTGTTGACCGACTTCGGAATCCCGCCGCTGATTAGTTTCCAAGTCTGGCCGAAGTCTGAAGTCTTATAAACGTAAGCGTTGTAGTCGCCTGCGCCCTGTTCCAGATTGTCCACGACGTAAGCGGTGCCGGCGTCGAAGTTAGATGGTTCGATGGACCAGATGGTTCCCCAGGGCGGCATATTGGGAATATTCTTGGTGACGTTCTTCCAGATCTTGCCTCCGTCTTGCGTGAGATTTACCTGGCCGTCGGTGCTGCCTGTCCAGATGACTCCGGCTTTTAGTGGAGACTCGGCGATGGAGTAGAGAACCGCCCCTTCAAAAACCATCAAATTGTCGGCGTGAATGCCGCCGGAATCTGTTTGGTGACTCTTGTCGTCGAGGGTTAGGTCGGGGCTGATCACATGCCAGGACTGGCCGCCATTAGTGGTTTCGTGAAGGAACTGGCTGCCCACGTAGAAACGATTGTGATCGTGCGGTGAAATTGCCGCGGGCATGGTCCAATGCCAGCGATACTTCACATCCTTTGGCGCCCAGCCGTAAGTAGCCGCGGGCCATGCGGAAACCCAACGCGCCTGGCCGGTGCGCAGATCCATGCGGCTGATGTCGCCGTTGTAACAGCCGGACCAAACAATATTATTGTCCTGCCAATCGGGAATGCTGAATCCCGGTTCGCAACCGCCGATTTGCGTCCAGTCGGCGGCGGAGATTCCACCCCCGAAGCCACCGCCGCCGCGTCCACCGCCGGAGAGATTGTTGCTCGGGCCGCGGAAAGTGGGCTCGTCCTGGCGATTTCCGTAAACATTATATGGAACGTTGTTATCGGTGAAGGCGTGGTACATCTGGGCGATCGGAAATTCGTAGGTCTCAAAACTGCGTTCGCGATTGAGCGTGACGCTGATGCCGTGATCGTGGGCAACCATGGCGCGGTCGGGATTGAGCGGATCGTACCAGACGTCATGCACATCCCCCGCTGGCCGGGGAATATCTTCGGCCAGCGTATAGCCGCCGTCACGCGAGTAACTGATGCTCACGGCCACGAAGAAAATGAAGTTCTCGTCATTGGGGGACACGGCGAAGCGTGTGTAATACGGTGAGCGCTCGTCGAGAATGTGTTCCTGGTTGACGACCTTCCAGGTGTTGCCGCGGTCGTCTGAGCGATAGAAACGCGGGGTTTCTTCCTGCATGAGCGCGTATACGCGCGAAGAGTCGCTGGGGGCGACCTGCACAGCTGTTTTGCCAATAACTCTGTCCGCCGGAGGCAGCCCCCGTCCGGCGAGCTTACGCCAAGTGCTGCCGCCATCGTGGGAGACGTAAACACCGCTGCCTGTGCCGCCGCTATGCAGATCCCAGGTGTGAATTGCTACTTGCCACATTCCCGCAAACAGCGTTTGGGGATCGTGAGCATCCATGGAAATCTCGGAGCATCCGGTATCCTCATTCACGAAGAGCACCTGGTCCCAGGTTTTGCCGCCGTCGGTGGTGCGAAAGATCCCGCGCTCAGGCTGCGGGCGATAGGCTTGCCCGAGTGCGCAGGCAAAAACAATATTGGGATTATTGGGATCGATCACCACGCGGCCGATGTGTCCAGTGAGGTCGAGTCCCATGTGCTGCCAGGTTTCGCCACCGTCGGTGGATTTGTAAATGCCGTCGCCCATGGAATAGTCGGGGCGAATGATCCAGGTTTCGCCGGTTCCTGCCCAGACGATGTTGTGCGCGGAAGGAGCGATGGCGAGCGACCCGATGGCCGAAACATCTTCATGGTCGAATACCGGTTTCCAATTGATGCCGGCGTCGCTGGTCTTCCAGATGCCTCCATCGGAGGCACCGGCGAGGATCACATTCGGATTTCCGGGTTCACCCACGACTGCCGCGACGCGATTCCCTCCCGGCCCAATATGGCGGTAGAGAAGCTGTGCGAAGGGATTGCGAGGCGCGTTATTGCTTTGAGTTTGCGCATGGGCGACCACAGCCAAGACGCACGAAATGGCCAGAATGGAAACGCTTCCCCATTGCCACCAACCGCTTCGCTTACAGTTCATTGACTTGCCTCCAAATGGAATTTCAAGTTTCGAAAAACCCGTCTAACTGCTAAAAATTGCCGGATAGCTCTGAAACTGACCGTCTGATGGGCGCATGGTACGCTTCTCCTGCACGCGACACAACGAAGTTTCAAACCGGGCGGGCTACGCCGGGGACTCGCGGAGAGTCGCGAAGCCAGTAAAGTCAAAATCAAAGGCGGCAAGAATTAGTTACGCAGACGCCGATTTGGCGTGCTCCTTGACCGCTTTCTCGATGCCAGGGCCAGCGTTCGCCAGATCGGCTGCACTCATGACCGGGAAAAAAGTCACCTTGGCATTGAAGTTGAGGAAGAATGGCTCGGCAATCGCCGGGATTTCCGAGGTGTCTTTCATGTCAAAGACAACGAAGCCCCCGCGCAGGCCAACTGCACCGGCCCCGAAATATGCAGCTTCGGGCTTCAATGCTTCCAACATTTTTTGAAAGGTAGGTCCGAACGCACCGGTTCGCGCCGCTTCATTGCCAGCTTCGACCGGGATTTCAAACTGCATCATCATGCGCATCTGTGTGCTCCTTTTGTTTTTCAAAGAATGAATCTGAGAGAGTTTTCCGGATCGGGGACGATTTCCGGCCGGGATCGCCTTGAAGGCATTCCGACGGCGGCAATATACACCCGCATCGAGTCTTCTTGTGTTGTGGAAAACCGGGACGATTCAATTCCTACCAGTGCCAAACGGACCTAGGGGGAAAACCAAGTCTCGGAGCCCAATAAAACGGGCGCGGAAGGACCTAGCAGCAGTTTGATCTACGGGATCTTTGGCGGAAGCGTGTGGGAGTCGAACCCACCATCCGCCCCGCGAAGGAACGGATCGCCGGCTTTGAAGGCCGGGAGGGTCACCGGACCCTTTTCGCCCCCGTTGCTGGAAGCAGATCATAACATGTGGCTAAGTTGGCGGACTCACCCCAGACGGCCCTGCTTTCAGGGCCAGGAGGAATCACCGAGTCGAAGTGGGCTAGATTCGCGAAAATCATGTGGATACGGTGTCCTTCCAATAAAAGACCAAGCGGCAGAAGTGAGAATTTGAAGATTCCTGGCGGCACGTCCTGCCAGGTTGAGACGGTTTCGTTGTTCAAGTGATTGAAGCGATTGAAATCCACAAACCCTGCGTGATATACGGCACTGGGCGCAGGACATCGTCCCACCTGCTTTCCTTAAATCACATTCCCTAGCATGCATAGCCCGTATTCGAAAGGGACCACATGAGAAATTCGCCCCGCCTTTGGCCGCTGCACCATTATCGTCACCCACCAGCTGATAGGACCGGGTGGCCCGGTTCCTTTCTCACCGCCTGGATACTTTTGATTGCGCCCTTCCTACTGATTGTCCCCGAGGTGTCTGGCACAGGGATCGGCAACTCCAAAACGTGGAGCACCGCATCGACCTCGGCGACCATTGCTTCACGATTCGCAAGCGGGCGGGCTCAGGCCTCCGGTATTTCGCACTATGTTTATGTCCTTTCGAACGGGCAAATGCAGGTTTTTGATATGGATAACGGCCACCAACTTGTGAAGGCGGTAAGTCTGTCCGGAATTAACGGGGGCATTAACTCGATATTGGGGCTCGCCGTGAGCACTGTGACGCGCAAGCTCTATATCTCGTACGGGGGCACCGGAGGCAGCCAAGGGACTGGCTCACTGGCCGAGTATGACCTCATGACGGACAAGATCGTTTGGCAGCGGAGTTACTCGCACGGGACTGACAGTTTAGCCGTGACGCCCGATGGCAAAACGCTCTATGTCCCGGACGGCGAATCCTCAGGTGACCATGCGCTGTATGTGGTTGATGCTGCGACGGGCAATGAGTTGGGGACGATTACGGTCGGGACCAGCCCTCACGACGGCATGATGGGCCTGGATGGCAAGCAGTTCTTCCTGGGCCCCCGGGACGAGAATAATCTCTATGTAATTGACACCGCCACCAACAAAGTCATTCGGACGGTGGGTCCACTGATCGCCACCAACATCGCCAGCGGCAATGGAGTGCGGCCCTACTCGATCAACGGAAAGCAGACGATCGCCTACACCACCGAGAGCGGATTTCTTGGCTTCCAAGTCAGCGATATAACCACCGGCAAAGTGCTGTACACGGTTGTTCCGACGGGGTTCACTTGGAATGGGAGCGGGCCTTCGGCGCCCTGCCACGGTATTTCGCTTTCTCCGGATGAAAAGGAGCTCTACCTGATCGATACGGTGAACAATGTCGTGCACGTGTACGACGTCACCGGCGTGCCTGCTTCAGCGCCCGTGTTGGTGTCCACGATAAAAATGAGCGCGACGTTTTTCACAATCGGGTGGCTGCAGCACAGCCTTGACGGGCGATTCGTGTACGTCTCAGACACTGGGGACGTCATCGATACGGCGACGCGGACGACGACAAATACATTGCCGATCGCAAATGCATTGAACAGCAGCAGGGCTTTCATCGAAGTCGATTGGTCAAACGGGGTGCCGGTGGCGGGCGCGTTGTCACGAGGCGGCCAGGGATATGTCACGGGGCCGGTTGCTCCGGCGCCCGTGGTGAGCTTGTCGTCTCAGAGCTTGACGTTTACAAGCCAGTCGTTGAACACGACAAGCGGGGCGCAGTCGGTGACGGTGACGAACACCGGTTCAGCGGCACTCAGCATCACCAACATTGGTGTGACCGGCACAAACAGCGGCGATTTCAGCGAGACCAACACCTGCGGCAACTCGGTCGCCGCGAATAATGGAAGCTGCACAATCAGTGTGACCTTCAGCCCGAGCGCGACGGGCACTCGGACAGCTGCGATAACGATTACAGACAACGCCGGGGGAAACCCACAATCAATCACATTGAGCGGCACTGGTGCAGGCGCACCGGCCCCGACGGTGAGTCTCTCCAGTGCAAGTCTGACATTTGCGAGCCAGACATTGAATACAACCAGCGGGTCACAGTCGGTGACCCTAACCAACACCGGCAACGCGGCGTTGAGCATCACGAGCATTGGCCTGGCAGGCACAAACGGAGGGGACTTCGCGCAGACCAATAACTGCGGGACTTCAGTGGCCGCCAACAATGGGAGCTGCACTGTCAGCGTGACCTTTACACCGACCTCGACGGGCATCCGAACGGCCGCGGTGACCATTATCGATAACGCCCCGGGCAGCCCGCATTCCATCAACCTCAGCGGTACGAGCGCGGGCACTCCGGCGGTAATTCTTTCCAGCACGGGCTTGACGTTTGCAAGTCAGACATTGAATACGACCAGCGCGGCGCAAACGGTGACAGTCACCAATACTGGAAGCGGAGCGTTGACCATCACGAGCCTCGGTGTCACAGGTGCAAATGGCGGCGACTTTGCTCAGACCAACAATTGCGGCAGCTCTGTGACGGGGAATAACGGCAGCTGTATGATCAATGTAACGTTCAAGCCGACCGCTGCGGGCACACGAATGGCTGCGGTGACCATCACCGATAGTGCTGCAGGTAGCCCACAGTCAATCACTCTTACAGGCACGGGCGCGAGTTCCTCTGGCGGATCCACTGTGGTCCTGACACCCTCCAGCTTC
The DNA here is from genome assembly GCA_035308165.1 of Candidatus Acidiferrales bacterium. Taxonomy (GTDB): domain Bacteria; phylum Acidobacteriota; class Terriglobia; order Acidiferrales; family UBA7541; genus DASTCZ01. Next base: position 104,570 of record DATGHC010000026.1, on the reverse strand, counting down.
AATTTTGGCACAGCGGCAGTGGGCACTACGGGAACGACGGCAGATGTGAATATCAAGAACGCCGGCACATCCTCTCTGACGATCAACAGCGTGACTGTGACGGGTGATTTCACGCTGAATAATTTCTGCGGCAACGCGGTATTGTCTCCTGGATTTGACTGTGATGTTTGGGTGACATTCATGCCCAAAGCTCCAGGGAATCGAAGCGGCACGGTCATTTTTAGCACTACTGCTCCTGATAGCCCGCATATTGCAACGCTGACAGGAACGGGCGGGGGCGGAGGCGCTCCAGCACCCGCGGTGAGCCTCTCCAATTCGAGTCTTACATTTGCGAGTCAGGTGTTGAACACGACCAGCGGGTCGCAATCGGTCGCGCTTACCAACACAGGCAATTCGGCGTTGAGCATCACGAACATTGCCGTGACCGGCTCAAACGGCGGGGACTTTGCGCAGACCAATAATTGCGGCAGCAGTGTAGCGGCGAACAATGGGAGCTGCACTATCAGCGTGACCTTTAGGCCTACGTCCGCGGGGCCGCGCGCAGCTTCCGTGACAATCACCGATAATGCCGCGGGTTCTCCGCAATCCATCAGCCTTGGCGGGACGGGGGCGAGCACTCCGGCGCCCGCCGTGAGTCTTTCCGGATCAAGTTTGACGTTTGCGAGTCAGGTGTTGAACACGACCAGCGGGTCGGAATCGGTCACGTTGACCAACACAGGCAATGCGGCGCTGAGCATCACCAGCATTGGCGTGACAGGCGCAAACAGCGGCGACTTCGCGCAGACCAATAACTGCGGAAACTCGGTGGCAGCGAACAATGGGAGTTGCACGATCAGCGTGACATTCACACCCACAACTACGGGCTCGCGTTCGGCGTCAGTGACCATCACCGATAATGCGGCGGGCAGTCCGCAGTCCATCAATCTTATGGGGACAGGTGCGGGCGCTGCGGCGCCCGTAGTGAGTCTTTCCAGTTCGAATTTGGCCTTCGGGAGCCAAGTTTTGAACACGACGAGTGGGTCTCAATCAGTGACGCTAACCAATACCGGCAACGCCGCACTGAGCATCACAAACATTGGCGTGACAGGCACAAACGGCGGCGACTACGCGCAGACTAATACCTGCGGTAACTCGGTGGCCGCCAACAATGGCAACTGCACGATCACTGTGACCTTTAAGCCGACCGCTACGGGCAGCCGCACGGCTTCAGTAAGTATCACCGACAACGCAGCCGGCAGCCCTCAGGCGATCGGACTAAGCGGGACGGGGACGAATTCTTCCGGCACATCCACAGTGGTCGTGACGCCCACTAGCGTCAATTTCGGATCTGCTGCAGTGGGTTCGACGGCAACGACCGTTGATGTGAATATCAAAAACGCGGGTGCGGCCGCTCTCAACATCAACAACATCTCGGTCACTGGCGATTTCACGTTGACCAATTTCTGCGGGAACGCGTCTTTGTCCCAGGGATATGACTGTGATGTTTGGGTGACGTTTACACCTAAGGCTTCAGGTGTTCGGACCGGCACGCTCGTATTCAGCACTAACGCTCCTGATAGCCCTCACGTAGTGACTTTGACGGGTACGGGATCTTAGTTGGCGGAGCGAGATGGGAAGAGACAACCGAGATGCGGGCGAGAAACTAAGAGCGGAGTGCTACTTACGGGGGGCAGGGCGAGCTGTCTGGGCAAGGAGTTCGGGCAAGTCGGAATTTGTACATATTTCGTAGTAGGCGCGGGCGATGGCGGCGCCAATCTTGCCATCCGGCAAAAGCTGGCGGATGTGGCCTTCGCGGATGAATAGCGGTTCGAGAGTTTCCCCGACGGGGACGAGTCCTGAGAAAAAGGTGGTGCGTTCCGTTCCCCAGGGCATACGGGATTTGGACTCGATAGCTTTCAGTGAGATTTCCTCGCCTAATTTCTTGAAGCCCTCCTCATTGAGTTCCACGCCGCCCATGTTGTATCGCAGCAGAAATTCGTCGAGCTCTTCTTCTGTGGTGCCTTCCATGGTGGTTTGGAAAACGAACAGGCGGAATGGCGAACCGTGTTTGCCCAGCAGGCGGCGGGCGGCTTTGGAGCAACTCGATAGCCGGTCAGAGAGATTCAGCGCGCGGGAAATCATAATGCGCGAGTCGCTGTCCATCCAGTAAGTAGGCGGAGAGTTCTGGTACGCAATGCCAACCCCGATGTCCAGGCGCGGAAGGTCGGTGCCGTCGCTGCGTTCGTTGTAGGACTGCGCGATCCCCACCATCTGCCGGGCCAGCAAGCAAGCCTTGGCGACGGAGCGCTGGCGAGTGCGATTGGCTTCTGTTTCGTAGATGGCCATGACAATGGCATCGCCCTCAATGAATACTTTTGATGCGCCATAGCGTTCCAAGACGCGCTGGACGGGCTCGTAAAGGTTCAAACTCAAATGCGATGCGGGGTTGAGCCCGCGTGAAAGCAAATCCTGGGTCATGCGCGTGGAGCCGCGCACGTCCGCCTTAATGACCACGTGCGAAACGACATGATCCTCTTCGGGCCGTTCCTCATCGGGGAGCAAATACTCATAGAGCGTACGGTTTAACTGAGACAGTTCGCGAGTGCGTTCATTGCGCACCAGGTTGACGCGTTCCATAGCCGCGACCAGGCGCTGGTGATCGCGCATGTCGCGGCGCAAATGCATGAAATCCTCGGCGAAGCGCAAAACCAAACTGCGCTGCTCGTCCCGAGTGAAGCGCCGCAATCGGCGCGCCGCCTCTTCCAATCCCTTCATGGAAAATTGCCGCGCGGGGAATTGTTTCAGGATGTCTTCGACGCGCTTGAGCTCCTCGCGCGACACGAGCGCCTTGCGCAGTTGCTGCAGGTGTACTGGCGGACTGTATTCCGCATGAAGGTTGCGCACTTCGTAGCTGGCCAGCACGTGCAGCGAAATCTCATTCCGCTCCAGGCGCAGAATGAATTCATCGAGAAGCTGAGCGCGCGTATCGGCGTCGGGCCCGCTGGAGGAGGCATCGAAAAGTCTGCGGGCATTGGCAGGATCGTTCAGATAATCGCCAAGCTGGGATTCGTGCTGCTCGTCCAGAAACTCGCGCTTCAGTTTGGCGGCCTCGATCTGCGGGGCCAGCAGGTCGAGCTTCTGTTGAATGAAGGCGCGCCTGCGGTCGAGATCGGTGAGACTTGCCCGGAGTGTGGCGACATCTTCGCGGCGCAACATGCGCGCGAGGATATCGTCACTGCGGTCCAGTCGCCGTAGGACTTCCTCGCGTTCCAAATCGAGATGTTCCAAGTCCGCGCGCAAACGAATTGCAGCGTCCACATAGGATTCGTGGGTTTGGCTGGCACCATCCGATTCGCTCGGAGTCGCGCCGGGAAACACAATTTCACGGAGCAGATCCAGCAACAGACCGTCTATGACTTCAAAGCGGTCGGGGTCATGCTGGTAGTTTCCAAGCAGAACGTAGTGTTCGAGGAAAAGGCGGTCATTGCGCCCGCTCTCCACAAAAACGAGGCGGTTCAGCAGCATAGCGTAGGCTTCAGCGGCCTCGTCGCCAAATAATGCCTTGCGTGCCCGGGCCAACGAGGTTTCTTCCAACTCCGACAGAATATGGTAAACGTGCTGGCCGACCTGGCGGTAGACATCGCGACGCCCGGCCTGGATTTCGGCCAGCCGCGATTTCAGAACGTGCGCCTGCTCACTGCGCTCAAAATTTCCGCCGCGGCTGCGGATTCCCTCTTTTGCTTCCAGCAGCAAATCGGCGAAGCGCGTCACGGTTTCCTGGGTGAAGAATTTCAGCAAGGCCACGCGGAGCAGAAGATCACGCTCGATATTCTTTTCATACTTGGCGCGGGTGAGTGAGGTCTGCAGCAACTCCCCGATCATTTTGCGGAGCGAGGCCGCTTCCGGCGCGCGCATGGGCTTGCGCTCAAATCCCGGGAAGTGAGTGAGCTTGACGGTCTGGCGGATCAGATCAAAGAGGAACTCACGCGAAGCCTCCACAAACCTGGAGCTCAGGTAGACGTCCTGGTGGATGTTGTCCACACCGGCAACGAGGGACCCCAGCGGCAATTCAGGAGCATACCGGGTAAGCTCGTCACGAATGGATCGAGGCAATACAGCGACTGTGGGATATTCCGCCATTGACGAAAAATGGGCTACATATCACTCTAGCAAGGCGACCATACGGCAACAAGGGCGCTCGTCTGCCTTGTCCACAAAGTTGTAACTGGGGTGGGTACAGGAGCTGCTAAGTGGCCTTTTTGGAAGGGATTGGGAAGCCCGAGGCGTTTGCTGGCGCAATCAGTTCGTTCAGGCCGGTGACTCGAAGGCGCCGACAATCGCCGCCCTGGTGCTCCAGTTCAATTCGCACGATGGGCCAGTCGGAACGCAGAGTAAGCCGCTCCGACCACTCAATGATGACCACAGCGGGTTCAGCAAGCAAGTCCTCCAAGGCAATGGATTCCAAATCGTGAGTGCCTTCCAGCCGGTAAAGGTCCACGTGGAAAACTTTCAAGGCCTGCGGGCCCTGTTTCTTGTAGGAGTGGACCAGAGTGAATGTAGGGCTGGTGACATCTTCCTCGCGTGCCACACCCAGGCCACTGACGATTCCCTTTGAGAGCGTGGTCTTCCCGGACCCGAGGTCGCCCTTGAGCAACACGAGTGCGGGCGTCGCGAGCCTCGCAGCTATCGCCCGCCCAAACTGAGTGGTTTCTTCTGCGGAATTGGTGAGGATTTCCTCAAAAGCCATCTTCTAACTCCGCGCGCAGCTTCATGAAGGCTTCAGGAATCGCGCCGATAAGATCTGAGGCAATCAGAGGAGCTTCGCCTACGCGCGCGGAAGCAATATCGCCAGCGAGGCCATGCAAATAAACTCCCAATCCCAGTATGCGTTCCCAATTTTGAATTCCGAATTGCGCTGTAAGTCCGGCTAACATACCGGTCAAGACGTCTCCTGTTCCTGCAGTGGCCATGCCCGGATTACCTGTCGAATTTATGAATGCGCAGCCGTCGGGCGTCGCCACAATGGTGTGAAAACCCTTCAACACAATAAATGCTCTGTACTTCTTTGCAGCGCGCGTCGCGGAGCCGAGCCGGTCCGCCTGAATTTCTTGCGTGGTAACGCCAAGCAGCCGGGCCATCTCGCCGGGATGGGGCGTCAACACCAGAGCCTGCGATCTGCGCTTGAGAAGTGGCTTCTTTGCCGCGGCCAATGCGTTCAGCCCGTCGGCATCCAGAACAATTGGAAGCGGACATTCCGCCAGCGCTTGCAGCACGAATTTCTGCGTCTCTTTTTGCGTGGTAAGTCCGGGACCGATTGCGAGAACGTTCTTGCCTTTCACAAGTTGTTTGAACGCGCCGCTCTTGAAATTGCGCAGACTGATCGTGCCAGCTGTAGTTTGCGCCAGAGGCGCAGTCATCAATTCGGGCAGGTACGAGGCAGCAACAGGAAGCCCGTCTTCGGGCGTGGCCACGGTAACCAGTCCCGCTCCGGTGCGCAGTGCTCCCCACCCCGCCAGGGCTGCGGCACCCGCCTTCCCGCGGGACCCAGCCACGATCAACGCGTGGCCATACGTCCCCTTGTTCGTATCCGCGCGGCGGCGCAAGGGGAGCGCGCGAAATTCTCCCGGCTCGAGCCATCGCAGATCGGGCCCGCCGCCCGGCAACTGCTCCACGAGCGAGCGCGGTGTGCCGATGGAATGGACGATCAAACGTCCGACGTTTTCGCATGCAGGAGAAAGGAGCTGCCCGATCTTTGGCGCGGTGAAAGTTACCGTCCAATCCGCGCGCATCACGGGCCACATCGCCGGCGCGTCGTCCGAGGGCAGGCCCGAAGGCATATCCACAGCCAGAACCCGCGATTTGTGCCGGGCATAAATTGAGTGCTCGTTGATGCTCTGAATCACATACGCGAGCAGCCCCTCTACGGGCTTAGAAAGTCCTGTGCCCAGCAGCGCATCCACGACAAGTTCGTGCGCGCCGAGGACATTGTCCATCCAATCTTTCCATTCGCCGATTTCCGTGATGGTAGTGAGCGCGCCACCCACGTGGCGCCACCGCTCCAGATTAAAAGCGGCGTCACCTTGAACCTCTTCCGGCCGGGCGAACAGGAAAACACCTGGCTTTGAGCCCAACTGGAAAAGCAACCGCGCCACCACAAATCCGTCGCCGCCGTTGTTGCCTTTGCCGCACAGGATCAGAATTCGCCGCTTCGCCAGATCCGGATATTCTTTTTGAAGAAATGCGACCACGCCACTTCCGGCGTTGCCCATCAATTGCAAACTTGTGACGCCGTGGCGCTCAGAGGTGAGCCGGTCGGCCTCGCGCATCTGTGCTGCGGTCAGAATTCTCATGGGAGTTAAGCGATCGGCGCGGCGAAATCCGCGCGCAAAGTAATTATATCGAATCCGGGCCGACAGCCCTAGCGGGAGTGGTCGCCCAGTCTGGCAACGATCACAGTCATGTCGTCGGCCTGTTCGGCCGTGCCCGCCCACTCCTCGGCGGCAACCAACAAGGCAGACACCATGGAATCGGCGCTCGACTGTTGATGGCGCAAGGCGACATCCTGCAAGCGGCCCATGCCAAATTCTTCTCCGTATACGTTTTCCGGCTCGACCAAACCGTCGCTATAAACCACCAAGGTCGAGCCCGGGCTTACTTCCATCAAGCCTTCTTCGTACACAGCATCTTCAAATACACCGACGACCGTGCCGCCGGTTTCAAGGGTCTGGATTCTTTCCTTACAAATGCACATCGGTGGGACGTGGCCCGCGTTCGTATAGCGCAATAAACGAGTGGACGAATCATAGATGGCAAAAAAGAACGTGGCGAAGCGGTCTTCCGCGGTATTCAAATAAAGGTGCCGATTGATCCGGTTGACCACCTCCGATGCGTTGGGCGCAACATTGGTGTCCAGCAATAAATGACTGCGCAGAGCGGCCTGCACGCTGGCCATCAGCAGCGCAGCCGAAATTCCCTTCCCGCTGATGTCCGCGAGCGCGATGGCCAGCCTCGAATTCCCCAGCGGCAGAAAATCGTAGTAATCGCCGCTGACGCCACGGGCCGGCTTGCAAAATGCAGCCAGCTGAATCCCGGGCAAAGCGGGGAGACTGCGCGGAAACAGTTGTGACTGCACCTCATGAGCAATGGAAATCTCATTTTCCAATCGCTGGCGCTTCCTTTGCTCCTCCACCAGCGAATCAATCGAACTGGACATGGCATTGAATGATTCGCCCAAGGCGCCCAATTGATCGGCGCGTTCGACGCGGACCCGATGGCTGAAATCGCCGGCCCGGACATATTGCGTCGCAGTGTACAGATCGCCGACGGACCGGGTGATGGTGCGCGTCAAAACGATCCCCGTGACCAGCGCTCCTGCTTCCAGCACCAAAAACACGAGCCCGACAAAAAGGAGCAACTCCACATAGGTGTTACTGAGGTCGCCCAGGGATGAAAACAATTTGGCGTTAATCTGTGTCAATCGGGCCGAGTAAATGGCGAAAACGGGGCTGGGTACCAGCGTGTGCGTAGCGGAGTCCTCCCGCACCGAATCAATATTCGCGATGCCGTCTTTAATTTGGAAATCGTACCAGTGCATGGCGGACGCAAGCTTGCGTTTGCGGGTCTCAATTTTCTCGGCGGCGAGGAACTGGCCGCCTCCAATGTTTATGACCGACCCCGAGGGATCGGAGGACGAGGCCGGGCGCGTGGTGCGGATCTGAATGGGGCCGAGAAACGTCGCCACGCTTTCCAGGAATTGCGGGGTTACAGGCACCCGCGCTCTGACAATGGCCCGGCCGCGCGCAACCTCGCCCACCAGCCACACGCCATCCGCCGTTTGTACCAATCCTTCGTAATGCCCCGCACGCTGGGCTCCCGCTTCTTGAATCAGCCGTCCATCCGCGTGCAAATCAAATTCCAGTTCAGGCAAACCAGCCGAAATGGTTGCCAGGTGGGCTTCAAGCTCAACGGGGAGTTGATTCGGAGTTTGCACGGTAACTTTGCGGGAATCAGGGGGAAACATTGCTGCTGCGGATGCAACCGTGTCGGCCGCATCGGACACCTCCTCTACTTTTTTCTGCAGATCTTCCACCAGGAGATATCCACCCAATTGCGAGTAGAGAATCCGCGCGGATAACACAATCATTATGAGCAGCATCAATAGAGGCGCGACGGCGATAAATAGATAGGCCATGATCAAGCGATTCCGGAGGCTCCACATCAGCCGCATTCGCGCCCAACCGCCGATCCGGAAAACCAGATAGCTCAAGGAGAGGAAGAAAAAGAAGGCGATCAAACCGGCCAGAGGCGGCTCATACCCGGCCAATTGCGCAATCCAAACCAGAGCATAAAGAGCGACTAGAGAGACCGCGATGCGGTCAATCGGATTGAGCCGACGCAGGAGTTTGCGAAATGAAGGGGTCACCATGTGCGGACGCAATGGTATAGCTTAACTCACCTCTGCGTCACACAAGAATCATGGAGCGGCGGGCGCGTTTGCGCCATCCGGCCGGGGTTGCAATTTGCCTGAATTTATTTGTTGAGTTGAGGATTGCCGACGCGGCTGTGCGAGCGTCCGTAAGTAAAGTAAAGAATCAGGCCCAGAATGAGCCACACAAAAAGACGAATCCATGTATCCAAGGGCAGTCCGAGCATCATGAGCAATGAAATTGCGATACCCATAATCGGAACAAAAGGCACCCAGGGAGTTTTGAATGGACGCACCATGCCAGGATCACGTCTGCGGAGCACCCACACTCCCGCGCAAACGATAACGAAGGCCAGCAGAGTGCCAATGCTTACAAGTTCACCCAATACTCGGATAGGAATCACCGAGGCAAAAATGGCTACGAAGATTCCCACAAAAATCGAGGAAATATAAGGGGTTCGAAATTTCGGGTGAACCTTACTCGCCCACCTTGGTAACAACCCATCCCGCGACATTGAAAAAAACACACGAGACTGGCCGAGCAACATCACGATCATCGTGCTACTCAAACCGCAAATCGCGCCAAGTTTTACCAGGAAGCTTCCCCATCCCACGCCAGTCCGGTCGATGCCGATAGCGATTGGGTCCGGAACATTCAGGGTCGTGTATTTCACAAGTCCTGTTAGCGTTCCGGCCACAAGGATGTAGAGAATGGTGCAGATGATAAGCGATCCAAGGATTCCGATGGGCATGTCGCGCTTGGGATCCTTGGCTTCCTGGGCTGCGGTCGAGACCGCGTCAAACCCGATGTATGCGAAGAAGATCACCCCAGCTGCCCGAACGACCCCGGACCAACCGAACTCTCCAAACTGTCCTGTATTTGGTGGAAGGAACGGATGCCAATTGGCCGTTGCCACCGAGGGATTCTTAAAAATGAAATGAGCGCCGAGGCCGATGAAAATCAGCAGGACGCATACCTTGATGAAAACGATGAGGGAGTTGATGTTTGCCGACTCTTTAATCCCGATTACTAAGATAGTCGTGCAGAGCGCTATCCCAATGAATGCCACGAAATTGAACACTCCGGTGGCATGTTGCAAGGACCCAGGGTCAATTCCTGCGGTTTGAAGCGTTGGCAGGATGCGGCTCAGCATCTCCCATCTGCCCTTGTAAAGGACGAACTCAGCGCCGGGAGTGCCTGCAATCGCAGGATTGATATGGATTCCAAAATCCTGGAGGAAGCTGATGACGTAACCGCTCCAGCCTGAGGCAACTGTCGCGGCGCCGAAGGCATACTCGAGCACCAGGTCCCATCCAATAATCCAGGCAATCAATTCCCCAAGCGTCGCGTATCCATACGTGTAGGCCGAACCCGCTACGGGAATCATCGCCGAAAACTCGGCGTAACACAGGCCAGCGAAGACGCAGGCGAAGGCTGCAAGGATGAAAGAAAGGACGATGGCCGGTCCGGCATAATTCGCCGATGCCGCGCCGGTGAGAACGAAAATTCCCGTCCCGATAATGGCCCCGATCCCCAGTGAAATCAGGTTGGTGGAAGTCAGGGCTCGTTTCAGCGAATGCTCACCCACTTCCGCGGATTCCGCCATAATCGTGGCGATCGGCTTCTTGATCATTATGGAGCTGGCCATCCGGTGTTACTCCTTTCGCTGGAGCGCCCGCACAACTTGAATCTGACTCTTGGACACGCGTTGCACATCTCAGCGCAAACTTGTTCCAGATTGATTCAGATTCTTGGCTTACGTTGCCCACGAACTGTGAAGACAATCAAAACAGGCTTAGTCTACTGCGCTTTTTGGCCCCGAAATCCATTATCAATCGAGACTGCCATCAAACTATAAAGACCGAACCGGAATTTCTCAGGCTGCGCACAAACTGGACTACTTGCAACAACTTGCGGCAATTCCCAGATATTCCCGGGCGCGCGCTGCCGGGTCGGCCGCGGCGATCAGGTCGCTAGCCACCGCGACGCAATTCGCGCCAGCACGGAAGACTTCGAGAGCGCGTGCGACAGTTATACCGCCAATCGCAACCAGCGGCTTGGAGGTCAGCTTCCGCGCGCGCCGGATGAAATCCGAGCCTACGACCAGGTCCGACTTCTTCGTGCTGGTGGGGAATATGGGCCCAACCGCAATATAGTCCGCCGAAGTTTTCGCGACCTCGCCTACCTGGTCTAGAGTGTGTGTTGACACGCCCACCCAGAAACTGGATGCACCGGTGCCCGCAGATGCTGCCTCGCCGCAAACCGCACGCGCGTCTTCGACAGCCAGATCCTCCTGCCCAACGTGAGTTCCTCCCGCACCAGCTAGGCACGCAATATCCGGACGGTCGTTCACAATAAATCGGACATCGCTTCCCGCAAGTGCATGTGCAATTCTCGCGGATTTCTCAAACAGCGTGCGGGAGGATGCGGCTTTATCGCGATATTGAATCAGCCCCACGCCAGCATTGGCCAGTGTGCGGGCGATCGCACTTTCGTCCCCGGTGACCAAATCTGCGGTCAAAATGGCATAAACGCTTGGGAAGGCAGGCTTCATTTGCCGCGCGGCGCTAACAGGCCCGAGGTCTCCAAGAAATGCGTGTCGAAGTTGCCGGCCTGAAAATCAGAATTGGCAAGGATGCGCCGGTGGAGCGGGATGGAAGTTTTGATTCCCTCCACGATGAACATGTCCAACGCGCGCCGCATGCGCGCCAGCGCTTCGGCGCGGTCGCGGCCCCGGGTGATAAGCTTGGCGATCAGCGAATCGTAGTAAGGCGGAATCGTAGAGTCCGCGTAGGCCGCCGTGTCCACGCGCACGCCGGTTCCCGAAGGGATATGGAACGTGGTGATGCGCCCGGCGGAAGGCGCGAACGTGTCGGGATCTTCTGCGTTGATGCGGCATTCAATGCTGTGCCCGAGGAATTCCACTTTGCCCACAGCATCCTCGAGCCGTTCGCCCGCGGCGATGCGGATTTGCGATTTAATCAGATCTACGTTGGCGACCATTTCCGTGACCGGATGCTCGACCTGGATCCGGGTGTTCATCTCAATGAAGTAGAAGCTGCCGTCCGAATCGCGCAAAAATTCCACGGTTCCCGCGTTGGTATAGCCAATTTTGCGCAGCGCGTTCACCACCTTGCTGCCCATCTCGCTGCGGGTGGCTTCATCCATGACCGGCGATGGCGATTCCTCAATTAATTTCTGGTGGCGCCGTTGAATGCTGCACTCGCGTTCGCCCAGATGAATCACGTTGCCGTATTTGTCGCCCAGCACCTGGAATTCAATGTGCCGGGGCTTCTCGATCAACTTTTCCATGTACACATCGGGCGTTCCAAAAGCCTGCTGCGCCTCGTTTCGCGCGGCGTCAAACGCGGCAACCAATTCGCTCTGCTTGCGCACCTCGCGCATACCCCGCCCGCCGCCGCCAGCCGATGCCTTGATGATGAGCGGATAGCCGATTCGCTTGGCGGCCTTCTGTGCCTGGCCTTCATCTTCCACGATGCCGTCACTGCCGGGTACCACGGGCAATCCCGCTGCCGCCACCTCCTGCCGAGCGCGCTCCTTTTCGCCCATCAGCCGGATCATTCCCGGGCTGGGGCCAATCAGCGTGATGCGCGAGGCCTCGCACACCTCCGCAAAGTTGGCGTTCTCGGAAAGAAAACCGTAGCCGGGATGAATGGCGTCCACATTGGTGATTTCCGCCGCGCTGATCACGTGCGGGATATTCAGGTAGCTTTCGCTGCTGCGTGGCGGCCCGATGCACACCGCCTCATCGGCGAACCGGACGTGCAGAGAGTTGCGGTCTGCCTCCGAATAAACCGCAACGGTCGGAATCCCCAATTCCTTGCAGGCGCAAATCACCCGCAAGGCTATTTCGCCGCGATTGGCGATCAATATCTTACGGAACATTGTCGACGTGGACGTTTTCGTCGTGGTGGGGGATTGTCTCTGCGCGATTGTCGGAGTGGTTGGCAAGGCGTTTGCCAGTATCTCTGGCTAAGGATTTGAGTTTGCAAAGACCGATCGATCGGGCGCGATGAACGCCGCCTGGTAAATCTCTCTACTTCTTCCTGTTGGGACGGATGGCAAATAGCGGCTGGCCATACTCCACAGGCGTGGCATTCTCCACCAACATGCGGAGGATGACTCCGCTGACATCCGATTCGATTTCGTTCATCAATTTCATGGCTTCCACAATACAAACGACTTGTCCGGAATCAACATGATCCCCGACCTTCACGAAGGGAGGCGCTTCCGGCCCCGCCGCAGCAAAAAATGTGCCGACGATCGGCGATTTAATCAGGTGGAGTTCCTCGGCAGGCGCAGGCGGCGCCGGAGTGGGCGGTGGCGCTTCTGAGGCAATTGTTGGCGAAGTTGACTCTGCGACCGGCGCTTGAACGCGGCCTCGAGTCTGTGCGGCCGCGTTTCCACTGGCGCGCCTCAAGGCAATCCGCAAATCCCCCTGCGCATACTCAAACTGGTCCAAGCCGTGCTTGTCCATGAAGGCCAGCAGCCGCTCGACCTCGGGCAGGTCTAGCCCTCGCAAGCCCGCTCCTGTGACAGGGGATGTTTTTTTCTTCGGTGCCATGGAGGTTTAGAGTTCCAGAAGCTCCCGCGAAGTAGTAGTCAAGATTTCGGTCCCGTTCGCGTGAACCGCCAAATCATCCTCAATCCGAATCCCCCCAATGCCAGGAACATAGACACCCGGCTCGATGGTTACCACCATTCCAGGTTCAATCCGTGCCTTCTGCCCCTTGGCCAGACGGGGGTCTTCATGAACCTCCAACCCCAGACCGTGCCCGGTGCTATGAATAAAATACTTTCCCAACTTATAGGACTCCAATACGCGCCTTGCCGCCGCATCCGGAACCCCAGCCTGAACCCCTGCCGCAGTCGCCTCACAGGCGGCCTCCTGCGCTTCCCGGACCGCTTTGTACCATTGCCTAATGCGGCCAGGGGCGCGTCCCAGGAACGCCGTGCGGGTCATATCGGAACAATAGCCGGTGAGTATAGCACCAGCGTCCAACACCACCAATTCATTTCTCCGTAGCCGCCGGCTTGTCGGGCGGGCATGCGGCAGAGCCGCGCGCGGTCCTGAGGCCACAATGGTTTCAAATGAAGGACCTTCCGCGCCGAGCTTTCGCATGCGGTAGTCTATCTCGGCCGCCAAATCGAGTTCAGTGATCCCAGGACGGATCACCTTAAACACTTCGTCAAAAACGCCCGAAATAAGCAGGGCCGCAGCCCTCATTCTCCGAAGTTCTTCCCCGGACTTTACCGTCCGGAGCCCTTCGACCCACCCGGCGCATGAAATCCATTTGGCAGGGTGCCTGGCGGCCTTAACCAATCTGGCCTTTTCTGAAACCGTGATATTGGAGAAATCGAGAGCGATTCTCGGTTTCCGCCCCCTGATAGAACCCAGCCGGTCGGCGGCGGCCACCAGGATCGGCTCCTTCGGGATTAGCACGCTCACCCCGGATTCCCGCGTCTGCTCCCGTGCCTGCACCATGTAGCGGCTGTCGGTGATGAGAGTGACACGCGTTGGCTCCACGACCAGAATGCCGGCAGAACCCAGAAATCCGCACAGGTAGTAAATATTCGGGGAATGTGTGACTACTAGAGCCTCGGCGTGGAATTCCGTGAGGCGCTTTCGGAGCCTCGTCAGGCGTTGGCGATATTCGTTGGGCATAAAAAGAAAGGAGGAGACTCTCGTCTCCTCCCTCTAAAGATTGTGCCTCAGTTTTGACTCTCTGGCTAGTCTTGGGATACCCGCGGGGTCAGGAAGAACAGCAGTTCCTGAGACTGCACGCTAACCGCGCGGCGCTTAAACAGGTTTCCGATGATCGGAATGCTTCCAACCAGCGGAACCTCGTTGTACTGAGTGCTCTGCTGGTCGACGATGACGCCTCCCAATACGATGGTTTCGCCGTCATGCGCCAGGACTGTATTGTCCACAGATTGAGTAGCCAGAGCCGGCTGGCCCAAAATTGCCGGAATACCATTGTCAATCTGGGTGTTTTCCAAGTGGACGTTCATTAGAATTGTGCCGTCCGCGGTGATTTGCGGGGTAACCCTGAGCATCAATACGGCGGACACATACTGTGTCGAAATCGTGTTGTTGATGTTGGTTTGAATGGGGATTTGCGTGCCCTGTTGCGTCATCCCTTCGGTATTATTCTGAGTCACGACCTTGGGCGCTGAGAGCAACTTGCCAACACTCTTTGATTCCATTGCCGTGATCACAAAATCCACCGCGAAGTTCTTGGAAAGGTTGGTGATCGAAAACCCGCTTGTGGGACCGACTGCCGGAAGATTTGTATTCAGCGGCAGAATAAACCCGCCAGCGCCCGACCCGCTGCCTGAGCCGGACCCGCTCGACCCGCTGGACCCCGAGGAGGGGTTGATAGAATTGAGGCCGCCGATGACCGTTCTGCCATTGGCTGCCAATCCCTGGATCCCAAACTGGGTTCCAATGTCCTGCGCGAAGGAACGCGACGCCAAAATCACGCGTGCCTCAATTTCCACCTGCTGCGACTTACGGTCCAGTTGGTGAATTAAGTCGTCCATCCTGGGTATGTTGGACGGAATGTCCTGAATGATCAAAGTGTTGGTCCGCGGATCTCCAAAAATCGTGCCGCGCTTGGTCAGCAAAGGCTTTAGCAACTCGTCCATTCCCTTGCCTTGCTGCTGAGCTGCCGGGCCGCCGCCAACGCCCTTGGTGGCCTTGGCATAGCTTAAACGCCGAGTCACCATGGTCGTCTCTACGGATTCTGTCACTGCCTTGATCAAGTCGGCGCGCTGATCGGCTTCTGACTTCAGGGTGGCCTGCGTTGCGATGCGCAGCACATTCCCATCAAGCTGTTTGTCGAGATTATTGTTCTTCAGCACGATGTCCAGTGCCTGATCCCAGGGCACATCCACAAGTACCGTCGTCAGCGTTCCTTTGACGGAAGGATCCAGAACCACATTCAATCCGCTGATTTCATGAATCAGACGAAAGAAGTCCAGCAGATCTAAATCCTTAAAATTCACATTAATGCGTTCGCCGGTATAGTGCGTCGTTGTTTGGGGCGTTCCCGCAGGTACTGGGGACGACTGTTGCTGCATCTGTTGCTGAGGAGTCGTCGGCGTTGGCTGCTGAACTTGTTGCGGGATCGGCGCCGGCGGGAGCGGCTGGGCCGGGCTCGCCAGGGCAAATGAGGTCTTGGTCAACCATTCCGGCAGCGGCATACTGGGAGGAGGAACCACGGGAGCACGCCGCTCCTTTTTGACCGCAGGACCGCGCGTCGCACCATTCTTCCGGAAGGTTACGCTTTGAAGAGTGGTTGCCTGGCTACCGGCCGCGTTAGACGAGGTGCCGAAAGCCACTATTACACCCTTGGTGGAATTCAAAACTGTGTATGGCTGCCAGTAGTCCAAAACCACGACAACTCGTGCGATATCCTGCTCGAATTGGCTTGCCCGAACACTGTGAATCAACGATACGCCGGTGGGAAGCGCGGCGGGGGTCGTTGCCAGCGTCGCGTCTGCAAAATCCAGCACCAGCCGGTTGGGATTATCCAACCTGGTAGTTCGGTAGTGCAAATCCCCAGCACCCTCTATCTGGACGCACGGCTCGGCGCCCTGCATAGTGACCTCAATGCGCGAGATCCGGATGGGGGCCGTGTGCACGATGGCCGGTTGGCGATTTGCCGTGGATGGCGCGGCGGAATTATTTTGGCCCGGCACTGCCGCGGCTCCGGCGGTGAGCATACATCCGCTCGCCAGCAGCGCGCAGGCTAGCCCGTTGGCCGGCCAATTCCTGATCATGGCTGTTCTCCTGAACTGGGGTTCAACTTCTTGGTCACTTCGCGTTCCACCGGATTGCCGAATGCGTCCTTGCCGACTTCGTGGAACGTTACTGCGTCCATGTTGATGTGTTCCACGCGGCCGTCGAACAGCGCGTCGCCTTCGCGCAGGAAATAAACGCCTCGCTGCGGGTTGGCGACAACCGCGATCATTCCATTCGGTCCGCTCACGATTCCTTGCAGGATCAATGTGCTGACTTCCAGACCAGCCTTGCCCGGAGGTAACTTACGTGCCGGACCTGAACCCCCCGCTGTCTGCTTGCCGATCAGCGTGATGAAGGGGTCGCGCCGTGAGACAGGTGGCGTAGCCTTCTTTACTTCAGCAGCATCCTCTTTGCCCGCTGGTTTCGCGTCTGTCTTCGAGGGGACCGGCTTCGTTGCGGACTGCTTTGCCGGCGCTGGTGTGGCCTTCGTTTGGGTCTGCTTAACAGGCGCTGGTGTCGTCTTTGCCGGAGTCTTGTTGGTAGATGCCGGAGTTTGCTTCGCCTGAGTTTGAGTTGCCGGCGCTGTCCTCACCGGTGCAGTTTTCGCCGCGTTCTTACTGCCGGCAGTCTGGTTCATCGCCGGCTTCTGATCTTTCTGGCCTGCAGGCGTCTGTGTCGAAGAAGTCTTCGGTGCAGGTTTCTGTGTTTGCGCCGCCGAACTTGTTTGCCCCGCGGACTTAGTTGTTGTCGTTGATTGCCCGCCGGGCTTCGTCGGCGTGGACGTTGGGCTCGATGGCTTAGCGGGTTGATTTGATGACTGCGCACCGGTTTGCCCCGCAACATTCGCAGCAGCTTTAGCAGAATTCTGCGCCGTCGCAGGATTGATCTGAGCGCCGGCTACGCCGGATCCCAGCAGGACCGCTGCCAGCAAACCCATGGGCACAATTGGAACGCGTTTAATCATGATGGCCATGTCAGTGTTTCGCCGCCGTGGTCTTGTTGGTTGCATCATCACCAGGCTTGGTAAAGTAAGTCGTCAGCGAAAGCTTTCCCGCCACACTGGTGCCCGGCCGCACCGGAATTTTGGTTGATTGCCCCGTGGGAATCCCTCCCACGAACAAATCGCCCACGTTGATAATCCTGGAGAGTCGGCTCAACCGCGCAAAGAAATCCATAATCCCGAAATAAGGACCGTCCACTTCCACGTCAAAAGTCATTTCGTAGTGATAATCCTTGGGCGTAACCGGTCCGGCGGCCATGCGCCGAATCTCCACTCCCGCGGATTGCGCCGCGCCCTGGACCATGCGGATGAATTCGTCCAGATCCTTATCTTCGGGGACGATCACTTGCAGCGTGTCCAATTGCTTCTGCATCGCGTCGGTTTCCGCGCGGAACTCCGAATAGCGCCGTCGGTAGACTTCGAGCGAGCTTACTTGCTCGGAAAGCGCCTGCCGGTCCTGGCTGAGCTGGGCCAAATCGTTGCGAGCGGTCTTCACGGGCGAAAACGGAACATACTCGCCTAGCCCGATGATGATCGCGGCCAGCGTCACGAATACCAGGACCTGAACATACCAGGGCATTTCGCGAAAGGAGATAGCCATAGTCGTTAGCCCACCCTCTGACCTTTAGCCGGTGGTGCTGCTGGTGCGGGTGCGGGTGAACCCGATGCCTTGTTAGGTGGTGCGAAATCCGCACTCAGCGTGAAATCGAATAGCTGCACCGTTTTATCGTCGTTCTGTTTCGCTTCCTTGATTTCCACCTTCTGGAAAAAGCCCGAGCGTTTGAGCTGCGTGATGTATTCCGCAACCGCGTTGATGGAACCCGCCGTGCCGACGATGGTCAGTGAATTCCCCTTGCGGGTTAAAGAGGTCAACCAGAGTGTTTCCGTGCGGCTGACCGTGTTGGCCACCGCGTCGAGCAACTCCTGCCCTCCCGTGCGGTTCTTCTGAAGTTCTTCGATTACGTTGATCCGCTGTTGCAGGAGGTTCTTCTGCTTCTCAAACGCATCCACCTGTTGTTTGATTTGTTCGAGTTGTGCTTTTTGCTGCTTCAGCCGGTCGATATCTTTCTGAACTTCTTTCACTTTGCCGCTGGCTTGCCAGTAATCAGCGGCCAGGAAACCGAAACCGAGTATAGCGGCGAGCCCCAGCATGAGGATTTGAAGCGTAGCCTCAAGCGGGACCGCGCGCCTCTGTGCCTTCGGACGGGCTTGACCGAGCAGGTTAATGCGAATCATGGCTGATCGAAGCTCCTCAGAGCCAGGCCAACCGCAATGGCCAGCCTTGGCGCCAGTTCGCGAATCTGTTCTTCGTTTTGGCGCGCTGGATTGATGACGATCTTCCGGAACGGATACAACTCTTCAACCGGTACGGCAAACTCCTCTCGGAGCAGGTCCACCAACCCGGGAACCCGTGCGGTGCCCCCGGCTACGAAAATCTTTTGAATGGATTCGCCGCTGGCCGTGGCGCGAAAGAAGTCGAACGTCTTCTGGATTTCCAGGATCAGAATGTCCGACACCGAACGCAGGATGGTGCCGCGGTGCTCGTCACTGACTCCCGCGATGGCCTCTCCCATCTTCAGCCGTTCCGCGTCTTCAAAGCTAAGGTCGAGTTCCTTTTGCAACGCGTCGGTATATTGGTTGCCGCCCACGGAAACGTCGCGCGGATACAATG
The DNA here is from genome assembly GCA_035308165.1 of Candidatus Acidiferrales bacterium. Taxonomy (GTDB): domain Bacteria; phylum Acidobacteriota; class Terriglobia; order Acidiferrales; family UBA7541; genus DASTCZ01. Next base: position 85,725 of record DATGHC010000026.1, on the reverse strand, counting down.
GGATCCCTCCGCGCACGATGTTCATATTCATCACGCTGGCGCCGATGTTCAGCAGCGCTACGGTTTGTCCGGGATCCGGCTCGTAATTCATCTCGAAACAGTTCTGAAGAGCGAACGCATCAATGTCCACAACCACGGGCGTCTTGTTCGCTTGAGCGAGCACGTTGGTGTGATTAAGAATTTTGTCTTTCTTCACAGCCACCAGCAGCACATCCATTTGGGAATCAACGGAGTCCAGATGCTGGTAGCTCAGGTTCACATCGGCAATGTCGAAGGGAATATGTTGGCTTGCTTCCGCCTGGATGCGGTCGTAAAGCTCTTCTTCACTCATCAGCGGCAGCGGAACTCGTTTCACAATAACCGAGTGGCCGGAAACCGCGGTGGCCACATTCTTGGTTTTGATGTTTTGCCGCTCGAAAATGTTTGCGATTCCCGCGGCTACCAGAGGCGCGTCCATGATTGCGCCATCCACCACGGTGTCTTGGGCCAACGGCTCCATGCCGTAGCTGACCAACTCGTATCCCTGGCGCCCGGCTTTGAGCTCGACAGCTTTTATCGAGCTCGATCCGATATCGAGGCCAACCAGATCCTTTGCTTTGGTGCCACCAAACATCTATCGAGCCCCTTTCCTGCTTACGCGACTGTCTAAACAGGCTGCTCTAGTGCCGGCGCTTTGGTCGCGCCTGGCTCATCTTGCGTTCCATCCAACGATCCAAAACGGATTTTCTGAGTTTCCACCGGTTCCCCAGCTTGAATGCGGGAACCAGCCCTTCGCTGACGTAGCGATACATCGTGTCCGCTGAAACCCCTAAATAATTGGAAGCCTGACGCAGGCTCATTACCTCGCGCGACTCGCTTAAGGAGTGTGCATTCGATCCCATAATCTTCCGAGTCCCGCGTTTCCTTCTCCGATGCTGGGTTTCGTCTGACACATTCCCCTGCGCCCGTTGTCTCATCCGGATGCGCGAGTGTCAAGCTGACCTAATGGGCAGTTGTCGTAAGAATACGGGTAGTTCTTGGGTAGTTTTAGGGGGTTCTCCGCAGTAAATAGCCACAGATGCGGCTGCGGAGAGGGTCTGGCTGAGGGGCGTCCGATTGGGATGGGGTTACTTTTTTGTGCGTCGAGGGTATTTTGGGAGTCCCAAACTGTCCCAAAGGCCATCGATTCTTGAAGAAATCGCGGAGTCCATCACGATTTCATCCGGCCACGGCCGGGCAAAGCCTTCGCTGGCCCACTTGCGAGTTGCGTCCACTCCCATCTTCGAGCCGAAGTCCTGTATGCGCGCCGCGTGGTCCAAACTATCCAGCGGGCCCATCACAAACTGAATATCGCGCTCGGGATCCAGAGCGCACAGGGTCTTCCAGACCACTTCTCGCGGGTTCTGGATGTCCACATCGTGGTCCACCACCACAATGACCTTCGTAAACATGGCCTGCCCCAGAGACCAGATGGCGTTCATTATCTTCCGCGCGTGGCCGGGATACGATTTCCTTATTGCCACAATCATCAAATTGTGGAATATGCCTTCCGCAGGCATCGCCACATCTACAATCTCAGGGTACTGCATCTTCATCACGGGCAGAAAAATTCGCTCAACCGCGTGCCCCATCCAGAAATCCTCTTGCGGAGGAGGTCCGACGATCGTGGTCATATATATAGGATCACGCCGGTGCGTCACACAGGTGACGTGGAATACCGGGTACTCCCCTTCCAGCGAATAAAATCCCGTATGATCGCCAAACGGCCCTTCCGTCCGCATCTCATTCAAATTCACGTATCCTTCCAAAACGATTTCCGAATTGGCTGGCACTTCGATGTCCAGCGTTTCCGCCTTCACCATTTCGACGGGATCGCGCCGCAAGAATCCAGCGAACATGAATTCGTCCAGGTCCGGAGGGATCGGTAGAATGCCCGCGAGGCATGTCGCCGGGTCGGCGCCAATTGCCACAGCCACTTCGATTCGCCCATCGGGATTTTTCATGCGCGCGCGGCGAAAATGTTCCGCGCCATGTTTCTGCGTTTGCCAGTGCATGCCGGTGGTGCGTTCGTCATAAACCTGCATACGGTAAACGCCCACATTCCGCTTCCCTGTTTCAGGATTCTTGGTAATTACAAGCGGCCAGGTGATGAATCGCCCTGCGTCCTGCGGCCAGCATTTCAAGATGGGGAAATCGAAGAGCGAGAAGTTTTCCTTTTTTACAACTTCTTTACACACCCCGCTGCGCACCGTCTTAGGAAAAAATGACCCCAGCTCCGCCAGCTTCGGCAACATTTTGATTTTCTCGAAAAGCCCCTGAGGAGATTGAAAGTCCAGCATTCCGCGGATTCGATCAGCGATTTCGCCAACTTCATTCACTTCCAGCGCCAGATTGATTCGCCGCTCGCTCCCCAGCGCGTTAATCAGCAGAGGTACGCGCGATCCCTTCGGCTTTTCAAATAAGAGCGCGGGGCCGCCGGCGCGCACGGCACGCTCCGCGATCTCGGTAATCTCCAGCACCGGGTCCACTTCCACGGTGATGCGCTTCAATTCCTTTTCGCGCTCCAGACGTTCAACGAACGCGCGCAAATCCTTGTAACCCACTTCCCCTCCTCAGTTCCGTTGCGAATAACTTACGAAAGCCCGCTCGTTCTGCTCCGCTACGGGAATCGCCAATCTAGCATGAATTTGACCGCATCCGGCGTCGTCATCGCCGGAAGAAAGCAATTTTTCATATCGCTGGCGCCAAGATTCCGTCGGATGAGACAATGGCTTCGACTCAGAAACCAGCCGTCTCGATTAATGGTCCTTTTCGTGTGCAGCGCCACACTGGAGAAATGGTGAAAAATCGTATTTTTGCGTTATGCACGTTAGCGGGATTGTTGATCTCGTGTTGTTCGCTGCCTGCCCGCGCACAGAATGATTTCGGCGAAGTTTCCTTCGCAAATTCCGGCGCACCCGCCGCGCAATCCGCCTTCCTGCATGGACTTGCTCAGCTACATAACTTTGAATACGAAGACGCCGCCAAATTCTTCCAGCTAGCCGAACAGGCCGATCCAAATTTCGCCATGGCCTATTGGGGTGAGGCCATGACCTTCAATCATCCCATTTGGATGGAGCAAAACCGCCGCGCGGCATTGGAAGCGCTGTCGCGCCTCGCTCCCACGCCTGAAGAGCGCCTCGCGAAAGCCCCCACCGAGCGCGAAAAGGATTATTTACGCGCGGTTGAAATACTCTATGGCGACGGCGATAAGGATTCCCGCGACTTTAAATATTCCGACGCCATGGCCCGCCTCCACGAAAAATATCCCGCCGATGTGGATGGTGCCGCCTTCTACGCCCTCTCAATTCTGGGCACCGCGCACAACGGCCGGGATATCCCCACCTACATGCGGGCCGCAGCAATTCTAGAGGATCTTTTCTACGCGCATCCGCATCACCCGGGCGCGGCACACTACCTGATTCATTCTTTTGACGACCCCGTTCACGCGCCTCTCGGCCTTCGCGCCGCTCGCGCTTATTCCACCATCGCGCCAAACGCGGCCCACGCCCAGCACATGACTTCGCACATTTTTCTAGCCCTGGGCATGTGGGACGATGTGGTCCATGCGAACGAAATCGCTGTTGCGGTTTCCAATCGCCAGTCGGCTGATCGGGGTGGATCGCCCATGGTGTGCGGCCATTATCCTTTCTGGTTGGAGTATGGCTATTTGCAACAAGGCCGATTCGCGGATGCTCGCCGAGTCCTGGCCGCCTGCCGCGATGAAGCGGCCCGCTCCTTGGAAGCTGCTCGCGCGCGCGGTTTCGTTGGGCGCGACACCTCTTCCGTCAGTTCATTCACTGACTTGAAGATCCGGTATTTGTTGGACACTCAGGAATGGGGCGGAGAGGTCGCCGGCTGGACACCGGAGCTGGGCGAAACAACACGCTCGCACTTCTTTTCTGAATTTATCGCCGGATATAGCGCCATCCAAAAGGGCGATCTGGATTCAGCGCGCACGATCTTGAAGCTCATGCAGGACCAGTCCTCGCACTGGGCCGCGGCAGAAGGCGGCCCGCCGGTCCGCGGAGTTTATTCACCCTCAGGCGACGATCGCAAGGTGCCGGATATTTGCCAGCAGCAATTGGAAGCGCTAGTCCTCGCAGCCGACGGCCACAACGATCAGGCCCTCGCTCTTCTGCAAAGAGCCGCCGCTGTCGAACAAACCATGCCATTCGCTTTCGGCCCGCCCGAAGTGGCAAAACCAACCTTTGAGCTGATCGGCGAATTGCTCTTGAAAATGCAGCGCCCCGCCGACGCACGAACAGCCTTTGAGACCTCGCTTTCGCGAGCGCCCGAGCGGACTTCTTCTCTTATGGGCTTGATGCGTGCTGCCAAAGCGTCAGGAGATGATTCCGCCGCCCAACTGACGTCCGCGAAACTCCAGCAGATTTGGCACGCCGCCGACCGAACGCCCGCCGATCTCCGTTGAAAATTTGCGCGCGAGCAACGTGCCTGCTGAAGCCCCAGGACGGAAATGAAAAGCGCCCAACCTGTTCTCCCTCTGGGGAATAGATTGGGCGCTTCCGGTATCGAAGTGTGATTCCCTACTGAGTAATCGTCTTGAACATGTCTCCTACTTTGAAACCTGTACCCGAAACGATTGCGGCCACCGCGGAACTGTCGTCCACATCGGTGATGCGAATCACGCCCACAGGCGAGGTCAATCTGCGAATCACAGCTCCGGTTGCCGGATCTTTAATCTCGCGCGTAACGCGTTCCACGTTGAGTTGATCGCCGACCTTAAGGCCCGCTTTGGAGCCCACGTTTAGAACGATTTGCCCACTGCTTACATCCGCCACCAGTCCCGAGACGCTGATCGTCCGCACCTGTAACTTGGTGTTATCGGCAATTAGCCCCGAGCTCATTTGTTCCGTGGCCTTTTTCACCGCTTCACCAATAATCGTGTTCTGGAAATCACTGCTGCCAAAGTCCACGCCGCCGGCCCCAAATCCGTGCCAGTTTCCGCCTCCGCCAGTCAGCGAAGTGCTCTCACGGGATGATTCGCCCTTGCCATCAGCCACACCCAAGATTTCAGCGGTGTCGATGTCCACGATCCGCGCATCCAGACCCACCACCGCCTTGGAGTTGCTGTGCTTGATGCCGCCAAATCCAAATCCTGGGAATCCACCGCCTCCCCCGCCAATATTTTGATTCTTATTGTCATTGCCGAATTGCGTGATGCTGCCCACGATAATCGCGTCCACGCCCAGCAGCTTGCCGATCTGCGCCGCGGATTGCGGGTTCGCACGGTTGCTGTTTGAAAAATTCTGCTCCGCAAGAATCTTGTCCATCGCCTTGCGCTCAATCACGGAGTAGGTGCCGTCTTGCACCAGATACTTCACCAGCAAATCCGAGATGCCTTTTCCAATGTCCACGTTCGAGCCAAAGATCGCCTGCGAGTTGTTCATTACCGTCGCATAATCAAAGTCAAACACGGCCACGCGCTTCTTGCGTCCTTGCGTCTGCGCGGGCGGAGCGGTTCCGCCGTTCGCCGGAGGCTGTGTCTGCGCCTCAACTCCAACCGTCACAAAAGCAAACACCAGTAACACCAATCCCAGGATTTTTTTCATTGCCGGTCTCCCCTTCGGATGCGATTCGACGTGACAGTCCAGCATGCAGGCACGATGTGGGCATCAATCATTGGGCAAATCTTAACGACTCACTGAGGCCAGTGTCAATAAGTCGTTCGCCAATTTCTAAACCTCTTTCTTAAACCGCCGGCTCCACTATTCGATTCCGATCAGGCCTCTTCGAGCTTACCTCGCCTTGAAGGCGTAGAACAGATCGCCATCCGCATCCCAACTTGCCCCCGCTCATTGATGTGGTAGCATCACCCTGAAAAGGAGCACTTCGCTTGGCGCCTGCATCCCCAACCGTTTGGGCTGTGATTCCCGCGCGCTTCGCCGCCACGCGCCTGCCTGGCAAGCCTTTAGTCACCTTGGTAGGCAAGCCTATGATTCAGCGGGTGTGGGAGCGCGTGAAACTCGCCAAGAAAATCACCAAGGTCGTCGTCGCCACCGAAGACGAACGCATCCGCGACGCGGTCGTAGCATTTGGCGGCGAGGCTGTAATGACACGCGCCGACCATCGCTCCGGCACCGCACGAATCGCCGAAGTCGCCGCCAACAGCTCCGCCGACATCTACATTAATGTTCAGGGCGACGAGCCCCTGGTCGCGCCCCAAGCTGTGGACGCACTCGTGGACACCATCACAGAAGATGCCAACGTGCACCTGGCAACCCTTGCGGTGCCCCTCACCAATCCCGCTGACATCATGGACACGCACATCGTAAAAGTCGTCCTCGATTTCGAGGGCGATGCGCTGTATTTTTCGCGCGCGCCGATCCCCTGGGTGCGCGACACCGGCAACTCCGTCCATGTGCGACACCTGAAGCACCTAGGCCTATACGGTTATCGCCGCGATGCCCTGCTCGATTACGACACGCTTCCGCCCGGCGACCTAGAACGCGTCGAGCAGCTCGAGCAATTGCGTTGGTTGGAAAATGGTTACAAGATACGCGTGGCCGAAACCGAATTCGATTCCGTCAGCGTAGACGTGCCCGATGATGTCCCGCGCGTAGAGGAATTAATCCGCAAAAGCGCCGCCTGAAGATTAGATCCTTCTGAGCCGCTTCGTTAGCAAGCCGATCACCATGTCTTCGTTAGCAAGCCGATCACCATGTCGCGGGAATAAATGCCCTTCTGAATGTGTCAACATCCATAGCAAGAATAATGGAACCATTTAGCTCGAAACAAATGCGGGTGCGGCCGTGAACGCGGGCTTTCTCGGAACCAATGCTCCCTTTTACGCTGACGTGATTCTGCTTCTTGAGCTTGCCATGGGAATCGGGCTACTCGTCGGCACGGTGCTCGCTCGGCGGCGGCACTTTCGAGCCCACGCCATGTGCCAGTCCCTAATCGTCCTCCTCAATTTTGCAGTGATCGTATTCACGATGATTCCCTCTTTCCGTTCACACGTGAGTCCGAAAATACCGCTCAGGCTGGGCAAATCTTTCTACGCCCTCGCGACCGGACATGCGATTCTCGGATCAATAACTGAAATCGCCGGGCTTTATGTTCTTCTCTCTGCCGGAACGTCCGTTCTCCCCAAAAAATTCCGCCTTTCCAATTACAAGCTCTGGATGCGAACCGTGCTTGCGCTTTGGTGGCTCGTGCTTCTGCTCGGTTTCGCGACTTACGTCCGCTGGTATGCTCCCCGCCTCTTTCCAAGATGATTTCATCATGCTTTCAGTTGCAAAGCCTGCTTTCCGTCAGGAAGTCAGCAGAGACACTTCCGATGGAGTACGAAGTTGGCAAGTACTCAATTTTCGCGCCTTTTTTCCCATAATTTGACACGCGCTTTTTTCTCCACCATAATGCGTCGTACCCTGCGATTTCACGCGGGGTAATCACAAAAAAGCAGGGAATGACAGCAGCTACGGCCAGCCAACGAACGAAGTATGTTTTTGTGACCGGCGGCGTAGTCTCCTCTCTCGGCAAGGGCGTTTCCGCTTCCTCCATCGGTTGTCTCCTGGAATCCCGCGGTTTGAAGGTCACTCTTCAGAAGTGCGATCCCTATTTGAACGTGGATCCCGGCACCATGTCACCCTATCAGCACGGCGAAGTGTACGTCACCGATGACGGCGCGGAGACCGATCTCGACCTCGGTCATTATGAGCGCTTCACTTCCACAAAACTCACGCGCGATCACAACTGGACCACTGGCCGCATCTATGAGTCCATCATCTCCAAGGAGCGCCGCGGCGACTACCTCGGTAAAACTGTGCAGGTCATTCCGCACGTCACCGACGAAATCAAGGCCGCTTTCCGCAAAGTGGCCGACGATGTGGATGTGGTCATCGTCGAAATCGGCGGCACGGTGGGCGACATCGAGTCGCTTCCCTTCCTCGAAGCCATCCGCCAGATGCGCCTGGAGCTTGGCCCGGAAAACACCGTCTTCGTTCACGTTACGCTCGTCCCATTTATCCCCACGGCGGGCGAGCTCAAGACCAAACCCACGCAACACAGTGTCAAGGAAATGCTCAACATCGGAATCCAGCCGGACATTTTGCTTTGCCGCAGCGACCGCTGGCTCTCTCCGGAGCTGAAGCGAAAGATTGCGCTCTTCTGCAACGTCGCCGAATCGCGCGTCATCTCCGCGCAGGACGTGGACACGATTTACGCCGTCCCCGTCGAGCTGGCCCGTGAAGGTTTGGACGATCAGCTCCTGCAGTTGCTTCGCATGGAAGCTCCGCCGCGAAAGTTTGATGAATGGACCAAGATGCTCGACCGCATGCGCAATCCGCAGGGCGAAGTCCGCATCGCGGTGGTCGGCAAATATGTCGAGCTAAGCGACGCCTACAAGAGTTTGAGCGAAGCGCTGATGCACGGCGGCCTGGGACACAATCTCCGCACCGTGATCGAATGGATCGAAGCTGAGGAGCTGGATTCGCCGGCAACTGCCGTCGATCGGCTTGCCCACGTGGATGGAATCCTCGTCCCCGGAGGCTTCGGCAAGCGCGGCATTCAGGGAATGATTTACGCCATTCAGTATGCGCGCGAACGCAAGGTGCCCTACTTCGGAATTTGTTTGGGCATGCAGTGCGCCACCATCGAATATGCGCGCGATGTCGTAGGATTGCCCCATGCCGATAGCACCGAGTTCGATCCAACCACTCCCGACCGCGTCATTTACAAGCTGCGCGAACTGCTTGGCGTGGACGAAATGGGCGGCACGATGCGCTTGGGCGCGTGGCCTTGCGTGCTCGAGCAGGGTTCGTTCGCCCACCGCGCCTACGGCAAACTTGAGATTAGCGAACGCCACCGCCATCGGTACGAATTCAACCGCGATTACGAGAAGGTACTCGTCGCCGCCGGATTCAAAATCACCGGAAAAACTCCCGACGGCACTTACGTTGAAATTATCGAAGCCCCCGACCACCCCTGGTTTCTCGGTTGCCAATTCCATCCCGAATTCAAATCCAAGCCGCTGGCTCCGCACCCGCTATTCAAAGCTTTCATTGGCGCCGCTTACGATTTCCGCCGCGCCGATGTCCGGTCCTCCGCAACACCACAGCCTGCTTCAACTCCTGAAGCCACCGCTACTCGCCGAAGTTAACGTGAATCAGTGAAGCGTGTAATCGGATTCCGCTCCCGTTTGATTCTCGGGATCCCGTCACGGTCCAGAACCAAGCTCAACGTTGATAAATCTCTCCTTCCCGCATAGTCTTGTGCGTCTGGGTTCGGCCACTTTTATGGCAGTTTCGAGCGCAGTTCAAATCGGCTCAGTGCGCATCGGCGGAAACTCACCGCTGGTGCTCATTGCGGGGCCGTGTGTCATCGAAAGCGAATCCCACGCCATGCACATGGCCGAGAGCATTGCGAAAATCGCCTCTGATCTCAAAGTTCCATATATTTATAAAGCTTCATACGATAAAGCGAACCGTTCATCCATTTCTTCTTATCGCGGCCCGGGAATCAGCGAAGGCTTGCGCATTTTGAAAAAAATCAAATCCACATTTTCCGTTCCACTCCTTACCGACGTTCACGACCCATCGCAGGTCGCCGCCGCCGCTGAAGTTTGCGACGTGCTGCAGGTCCCTGCGTTTCTTTCTCGGCAAACGGATCTTCTGCTTGCTGTTGGGCGCTCGGGCCGAGTGGTCAATTTGAAAAAAGGCCAGTTCCTAGCGCCCGCCGAAATGGCCAACGCCGTCGAAAAAGTTGCCAGCACCGGAAACAAAAAGATTCTTCTCGCCGAGCGTGGCACATTCTTCGGCTATCAAAATCTTGTTGTGGACATGCGCTCGTTCCCTATCCTGCGCAAGCTCGGTTACCCGGTGATCTACGATGTCACGCATTCAGTGCAGCTTCCGGGCGGTGAAGGAAAATCCAGCGGCGGCCAGCCCGAATTTATCGAACCGCTCGCGCGCGCCGGCGTCGCCGCCGGAATCGATGGCGTTTTTCTCGAAGTGCACGACAATCCGTCCAAGGCGCTCTCTGATGGCACCAATGCTCTTCCCCTCGATCGCCTTTCTGGTTTGCTCTCGCGCCTGATCGAACTCGATTCGCTGGTGCGGCGCTGGAGCGCCAAATGAGTTTGGAAACCGCTCGCCGCGTGCTTCGCATCGAAGCGGCGGCCATCGAAGACCTGCTCAAGAGGCTCGACAAAAGCTTCGAGCGCGCCGTGGATTTGCTCTTCAACTGTAAAGGGCGCGTAGCCGTGACCGGCATGGGAAAATCCGGACTTATCGGCCGGAAAATTGCCGCTACTTTCTCCAGCACGGGCACGCCTTCCTTCTTCCTGCATCCCGCTGAGGCGCTCCACGGAGATTTGGGAATGTTGACGCGCGATGATGTGGTGCTCGCGCTTTCCTATGGCGGCGAAACGGAAGAGATCGTCGCGCTGTTGCCCACGCTGAAGCGATTGGAAGTCGCCATCCTCACAATGACGGGTCAGCCGCGCTCCGCACTCGCCGCGGCCAGCGCGGTTGTTCTCGATGTCAGCGTGAAGGAAGAAGCCTGCTCGCTCAATCTTGCGCCGACCGCGTCCACTACCGCGGCTTTGGCCATGGGCGATGCGCTTGCAGTTTCCCTGCTGGATCGCCGGGGATTTGATACCGCCGATTTCGCCGCACTTCATCCCAGCGGCCGGCTAGGCAAAAAGCTGATGCGCGTGGAAGCGCTGATGCACAGCGGAGACGCGATGCCGCGCGTCGCACCCGGCGCAAGAATGCCGGACATCATTTATGAGATGAGCAAAAAAGGTCTGGGCATGACAACGGTGGTTGCCAATGATGGCCGCCTGATGGGAATCATTACCGACGGAGATCTGCGCCGATTGATGCAATCGCGCGGCGGGGAAACCATTGGACTGACCGCGGAGCAAGCCATGTCGCGCGGCCCGATTACCGTCGGGCCTCGCGAGTTGGCGAGCACAGCGCTCAGCCGTATGGAGCAGCGAAAGATCACCTCGGTCGTGGTCGTGGACGCAAAGGAGCAAGTCGTCGGCGTGCTCCATCTCCACGATCTGTGGACTCTCGAACTGTACTGACGCAACGAACTCACGGAGGAAAGTTTGGCTCGTCGCTCCATCAAAGTTTCTCCGGATGTGCGACGGCGCGCGGCGCGCATCAAACTTCTTCTGATGGATGTTGATGGCACGCTCACCGATGGCCACGTCTGGCTGCTGTCTCAACCCGATGGCACCGCGCTGGAATTGAAATCCTTCAATGCGCAGGATGGACAAGGGCTGACGCTCGCGGCAACGGCGGGCCTGCGGACGGGAGTCATCACCGGACGCGAATCAGCTGCAATGCGCCGCCGCGCAAAGGAATCGCGCATTGAATTTGTTTACGAGGGCTGTGCACAGAAGATTCCGGCGTACGAGGACATGCTCAAAAAAACCGGGCTCAACGAAGGTGAGGTTGCATACGTTGGTGACGATCTGCCCGATCTTCCCGTGATGCGCCGCGTGGGGTTGGCAATCGCCGTCGCCAACGCCGTCCCTGAAGTTATTGGCGCCGCGCATTGGGTCACCCCGCGCCGCGCCGGTGACGGAGCCGTCCGCGACGTTGTCGAACTACTCCTCAAGTCCCAGGGCAAGTGGGAATCCTTCATCAGCCAGGCGCGCGCGTGATTTAATCGTTTTCCGAAAACAAATATAAGAAACTCTCTACTGAATTTCCACTGGCCGGGTGGAGGCTGAGATGCGGCCGCCGACCACTTCCTGGACAACTTCGCGCAAGCGGTAGGTGCCGGGAGGGGCTTGCAGGGAGAGGTGGACGTCCACCCCTTTTTGTTGCACTTCCACTAAAGAAGCGTCTTTCAAATTCATGTCCACAATTGATTCCGAGCCGGACAGAAAATGATTCTGGTTGTCGAACAGGCTGGTGACAATCAGAAGCCTTTCGTTGTGGCGGGCGTTCTCTTTCTTGAATGGCAAACCGTGAATGTCCACATGGATGGATACTCTTATGGCCGGCTCACCGCTGCCTAGCTTGCCTGCTTGTGTGGCAATTTCCACAGGAATTCGAGCGAGTTCATCAGCGGCGAGAACCTCCTTGTTCAATTGTTCCAGCCGCGCCGCGGGCGCCTTTTTCGCTTTTGACGGAGCGAAGTATCCAGGCCTGGCGGAGATTGAGTAACCGCTTTTTCCGGGCAACCTCACTTTCAAACTGTGGTAGCCGCCATCGTCTTTCAATCCGTCGGGCGCAAAGGCCATAGCATAGGAAACTTCCGGCACCGCGGCGATTTCGCGAATCCCACCGCCGAGATCGTTGCTGTTGTGGAAAAACTTTCCACCCGTACCCTGCGCCAGGAGCGAGAGCGGATCATCGGAAACATCGCGCTCATCGCTGGCGACTTCATCGGCATAGGCCATGAGCGCTGCGCCGTTTCCGCCGGTCATTACGATGGGTTCGCCATCAGCGGGATTCCCGCCAATCCAATCGGCGGCCAGGCCCTTGGCGTCCAGAGAATTGATAGTCACTTCGGCATGGAGCGCTGCATCCACCACTCTGTCCTGCACGTGCAAGACACTGTTTGTCCTTGAATAAAAGCCCGAGGAGACCATGATTATCATGCGGCGACCGGGCATTTTCCCTAGATAGCGGATGATGTCTGTAATTACTCCCAGCGAGTCCTTAGCAAAATTTTCGGCCAATGTCAGAGTAACAGCGGCTTGGTTCTGGACCAGGCGGGCCTGCTCTTGTTGGCAGACCGCATCGGGCGGCTTGGGACAATTGCACTCAACCGCCTGCGCGAGCGCCAGATCGAACGCGGGCGTGTGCTCGTTATAATTGTCCACAATCTGCTGCGCCTGGTAGGGCTCGATCTTCGGGCAGGACATGGCCCCGAATCCCGCTCTGCGCTGGTGGGTCTTGAGCTGGCTGAGAGAAGCGAGAAGCTTTGAGGTGTCCGACGTAAAATTTTGTGTGACTGTCGTGGACGAAGTGAAAACCCCGGCGAGATCGGTGGGCTCCAGGCTTTTCTTCACGAAACCTTCCGCAGCCTGCCGGCCAAAAGTGATGTCCGGGGAGGACATGTTCTCGTCATCAAAATAGAGCGCGATGTATCGCGGCTTGGGAGGGGGCGGAGGCGGAGTGGGAGGCACGCCGGGCTTAATTACCGTGTCAACTTTTTCGATGGGGGGTGGATTTGTCGTCTCTACATTAAACTGTGTTATGGCCTGCTTTTTGCCTAGGTCGTAAAGCTCGAAGTCGCTTTGCTGAAGGCCGGGGACGGACTTGCCGTTGGAGTCTCGGACCACCACGTTAACCGGCACGATGGTGCTTTCAACTCGGATGGTGCCAGGCGATTGGGGAACGTATTGCTCATTGACGATGCGGATTTCATCTTCCGAGATGACCTGGCACTCGAGAACGGCCGCGGCCAGGAATCCAGCGCAGGCAAGTGCTAAGATTTGTTTGAGTTGCACCAAGGCTCCCGTGGCGGACCGAATTACCGACCTTTTGGTTTCTGAGACTTAGACGCGGGAAATAACGTCGGAGTTACCTCTCAGTTCTTGAATGTTTTCATGGAAAAGTCCACTGCAATCGAGCCGGTGATGGCGCCAATCCCCGAAGGGTGGTTCGTGATGGGCAATGATGGGGGGCGGGACGACGAGAGGCCCGCACACCGGGTATGGGTGGACGCCTTCGAGATGGGGGCGTTTCAGGTCACCAACCAAGAATATGGGCAGTTTCTGACGATTGCGAAGCATTCGATTCCCATCCATTGGGAGGATGCCAACTTCAGCGATCCGAGGCAGCCGGTTGTGGCGGTGTCGTGGCGCGATGCTGTAGCCTATTGCGAGTGGCTGAGCGACGCCACAAGCCGGAGGTACTTCCTCCCTACGGAAGCTCAATGGGAACGAGCGGCGCGCGGCGGAGTTGAGGGCGCGCTCTATCCGTGGGGCGATGCGGGAGTTGAACAGGTTCCGGATTACGCGCGGCGCTGGTTGACCGGGCCGGAGCGAGTCGGGCTTTATACGCCCAACGTTTACGGGCTTTTTAATTTGGGCGACAATGTCCATGAGTGGTGCTCGGATTGGTACGACGCTGAATATTACGCGCGGTCGGCGGAACGGAATCCTCGGGGGCCGGAGAACGGAACGCGGAAGAGTTCACGCGGCGGTTCGTGGCGACATCATGTGAAGGTGACGCCGACTGCGGCGCGGTCGAGCATTCCTCACGAATTCAAATATGCGGATTATGGTTTCCGCGTGGTGCGGGAGGAGTGATTTTCGTCAAGACACTTATCACCTCATCGCTGGCCGATCTGGGCCCGGTCTGTACCGGATGTGGCCCCCTCCCCCCATCATTTCACCAAGAATATCAATCTAAATGGGTTATGGGAGAGCATCGTCCAATGGGCGATTATGGACTTGACAAAGTAACGGAATTCTAGTAGGCTTGTTCTGTAAACGGAACAGAACGGAGCACACCATGAACCTGATAGACGTAACCCGACAATTCGCCAGCAAGGATGCCTGCTTGGATTATCTCGCCGCGATGCGCTGGCCGGACGGAAACATCACCTGCATGAAGTGCGGCGTCGAGGGCAAAGAGTTTCGCCAGTTCACCACAAACGAGACTGAGCGCAAGCGTTTCAGCGCGAAGAAGCAGAAGATGGTCACAGTCAAGGTTCCGTCCCGTCGCCTCATTGAGTGCAAGGGATGCGGCTATCAGTTCTCCCCGACCGCGGGCACGGTATTCCATGATTCACACTTGCCGTTAGAAAAGTGGTTCATGGCGATTGCGTTGATCTTGGAAGCGAAAAAAGGAATCAGCGCGTTGCAAGTGGGCCGACATCTTGGAATCAGCCAAGCGAACTATCGGACGGTCTGGCATCTCTGCCATCGCATCCGTGAAGCGATGCAAGAGACGGCCGAGCTAAAGGGCATCGTGGAAGCAGACGAAACCTACATCGGGCCGCGTGTTCCCCGCAAAGGTTTCCCCAAGCGCAAGAAGCAGGGTAAGGATGTCGTACTGGGAATGGTTGAGCGCGGCGGGAATCTGCGCCTTGTGCCCGTGACGGATGCCAAGATAACTTCACTCCGGCCCGTGCTCGAAAAGAATATCAGTCAGCACGTCCAGACCATCATGACGGATGAGCACGCAATATATCCGTTCGCGCTACAGCGGAAGTTCTCGGCCAAGAAACACCAGACGATCAAGCACAAGTATGAATATGTGAACGGCCCGATTCACACCAACACGATTGAGAACGCATTCAGCCTTCTAAAGAAAGGCGTCTATGGCACATTCCACAAAGTTTCGATAAAGCACCTGGGTCGCTATTGCAACGAGTTTTCATATCGGTTCAATCGCCGCGAGAGGCAACCTGGAATGTTCAACGAAACGGTGAAGGGATTGCTTCGCGGGAAGGCCCTACCACTCAAGACTCTGACAGCTTAGAGAACATCGGGGACTTGGAGCCGCGCTTGCCGGAAGTCTTTATCTTTCTCGCGGGCAGCGGCTTTTTCTTGAGAAGTGTGGAAAGCACAGTGTCAAACCGCGATTTTTCAACCAGCACTTTCCGTTTCATGTTTCGCATGATAGCATGACTTGACGGGGCCGGAAGGAATCGAACCTTCGGACGTGCGTGAACACGTCTAGCGATTATAGGTCGCACGCAATAACCTCTCTGCCACGGCCCCAAGACGAGCACCGCCACGGCGCGATTCGCTTCCCCCACATGGGATATCGTAGCGAATCGCGCCTTTCCTTTTCAGGCCCCAGTCACGGGCGGTCTACTGTGCGCGCTGGAGCCGCAATTGGTATTTTCATGTTCGCCCTCTATTTGATGTCGAATAGTCTAAAACTTATCCCTTTGCATCCGGGATTCTGGCGGAGGGGGCTATGACACTGCTAGCCCATATGGAGGTCATTTTGCGGACATTGTGCGGACATCTTCGCTTATAACTACCTTATATTTTAATATCTTAGAGAAAGTGGTCTCGTATGCTCTGAGGGAGAAATAGTGGGGCTTGCTGCGCCCTGACTGATGACGTCGAACTGTTCTGGGCTGCACCCCTATTCTTTCGGCCAGCTCGTCCACCGTCAGACGGCATTCCGCCCTCAATCTCCTGATCTGCTCCCCAATCGTGGACTGAATTGGGATTGGTTGGGCAGCGGGCGCGCTGTCTTCGGCCAGTGCGACCGGAAGCGCAGCGGTTCCTGACTGAAAGTAGAATTCGACCTCAAGTAGCCGTTGCTGAGCACCGGATAATTGGAGCGAGTTTACGGCGGCTTCAGTCTCCGTCTTCATGCATTCTCTGAATTTCGCGTCAGGCAGTTCCAGACCGCTGTATTCCACGCGCATCACGGCCAGAATTGCGCGCGCCTTTCTGAAGTTCGCGAGGTTGCGCAACATTTGAGCTTTATCGCTTTGGGGGCGGTGGCTCTCGATTAGGATCTCGGTTTCCCAGACGAATTTTTCCGCGTCAATGAGCGCGCGCTGAATGCGCTTGCGTGAATCCGCCGAAAGCAGATTCTCCGGGTCTTCGGGGAGCAGCCGTGGAAGGCCTTGGTTCATCGCGCTCTTGCATCGGCGCGAGCAAAGGCTTACGATGAGGTGTCTAGGTTCATCGGAGAAGCCCCGACCATCGCGTCGGGCTTTTTCGTTTTAGAGTGTAGTCAAACTAAAAAGGCCCGATTTGCGGTCGGGCCTTCGGAATCTCTTGCGAACAGACTAAGAGTAGCGCAGGAGTGCATCCGATGCAAGTGTTTGAATGCAGGCAAAAAGAAATGACCCGCGACATGGATTTAATTCGAGACTTGCTCCTCCAAATTGAAAAGAATCCGCTGATGGACGGAAACAACTGGGTGTCCTTCACAGAACCGGGTGAAATTTGTAGCCTCAGCAAGTCAATGGGTGAAATTGGTTATCACCTAACGCTTCTTGTAGAGGAGGGATTTGTAAAAGGCAATACCACCATGGAAATGCCCGTGATTTGCAAATTGACATGGAAAGGCCACGAACTGATTGACGATATCCGCGATCCAGGAATCTGGGGAAAAACTAAAGATAGGCTGAAGGGACTTCCCACTGTTGCCATCGGCATAATCGCCGAAGTTGCAAAAGCCGAAATTAAAAAACATATTGGACTGCCTTAAAGCGAATCGGCAGCGCCCTATCACGGCCTCTCAATCGTGCGCGAGGCAGCTTACTTTGTCAAATCCACAATCGCCGTCCAATGAATATCATTCTAAAAGACTTAGGGCATTATCTCTATAGTAACTAACCTCCATGGAATCAAGCGTATGCAGGAGCTTGGGTTGAGTCCTGGTAAGAATATGATTCCAGGGGACTTGAAAGTGAGTGTTTTGATGTTCATACAATTGCGCCCATAAAATAAGGCTATTTCCAACTACCGGCAGGCTTGAGGGAATCCGTTTCGGGAAGAGTATTCGAAACGTTGGTCGCAGTCTGCAAGGGATATTACCAAAGCGTTATAGTTGATGTCAAGAGAAATCCGCCCAATACAAAGAAATTTTGCGGGGAGAAGTAGCGCGGGGCGGGGCCTAGTTCGAATACTCTCGAGAGTTTTGCAGACGCACGATTCGGCGATCCAACCAGTCAAGGCAGACTTGGACGATGTTTTTGGGTACGGAAGCTAGCGCAGATTTCGGAGCGGAGCCATTTGTGGGCGGGATCGTCTTCGGCGTGGTCATGCCAGAGGAGGCGCATGCGCAGAGGCGGCATGGCAAAAGGTAATTTGCGAACTTCGAGGCCGAGTGTTTTGCAAAAGCGCTCGGCAAGGCCTGCGGGAACCACGGCAATTAAGTCAGACTCAGCAACTACATAGGGCACGCTGAGAAAATGAGGCGCAGTGGCTTTCAAGCGCCGGCGCAAGCCGTGGCCCGCGAGGATGCTGTCAATCAGGCCGCGAGTGTCGCTGCGGTAGAAGACGCCGAGGTGCCCTGCCGCGGCGAATCGGCGCAGAGTGAATGGCCGCCGCACCCATGGATTCCCTTTTCGCGCGATGCACACGTTTTCTTCAACAAACAAATCCTGGGATTGTGTTCCTAGCTCGAGCCCACTGGCTTCGGGGAAAAAGCCGATAGCGGCGTCAAAGGTGCCGGCGCGTAGTTCGGCTTCGGGCGGGATGAAAATGCGATCGAGGCGGCGGACCAGGATTTGCACTTCCGGCGCCATCCGTTGCACGCGGCTCAGTAGCGGGCCAAGAAGAATGAGTTCAGAGTAGTCAAGCATGGCAAGGCGAAAACTGCGAGTGCTAACGGCGGGAACAAAGGCGGGCCGGTCTGCTATTGCACCGCGGAATTGGGCCAACGCGGCGCGGATGGGACCCGCCAGCTCGAGGGCACGGGCCGTGGGCGTCATGGCGGCACGAGTCCTTACGAAGAGGTCATCGTTGAAGGCTTCGCGGAGCCTGCGAAGAGCGTTGGACATGGCGGGCTGGCTCAAACCGACACGAGCGGCGGCGCGGCTGACACTTCGCTCTTCGAGCAGGGCTTCAAAAATCGGCAAGAGATTGAGATTCAGCGAGGTCACATTCACGGTGTGAATGATAGGTCATTTAGATTATAAATGAAATGAATTGTGGAGAGCTCCGTCTAAACAACCATGCCAAGACCAAGACTGCTTCTTACGCTCAACTTTCTCGCCGCACTGGCCCTTGCAGCTGTTGGGGCGCTTGCAGTTGCGGCCGCCTCCCGGCCGCAAACTCAGACGTTCGCTCAATTTCCCGACACCGCTGCTGCCAAGCAATTCGCCGGCTGGCTTGCTGCGTTTAACTCCGGCGACCGAGATACGATCCTGCACTTCTTCGAGAAAAATATGCCGGAGCGAGTCTCGCATATCGATGACACGCTCGACTTCCGCAAACAGACCGGCGGCTTCGACTTCAAACAAGCGTTGGATTCCACGGCTACGCGCTTTACCGGCCTAGTTCAGGAAAATGCTTCCGGGCGCATGGCGCGCTTCGAGATCGAGGTGGCAGCCGCGGAGCCGCACCGAATTCTGACTCTTGACCTGGAATTGGTGAATCAGGAGGCCGGGCCTCCCCCGGTAAGGGTGAGCGAAAGCGAAGCCATCTCCGCGCTCAAGGCGGAGCTTGAAAAACAGACTGCTGCGGATGCGTTTTCGGGCGCAGTTCTGGTGGCGAAAAACGGGAAACCCATATTCTCTGGCGCCTACGGATTAGCCGAGCGGGCAAGAAAAACACCGAACACACTGGACACGAAGTTCCGGCTTGGCTCGATGAATAAGATGTTTACTGCAACCGCCATCCTGCAACTGGTGGAAGCGGGGAAGATTCAACTCGACGCTCCGCTAGGAAAATATGTGCCGGACTATCCAAACAAAGAGGTGGCGTCCAAGGTGACGATACATCAATTGCTGACGCACACCGGAGGGACGGGCGATTTCTTCGGACCGGAGTTCGATGCGCACCGGCTGGAATTGCACGCGCTGCAGGATTACGTGACCCTGCTGGGTAACCGAGCGCCGAAATTCGAGCCGGGCAGCAAGTTCGAGTACAGCAATTTCGGATTCATCCTATTGGGCGTGGTGATCGAGCGAGTGAGCGGACAGAGCTACTACGATTACGTGGAGGAACACGTATTTAGGCCCGCGGGAATGACTGCGACCAATTCCCTTCCCGAGGATCAGGCAGTGCCCAATCGCAGCGTCGGCTATATGAAGCTGGAGGGCGGCGGCAATTGGACTCCCAACACGGATACTCTGCCTTATCGCGGGACCTCGGCGGGAGGCGGGTATTCGACGGTTGGCGATTTGTTGCGATTTGCGGTCGCACTCATGGGCCACAAATTGTTGAATGAGCATTTCACGGAATTGTTGACCTCTGGAAAAGTGGCGACAGGACCGGTGGCGAAATACGCGTACGGATTCGAGGACCGGACGGTGGATGGCGTGCGGTCCTATGGGCATGGAGGGGGCGCCCCGGGAATGAATGGGGATCTGCGGTTTTATCCGCAATCCGGATACGTGATTGCGGTGCTGGCAAATCTGGATCCGCCCGCGGCCACGCGCGTCTCGCAGTTTATTGGGAACCGGTTGCCGGCGAATCGATAGGCCGCAGCATTG
Organism: Candidatus Acidiferrales bacterium; assembly: GCA_035308165.1. Lineage (GTDB taxonomy): Bacteria > Acidobacteriota > Terriglobia > Acidiferrales > UBA7541 > DASTCZ01. The sequence continues at coordinate 65,634 of DATGHC010000026.1, read as the reverse complement.
ATCAGGACCCCCAACGAGTGGACTGACCTGGACTGGGAGATCGAGTGGTTGGGGAGCCGACGAAAATAGGCAATCTGGAGCGGGCGATGGGAATCGAACCCACGTCTAAAGCTTGGGAAGCTCTCATTCTACCATTGAACTACGCCCGCTCTGAGGAAACAGTAGCATAGGATTTGGGGTGGGGACAATGGGGGGAAAACTCGAGGGAACCAAACTCAACGCAGAGGCGCGGAGAAGGCAGTGTGGACCGGGGTCAATTTGGCGAAAGGAAAACGACAAGGCGAGCCTGACACCGGAGTGGAGTACGGTGGCGGCTCGCCTTGAGGTTACAGCAAACTCGATTAAGAGGTAGAGGTCTAAAGAGGGGCGCGGGTGCGACAGCCCAGCGCCCCTCTTTAGACTAGATTGTTAACGAACCCCTTCGGTTGCGGTTGTACTGGAACCGTTTTCCAACAATTTGAAAATGCGGTGCCGCCACATGCCAACGCTCCTGTTTAGGAAGTGATGGCGATCCAGGAACGTGAACACGGGTGGCCGACGTGTGGAAAGCGTGCTGAGCATCTCCCCCAAGCGCCGATCGCGCTGAGCGTAGCGGATCCCCATATACAGAGTTTCGAGGGCATCCTGGCGGCGGCCGGACGCGACGTAGACTTCGGCGAGGTTGAGATAAAGCTGGGGCTGATCGCGCTTCATGCGCAGGGCCTTATCGCAAAGCATCTCAGCCTCGGCCCATTTTTTTTCGGAGCGCGCAAGAGTGACGCCCAGATAGGAACGATAAAAAGGATTGTGCTCTTCGAGTTCAGTGGCGCGACGAATGTGCGGCAGTGCGTCGTCGGGACTGCCGTCCCGCAGATAACCGAGGGCCTTGCGGAACTCGGCAAACGCTTCTGTATCGAGCATGGCGCCTCCCCGGCGATGGAAGAATTGGGGTGGTGACCGCGGAATCCCACCCCAGAAAGCTCCAACGGCTGTGAGGGGAGCTTAAGAAAAGAAGTGGTCAGAAACTACTGGACGGGCGGACAGTCTTGGGACAGTAGGAATTTGTGGAATAAGATTTCCACTTTGGATAGTGCGAATGGTACGCAGGAAGGCGTGAGAACAGCGAATTATCTGGTGCGGGCCGCGGGCCTGACCTTACGAATCAGGCAGCCATCACGCAAAAGACTGTGGCGGTGCGGCAAGCGGGGATACAATCAGCGGCATAATTAATGGGGTCGGCAGGAGCAGGTAAATCCACGACAGGGGCGTACAGAATGTTATTGCGCGTGCTTGGAGGCGTGGGCAGGGTTGGAGTGATCCTTGCATTGATGACCGGGGCTGTGCTGGCGCAATCGCCGGGCGCGAATTCCGCGACAAATGGGAGTGATTCGCTTGCGGCGCGGATTGCGAAAATCATGGCGCGGCCGGAATTCAAATACGCAAGCTTTGGAATTGAGTTTTATTCGCTGGAGACGGGCAAGCCGATTTACACGCATGCAGCGGACAAGCTGTTCACGCCCGGTTCGACTACAAAGCTGTTGACGGAGGGGACGGCGCTGGCGCTGCTAGGCGCAGATTACCGGTTTCATACGCGGGTGTATCGCACGGGGCCGATTGATGCGGAGGGGACGCTGAAGGGCGACTTAGTGCTGGTGGGGAGCGGGGATCCAAACCTGAGTGGGCGAATACAACCCGACGGGACGATGGGGTACACGAATGAAGATCACTCGTATGCGGGGAGTCCGGACACAAAGGCGGTGCCGGGGGATCCGCTAATGGTGATCCGTGAATTTGCGACGCAAATTACAGCGCATGGAATTAAGAAGATTGAAGGGCACGTGATAGTGGACGCGTCTTTGTTCCGCGAAGGGGCGCGTGAACTGGGAACTGGAGCGATTATTTCGCCGATTTCCGTGAATGATAATTTGGTTGATTTTACGGTGACTCCGGGAGAGGTAGTGGATTCCCCGGCGACAATGGATTTCTCGCCACGGACGAGTTACGTACGATTTCTTTCGCAAATAAAAACGGGTACGGCGGATTCGCAACCGATGGTGCGAGTCAATTCGGATGAAGCGTCGCCGGAGGGGACACATACGCTGATCCTTTCGGGGACGATGCCGATGGGCGGGCCGAGCATACTTTATTCGTACAAGGTGCCGGAGCCGAGCCGATACGCAGAGATTGTGCTGACCGAGGCATTGCGCGAGAAAGGGATAACCGCGGAGCCGCGGGCGGCGGCGGAGAAAGCCAATTTTGCGACATTGGCGGAAGCCTACAAAGAGGAAAACGTGGTGGCCGAGCATGTATCGCCGCCGCTTTCCGAAGAAGTCAAGGTGACGCTGAAGGTGAGCCAGAATCTGCATGCGAGCATGACTCCGGCAATGGTGGGCTCGTTGGTGGCGCACAAACTGGGAGCAGATGCGGAACAGGCAGGGTTTGACGCGGAACGGGATTTTTTGACTAAGGCGGGGCTGGATTTGGGCGGTGCGTCGCAAGCGGATGGAGCGGGCGGTGCGCAATCGGCATATTTCGCGCCGGACTTTATTGTGAAATATCTGGCGTATTGGTCGAAGAGGCCGGACTATCCCGTGTTTTATAACGCGCTTCCGGTACTCGGGAAAGATGGGACGCTGTGGAACATCCAGCCGAATTCACCTGCGGCGGGAAGCGTACACGCGAAGACCGGGACCTTCGGCGCGTTTAATGCGCTGACGAAAACGCTAATGGTTACGGGCAAGGGGTTGGCGGGATACATCACCACGGCGAATAACGAACACCTGGCGTTCGCAATTTATGCGAATCACGTGACAGTGCCGCGGGACCTTCCCGAGGCGGCGAATAAAATTGTGGGGCAGGCTCTGGGAGAAATAGCTGCAGCGGCTTACGATGCGCCGAAAAGTGAGGGGTCAGCGGCGGAGGGGGAATACGACGTATTGATCCGCAATGGACGAATCATGGATGGGAGCGGAAATCCCTGGCATTCGGGCGATGTGGCAATTCGTGGAAACCGAATCGCGGCCATTGGGAAATTATCCGGCGCGCGTGCCAAGCGAGTGATCGACGCGACGGGGATGGTTGTGTCGCCAGGATTTATTGACATGTTGGGACAGTCGGAAATGTCACTGATGATTGATAACCGGGCGCTGAGCAAGCTGTCACAGGGGATCACCACGGAAATTACGGGCGAGGGTGGGAGCATTGCCCCGCAAAATGATTTGACGATGGCGCCGCTCAAGCCATTTTTGGCGCATTACCACGTGACCGTGGACTGGAGTGATTTGGACGGATATTTGCAACGGCTGGAGAAGTCGGGGACGCCGCTCAATCTGGGAACTTATGTTGGCGCGGCACAGGTTCGTGAAGCAGTGCTGGGGGATGCGGACCGTGCGCCCACGGCAAAAGAATTAGAGACAATGAAGACATATGTGGAGTCGGCGATGCGACAGGGCGCCATGGGGCTTTCCACGGCGCTGATTTATCCCCCCGGACACTTTGCCAAGACTGAGGAGTTGATCGCGTTGGCGCAAGTCGCGGGGAAATATGGCGGGATTTACGCCACCCATATGCGCAGCGAAGGCCGAACGGAAATGGCGGCAATGGACGAAGCGATCCGCATCGGACGCGAGGGGCATTTGCCGGTGGAGATATTCCATTTGAAGGTGGCCGGGAAGGACCGCTGGGGACAGATGCCGCTGGTGGTGAAGAAGATTGAGGATGCGCGCAAATCGGGCGTGGAAGTGGCGGCGGATATGTATCCCTATCTAGCCGGAGCGACGGCGCTTTCTTCCGCACTGCCTCCGTGGGTGGCCGTGGGAGGTCCGGTGAAAATGCTGGAGCGGCTGAAGGAACCGGCTGTGCGCAGCCGCATTCGCGTGGAGATGGCGGTGAGCCACACAGACTGGGAGAACTTGTATCTGGCCGCGGGTGGGGCGGGCGGAGTGATGATCGCCACGGTGATCAATCCAGACCTGAAGAAATTTGAGGGGAAAACCGTGGCGGAAATGGCCGCGACCATGAAGAAGCCGCCGATTGACGCGCTGATGGATTTCGTTATCGCGGACAACCTGCAGACAGGCGCGCTTTATTTCATTGCCAGTGAGCTGGATTTGAAAACGGGGCTTTCGCAGCAGTGGACGAGCATCGGACTGGACGCGGGAGAGGAGTCGCTGGATGGGCCGCTCTATGGGCCGCACGACCACCCGCGGACGTGGGGGTCTATGCCGAAGTTCCTGGGCCATTATTCAAGAGACCTGAAAATGATGCCGATGGAGCAGGCAGTGCGGAAGATCACTTCCCTGCCGGCGGAGAGAGAGCATCTGGTGGATCGCGGAATGTTGAGGACAGGATTCTTCGCAGATATCACCATCTTTGACCCTGCGAAAATTATTGACCACGCAACATACACAAAACCCGGACAGCTATCCGAGGGTGTGGCCCTCGTGCTGGTGAACGGGCAGGTGGAGTTTGAGAAAGGGAGATTGACGGGAGTGAAGGCGGGAGTTGGGCTTCGCGGGCCAGGATGGAAAGGCGCGACGGACGAGGCGACAGTCTCGCACTGAAATTATTGGGAGTGTATTGAAATAAAAGAAATCAATTCATTCAGTGGTATCCGGGGCCGCGGAGAACCTTACCTGGAAGCGCGTTGGTCATTTTGCCATCGTCAATCACGAGAGCGCCGTTGACCATCACGTACTTCATTCCCACTGATAGTTGACTCGGATTCTCGAAGGTAGCGAGGTCATGTATCGTGGCGGGATCGAAAACCACGATGTCTGCCCACAAGCCGGCCTTCAGGACGCCGCGATCCGCAATCCTCATCCGTTGGGCCGGGAGCGAAGTGAATTTTCGGATGGCTTCGGGCAGGGTCAAGAGTTTTTCATCCCGGACAAACTTGCTGAGAATGCGAGGAAAGGTGCCGTAAGCTCGAGGGTGCGGATGATCCTCACCGAGGATTCCCTCCGGAGAGGTCCCCGAAGAATCATTGTCGACTGAAACCCAGGGTTGCTTCAGAGCCAGTGCGACGTCGTTTTCCTGCATGGCGAAAACAGAAACGTATGTACTTGCGTGATCCTGAATCAGCAGGTCGAATATGGTGTCGATGGGGTCCTTGTTCCACAATTTGGCGATCTCAGAAATTGTTTTGCCCTGAAGCGAGAGCAGTTTGGGATTGAGGACGGAGCTGACAAGGATCGCGTCCGGTCCGGGAATTTCGCGCCACTCATCATCCCAGGCCGTATTCGGAGTCATCATATCGTTTCGTATTCTGGCGCGAGTTGCGGGATCCTTGAGACGCTCGATGAGCTTATCGGCGCCACCATCATGAGCCCAGGGAGGCGCGAAGGCGGAAAGCGAATTGTTCCAAGCGGTGTAAGCATAGGTGTCCGCTTCGATGTCCAGCCCCGATGCCCGGGCATCGTCTATGAATTTGACCACTTCCGGCATGCGGCCCCAGTTTGCAACTCCACCGACTTTTAAGTGCCATATTTCCACCGGCGTGTGCGCTTCACGAGCGATGCGGGCCACCTCATCGAGCGCAGACATAATTCCATCGCCTTCGGTGCGCATGTGAGTCGCATAGATGCCGCCGTGCTTGGCGCTTTCAGCGGCCAAAGCGATCAACTCCTCCGTAGATGCGTACGGCGCAGGTGGATATTGAAGCGAGGTGGAAACTCCGCGTGCCCCCTGTTCCATTGCCTGGCGGACAAGCGATTTCATCTGCTCCAGTTCGGCGGGAGTGGGGGCACGGTCATCGTCTCCAATAACGACCTTGCGAATTTGTGTGGCGCCAACGTAGCTAGCCATATTGATCCCCATTCCCTGCTTCTCCAGGCGGGCAAAATATTCGCGAAAGGTCTTCCAATCGGGATTGAGCTGGTAGTGATCGTATTGCTGGCGATCCTGGTCAAGAGTGGCGCCAGTCTGAGGCGCGGCGGATGATCCTTCACCGGTAATTTCCGTGGTGATGCCTTGATAGATCTTAGAGGGGAGATGTGGATTGACGAGGATGGTCAATTCCGATTGGCCCAGCATGTCAATAAAGCCGGGGGCGACGGTCAGGCCGCGTGCGTCTATGGTGCGCTTGGCGGAGGAGTTGGCGAGGTTCCCGATTGCTGCGATGCGGCCATCGCGAATGCCGATATCGCCGGAATACCAGGGCGAGCCGGTGCCGTCGAGGATGTGGCCGTTGAGGATGATGACATCGAACGGTTGCTGCGGGGCGGATTGCGGGGCGGCGGGCGAATTCCAGGATGTTGAGGCAAACTGAAAAACGCAAACCAAACAAAGGCCGAACACCATGCGATTGAACATCCTCGCCTCCCACTCCCGGAGTGCATCCCAACAAAACAAGCGCTTCTGAGTCAACGAATTGGGATGCGGACTCTTTTACATCGCCAATTTGGGCGAGGCAAGAAATATTCGATGAGAAATGAGCGAGAAACAAATCAGTCCCCGCATAGGGCACGCCGGAGTTGAGCTACATTGGCATTTTTGTGAGTGCGAGTTCCTGATATGCTCGCGGTGGAATGCGACGGGCGAAGAGAGAGGCAGAAATGGATTTTGCGAAGAAATTGATGGTGCAGCCTGGGAAGAAGGTGCGGCTGTCGAAATTTGATCCAGACGAGACGCTTGGCTACAGCAAAGACTCCAAAACAAAAGACCTGCTGGAGAAAAACCTGAAGCGGCTCGATACCTTGCAGGAACTGCTGTATGCGGAAAATAAACATGCGCTCTTGATCGTGTTGCAGGGCTTGGATGCAGCGGGCAAGGACGGGACAATACGCCACGTGATGTCGGGCGTGAACCCGCAGGGATGCCGCGTGACGTCGTTCAAAGTACCTTCCCATGAAGAGGCCGAGCATGATTTTCTGTGGCGGGCGCACCTAGCCGTTCCGTCGCGCGGCCAAATTGGAATTTTTAACCGGTCGTACTACGAAGACGTGCTGGTTGTCCGCGTGCACAACCTGGTGCCGCGGAAAATATGGGAAAACCGGTATGAACAGATCAACGTGTTTGAAACGCTGCTGGCTGAAAACGGGATTAAGGTGCTGAAGTTTTTTCTGCACATCAGCAAGGACGAGCAGAAAAAACGGTTCCAGGAGCGGCTGGACGATCCAGCACATCAATGGAAACTTTCGCCGGCGGATTTCGCGGAAAGGAAATTCTGGGATGAGTACGTGGAGGCGTATGAGGCTGGGCTGGCGAAATGCAGCACGGCCGAGGCGCCGTGGTACATCATCCCGGCGAACCACAAGTGGTTTCGTAATCTTGCGGTGTCGTGCATTGTGGCGCAGACACTAGAAGGATTTGGCATGAAGTATCCCAAGCCGGCATTTGATATTTCGCAGTTCAAATTGAAATAAATCGGAATTCATCCAGGGGTTGCATGCACTTCGCTTGTTTTGCGAGCATTGCGAAGATGGGCTTTACAGGGTTTACGCGGGATGATATGACGCTTCCCGTTGCGTAACGGCGAAGCGATCTGAATCGAGATCTTAAGGCACTCATTGAACGGGGGGACAGATGAAAGGGATGAATTTGGCGGCGAAGACAGTCGTGGCGGTGGGGCTCGTTGTGTGCGGGCTATTTTGCGCGAGCGGCGCGCGCGCACAGGCGGTGGAGACCTGGCCCGGGCGCGACCCGAAGCAGGCTGTGGACGAGGCCTACACGGCGAAAATTAAGAAGTACACGACGGAGCCTTTCTTCACTTCGCCGCTAGTGGACTATCTGCCTGCCTCGAAGACCGTGCCTACGCCGGAGGCCGTGCTCGGCGATGTGTCGGGAGCTCCGGGAATTCTTCCCTACGCTGAGGAAGTGTACAAGTACATGCGGTTGCTGGAGTCGAAAAGCCCACGAGTGAAAGTGTATTCCATCGGAAAGACTGAAGAAGGGCGCGAGATGATCGCGGTGGCGGTTTCATCGGAACAAAACCTGGCGCACCTGCAGGAAAATAAGGACAAGCTTGGCAAACTGGCCGATCCCAGGTTGATTAAATTTGATGACGCCGAAGCGGACAAACTGGTTGATCAGGTGGTGCCCGTCTATTACATCACGGGAACGATCCACTCCACGGAATCCGGCGCACCGACGGCGCTGATGGAATTGGCCTACCGGTTGGCGGTGGATGAGAGTCCTTATATACGAGAGATTCGCGATCGCGTGATTACGTTGATCACGCCGGTGGTGGAAGTGGATGGCCGCGACCGCGTCGTGGATATATACCGCTGGCATCTGGCGCACCCCAAGGACAACTATCCGCCGCTGGTTTATTGGGGACATTACGTGGCGCATGACAACAACCGCGACGCGATGGGAGTCACGCTCAAACTCACGGAAAATGTGCTGAACACTTTTGTGGACTGGAAGGCACAGGTGCTGCACGACCTGCACGAGTCGGTGCCCTATCTTTATGACAACACGGCGGGCGATGGGCCGTTCAACGCCTGGGTGGATCCTATTTTGACCAATGAGTGGGAGATGCTGGGGTGGCGGAACGTCGCGGACATGACGCGGCTGGGGATGCCGGGTGTATTTACTCACGGAAATTTCGATACCTGGTCGCCGGGCTACCTGATGTTTATTGCCGCGATGCACAACGGGATCAGCAGGCTTTACGAAACGTTCGGAAACGGCGGCGCGGACACGCTGGTGCGATCGCTGACCCCGAATGAGTACGACCGCACCTGGTACCGGCAGGACCCGCCGCTACCCAAGACACTGTGGTCACAACGCGACAATAATAATTATGAAGAGACGGGACTGCTGGCGGCGTTGCACTATTTTGGCGACAGCCGGAAATTCTTCCTGAAGAATTTTTATTTGAAGGCGAAGCGGTCCATCCAAAAACCGACTCAGGAAGGGCCCGCGGCCTATGTACTGCCGGGAGATGATCCGCGGCTGGGGAATCAAGCGGACTTGCTACGTGTGATGATGAAGCAGAGAGTGGAAATTTCCCGAGCTACCGCGGCATTCAGCGTTACTGTGCCCGCTCCACGGCCTTCGGGAGGCCGGGGAGGACAGGGCGGAAGCGGCGGAAACGCTGGTGGAGGCCAGGGAGGCGCCAATGCTGCTGGAGGTGATCAGGCCGGCGGGAGAGCAAATCGCGAGTCGCGCCCGACAACGATTACAAAGGATTTTCCCGCGGGCAGCTACATTGTCCGCATGGACCAGCCCTATTCGCGCATTGCTGATTCCCTGCTCGATTATCAATACTGGGCGCCCGATGATCCGCAGAAGACTCCCTATGACGATACGGGGTGGACGTTTGGCGAACTGTTCAACGTGCAGGTTTTCCGCGTAACGGATACGAAAGTGCTCGACGCACCGGTGGAAAAAGTCACGCAAATCCGCGCGCCGGGAGGTGTTTCCGGGAGCGGAACGGTTTTTGCGATTAACAACAATGCCGACCCTACTTTGGCCGAGCTGAGATACCGCTTTAAGAACGCGAGTTTTGACGCGACGGAGGAGCCATTCGAGGCGGGGGGACACAAGTTCAACCGGGGAAGTTACATCGTGCGCAACGTCGGAGGGTCGGATTTGCAAAGCGCGGCCGCAGAATTGGGCGTGCAAATCATCGCGCTCGATTCCGCACCCACAGTGAAGACACACCCGACACATGCGGCGCGAATCGCGCTGCTGCACACCTGGCAGAGCACGCAGACCGAAGGGTGGTGGAGGATCGCGCTCGATAATTTGAAAATTCCTTACGACTACATCAGCACACAGACTGTTTCGCACAATGCCGATTTGAATGCGAAATACGATGTGATCCTGTTTCCGCCAACCGGCGGAGGCGGAAATCCGACCGGGATTATCAAGGGCTCGCCGACGGATTGGGGCAATGCGCTGCCGTGGAAGAAGACGGCGGAGACACCAAACCTGACGGTGACTGATGATGATCAAACCGATGATATGCGGCCAGGGTTGGGTTGGGACGGGCTCGAGCACTTGCAGGCCTTCGTGAAAAACGGCGGAGTGCTGGTGACCGTGGCCGACACGGCGAATTTCGCGTCGGCGATGGGGATGCTGGACGGAGTTTCGGTGGCTCCGGGGCAGCGCGAGCGGATCGTCGGGAGCGTGGTGAAAACGCGCATAGTGGATGGGGCGAGCCCGATTGCGTACGGCTATGGCGATACGCTCTCGGCATATTGCAATAACGGACTAGTGTTCGGGGTGAGCAATATCGCCGGGCGGCGCGGAGGGGGGCGCCAACTGGGTAATTCGTTTGCGAATCGTCCGACCGGACGCGGCACCCAGGGGGATCCCGATTTCACACCCGGGCGGACGAATCCGGAAATCCCCGTGCAACCTGAAGTGCAGCCATGGGAGGCGGCACCAGTCACCGACGAGCAGATGCGCAACAACGTGGGATTGATTCCTCCGGCATTGCGGGCGCGGGTGATATTCCGGTATGGGGCGGCAAATGAGCTGCTGGTTTCGGGACTGGTGGAGAATGGAAATGAGATCGCAGACCATCCGGCAGTGGTGGATTCGCCGGAAGGAAACGGGCACATCGTGCTGTTTTCGACGAATCCGATTTATCGCGGGGAGACGGAAGGAAATTATTCGCTGGTGCTGAATACGATTCTCAATTTCGACAATCTGAATGCCGGGCGGAAGCTGGCGGAAAAATAACGCGGCCCATTCCGTAGGTTCTGCCTCTGCGGTCGCACCACATCTTCTGCTCAAGGGAATTCTCTGTCTTCCCTCTCTTGATTTGGAAGTGTGAACGGCTGTGCGGGTCGCGGACTCGCCCCTACCGCAATCATCTTTCATTCGCAGCGCAAAACTTTGGCTGGGTCAATTTTCAGCGCGTGGCGTGCAGGGAGATAGCACGCAACCGTGGCGACAAAACAGAGGATGGCGACTGCCGCGATATTCGAGACAGAGTCCGTGGGGCTAAGCCCATAAAGAACCGCGGACATGAAACGTGCCAGGCCGAATGATGCCGCCCATCCGAATGCAAGTCCGATGGCGACGGGGATCATGGTGGCGCGGAGGGCGATACGCATTACGCGGCCGGGAGAAGCTCCCAAGGCGATGCGAATACCCAATTCCCGCGAGCGCTGCTTGACGCTGTAGGAAATCACTCCATAGATGCCGACGCTGGCCAGAATCAGCGCCACTCCGGCAAAGGAGCCAACCAACAGTGCCTCAAACCATTGAAGCGAAACGGAGGAAGAAAGCATTTCGTCCACTGTTCTTACGCTGGAGATTGGTTGATCTTTGTCAATGGAGAGAATTGCGCTGCGAATCGTGGGTACGGACTGCACTGGATCGGACTGGGTGTTAACAATCAGCGTGGTCCACAGTGGTTTTGATTGACGCATCGGGACGTAGAAATCATTCAGCAGCCTGAGATTCCAGCCAGAATTCCGCACGTCTCCCACCACTCCCACGATTTGCATCTCACCGTCCTTGTAATCGGCGGTGAAATGCTTGCCGAGGACGTTTTCATCCGGCCAGACTTGTTCGGCCATCCGGCGGCTTACGATGGCGATTTTCGGTGCGGTGGCATCGTCCGATTCCGTGAATGACCTTCCGCTCAAAATTGGAATATCCATTACCTGGAAATAATTGGGCGACACTGAGCGAGCATTCCCCCTCACGCCGGGCGCGCCAGGATTTTTGAATACTCTGGGAAAGCTCACCATACCCGAGAAGGGGAAAAAATCAGTTGCCGCCACGCCCCTTACATTCGGAAGGTAGGCAATGCGCTCAATGAGCTGATCCATGAATTGAAGCCGGAGAGCGGGAGTTGGATACTTCCATAGAGCCGGGCGAAGCACAACACCGAGTTTATTGGAAGGATCAAAGCCCGGGTGATCAGGCCGCAGCCTGAGAAAGCTGCGAACCATCAGGGATGCACCGAGCATCAGGATAAGGGCAAGGGCCACTTCAGAGGCGACCAACGCACTTAGAACTCTGGAATGGCGTACGCCCGACCCGGCGCCGGAGCCTGCTCCTTCCTTGAGCGAATTTGAAAGATCAACGCGGGTCAATCGCATAGCGGGAAGTGCTCCAAAAAGCAAAGCGGAGAGGAAGGAGATAACGACCACGAAGCAAAGAATGCGGGCGTCCAATTGGACTTTGTCCATGCCCTCGAATTGACCTGGAGCGATGGCGATAAAAACTTTCAGTGCCCAATAGGCAACGGCGAGCCCGGCTACTCCTCCAATACAACCTAGCAGGGCACTCTCGGTGAGCATTTGCCGGCCGATACGCGAACGGCTGGCTCCCAGCGCCGTGCGGACCGTGACTTCGAGGCGGCGGCCGGCCCCCCGCGCAAGCAAGAGATTGGCGACGTTGGCGCAGGCGACCAGCAAAACAAATCCAGCGCATGCGAGCAGGATGGCCATATCGGATTGCTGGTCACTGGACATTTCCTCATGCAGAGTCACGACATTCAGTTGCCATCTAGGTCCGTGGCCTTCGAGCGCCTGGTCAGCGGTCCTGAGAGCATTCTGAACTGCGGAAAGATTGGAATGGTTATTCATCCGCGCGATCCATTGGCCGCTGCCCAAAGGTACCGGCAACCAGACGTCTCTGTGTGCGTAGAGTGGATTCTCAAAATCGCTGGCCATGACACCGACGACCATGTGGGCGATGTTATCCAGAATGACCGAGCGGCCGATGATTCCGGGATCCGCGTTGAAGTCGCGCCTCCAAAGCGAGTCGGACAAGATTACGACCGGCGGAGCGCCCGGTTTTTCTTCACCGGGGAGAAAATCACGTCCCAGCGCAGGCCTCACACCCAAGAGTGAAAAGTAATCCGGAGAGACCATGGCGGGCGCGAGAGGTTCTGGTTGGGGAACGCCAGTGATGGTGGCTTCCCCCGGTAGAATACATGCCACATGTGAAAAAAGCTCCGGGTAACGGCGTTGATCATCAATGAGCGGAAGGAAAGTATCCCTCGATGCAAGCGTATCGCGAGGAGGATTGTCGGTAATGAAGACGATTTGGTCGGGATTGCGAAAAGGAGCAGGACGCAAGATTGTCGCATCCACGATGGTGAAAATGGCGGTATTGGCGCCGATGCCGAGCGCGAGTGTGAGGACCGCGATAGCGCTAAAGCCCGGATTCTTGCGCAACATGCGGGCACCAAAGCGGAGATCCTGCCAGAGAGTTTCGAGCCAGGCGCCTCTGCGCGCACCGCGGATTTCATCTTTGAGTTGCTCGGGCCCGCCAAGGTCAATTCGCGCTGCGCGGCGAGCCGCTTCCGGCTTTAGACCTTTCCGCATATTTTCCTCCGTGAGCAAGAACTCGATGCTGCGAATCTCAAAACTGAGGTCGCGGTCAACATTCCGGCGGCTGAAAATGTTGAGTAGCAAGCTCCGAAAGCGGGAGAGTTTGCTCATTCGTGGCGCAGGGCGACCATGGGATCCACGCGCATGGCGCGGCGCGCGGGAACGTAGCAGGCCAGGCAGGCCACGAAGACCACTAGAGTGGCTGCGGCGAGATATGTGGGCACGTCCGTTGTGTTGGCGACAGTGAACTGACTCTTCAAGACCCGAGCAAGAGCGAATGCGCCTCCGGCTCCGATAGCGACACCAACCGCTGCAAGCACGAATCCCTGGCGGATCACCATGCGCAGGACATGAGAGGGGTTTGCGCCCAGCGCCATGCGGATTCCGATTTCACGAGTGCGCCGCGCGACGGAATAGGCCACCACTCCATAGACGCCGAGCAATGCGAGGCCCAAGCCGATGGCGCCAAAGAAACTAAGAAGCGCCGTATGCATTCTTGGCTCGCCCACTTCCTCCTTGATCAGCTGGTCCATGGTTGCGATATCGGCGATCGGTTGGTCCTTGTCCACGAGCCAGACCTGGCGCGAAATTAGTGCGGCTAAAGCGTTTGGGTCTTGTTTCGTGCGCGTGATCAAATGAATGGACCAGGCCCCGCCCTCATAAATTGGAAAGTAGAACTCTGCGTCAGGAGTCATACCGAGGGAGACTTCACGAATATTGGCGACGATACCTGCCACCACCGTCCATTCCGCGGGTTTAGCTTTTTTGCTGTTGTTTCCAAATTGGATGCGCTTCCCGACTACATCCAACGTGCCCCACAGGCGGCGAGCCATCGCTTCGTTGACGATGACGACCTTCTGGGAGTTCTGGACATCGTGGTCGTCGAAAAATCTTCCGCGGATCAGACGAATACCTAACAATTGAAAAAGTGAAGGCGAAACGGAACGGACTTGCGCACTGCTCTCAGCGAGTGATTGCGCGGCTGGAGCGCCTTCGACTGTGAATCCAGAAAACATGTTGATGCTCCCGCCCAATATAGGGTGGTCGGTTGCGGCGACGGCTTCAACGCCCGGAATCGCCTGGACACGATCAAGAATCTCGTGAATCTTGGCGTGAAGAGGAGAGGTATCCTCATTCTCATGCTCGGGCAGAGGAAGATTGAATGTGAGGAGGTGGTCGGTGCGAATTCCCGTGTCCGTCCTGAGTAATTTTATCAATCCCTCGGCAGTGACTACCGCGCCCATAAGCAGGATAAACGCGAGCGCGATCTCCGAAATTACCAGCGCGCCTCCCAAGCGCGGCTGGCGAGTGCTGCCCGTGCCTGAAATACTCCCCGTTGCCCCGGCATTCAGCGCGGCGTTGGGATCGGTCAGCGATGCGCGCAGCGCAGGGGCGAGTCCAAACAGAATGCCCGCGATGAAGGAGCTGCCCAGGGCAAACCAGAACATCGCTGAATCAGGGGAAATTTCGGAGAGGCGAGGCGTGCTCGCAGGAGCAATCCTGCGGAACACATCAATTCCGAATGAAGCGAGCATTGCGCCCGCGGCTCCGCCCAGGAGTCCGAGCAGGCAGCTTTCCACCAGCGCCTGGCGAATGATGCGGCCCCGCGTGGCGCCCAGGGCAGCGCGCATGGCCATTTCGCGCTGGCGTCCCCAACCGCGCGCCAGGAGAAGGCTGGCAAGATTGGCGCAGGCTATCAACAGTACAAAACCGGCAGCACCAAACAACATGAGATATGTGGAACGAACGTCGCCGATACTGCGATTCAAGACGGAGTCGACGCGCAAGGCATACCCTTCCTTCAGAGCCGGATTGGCATCGGCAATATTTTGCGCGACCACGGAAACCTCAGCCTGCGCCTTCCCGATTGATTGTCCGGGCCGCAATTTCGCGACAACCTGGCGATTAAACGAGGTGATATTCGTTCGCTCCTCGGCCGAAAGGATCAAGGGAACCCACAGATCGGATTTGCGAGGATATTCAAAACCGCGAGACGCTACGCCGACAATCGTGTAGTCGAGTTTGTCAAGAGTAATGGTGCGACCGATGACGCCGGGATCCGCACTAAAATGGCTGCGCCAGAGGGCATCGCTCAATACGGCGACATGACCTTGGTTAACAGTTTGGTCGGACGGAAGAAGCAAGCGTCCTTGCTGGGGGCCGGCCCCAAAAAGATCGAAGAAACCGACGGCGATAGCGATCACAGAGAGCTGGGCAGGATTTCCCGATTGCGTCATATTCATGTCGGACGAACTATAGGCAGTGAGTTGTTCAAATGCTGGGACAGTTTTGCGCATTTGCTCAACGGCGAGCCAGGAATTGCCCAGCGTGAGATTCGGAAACATTGCGGTGTTGGTGGTTACAGTCACGAGGCGCTGTGAATCTTTGTAAGGAAGTGGACGCAACAAGACGGCGTTGACAACACTGAACACGGCTGTGTTGGCGCCAATGCCGAGGGCGAGCGTGAGAACGGCCACGGCCGTGAATCCCGGAGTTTTACTCAGAAGGCGCGCGGCATAACGAAGGTCCATCCAAAGAGATTCGAGCCAGGAACCTGCGCGCACGCTGCGGACTTCCTCTTTGAGCTGCTCTGTGCCGCCGAGTTCGACTCGGGCGGCGCGGCGGGCGTCCTTGGGATTCATTCCCTGGGACATCTTCTCCTCCTCGAAAAGGTTGTAGTAGGTGCGGACTTCCGAGTCGAGATCGCGCTCGACATGTTCGCGGCGGAACAGGCTGAGCCACATACTCCGGATTCGCAGGATCGTTTTCATTCGTATCTCAACGCCACCATGGGATCCACGCGCATGGCGCGGTACGCGGGAATCCAACACGCAAGCAGGGCGACAGACGCCAACACGAGCGCCATCCCCGCGAAGACTGCGGGATCAAACGCGCTCACTTCATAGAGGAGGCTGCCGAGGGCTCGCGTCAGCATGACGCTGGCCGCCAACCCAATTACCAGCCCGGTGAGTGTGAGACTCAATCCGCGGCCGGCCACAAGGCGAACTACATCGCCGCGGCCGGCACCAAGCGCGAGCCGGATACCGATCTCACGAGTGCGTTGCGCGACCCAGAAAGCAATGACGCCGTATATTCCGATGGCGCACATTGCCAACGCAAGCACCGCGAAAAGGCTGAGAAGCATGGCGTATGACCGGGTGTCGGCCGAGTTTTCTTCCATACGATCGGCGAGGCTGGCCACGTTGTAAACGGGAATCGCGGAATTGAACTGGTTAATTCTTTCGCGCAGCTCCGGAATCAATGCCGCCGGCTGGGCCGTGGTGCGGACGATGAGACTCATGTTGATAATGACTTCACTCTGCAACAACGGGCCGTAGACCACCGGCGACTCGGCTGGATCCTGGCGCAAGGAATCAAATTTCGCGTCCTTGACGACGCCGACGACATCCATCCATTGATAAAAGGGCGGCTTGGTCTGGTCCACGCCGTACTTGAGGCGCTTACCGATGGGATTTTCCCCCGGCCAGAAATGGCGCGCGAAGGATTCATTCACGATTACAACATGCGCTGCGTTTTCATTGTCCTGAGCCAGAAATTCGCGGCCCCGCAACAGTGGAGTCCGCATGGCATGGAAATAGCCGGGACCGACTTCCTGATAGGTGATGGAATCCTGTTCGCTGGTGGAGAGTCTCTCTTTGCCCTCCAGCGTGAAGCCGCGCCCAAAACCGCCCCACAAGAAAGGGTCAATAAAGGTGACGGCCGCGGAATCCACACCCGGCAAGTGGGAGACATAATTGGCCAGGTCGGGGCCAAAGTGATTGCGGGCATCGCCGGTGACTTCGGCGGGAACGTAAAAGCGCATCGTCAGCAAATGATCGGCGCGGAAACCGGGATCGTCGGAGATCAGCCTTGTAAAGCTTTTAAGCAGGAGCCCCGCGCCAGCGAGCAACACCGTGGCCAGCGCCACCTCGGAAATAACCAGGATGGAGTTGAGCTTTCGCCCGCGCTTGCCTCCACTGCCTTTGGCGGCTTCCTTCAAAGACTCCTGCATATCGCGGCGGCCGACAGCGCGCGCGGGGAGCACGGCGAGAAGGCCGGTGGTGAGGGCCATCAACAGGCAGGTGAAGAGCAACACGTTGCCATCTACTTGAACGACAGCAAAGGATGGAAAGCTTAACGGCAATAATGATACGAGCGCCGGAATGGTGCCCTTCACCAACGCGATTGCCGCCACGGCGCCCAGCGAACTGAGCAGGAAACATTCGGTCAGGAGTTGGCGCACCAATCGCGAGCGAGGCGCGCCCAACGCGATTCGCACTGCGAACTCGCGCTCACGTGAAGCCATTCGCGCAAGAACTAGGTTCACGACATTCACGCAGGCAATCAGCAAGACAAAACCGACGGCGCCGAGCAACATTAGCAATGGTTTCCGCGCGGAGCCGGTGAAAACGTCCCGAGCCTGGCGAACGAGGAAACCGCGGTCGCGGTTGGACTTTGGGTATTCGGCCCTGAGAGCCGAAGCCACGGTATCGACTTCAGACTGTGCTTGCGGCGGGGAAACTCCATCGCGGAGACGCGCGATCATACGCAGCCAGCGATCGTCACGCTGGTGGATCATATCGAATTTGGCTTGCTGCGGCCAAAGGGCGTCATACATCATGATGGGAATCCAGGCCTCGGCCTTGTCGCTGAACCCCGTGAACCCGCGAGGCATCACGCCGATAATTGAGTAATCAGCATTGTTTACCCGGATAGACTTCCCGATAATTGAGGGATCGCCGCCAAATAGACGCTGCCACAGCCCGAACCCGAGCACGACAACTGGCCTTGCCACGGGAACTTGATTTTCTTCAGGCAAGAATGTCCGGCCGAGATGCGCAGAGACTCCCAACACTGAAAAGTAATTGTCGGAAACCATCTCGCCGAGGATTCGCTCGGAGCGATCGCTTCCATTCAGGATGTATTCTCCGGAACTGTAAGCGGCCAAGTCTTCAAACGAGCGGGCTTGTTTTCGCGTATCCAGGTAATCGGGATAGGAAACGGAACCAGTGGGCTGGCCAGCAACGGTGCCACGGACCAGAACAATTCGTGACGAGTCACGAAACGGAAGGGATTGCATCAGCACGCCACGAATAACGCTGAAGATGGCAGTGTTGGCGCCGATGCCGAGGGCAAGCGTGAGGACGGCAACCACTGTGAAGCTGGGATTCTTGCGCAACATTCGCGCGGCGAAGCGCAGGTCCTGCCAAAGAGTTTCGAGCCAGGCGCCGGCGCGAACTGAGCGGACTTCATCCTTGAGCTGTTGTTGGCCTCCGGACTCAATACGTGCGCTCCTGCGAGCGTCATCGCGCTTCATTCCCTGAGACATTTTCTCCTCCTGTAGAAGTTCTGAATAACCGTGAACTTCAGCGTCGAGTTCTCGCTCGACACTTTCGCGGAGGAAAACGTTTCGCAGCGCTGCAAGGATAGAGCGAACGGTCATTCGTACCTCAACGCAATCATGGGATCCACGCGACTGGCCCGATGAGCGGGCAGAAAACTGGCGGCGAGAGCCACTACAATTAACAGAACAGCGACGGCCGTGAAAGTTATGGGATCGCCAGGCTGAATTCCCGGCGCGAGATGCGTAAGGAGCCTCGCAATCGCGACCGCGCCAGCCATTCCGATGGTCACACCAATCAGCACCAAGCCCACGCCATGGCGCAATACCAAGCGGATGATATTTCTTCGATCAGCCCCAAGAGCCAGGCGTATTCCCATTTCATGTGTGCGCTGCGCGGCTGAGTAGGAAACGACTCCGTAGAGCCCAACAGCGGCAAGTGCCAGTGCCAGGCCTGCAAAGACGCTGAGAAGACTGGTATATACGATCGGCACAGCAAGGGATGCTGAAAGGACATCATCCATCGAGTGAACCTTCACGATGGGCACATCGTTGCCCGCAAGAAACGCGGCGCTCTTGATGGAATTTGAAAGTGTGGCAGGGTCAACGGTTGTGCGCGCGACAAGCTCCAGCCAGGGCCAGGGCGGGCCGGGCTGCTGATAATTGAGCAATATTTCAGGCCGAGGGGGGACGCCAAGACTAATCTGCCGGACGTCGCGCGTTTCGCCAACAACTGTGAGAGTAATTGAAGGACTATTTTTTTCTTCGCCGGGCAACGTAATCTGCTTTCCAATGGGATTTTCGCCGGGCCAAAAAGTTTTCGCGGCACGCTCATTGATAAGAACTACATACGGTGTCGATGCGGAATCCTGCGGACCGAATTCCCTTCCCGCAATCAAAGGGATTTCCATGGTTTGCAGATAATTGGCGCTGACGATATTAAAGCTGGCGCTGAACATCTTTCCGGGCGCAGGGTCAGGGCGGCCGGGAATGTGGAAGCCGAGCGAATCCTGGCCGCCATTCATCGGCAAATCGGCAACCAGAGATGCGGAACGAACGCCCGGGACTGACTCCGCACGCTGGAGGAGATCGTCGTAGTAACGCATGAGGTCCAGAGGTTTCGCCAGCTTGTTTCGTGGTAGACGGAAATCCACGGCCAGAAGATTCTGCGTTCTGAATCCGGGCGCAGTGGCTCGCATGACCAGCAGGCTCTTCAGCAGTATTCCCGCTCCCGATAGCAAGATCAGCGCCAGAGCCGTTTCCGCAATTACAAGAAAACCGCGCAGGCGCCTTCCGCGAACTGACCCCGCCGCCGATCGGCCGGCCTCACGCAAATTCTCGTTCCAATCTGGTGATGATGAGGAAAGTGCGGGGGCAATGCCAAACAACACTCCGGTTGCAAGGGACACCAATAGAGTGAAGCCGAGCACGGAAATATCGGTGCCGGTGCTCGCCACACGGGGAATGTCAAAGTTACTTGCGAGCATCGTGCCAAGAAGATGCGCCATCCAGCTCGCCAGAAAAATTCCAAGTGTGCCCCCAGCAAGCGCGAGGAGAATGCTTTCAGTCAACAGCTGCTGAATGATCCTACGTCGACCGGCGCCCAATGCCGCCCGCACAGCCAACTCTTTCTGGCGTGACGCGCCGCGGGAAAGCAGCAGATTTGCGACATTGGTGCAGGCGATCAGGAGGACCAGGGTCACTACTCCAAGGAAAAACAAGCATGCGGTCCGAGCGTCGCCCGCGTAATAGTCCACAAGCGCCACGACATTGGCGCCGACTCCTTTATCCGTTCGCGGATACTGAACTTCCAGACGTCTTGTGATGATGTTCATCTCCGCCTGAGCCTGGGAAATGGAAGTGCCCTGTCGCAGCCGGCCCAAGATGGTGAGGAATCCGTGGCCGCGATCCGAGTCGCGCACCAGGGGCACATAAATCTGCTCTGCGGAACCACGAGAAATCCTGACTCCGGGCGGCATAACGCCGACAATGGTGCACTCCTGGTCATTGAGGCGAACCAATTGACCGAGGATGTCGGGGCGCTCGGCAAACCTGGATTTCCACAAACGATCGCTCAATATCGCAACGTGGGAGGCGCCTGCCTCCGATTCACCTGACTGGAAAGTCCGACCCATCACGGGTGCAACACCCAAAAGTTCAAGAAATCCAGGTGATATCTGCATTGCGGAGAGGACTTCGGCCTGGTCGGCGCCGGAATAAGTGACGCCGCGGCCAGTGAATGCCGCGAGCCCTTCAAAACTTCTGCTCTGCGACTTCCAGTCTTCGTAGCCCGGATACGATGTGACGTCCTGGGAATTGTTGTTCCCCGCATCGGTCGCCCAGACCATCACCAGCCGCCCGGGATCCGGATAAGGAAGCGGGCGCAGCAGTACCGCGTTGACGATGCTGAAGATCGCTGAATTTGCGCCGATGCCCAGAGCGAGAGTAAGCACGGCAATGGCGGTGAATCCGGGATTCCTGCGAAACATTCGAGTAGCGTAGCGAATGTCTTGGCCTAGCGATTCGATCCATGCGCCCACACGCGCGCTCCGAACTTCTTCCTTCAATAGGTCCGCGCCGCCTGATTCCATTCGAGCTGCACGCCGCGCTTCGTTCGGTTTCATTCCCTTGGACATTTTTTCCTCCGTGAGCATGGCCGAGTAACTATGCACTTCGGCGTCGAGATCACTCTCCATGCGTTTGTGGAGAAGCAAATTGTGAATCAGAGTCCTTAGTTTCTTCATCGCCGTCATTCGTGCCTTAGCGCCACCATCGGATCCACGCGCATAGCTCGCCGGGCCGGAATCCAACAAGCCATCAACGCCGCGGCAACAAGCAGCATGATCACCAATGCAAACGTGAAGGGATCCGTTGGCGAAACATCAAAGAGCATGCTGGCGAGAAAACGAGTGAGCCCCACTGACGCGGCCACACCCAGCACCACTCCGGCAATGATGAGCACGAACCCCTGTCGCAGGATCAGGGCCAGCACTTCGCTGCGCTGCGCGCCCAAAGCGACGCGAATGCCGATCTCGCGGGTGCGCTGCGCGACGCTGTAGGCCGTGACGCCGTAAATTCCAACGATGGAGAGCAGCAAAGCGATCGAGGCGAACGCCCCGATCAAAATCAACGCAAACCGGCGGCCCTGCACGGAGAGAGCAACATAGTCTTCCAACGGCATCACCCGCGAGAGCGGCTGCGTGGCGTCCACGGAATGAATGGCCTGCCCCGCGGCGGAGGCAATGGCTCTGGGCGGCCCGGAGGTGCGGACCACAAATGTCATATCGGTATCTGGAAACGGATATTGCGCGTGCGGGATGTACATCTGCATATTGGGGGTGGCGTCGAGTCCGACATGATGAACATCTCCCACAATGCCGATCACTGTCAGCCAGGGATGGTCGAGACCGCCAACTTTTACGCGTTTGCCAAGAGCATCTTCACTTGGCCAGATTTGTTTGGCGGTGGTTGCGCTAATCAAAATAACTCCGGGACTGGTTGATGAGTCCGCGGGTTCGATGTCACGCCCGCGGAGAAGTGGAATGCGCATGGTGGCCAGGAATCCGGGCGTGATGCAGTACCGCTCGGCGCTTTCGTCAAGTTCGGGATTGGCGTTCGTCTTGCCCTCAGCGTGAAAGCCGTACTCGTCCATGTTGCCGCCGAGAGGAATCTGGCTTGCGGCGGCGGCAGATTGGACGCCCGGCAAGGCGCGCAGGCGTTCCACGGCGTCTTTGAAGTATTGGCGCAAGACATTGTTGTCGCTATACCGCTGGCCCAGGACCGATGTGCGCAGCGTCAGCACGTGACCGGCATCGAATCCCGGAGAAACATTCAGGAGTTGCGCCAGACTGCGCAATAACAATCCCGCGCCGATCAGCAGAGTCAATGAAAGCGCTACTTCGGAGACAACCAGCATCCCGCGCAATCGCCGGCTCGCTCCACTGGCGCTGCCACGGGCGCCCTCTTTCAACGACTCGTGCACGTCGGTTTTCGACAAACGAAACGAGGGTGCCAGACCTGACAAAATTCCGGTCAGCAGCGCAGCGGCTGCGGTGAAAACAAGCACCCGCCAATCCATCCTTACGCCATCGAGCCGCGGCAAATCTCCGGTGCCGACTGCAGCCAGGACGCGAGGCGTTAAATAGGCCGGAATAAGCCCCACGGCTGCGCCCAAGAAGGCCAGCAGGCAATTTTCCGCTAGCAACTGACGGACAATTCGCCCGCGGCTTGCACCTAACGCGGTTCGCACTGCGATTTCTCGTTGGCGATTGGTGGATCGCGACAACAATAAATTCGCAAGATTCGCGCAGGCCACCAACAAGACCAGCGAAACCGCTCCGAAGAGGATGAAAAGGGGTGTCCTTGCGTCGCCCAGCAGTTTTTCGCGCAAAGGCGTCAGGATTACGCCCGCTGCTGAATATTCTTTGGGATAGGCTTTCATCAGTGCGGCGGAGATCGTGTCCATTTCCGCTTTTGCCTGCGCGAGGCTGATGCCCGCCTTCACCCTGCCAACTGCCACCAGGTGGTGGCAGGTCCGGCATGCCCAGGGTTGAGAAACGTCGTAACCGAGCACGCGCCAGATTTCCACTGTGCCGCCGCGCGGATCCTGATTCATCAGGGACTGGTAGCTCGCGGGCAAAACTCCCGCAACGACATACGAGCTCGCATTCATGGCAATGGCTTTGCCCACTATATTCGGATCGGAATTGAATTTTCGCTCCCAGAGCGCGTGACTGAGAAGTACAACGTGGAGCGACGCGGGGTTATCTTCTTCGGGCAGAAAATCGCGCCCAAGCTCGGGGTGAATTCCCAGCATTCGGAAATAATTGCTGGTGACGCGCAAACCGTTGAGTTGCTCCGGCTCTCCCGTTTGCAGGATGGGCTGCCAGGAACTGTAGACAGCCAGATCCTCGAAGCTCTTGTTTTGGGCTTTCCAATCCAGGTATGTGGCATAGCCGACGTTGTCGGGCTTGCCCTTGTCGTCTTGTTCCCAGACGATGGTTAGCTTGCCGGGATCGCGATAAGGGAGCGGCCGCAGCAACACTCCATTCACCAAACTGAAAATCGCGGTATTAGCGCCGATACCCAGGGCGAGCGTGAGTATGGCCACCACGGCGAAGCCGGGATTTCTGCGCAGCATGCGAACTGCGTAGCGAAGGTCCTGCCACAGAATTTCCAGAGTCCTGCCCCCGCGGGAGCTGCGAACTTCATCCTTAATTTGCTCTGTTCCGCCTGCTTCGATTCCAGCCGCGCGGCGGGCTTCATTTGGCTTCATCCCCTTGGCCATTTTTTCTTCCTCCAGCATTGCAGAGTAGCCACGCACTTCAACGTCGAGCTCGCGCTCCACACGCTCACGCGCGAACAAGTTGCGTACCATGCCGCGGATCCGGTGCCGCGTTGCCATTCCGCACTTCACTCTGTTGCAAAGTCAGCTGCGGGCTTCCAGCGCTCGTGCAATCGCCAGTGAAATTCGCCCCCAGCGAGCGGTTTCCTTTTCGAGATGCCGGCGGCCCGCGCGGGTGAGCTGATAGTATTTGGCGCGGCGATTATTCTCTGACTCACCCCAATAGGCGGAAAGCCAGCCCTCCTCTTCCATGCGGTGCAAGGCCGGAAAAAGCGACCCGGGCTTTACGCGAAATGTCCCATGGGTCACCGCTTCGATCCGCCGGGCGACGCCCAGCCCGTGCAGCGGTGTGTTCGTGAGAGCGTTCAGAATCAGCAGGTCCAGGGTTCCCTGCAGCAGTTCAGTTTGGTTGGGTGTCATGGTCACTCCCATATAGACGCTCGATATGAGAAAACGTCACGTATAGAATGTCAATAGAAAGGTTTTTTTTGCCCGGCGCGGGCCAATATTCTGGTCCGGCCTTCCAGGCGGATTGCGGGACGGCCATCCATCTCCAGAACTACCCGGTTAGGATTTGGGCGTCTTGGCAAAGTGGCTCGAAAACTCTCTGGAAACGCGTGCGCCGGCGGCTGTGGCGCTCGTCCGGGGCCTGGTAGGAACTGCTTTTCTATCGGAGAGAATACAAAAGTTTCCTTATCACCGGCCCTCAGCGATTGGTGCAGGTTCCTGGGAGCGGCGTTTCTGAGAATTGTGGGCCGCGGGCGATGGTCGCTCGACGCGCTGATCACTTCCGGCCCACTAGATTCAAACCATTGACCCGCGCTGGGAAAATTTCAGGTCACGAATTCCCGATCAATACTCCGGCAATAAACACCAGGATGCCTCCCAACATTACCTGCACCGCGGCGGAAAACGTGGGTGTATCCATATAGCGGTGGCGGACCCAGGTGATAGCGCCCAGCTCGACGAACACGACGATGGCGGATATGGTCATAGCCAACGTGAAAGTGGGAATCAGGAATGGCAGCGTATGGCCGACGCCGCCGAGGGCGGTCATTACACCGCAAACCGCCCCACGAATCCATGGATGGCCGCGCCCGGTGAGCATACCGTCGTCAGAGAGTGCTTCGGCAAATCCCATGCTGATTCCCGCGCCCACCGATGCGGCCATACCCACCAGGAAGGCCGTCCAACTTCTGTGCGTGGCGAACGCGGCGGCAAACACCGGAGCGAGCGTTGAAACCGACCCATCCATCAGGCCAGCGAGGCCCGGCTGAACAATCTGCAATAGGAAGAGCCGGCGCTGCGCTTCCGCTTCCTGTTCTCTTACATTTCCTGGAAGATTGGCTTGCTGCAAATCTTCCGCGCGTTCGACATGGGATTGTTCTTCCTGCGCCAGGTCGTCGAGCAGACGCCGGATACTTACATCTTGGGACCGCGCCGCTGCCTTTTCGTAGAATCGCCGCGATTCGACCTCCATCGCGCCAACTTGTTTGCGGATTCTTTCCAGATTGATTGGCTGGTACAACCAAACAGACTTTCGCTCCAGAAAAGCCTTTACGTCCTGACGGCGGATATAGGGAATGTGCTCACCGAATTTCTGGCGATACAGTTCCGTAAGCCGCTGGCGGTGGCCCGTCTCCTGCGCTTTCATGCCATCGAAAATCGTAGCGGATGCGGGAAAGTTCTGCCGGACGGCTTCACTCAGGTCAGCGTAGAAGTGTTCGTCCTCTTCCTCCAGCGAAATGGCCAGCGCGAGGATTTCGCTCTCTGAGAGACTGTCAAAGGTTCGCATGGGACTCTTTCCTCCTGGCATTACACTTCATCCCACCGGAATCGCGTGAGGGGTTCTGGAAGGAAGAGTTTGCAAGAAACCGTGCTCCCGCGCAATGAAAGGCGAGAATTCGGGCCGGTCCGAGTGCGAAATTGTTCCACGTGAAACATTTTTCGCTAACGTCTCTTGATTCATGGCCTTGGGATGTTCGAAATGTAAAATCCGCAAGAGTTTTATTGCCGGCGTTCGAATGAACGAAATCGCAAGTTCATGATTCTTCAGGAGCGCCTCAATTGTTTTCAGAAATGTTGTTTCGTTTTATATGCAAGACTATACTATGAGATATGGGTACCCGGGCGCGTCTACTAATAGTATTCGTGTGCGGAGTTTGCGTCCTGCTATGCTCCCTGTCGTTGCTGGCCCAGATACCACCCTGCGTGACGGCGCGGTCGCCTTTTCCGACACTCGCTGAAGAAATCGCGGATATGAAGGCAGAGGTCGAGGGTCCTCACACAATCGTCGTTATTGATGCGGTGCATTTTGACGGACCTATTCATGCGTCGCGGTCTGCCCTCAGCAGTATCATTCGGACCGCGAATCAAGCAGCGCTTTCTGCGGACGATGATTGGCTCGGAGAGTTTCAAGAGGTCGCACTCCGAGGTTGGTGGCAAGACCACGGCTATTACTATGTAAAGGTCACCGCGGAATCGCACTTAAATAGCGGAGATTCACAGCACCGGCATTTTTCAATTTCTGTCCATGTGGACGAAGGCCTCCAATACCGGTTTTCTGGTATTCGTTTCGTGAACGCAGATCCGGAGCTAGGGCTGTCGGTTCACGAGGAACAATTGAGGAGGATGTTTCAAATTCGGGATGGAGAAATTCTCAAGGTCGATAAAGTCAGACGCGGGGTCGAGGCACTAACCTGGTTTTACGACGCCAGGGGGTATATCGATTTCACAGCGGAGCCAATCCTGGAAACAGATGATGCACACCGCCACATTTCAGTACTGATTAGGCTGAGCGAACAAAAACAGTACACCATATCGAAGGTGGACGTCCTGAGCCAAAATCCTGAATTGGAGACGGAACTGAGATCCACGATTAAGGCGGGAGATGTTTACGATGGCAAGCTCATCGAGGATTTTTTCACAAAGCACAAATCCATGTTGCCAGCTGACTCCTCACCCGAGACAAGCATCAAGTCCGAGCGAGATGCTAAGACCGGCACCGTGAATTTGGTGTTCGATTTCAGGGATCCATGCGCTCCGCAGACTGATTAGACCTTGCTTCGTATTCTTGACTCCGCAGTACCCCCATGCTAGTTTCAGGATTTGCATTTGCAATCAGGATAGTTCGTGACACTTCCAGCTACGGAACTCCGCAAAACCGCGCTCAACTCGGTCCACCGCCGGATGGGGGCCAAAATGGTGAACTTCGGCGGGTGGGACATGCCCGTCGAATATTCCGGAATTATCGCGGAACACCTGGCCACAAGGACCGCTGCGGGGCTTTTCGACGTCAGCCACATGGGCGAAATCGAGGTGCGCGGAGGAACCGCAATCGATCTGGTGCAGCATGTTTCCTGTAACGACGCTTCAAAGCTCGCGGTCGGGCAGGCGCAATATTCAGGACTGATGACCGGCCGGGGCACGTTTGTGGACGATTTGCTGGTGCACAAGATTTCCGACCGGCATTACTTCCTATGCGTGAACGCAGGCAATCAGGATGGCGATTTCGAGCACATCCGCAGCAATAACGCGATGCGCGCCGAGCTGGAGAACAACGGCCCGCGCTACTCGCAACTGGCGATCCAGGGGCCGAAAGCACTGGGCATCCTGCAAAAGATCACCAAAGTTCCCATCGCAGAGCTGAAATATTACTGGTTTACTTTCGGCGAGGTGAGCGGCGTCCATTGCTTGATTGCGCGCACTGGTTACACAGGCGAAGATGGCTATGAAATTTATTTTGAGCCGCATCACAGCGAGAAGCTGTGGAACGATCTGATGAATGCGGGCCAGCCCGAGGGAATGATTCCCTGCGGACTGGGCGCGCGAAACACATTGCGGCTGGAAGCAGGAATGTGCCTTTACGGCCATGAGATTGACGACACAACGACGCCCCTTGAAGCGGGACTGGGTTGGATATGCAAATTGAACAAGCACGAATTTATGGGACGCGATACCATTTTGCATCAAAAAGAACACGGCCTGCCCCGTACACTGGTGGGATTTGAGATGGTGGGAAAGCAGCCGGGGCGCGACGGCTGCACGGTTGTAGAACATGGCAAACAAGTAGGCCGGGTGACCAGCGGATCTCCCGCACCCTTTCTGAAGAAGAATATCGGCATGGCCTATGTGCCTCCGGGAATGGACAGGGTCGGCACAGAGTTGCAAATCGGCATCCGATCCAATGAGGCGCCGGCAAGAATCGTGCCGTTGCCATTTTACAAACGCGCGAAATAGCCAAAAATGAATTTGTGAGGAGAGACGATGTATCCCAGCAATTTTCGTTACACCAAGCAGCATGAGTGGGTTGATGTAAAGGGCGACACGGGTACGATTGGCATCACCGACTACGCGCAGCAGGAACTGGGCGACGTAGTGTTCGTCGAAATGCCGAAGATTGGCGCGAAAATAACCGCAGGAAGCTCCTTCGGCACGGTCGAATCGGTGAAGGCCGTAAGCGACATTTATTCGCCGGTGTCGGGCGAGGTTACCGAGATCAACTCAAACCTGGGTGACGCGCCCGAGACGATTAATAAAGATCCCCACGGAGCTGCCTGGCTCATCAAAGTAAAACTCTCGAATCCCGCTGAAGTCTCGGGGCTAATGGACGCGGCAGCCTACCAAGCCTTTCTCGGCGCGCAGGACAAGGAAGCCCACGCCTGATGCGCTATCTCCCGAAAAGTCCATCCGAGCGCCAGCAAATGCTCGGAGCCATTGGTGTCCGGTCCGCGGATGAGTTGTTCGCCTCGATTCCCCCACAGTTCCGGCTGAAAGAGCTGCTCAGCCTGCCAGGGCCGCTTTCGGAACAGGAAATTATTGATTTTTTTGACGCACGCGCGGGCGAGAATTCGCGCGGGTACACTAGTTTTTTGGGAGCGGGAGTTTACAACCACCTGCGGTCCGTGGTCACTGATGCGATAATCCAGCGCGGGGAATTCCTGACTTCGTACACTCCCTACCAGGCGGAAATCAGCCAGGGCACATTGCAAGCAATCTTTGAATTCCAAACTTTGGTGTGCCAGCTCACGGGGCAGGAAGTGGCTAACGCGTCCATGTGGGATGGCTCGACCGCGCTGACAGAAGCGGTGCTGATGGCCGATCGGATCACCAGCCACCGGCGTGTGGTGATGGCACAGTCCGTACACCCGGAATACCGGCAGGTGCTGGCGACTTATGCGCGCAACATTAATATTGAAATTGTTGAGGCCGGTTACACTGCCTCGGGGCAAGTAGATCTCGCCGCGGTGCGCGAGCTTGTGCATGACGACACCTCGTGTGTGGTGGTGCAGTCGCCAAACGTTTTTGGAGTAATCGAGCCGGTCGCGCAGGTCACCGAAATCTCACATGCGAAGCAGGCGCTGGCCGTGGTGGCCATCGCGGAGGGCGTGTCGCTCGGCGCCGTAAAACCTCCATCAGAAGCAGACATAGTGGCAATGGAATGCCAGAGTTTCGGCATGCCTCCCAGCTATGGCGGTCCTTATGCCGGAGTGATTGCCACGCGCGACAAATTCGTGCGCCAGATGCCCGGGCGGCTTGCGGGACAGACCACCGACAACCAAGGGAACCGCGGATTCTGCCTGACTCTGGCCACTCGTGAGCAGCACATTCGCCGGGAGAAGGCCACTTCCAACATTTGCACCAACCAGGCGCTGTGTGCGCTGGCAGCGACTGTTCATCTCTGTTTGTTGGGCAAGGAAGGCCTGAAAGAAATGGCAGCGCAGAATATTGCCAAGGCACGGTTCGCAGCGACTGAATTGGCCAAGGTCCCAGGCGTAAAACCGGCCTTCACCGGGCCTACATTCAATGAGTTTGTGATCGAGTTGCCACGCTCGGTGAAAATTGTGAACAACTCGCTACGCAGAGAAAAAATCATCGGGCCGCTGCCGCTTGGGAATTGGTATCCGGAACTGACCAAGCGGGCGCTGGTGTGCGTCACTGAAACCACGTCTCGTGCGGAAATCGAGCGATTCGCTGGTGCGTTGGGACGCGCGCTGGCCGAGCCGCTGTGAAAATCAAATTGATTTGAGAAGGAACAAAGTGAACAGCCGCATTCGCAAAGTCAGGGAACACGTCAACCAGAACGAAGGACTTATCTTTGAAAAGTCCGCGCCTGGAAAGCGCGCCTTTGAGCTGCCGCCGCTGGATGTGCCCCCCGTGGACATGAAGCGCGCATTGGGCGCGGAATTTGTTCGCGATGGCGTTGCCAATTTCCCCGAAGTCAGCGAGATCGAAGTGATCCGCCATTTCACGCGGCTTTCCACTTGGAATTACGCGATCGATTTGGGCATGTACCCGCTGGGTTCCTGCACCATGAAATACAACCCGCGTGTAAATGAGTTCGTCGCGCGACTCGACGGCATCGCGACCGAGCACCCTTACCAGCCGATCGAGCTTTCGCAGGGCTGCTTGAAAATCCTGGAAGTCCTGCAAGAGTGTTTGCTGAAAATCACGGGGATGGACGCGGTCACGCTTCAGCCTTCCGCCGGAGCGCAGGGCGAGCTCACCGGGCTGCTTCTGATCCGTGCGTACCTTCAAAGCAAAGGTAATCCGCGGAAAAAAGTTTTGATCCCCGATTCGGCACACGGCACAAACCCCGCGACGGCGGTGATTGCCGGCTACGAAGTGGAGAACATCCGGTCGGACGCGCAGGGGCAGATTGATATTGAACAGTTGAAACGAATTGTGAATGAAGATGTCGCCGGGCTGATGGTCACGAATCCTTCGACACTGGGGGTTTTCGAGCAGCGTATCGCCGAAGCCGCCGACATTCTGCACAAGGCCGGGGCGCTCCTTTACATGGACGGCGCCAACATGAACGCGCTTGCGGGCATCGCCCGGCCGGGTGATTTTGGCGTGGACGTGATGCATCTGAATTTGCACAAAACATTTTCGACTCCACATGGCGGTGGAGGTCCCGGGGCCGGACCTGTCGTGGTAAAGAAAATCCTGGAGCCTTTCCTGCCGACGCCTGTGTTGGCCAAGAAGGCTGACGGCTCGCTGACTCTGGATGCGAATCGGCCGCAATCCATCGGGCGGGTGCGCGCATTTGTTGGAAATTTCGGAGTGCTGGTCCGCGCGCTGGCCTACACTCTGGCTTACGGGCCCGGCATCCGCCAGGCCACCGAAGACGCGGTGGTTAACGCCAACTACATCCGCAAGAAGCTGGAGGGAGTGTTCGATTTGCCCTACTCCTCACCCTCCATGCACGAAGTGGTGTTCAGCAACTCCAAGCAGAAGAAATTCGACGTTAGCACCATGGATATCGCCAAGCGGCTAATTGACTACGGCTTCCATCCTTATACAACCGCGTTCCCGCTCATTGTGCATGGCGCAATGATGATTGAACCTACGGAATCGGAATCCATTGAGGAATGCGATCTGTTCATTGATGCGATGCGAGCCATCGCCGAGGAAGCTGAAACAAATCCAGAACTTGTAAAGACTGCCCCGCACTGCACGCGCGTTGGCCGAATGGATGAAGTTGGCGCTGCGCGGAAACCTATACTGCGCTGGAAGCCGGCCGCCACAGGCGAAGCCGCGGATTAGTCCAAAACTGAGCAGGCAAATTCAATCTGGAAGATAGGCCCGGCCGACGGTTCGACTATTTGGCCAGGCGCACGGAAGAAAAGAACTTCTGGAAGGCTGCGTGGTAGATCTTGGATTCATTCGTGGGTGACGCGCAAATGAAATAGAGCAATCCCTGAGGCCGAAGGACGGTAACGACCCAGTCGTCTTCCTCGCCACCCAGAGGCGACTCGCTGACCATGTGCATGGAAAGCGCGGGCCGCCCATCCACCTGAATCACTTCACGCACGCCATCTGACTTCAGATTAGGGTTGGACTGTTCCAGGCCGATCAGAAATTGATCCGTGGCACCGCCTAGGGAATCCGCGGGCGGCAAATCCGGTGTAAGTTCGGACGTCGAATCCGCAGGTGGCTGGAACAAGCTGGCGACTACGCCATAAGCGGTCACGGGATCGCCCTGCGTATCCTTCACCAATCCGTGGAGCGGGATGAAGCTCACCGAATCGCCCCGCAGATTCACCTCCCAGTTCTCGGGATATTTCGCGGAAAAATTGACGCCGTTGAAATCCAGCATGGAAGTTGAAGGATAGGCGGGCTTCATGGATTGCACCGCCAAATGCCCGCCCTTCTCGACCGGATCCGGCAAGGAGAGGATATATCGGCGGATATCGCGGAACTCCTGCGAGTCAGTCTTGTAATTCTCCGGCGGGCCACCCAACTTGTCGATCTCTTCTTCCACACGATCGATGCGGTGCGCCGGGATCGGATGGTCGGAGAAGAATTCAGGCAACTTCTTGCCCGTATTTTGCGGCAGGATACTTTCAAAAAATTGGGCCATGGCGCGCGGGTCGTAGCGGGCATCGAAGAGTATCTGCGTGCCCAGAATGTCCGCCTGACTTTCCGATGCCCGCGAATACTTCAAGAGGATCGTGCTCGAAGCGAGGCCGCCGCCAATTTCTGAAGCGATGCCGGCGACCATTCCTCCGCCAACCACTCCGGCAAGAATCCCCAGCACCCCACTAGACGCCTGTTTCTTGGTGGCCTGATTCGTTCCGTGACGCAGCGCCACATGCGAAATCTCATGCGCCAGCACGCCGGCAAGCTGCGCTTCATCACGCGCTTCTTCGATGATTCCGCGATTGATAAAAATGTATCCGCCGGGAATGGCGAAGGAATTGATCTCGCGCTGATTCACGCAATGAAATTCGTAGGGGAATATAGCTCCGGGGGCGTAACTGGCGAGCTTGCGGCCCAATGCGTTCAGGTAATCATCCACGCGCTGGTCGTTCAGCATCGGCAAGCGGCGCTCGGTATCGAGGGCCACCTTCTGGCCAAGCTTGATGTCATCCGCGGGAGAGAAAATATTCCAGCCGGGTTTCAGTTCGGTGCGGTCGGCAAAAGCGAGCGGGGAGAAAAGCATCGCCGCCGTCAAAGACAAGGCGGTGGCGCGGCGAAGGATGGAATTCACGGCTCGTGTACGGATACGACCGGCGGCCATCAAGCCTCCCGGCTGCGTAACACGGAGTTGCCAGCGATGTTGGCCCTTCCACTCCGCTAATGCTTAGACGCCAAATCGAGCGCAGGGTTCCAAATTAGTCCCGCGCAAGGTGAACTCCAATATACAGAATTAGGTCGTTGGGGAAAAGCACAAAAGACGCAGATAGCGTGGTTTGGCAGACACACTCCCCAGCGGGGAATGAGACTCCTGAAAATGGGAATGGGTTGCTTCGGGCTACGCGCCCATTACCTCAAATAGGCTCCGCGACCCAGGTAGGTTGCAGATGAGCCCGGGAACTATTTAAACTCAATTCACCGATCAGTCTCATTCTTGCGCCTGCTGGTCATAGCGGGCGTGATGGCATGAGTTTGAGTGGCGGATGGAGCTTTTGCTTCGCGAGCCGTTGTTGCTGAAGGTGCTTCTTCGGCTCGTCCTCCGTGTGCGACTGCGGCAGCGCTGGCTGCCGAAGGCGTCAATTTCAATGTGGTGGGAATCACCGCGCCTTCGCCTTCGCGCTCGAACACCAGTCCACCGACCTCGGGATCCCAATCCACGCAGATAATGTCGCCGAGTTTTACTTGCTCGGTGGCCAACAAATTCGCCAGTGGATACACCAAGTGCCGCTCAATGGCTCGCTTCAAATGACGCGCGCCATACCGCGAATCGGTTCCTTCCTTGAGCAGATATCCGCGGGCGCCTTCCGTCAGCCGGAACAGGAACTGGCCGCGAGCAGTTTCCAGGACGCGCCGCTGCACTTGTCCCAACTCAATCTGCAGAATTTGTTCGAGTTGCTCCTCACGTAAAGGATGAAACACAACCACCTTGTCGAGGCGGTTCAGGAATTCCGGGGAGAACTTTCGCCGAGCGGCTTCCACCGCGGTGCGCTCAACTTTCACATCGAGTCCGTCGTTTGGCTTATCGGAGGGCTGGACGAATCCCATTCCGCCGGTCATAAGCTCGGTGATTTCACCGCCGCCCAGGTTGGAGGTGAGGAAAATTACCGTCTGAGAAAGATCCACGCGGCGGTTGTCGCCCAAAGTCAGTGTGGCCTTGTCCAGCATGCCCAAGAGCAATTGCCACAGAGCGTCGCTGGCCTTCTCGATTTCGTCGAAAAGCAGGAAGCTCAGTTTCAGGTCCTCGCGATGATATTGCGCCAGCGCTTCCTGGGTAATCAGAGGATGAGTTTCGCGGTGCCCCAGGTATCCCGGGGGCGAACCAATCAGTTTGGCAATTTCATGCGAGTGCTGAAACTCCGCGCAATCCACTTTGATGACCGCTCGAGGGTCGCCGAAAAGAATTTCGGCCGTGGCTTCCACGATGCGAGTCTTTCCTGAACCCGTTGGTCCCAGGAAAAGGAAGTTCCCCACCGGACGGCCGGGCGAGTTCATTCCCGCGGTGAAAACCTGGTACAGGTCAACCACGGCGCGAACGCCTTCTTCTTGCCCGACGATGCGGGCGCGCAACGCCGAATCGAATTCCTGCGACTCAAGACTTCGGCGTTGTGGATCAAGTAACTGGGCGCGGCTGCTCATAGAATTACCCTCGTGACCGGTGGAGCCTTTCTCTCGCTGATCCGCGGAAGCTGGCCTCTCTGAATTGATCCAGTTTTACGCCGACGGTTGAGTGAAGGAGCCGGAGCTGCATTAAAATCTCGCCCGCAACTTCGGATGAACCCGAAAGTTGCAGCACGGGCGGAAAAAGGTCAGCCAAATCGAGATTCAAGGAACGCAGAGTCTCGAGTAGCTTTTGGACGGATGCGGAGCGGGCGTCAAACAACTCCACATGGCTGTTTACCTGTTCGCGGAGTTGGCGCCAATTCAGTTCGAGAAAAGGATGGGCGCGGTTGACGTGGCGGACCACCTCATCGGTGATGCGCGGCCGATCGCCCAGACGGGCCAGGTGTAACTGCTTGACCTTTCCGCCTTTGCGTACGTTGTGCACGAGATAATACGCGTTTCCTTTTCGCCGTAAGAAAGCCATCATAAACGCCCCTATCGAGCGTTGCCCGCGTAGTGTACGTACCGTCCACTACGTCAACAACTGGCCTGAAGTACAGGTCAAGATTTTTTATTCGTATCGGTTACTGCCCAGGCGAGACCGGCCGTCTGGGAAGTAGGCCGGCGAATTTTGAACGCTGCTTCGGTGCATCTCTCGTTCACTCTCCTACTACGTTCTACCCATTGGATGCGGAAAAGTTGTGATGAGTCGCCTGATTCTGTTCCTCGTCGCTAAGTATTTTCAAAACGGGTCAGTTCAATCAGTTGCCTGCCGCCCTTTTGCATTAAGGTACACTTCAGGTTGGGGAAAAGGAGTTCGAAGCGTGAGTGTGAAAAAAGCAAGAGCGGCGCCATCGTGGGATCACATCTACAAGTTCGTGAAACATGTCCCGCGGGGAAACGTAGTCACCTATGGGGATCTGGCGCGGCGCCTGCATTTGCGCGGTGGGGCGCGCGTGGCGGGCTACGCCATGGCGGCATGCCCCAATGGCCGTGGAATTCCCTGGCACCGGGTCGTCGGCGCCGGCGGCAGAATCCGGTTGCGCGAACCTCTGGCCGCGCTGCAGCGAAAACTGCTCCAAACTGAGGGAGTGCAATTCATCGAAACTCGGGTGGACATGGCGCGACACCTGTGGAAAGGCGCGAGAAGGCGGGCCAAGCACAAGACTCCACGTTCGCGCCCAGCGCGCTGAGTGTAATAGAATCAAGGACTCGACCTGTGTCCGCACCCATCATTGAAGTCCAGAATCTTGGCAAGAATTACGGCGCCGTGGAGGCGCTCCGCGGCATCAGTTTTTCCGTGGAGGAGGGGGAAGTATTCGGGCTGCTGGGCCCGAACGGGGCTGGCAAAACCACCACGATTGAAATTCTGGAAGGATTGCGGCGGCCGGATTCTGGAATGGTTTCCGTTTGTGGAATGATTCCAGACGAGAGCGGAAATGATTTCAAGCAATTGATCGGCGGCGTGCTTCAATCCACTTCCCTGCCGGACAAGATCCGTGTCCGCGAAGCCGTCGAACTCTTTTCCAGTTTTTACAAACGGCGCCGGTCCGTGGACGGTCTGCTGAAGCGCTTTGGTCTCATGGAAAAGCGCAACGCATATTATTCCGAGATTTCAGGCGGACAAAAGCAGCGCCTGGCGCTGGCCATGGCCCTGGTAAATGAGCCGCGGGTCATATTTTTGGACGAGCCCACCGCGGGACTTGACCCGCAAGTTCGGCGCGAGATTTACGACGTCATTGAGGAGCTGAAACGTGAGAAGAAAACAATCCTGGTCACCACGCACTATATCGAAGAGGCCGAGCGTCTCTGCGATCGTGTGGCCATCGTGGACAATGGGCGTGTGATCGCCAGCGGGACTCCCCGTGAACTGAAGCATAATGCCGCGGGGACTACGCGGATCGAAGTGCGACTGGCGCGCCCGGATGACGTGGCTGTGCTTAAGGGATTAGAAAACGTGGCCGATTGCCGCGCCTTCGACGGCTACTACGTGGTCCATTCGTCCAAGGCGCCACGCACAATTGTTGCCCTCGTGAAACACTTGGAGGCGACCAGCAACGAGCTGGTGGGAATGGAGATTGCGACTCCCTCTCTCGAAGATGTTTTTATCGAGCTGACAGGAAGGAGGTTGCGAGATTGAGAAACGCGATTGCCCTCACGATGAGCCGGATGCGCCTGGCGATGCGCAACCGCCTGTTCCTGGTATTCAGCCTGATCATGCCGCTGATCTTTTTCTTTTTATTCCTCGGGCTGTTTGCACGCGGAAATCCGGCTGCGTTGCCCCCGGCGTTTGGACAGGTGATCGCCTTGACGGTCATGGGGAATTTCTGGGGATTGAGCGTCCAGCTGGTGACCTTTCGTGAGCAAGGGATCCTGCGTCGTTTCCGTCTGGCTCCCATCGGACCCAGCGCCATGTTGATTTCAAGCATTATTGCCAATTACATTTTGACTTTGCCCACGCTTCTGATCGAGTTCATCCTGGCGATAGCCGTATTTCATATGCATAGTTTCGGGAATCTATTCGGAGTTTTCATTCTGGCAACTCTGGGTGTTGTTAGTTTCGCTTCTCTGGGGTTGATCATCGCCAGCGTGACAAACACCATGCAGGAAACGCAAATCATCAACCAGATCATCTGGCTCGGCTTCCTTTTTCTGTCCGGCGCAACATTGCCTCTGGCCATGTTGCCCAATTTCGTCCAGATCGGGGCCCTCTTTCTCCCGGCGACTTACTTGGTGAATGGATTGCAGTTGGCGCTGGCGGAGTCCATGAGCATTACAGCACTTCTCCCGGCCACGATCTCACTCCTCGGCACCACGGTGATTGCGTTTGCCTTGTCCGTCCAATTATTCCGCTGGGATCCCAGTGAAAAGGCGTCGCGCAAATCAAAACTCTGGGCCCTGTCTGCGATTATCCCTTTCCTTCTTCTGGGCACGTGGGAAGCGTTGTGGCACGGGGACCTAAGAGAAAGCTCGCAGGCCGTGTACAGTTATTTGGAACATGGTTCTCCGCAAAAAGAGGCCCCACACTGAATTGTGTGGGATGAGTTTTTAGGTGGGGGGAAGTGACGCTGCATGGCCACCCAAGCCACAATTCCCAGGAGTGGGCGGGTTCGCCGCCCTGCTACCAAGCTGGACGCACCGCCATTCCTTAATCCGCGCGGAGTTGAACTTGGCCTGTTCAACTGCGTCCTATCAGGCACCAGCAGCAGCCATTACGTTTCTGAATATGTCACTCCACTCTCCATAAAAACGATGGTGGCGGGCTCCGCGGCCTGGGAGACACCTGCGCGAAGGTACGTCGTCCATGAAAATACTTATCTGGTGTTAAATGACGGCCAGACCTACACGCTGACGATTGATTCGTTCAAGAAGGCGACCACCTTCTGCATTTTCTTCGAGCACGGATTCGTGGAAGAAGTCCATCGGGCCATGCGTTCAGCCGCCGACACCCAGTTGGATGAGCCGCATGCCTATCATAGCCCGCACATGGATTTTCATGAGCGCCTCGAGCCGCGATCCAGCCCCGTTCTTGCCGCCACGAGCGAGTTTCAACAGACGCTATCCAGTGGACGACTGTCGCGCACGGCTGCAGAAGAGTCGTTCCTGAAAATCGCGGAAACGCTTCTGAAGCAGCATCGGCGCGAGCTAGCAACGACAGATAATTTCCCAGCACAACGGCGGGCCACACGCGAAGAGTTGCTGCGAAGAGTTTCACGCGGCCGGGATTACATGCTTTCTTCACTTTCCGAGCGCGTGACTTTGGCCGAGGCCGCGCGCGCCGCATGCCTTTCGCCCTATCATTTTTTGCGCGCGTTTCACCACGCGTTCGGCGCCACACCGCATCAGTTCCTCACCCGGCAGCGGCTCGACCGCGCCCGCTTGCTTCTTACCCGGGGCGACCGAAGCGTAACGGACGTTTGTCTGGAGAGCGGCTTCCAAAGCCTTGGCTCATTCAGTTCCCTCTTTCGCCGCCATTTCGGCGTCTCTCCACAGCAGGTTCAGCGTGGAACCCAAACCTGCAACCTTGACGGGTGAGTCCGCAGTCCAATTTGGTTTAGCCAATTCATAGTCCCAGTTTGATCGTCGTGCCGAATTGACCAAACTCCCGTGCTATAATCCGCCTCGGGTATCGCAGAACGAAATGTTGAGAGAAGTCCCCGGCCAATTTCTGCGAACCAACCCGGCCATTGTGCGGAACGCGCCTACGCCATCACCGACCATCGCACGCAGGCCAGCTTTCCCCAACGCATCGCGCAGGACTACCTCAAATTCTCTCGAGGAGTGAGCTATGAGCGTCAAGGCGACTGAACACATCTGGCACAATGGAAAGCTGATTCGCTGGGACGACGCCAAGATCCACATCCTCTCGCACGTGGTCAGCTACGGCTCGGGCGTCTTCGAGGGCATCCGTTGCTATAAGAATGCGCAAGGCCCTGCGATTTTCCGTTTGCGGGATCACATGCAGCGCCTGATCCATTCTTCGCACATTTATCGCATGGAGCTTCCCTTCGATTTGGATAGCCTCTGCGCAGCGGGCATTGAGACGGTACGCGCCAATCAAATGCAGGAATGTTATTTGAAGCCCATCGTGATCCGCGGCATGGGCGATACGGGAGTGAATCCCTATCCGTGCTCCATCGAGATTTACATGGCCT
This sequence comes from Candidatus Acidiferrales bacterium, assembly GCA_035308165.1. Taxonomy (GTDB): domain Bacteria; phylum Acidobacteriota; class Terriglobia; order Acidiferrales; family UBA7541; genus DASTCZ01. The sequence continues at coordinate 26,547 of DATGHC010000026.1, read as the reverse complement.
GCTGGGAATGGGGCAAATACCTCGGCGCGGACGCGCTCGAGCAGGGCGTGGATGTTTGCGTTAGCACCTGGACGCGCATGGCGCCCAACACACTGCCGGCAATGTCGAAAGCCGCGGGAAACTATTTGAACTCGGCGCTGATTCGCATGGAGGCCATTTCCAACGGTTACGTGGAAGGTATCGCGCTGGACACCAGCGGTTACGTCAGTGAAGGTTCCGGTGAGAACATTTTTCTGGTGGTGGATGGCAGGGTAATCACGCCGCCGCTTTCCGCCAGCATCCTGCACGGGATCACGCGCCGCACCATGATGACGCTTTGCGCGGACCTCGGCATCCCCATGGTCGAGCAGCAAATCCCGCGCGAAATGCTCTATCTGGCCGACGAAGTTTTCTTCGCGGGCACGGCCGTGGAAGTCACGCCAGTTCGTTCGATTGACCACATCAAGGTCGGCAATGGGTCGCGCGGCCCAATCACCAAACGATTGCAGGACGAATTCTTCGCCGTCGTCAAGGGAGCGAAGCCTGACCGTCATAACTGGCTCACTCCCGTGGGCGCGCCCGTTGCTGCGGCGCGCTGAAACAGCCGCCAATCTATCCCATGATTCCAAGCCCTTTCGACGGGCTCCCCGCCGCATTCCGTCCTTGCCCTCTGTTGCTCAAAACGTATAATGCACTCGCCGTCTGAATTCAGCGGTGCGAGGGGGGCTTTCCATGTATAACCGGCCGCAAAAATTGGTAGCGGAATTTGTGGGCACGTTCGCGCTCATCTTCATGGGCGCGGGTTCGATTTGCGCCGATCAGTTCATCAAGGTTTCGGGGAATCCGAGCGGATTGGGCCTGCTCGGCATCGCCGCCGCGCACGGCCTGGCTATTGGAATCATGGTCACAGCCGTGGGCCACATTTCCGGAGGCCACCTGAATCCAGCTGTCACCATCGGGTTTTGGGTCACTCGCAAGTTGAGCACGTTCGATACTCTGCTTTATTGGGTCGCGCAGCTTGCCGGAGGAGCTGCCGCCGCATTTCTGCTTCGTGCTGTCACCTCCGAAGATATCTGGCGCGCTGTTGCACTGGGCACCCCAGATTTGGCTCACGATCTCACGCGCACCACCGGGATGGTCATTGAGGCAGTGCTCACATTTTTCCTGGTCTTCGTTGTGTTCGCCACCGCGGTGGACGAGCGCGGTGCCTTCAACAAGATTGCGGGCTTCGCTATCGGCCTCACCATCACCATGGACGCTTTGATGGGCGGCCCGTTTACCGGGGCGGCTATGAATCCCGCGCGCGCATTTGGCCCAGCACTGGCCGCGCATCACTGGACCAACCATGGCGTGTACTGGGTTGGGCCACTGGCGGGCGGCGTAGTCGCGGCCTGGGTGTACGATTTCTTCTTCCTCAGAAAACGCTGACCAATAAGAAGGGCCTGTTTGACTCTGAAGCATCCTTCATGAGGACTCTGGAGGCTTCGTGAAAAAGAATACGGCCAGAAAATATGGGTTGAGGCTTAGCCGCAGGGATTTGATAACGGCTGGGCCTCTGGCGGCCGCAGGGCTCGCTTCCGGATCTCTCCCAAAAGCATCCACTGAACCCGCGCAATCCGAGAAAAAATCGCACGAGCCTTTACCCCCGTTTAAATATGACATAGAAAACTCATCCGGCTGGGTGGGAGCAGGCGGGTCGGCGAAAGAAGCAAATGTTGAGGAATTCCCAGTTTCTGAGTCGATCGCGGGAGTTTCCATGCGATTGAAGCCCGGCGGCTTGCGCGAGCTTCACTGGCACGCCGTCGCGGCCGAATGGGCCTACGTGATCGAGGGAAATGTACGGACTACGGTGATTCAGCCGGATGGCCAGGCAGAATCTTCCGATTTTGGCCCGGGAGACGTTTGGTACTTTCCGAAAGGCCACGGCCATGCGCTGCAGTGCATGGGGCCCGGAGACGCTCATTTTATTCTGGCGTTCGACAACGGTCACTTTTCGGAATTTGGCACCTTCAGCATCACGGATTGGGTCACCGTTACTCCCCCCCGCGTTGTAGCGCGCAATTTGGGATTGCCGGAAGCGGCCCTGGCGGCCCTGCCGAAAGGTGAGTTGTACATTGGACAGGGTAAAATTCCGCCGGCGGTTCCGGAATCGCTCCGAAACGGAAAACCCAACGCCAAACAGCTTCCCCACAAATTCAAGCTGCATGCGCATGAGCCAATCCGGTTTCCCGGCGGCGAAGAGCGGATCGTTTCATCCGTCGAGTTCCCCATTCAAACCACCGTCACCGGAATTCTGATGGACTTGAAGCCGGGCGCACTGAGAGAAATGCATTGGCATCCAAATGCCGATGAGTGGCAGTACTACATTTCTGGGAAAGCACGCGTTGGCATTTTTGGCGCACATGGGCGCGAATCCGTGGATGAGTTCGGCCCCGGCCACCTTGCATTCATTAAGCAAGGATTCGGACACTACATCGAGCAAGTCGGCAACGAGCCCACGCAGATCTTGATTGTTCTCAATAACGGGATTTATCAGGAGATTTCAATTTCCAGTTGGCTGGCGGCGAATCCTCCTTCGATGATCGCGGATAATTTTGGCTGGTCGAAGGAACAAGTCGCGCGATTGCCGAGAGCTGCGTTGGGTATTCTGGACTGACCATAAGGGCAAGAATTCCTTCCCGTTACTAGCCCGCAACCACATTTTTCCCGCATATTGCTCTCCCCTTCCTCGGGTGCTAGCTTGGGTTGAAGAGCTTCTGACGGAGTAATTCGCCATGTCACTGAGCATTGACGATCTGCTGCGCCGAGCTGTCGAAAACAAGAGCTCCGACTTGCATCTGAAGGTCGGCAACCACCCCTATTTGCGAATGGATGGCGTGCTCTACCCGCAGACCGATGTCCCCCGCGTCACGCCGGAGGAAATGCTCTCCATGGCCTTCAGCATGATGACCAACCGGCAAAAGCAAAAATTCAAGGAAACGGCAGAGTTGGACATGGCCTATGGCGTCGCCGGCCTGGGCCGCTTCCGTGTGAACGTGTTTCAGCAACGCGGGAACGTGGGCATGGTATTGCGCGTGATCCCCACGAAAATTCGCACGGTGGACGAGTTGAATTTGCCTCCGGTGATTGAAAAAATCTGCGAGGAGCAGCGCGGTCTGGTGCTGGTCACCGGGACGACCGGTTCCGGCAAGTCCACCACGCTCGCGGCCATGATTGACCGCATCAACGCCAATCGCTCTGACCACGTCATCACCATTGAAGACCCCATCGAATTCCTGCATCGCGATAAGAAGAGCTTTATCAACCAGCGCGAAGTGGAAGTGGACACGGCCAATTTCTCCACCGCCTTGCGCGCAGCTTTGCGTCAGGACCCGGACGTAATCCTGGTCGGGGAAATGAGGGACCTGGAAACGATATCCACTGCTCTGCTGGCCGCGGAAACCGGCCACCTGGTTTTTTCAACATTGCACACTCTGGACGCCGCGGAAACCATTCAACGCATCATCGCCGTATTTCCCCCGCCTGAGCAAAAACAAATTCGCCTGCAACTTGCTTCCACGCTCAAAGGGGTCATCAGCCAGCGCCTGGTGCGCCGCTCCGATGGCAAGGGCCGCGTCCCCGCTGTTGAAGTGATGATTGCTACTGCCTACATTCGCGACTGCGTCATCAATCCCGACAAGACCCGCCTTATTCACGACGCCATTGCCGCCGGCACCAGCCAGTACGGCATGCAGACATTTGACCAGTCGCTTTACGACCTCTTCACGCGCAACCTCATCACCTATGAGGAAGCGCTGATGCGCGCCTCCAACCCCGACGATTTCCGCTTGCGCGTGCAGGGCATCCGTTCCACGGCCGACGCCGCGCGCGAGGAAATGGAGCGCCAGATGAACGAGTACGAGCGCACCACGGTTCACAAATAGCGGCTATTTCTTCAGCGCCTCTCGCTTTGCCTCCTTGCTTCCCTGCTTCCCTGCATCTATTCTTCCTCCATGCGCACCTCGCGCAATCGCACAGTCCGCAAGCTGACCACGGAAGAGGATCTCTACGCCGCTGCAATTCGCTCTCTGATTCGCCGGGCGCATTCTGTTTTTGAAATGCGCCAGTCGCTCGAGCGGCGGGCAGAAGACGTTGCACTGGTGCGCCGGGTCCTCGTCCGTTTGAAGGAAAAGAAGCTGCTCGATGACGCGCGGTACGCCCGCGAATTTGCACGGTCCCGCGCGACACATCGCACTCAGGGCCGCTTCCGCATTGCGCGCGAACTGCGCGCCCGCGGCGTACCGGACCGGCATATCGAAGCCGCGCTTGAAGAGGCATTTGCGGAAACCAGCGAAGAAGAATTGCTCAAGAAACGCTTGGAACGAAAGCTGCGCTTGATTCGCGGCCCGCTCGATGAGCGTAAGCGCGCCTCACTTTACGGCAGCTTGCTGCGCTCCGGGTTTTCTTCCGATTCGATCCGCCGCGCCATGCGTGGCGCAGTCGGCGCGGCGGAGTTGCCGGAAACGGAATTCGTCGAAGGTGAATGACGCTGTGCGGAATCAACGAGGTCGTCTGGGATAAATCATGGACGGTGAAAGTAATCCCTCGGAAACAGGGCCGCCATTGGCGGCGAAAACGCCGATGGCAATCTCCGATGTCGCCGCGTTCATCAACAATCAGACCGACGCCTTGCTATTTGCCCTTTCTAAGAAACTAGCTGGACTTCAACTGCAAACCCAGCGCAGTCCCCAGGATATTTCCGGGCTTAAACCGGCGCGGCCGCGAATTCTTTCCGCGCTCTACTGTCTTTGCGTCAGCAAATTTCGGGAGAACGATCCGGGAGCCGATCCTCAACAATTCAATCAATTCCTGGCCGGCGTCCGCGTTGATCTGAAGCTGCTTCATCCCGAATGGAAGGGGCCATTTTCATTTGAAAGCACTTTGCGTCAGGGGGAAGGCCTTTACCTTCGCAATGCCCCCAATCTGACCGAATTGGTCCGCAGCAAGCCCGACTACGTCTTCGAGGAGGAATGGCACGTGGTCCAAAAATCCGATGATTGGCTCGCGCTGTTTATCCTGAAAGCGAAAATCCAAATCCTTGAAGCCATGCGAATTCAGACGCACAACCCGGCTCACGTCCACATGGCCGAAGTTATCCGCCAGTTCATCACTGCCGCTCTGCTGGCCATCCAGCAAATGCAGCCGATCGTTCCTGGAGTCCCCGCGCAGCTTTAGAACGTTACGCTCCCGTCCCTAAACTCGCGGATCCCGCCAGAAATTCCTCAAGCCGGTTGAAGCTTTGCTCAACGCCCTTCTCCATTCCGGTCTTTAGAGCTGCATCGCGCGCTTCTCGCGATGGATAGAGAATCGTATTGGTGAATGTCGTCTTTCCGTTTTCCTCTGTGAGGATCATTGTGTTGAGCGTCTCCGGCCAGTCGCCGCCCCACGATTCGGTGGATACCACTTTCTCGGGCGGCTTGACCTCCTTGTACATGCCGCGCATTTCCATTTGGGACCCGTCCGACTTGCGCCACATGAAGTGCCATGCGCCTCCAGGACGAAGGTCAATTTCGCAGACCGGCATCGTCCATCCCTCAGGACCCAATAACCAAAGCGGCATGATTTTGGGATTGGTCCAAGCCTCGAATACCCGCTTGCGCGGGGCATCGAAAACGCGCGTCATCACGACCTCTCTGTCGGAAGGTGTCGCGAACTTGGTGGTCTCGCTGTTATCCATGACCGGTCTCCTTTATTGGCTTCCGCGGACGACCTCTGGTGTCTCGTCGAATTGCGGGAAGTGCGCGCCCTCTGCCATAATCAATTATCAGCACCATACACCGAGGGAATCGTGACCGGCAACGAAATCCGCGAAACATTTCTGCGCTTCTTCGAGCAGAAGGGCCACAAGCGCGTGCGCAGCTCTTCGCTTGTGCCGGTGAACGACCCCACGCTCCTGTTCACCAACGCCGGAATGAATCAATTCAAAGACGTTTTCCTGGGCCTTGAGCAGCGCGACTACAAACGCGCCACCTCTTCCCAGAAAGTCGTCCGCGCCGGCGGCAAGCACAACGACCTGGAAAACGTCGGCTTCACCAACCGTCACAATACTTTTTTTGAGATGCTTGGAAATTTTTCGTTTGGAGATTACTTCAAGAAGGACGCAATCGCTTTTGCCTGGGAATTGATGACCTCGCCGAATTGGTTTGCGATTGATATTAGCCGCCTCTACGTCTCGATTTTCAAAGGCGAAGATGGAATCCCGCGCGACGACGATGCTTACAGGTGTTGGCTGGAAACGGGAATTGCCAGGGACCGCATCTACGAATTCGGCGCTAAAGATAATTTCTGGGCCATGGGAGACACCGGTCCCTGCGGACCGTGCAGCGAGATTTACTACGACATGGGCCCTGCCTCATCGGATTTGGGCCATGCAGACTGCAAGTTCGGCTGCGATTGCGGTCGTTACGTCGAAAATTGGAATCTGGTATTCATGCAATTCAACCGGGATGCGAGTGGCAAGCTCAACCCCCTTCCCAAGCCGTGCGTGGACACCGGTTGGGGCCTCGAGCGAGTGGCCTGCATCAAGCAAAACAAAATCAGCAACTTCGACACGGATCTTTTTCAACCCTTGATCCAGGCGGCTGCCAAACACGCGGGTGTTGACGCGAGCAAACCGGAAATTCAGCCGTCCTTGCGGATCATCGCGGACCATTCCCGTGCCGCTACATTTTTGATCGCCGACGGCGTGGTTCCCTCAAATGAGGGCCGTGGCTACGTCTTGCGGAAAATCATTCGCCGCGGCCTCCGCCATGTGGAAAAACTCAATTCCAGCGCGCCGCGGCCATTTCTTTCCTTCATGGCTGGAGTTGTCCGCGAATCCATGGGAGCGGCTTATCCCGAAATCGTTGAGACCTCGCCGCGTGTGAACGCAATGCTGGATGCTGAGGAGAGCCGTTTTCTGCACACGGTGCAGATTGGCTTGAAGCACTTGCTTGACGATCTGGGCCCCCTCGGCGCCGCAAAGCAAGGCCAGTTCTCGGAAGCTTATTCCGGAGAGAAAGCTTTCAAGCTTTACGATACTTATGGATTGCCTCGGGATTTCATTGAGGATGTAACTCGCGATTCGGGAATCAATGTGGATTGGGCCGGTTTCGACCGCGCCATGGAGGAACAGCGCACGCGCGCTCGTGCCTCTTGGAAGGGCGGCCACAAGGATGTCGCCAATCCCGTTTATGCAAAGCTCGCAGAGAAAACGCGGACAAAACCCGATTTCTACACTGCGACCGAATCAAGGGATGCTCGGATTGAAGCCATCATCACCAAGAACGGCGCGGCAAGTGAAATTCCGGAGGACGCCGAAGCGGAGATAGTCCTCGATCACACGGCCATCTACTCCGAATCCGGAGGCCAGGTCGCGGACATCGGTAAATTTTATGACAACGCCGAAGCCATTGAGCTCGCCGACGTGAAGGGCGCCTATTACCCTGTCGCAGGACTCATCGCTCATCGCGTCCTGGCCAAAGACACTCTGCGTGTTGGAGACAGAGTAGCCACAGTCGCCGACGGCGCGCGCCGCGAGCATATCAAGCGCAATCACACCGCCACTCACCTAATGCACGCCGCACTGCGCAACATCCTGGGCACGCACGTCAAGCAAGCGGGCTCGCTGGTCGAACCTCTTCGCCTGCGCTTCGATTTCTCCCACTTCGCTCCGGTGGACGCCGCCGAGCTGCGCGACATCGAGCAGCAGGTAACCGAGGAAATTCTGCTCAATAACGAACTCGAGACCGCCGTCATGCCTCTGGACGAAGCGCTCGCTTCCGGCGCTCTCGCGTTCTTCGGGGATCGCTACCCGGAAACGAATGTCCGCGTGGTCACCATCCCGGACAAGAACTCCCCGCGCGGTTTCTACAGCAAGGAACTTTGTGGAGGCACGCACGTGCGCCGATCCGGCGACATCGGGATCTTCAAGATTGTCGCCGAGAGTTCCGTCGCCGCGGGAGTCCGCCGCATTGAAGCCATTTCCGGCGTGCGAGGCATCAAAGAATTTCAGCGCGCCGAAGACAAGCTGCGCTCCCTAGCCGCCACTTTGAGCTCTTCCCCTGACGACCTCGAGGCCACGGCCCAAAAACTAATCGAGGCCCGCCGCGAACTTGAAAAGCAGCTCAACGCCGCCCAGCGCAAGTCCGCCCAAAGCGGCGCCGACGACCTGGTCGCCCAGGCCCAAACTATCAAAGGAGTTCGCCTTATTTCCGCCCAGGTGCCCGAAATGAGCCGGGATGCTTTGAGAGGCCTGGTGGACACTCTCCGCCAGAAACTCGGCTCTGGAGTAGTAGTCCTAGGCATGGCCGAAGACGGCAAGGTCGCCCTGATTGGCGGAGTCACTAAAGACCTTACCGCTAAACTCCATGCTGGCAAGATCATACAGGCCATTGCCAAGGAAGTGGGCGGGAGCGGCGGCGGCAGGCCTGATTTGGCCGAGGCTGGCGGAAAAGACACAGTTGGCCTAAATAGAGCTCTCGTACTAGTGTCAAACATCCTCAGTCAATTGTTATAATTACGCTTAGCGCTAGGAACCGCCCCTGCGGGGATATGCCCCCCGTCTCGTGGGATGTGTCGTGGTATGCAGATGGGCCTCAATTTGCCCGCCTTCCAAGGTAAACGATGAGCCTGCGCTCCAATTCGATTTCTCTTAAATTGCTGACGGCACTGGTGTTGTTTGTCTCCATTGCATCCGTGCCCGCGCGCGCGCAGGTGGTTTCCGTGCTTGATGAGCACAATCAGCGCGTCTTCATCAATCTCGCTCCTGTCGCCCCAAAGCCAGTTCTTACTGCAAAGGCCAACGCTAGCTCGGCCGACCCAACAAGAACTGCACAACCTATCTTGGCGTCGGCACAAGCGACCGCAGGAAACCAAGCCCTCACGAAGAATGCGGCATCTAATTCAACAACAGCGCAGCCGATCACGAATCAGCGGCTTGAGGAACTGATTCAGACCACCGCAGCGCGGCACCACGTGGATCCAGCGCTGGTCCGAGCAGTGATGGAAACTGAATCCGGTGGTAACCCTACCGCCGTATCGCGCAAAGGCGCGCTGGGCTTGATGCAGCTTATGCCCACAACCGCAATTCAACTGGGCGTGAAAAATGTATTCAGCCCGGATGACAATCTTGAGGCCGGTGTCCGCTATTTACGCTCCATGCTCGAGCATTACAATGGAGACCTCGACCGGTCACTGGCGGCGTACAATGCTGGGATGGGTGCGGTGGACCGCGCTGGCGGTGTGCCCCGTTACCGCGAAACTCGCGATTATGTGCGGAAGGTGACCAGCAATTATTTTGCGAGCGACTCAGGAAAGGCTGGAGCTTTGGGCGCCACGAGGGCGCCAATGACCGCGGGATCCTCCGCCCTCAATTCGAGCCCTCCTGCGGCGCCGCACAAGAAAATGTACAAGTCGGTTGATGCACAGGGGCATGTTGTTTGGTCGAATGATTAGTTCTTGGAACGCGGGAAGTCGCGCCCGCGCATCCAAGCTATGTACGTGAATCTTGGCTTGAGAGTGGGGGGAACAATCCGTCTGTGCGCAGGCACGCGGCTTTCGCGCGCGGCCCTCGTGGTGTTGCTCACTACGGTGGTGCCTGGGCTGTGTGCAGGCGCCGCCCGCAAGCAAACCACCTCCCAACTGAAATCCGCTGCCGAACAATTTGACACGGCGAAGCGGCAGCACGCCGCACTGGATGCCATACCGGAATCAAGACGCACACTTGAGCAGTACGAGGATCTCGTAAAGGCATATCGCAAGGTCTATCTCATAACTCCGCGCTCACCGGACGTTCCTATAGCTCTTCTCACCGTGGGGGACCTGTGCGTGAAGATGGGCGATCGTTTCGACGCCAAGTATTACCAGGCGGCGGTGGATGCCTACCAATTTTTAATTCACGAATACCCAACCAACCGGTACCGTGAAGATGCGCTCTTCGTCATCGGCCAGATCCAGAAAAACGATTTGAAGGATCCGGCGCTGGCCAAGAAAACCTTTGAGGAGTTCCTGCAGCTGCATCCCAATTCGCGCCGCACTAAAGACGTGCAAGCCGCGATGGCCGAAATTGATGCCTCGCGCCGGCCGGCAAAGCAACCCGCGCAGCAGTCACAAGATAAACCGGCGCCGGCGCCGCAGTCTCCACCCGCCGCGAATCCTGCTGCTTCAGGCAAGTCGGACAACACCGCTGCTAATCCGGTGCCCATGCAAGTTAATTCCGGCCAGAAGTTCACGGAAGTGATGGAGGAGCCTTCGGGCCATAAGATCGCTGAGATTCGGGAAATTAAGACTTGGACCACGCCCGATTACACGCGAATCGTCATCAGCCTGGATGGGCCGGTAAAATACCAGGCCGCGCGCATCACAAATCCAGAACGAATTTATTTTGACGTCAGCCACGCGCATCTGAGTCACGCAGTCACGAGCTCTCCCATCCATGTGCAGGGCGAATTGTTAAAGGGCGTCCGCGTCGGTCAGAATCAGGAAAACGTTGCGCGCATCGTGTTGGAAGTCGCCAAGATAAAGGACTACTCGGTTTTCCTGCTCCGGGATCCCTACCGCATGGTCGTGGATGTTTACGCCAAGTCCGGCAAACCCCCAAGCGTGTTGACGGCAAACAACGCGCCGCCTACATCCGTTCCAGGCAAGGCGCAGGTGAAGCAAACGAATCCTTTTGCGGCGCCAATGACTACGGGTCCAAATCCTGGAAAGACTGCGGCGCAGCTGGGTTCGCCGCCCCCGCCGAAAACTCAAAATGGCGCAGCTAACAATCAGACAAACGACTCGGCCGCAATCAAGGACAATTCCCCGACCAAAGAATCGGCTCAGGAAATCGCAGTAGATGAGGCCCTGGCCAAGGCTTCCGCGCAAGGCAGCGCGACTCCTCCGGTGCCAGCGTCGGCAAATTCAACAAAGCAAGCTGTATCGGCGGATAACGACACAGCCACTCCTTCCGGGCATGGACTCACGAGTTCTAACTCGCCTGGGCCTGCAATCAACAACAAGTCTTTGCGCACCACAGGTGCGAAGATGCCGCCGGCGCCGGTGCCAACACCGACTCGAGACGGCCAGCAATCGCTCACCCGCGCCCTGGGCTTGAAGATTGGCAAGATTGTGATCGACGCGGGCCACGGTGGCCACGATACCGGCACTGTCGGCCGCAACGGTCTGATGGAAAAGGACTTGTGCCTCGATGTCGCTCTTCGACTGGGCAAAATGATCGAGAGCAAGTTGCCCGGCGCCGAAATTGTTTACACTCGCTCCGATGATACTTTTATCCCGCTTGAAGAGCGCACCGCCATGGCCAATGACGCCAAGGCTGACCTATTCATTTCCATCCACGCCAATTCAAGCCCCGACTCAAGCGCGCGCGGCGTGGAGACCTATTACCTGAATTTTTCGCCCTCTCCGGAAGCAATGGAGGTCGCCGCTCGCGAAAACGCAACGGCCCAGAACAATGTCCACGATTTGGAGAGCATGATTCAACGCATCGCTCGAAACGAAAAAATCGAAGAGTCGCGCGAATTGGCCGCTGACATTCAAGACTCCCTCACTAAGCGCCTCCAGCGGGTCAATCACAACATCAAGAATCGCGGCGTGCGCAAGGCTCCGTTCGTTGTACTCATTGGCGCTAACATGCCTTCCATCCTTGCCGAGATCTCCTTCATCAGCAATCCGTCTGACGAGAGTTCGCTCACCAAGCCCGATGGCCGCGAGCGCGTTGCTGAGGGACTTTACAAGGGTGTCGAAACTTATCTGCAAGCCACCAATAGCATTTCCTCCAATCAATCCAAGGTTTCCGCGAATGGCCGCCCGGGAGTGGCGTCAACTGGGAACCAGCGGTAGACTTTCGGCATCTAACCTTGGAGAGGTTCTTGTGCGCCGGTCTCTTACTCTGTGCTTATTGGCTGTAGCTCCGCTCCTATCAGCGGTTCCCGTCACAGCGCAAGGTTTGCTTCCCCCTGTCTTCGGTGACTGGGCCATTGGCCAGACCACTACCAGCCAGGCAGCTACACTCGAGCAAGCCGTCGGAGCGGACGCCCCCATTCTCCAGGAGTACGGCTACGAGTCCATTGAGCACAGGGATTATTTTCGCGCCGGCCAGACCGTTGGCGTGACGCTTTTCCGCATGGTGGATCCCTCATCCGCCTACGGAGCGTTCACTTATCTGCGTCCAACAGGTATGCCTACGTCAAATCTGGCCCGCTACGCGGCAGCATCGCCGGAACACGCGCTGATTGTGGTGGGAAATCTCGTCCTGGATATCCGCGGCGCCAAGCTTACTCAGCCGGAAAATGGCTTCGATTCTCTGGTAAGCGCCGTTGCTTCCAAGTCCGACCGGCGGCCGTACCCCGATATTGCCGAGCACCTTCCCTCGGAAGGGTTGGTCGCTGGCTCTGAGCATTATGTTCTCGGCCCGCTCGCGCTTCAGAAACTTCTGCCGGTTGCCGGCGGTGACTGGCTAGGTTTCTCCGAAAGCGCCGAGGCCATCATGGCCCGCTATCGAAAAGGAAGCCAGGAAGTCACCTTGTTGGTTGCTGTTTATCCCACGCAACAGTTGGCCGGGGACAGGCTAAGCAAGGTAACGCCAATCGTGGGCACGCCTGAGGGGACTACCCCTTCGCAGGATCATCCTGTTGTATTGATTGACCGAAAGGCCGGAGTAATTTCTTTCGTCTTCGCTCATTCGCCGGGAGGATACGCAAAGACGCTGCTGGGACAAGTTGTTTACGGGCACAATGTCACCTGGAATGCGCCTTCCTTCAAAGCCACCGAGCCCAGCATCAATGTCATGATCGTTGGCGCATTCATCGGCACCGGCGCAATAGTGCTCCTCGCCATCGTCAGCGGATTGGGATTCGCAGTGATCCGCTTGGCAGTTAAAGCTTTCTTCCCAGGAAAAGTTTTCGACCGGCCACGAAACATGGAAATCATCCAGTTGGACTTGAACGGCAGGTCAATCAACACTAAGGACTTCTACTAAAACTGGAGATACTGTCCCATTTTGATATCGGCGAAATCTCAAGTATTTCTGTGGATTTCCACCTAAACTGCTGATTCTATTGCACTTTAATTCCTGTCCTGACAACGCGTTATTTTCTTGACTCCACTTTACCCCCTCTTTTACACTCCCCCCGAGGAAATTGGTTCGGGGCCTTCCGCGCATAGGCCTGGAACGATTCTCCCCTCTGGAGAGCCCACCTTCACGGGTGGGCTCTCTGTTTTTGTCGGCGCGCCCGCCAAATTATTTCAGGTTCACGTTTAAGATCCTCCGCGATGACACGGGTGAACAAACTCGGCCTGGTTCTCGTATTTGAATTCATGAGCGGCAACCGAGGGTATAATTGCCACGAAATTATTTTGCTCGCTGAATGAAATAGTTGCGAGGTGCTCGAATGCATCTGTTCTTTCTGATGATTTTCGCCTTTTACTTTCTTCCTTCTATAATCGGCTGGAATAAGAAGGACGCCGGCGCCATCATCGTCGTGAACATTTTTCTTGGTTGGACTTTCGTCGGCTGGATTGTCGCGCTCATCTGGGCGCTCACCAGCGCGCCGGCGCTGACTTATGTCGTTGTCAATCAGCCGACTTATACCGTTCAGTCGACTTACCAGCCTCCCCCGCAAGGGCTGTATTGTTCCTCTTGTGGAAAACAAGCGCCTCCCGGAGGAACATTCTGCAGCAATTGCGGACGCCGGATGTCCTGACTGATCTTTTCTCTATCGCATTGCGAAACATTTCCCGATTCTGAGCGTCTATATTACCTGTTGACAGTCAACAGAGGCTGCCGTATCCTCCTGTTGATTTTCAACAGGAGGCATCCTTGCCCGCTGATCGCACCGAAGTTCTTCAAGGCACCCTCGACTTGATGGTGCTTAAAACCCTCGATTCCGCGGGCCCCCTTCACGGCTTCGGCCTCGCTCGCCGGCTGGAGCAGATTTCCGGCGACCTGCTCCATCTCAATCAAGGCACGATCTATCCCGCTTTGCTGCGCCTGGAACAACGCGGCTGGATAGGTTCGCGTTGGGGCGTTTCTGAAAACAATCGTCGCGCGAAGTACTATTCCATCACCCGCGCCGGCCAGCGCCAGCTCGGCAAGGAAACCGCAAACTGGGAACGCATCGCGGGCATCATCGGCCGCCTGCTGCGCCCCCCGCAGGAGGCGCAATAGGCGATCGTTCCTCATGACCACACTGCATGAATTCGGCTCCCGTATCCGAGGCCTCTTTCGCAAACAACGGCGCGAATCCGATCTCAACGACGAAGTCGCCTCGCACCTCGAATTGCTGGCTCAAGAAAACATTCGCCGCGGCTTGTCGCCACATGACGCACAAACCGCCGCTCGTCGCGATTTTGGAGCCATCGAACAAATCAAGGAAGCGTATCGCCATCGAAGGGGGCTCCCCATGCTGGAGACTTTCGGGCAAGACTTGCGTTTCGGCGCTCGCACTCTTCGCAAGAATCCTGGATTCACCGCCGTGGCAGTTCTCACTCTTGCGCTCGGCATTGGCGCCAACACCGCGATCTTCAGTGTTGTGAACACAGTGCTAATTCGCCCCCTTCCCTTCAAGGACCCTTCTCGTCTGGTGATGCTCTGGGAAGGTTTGCCTGACATCGGCCTGCCCCAAATGGGGTTTGAGGCCCAGGATCTTCAGGTATTGCAGCGTGCCCAGAAATCCTTTGAGGAAGTCGCAGCCTTTCAGAGCAAGGAGTACGACATTTCGGGTAAGGGTGAGCCTGAACGCGTTAGAGGAACTCGCGTATCCTCGTCCCTGTTCCCCATGCTTGGCGTCGCGCCCGCCATCGGCCGGACGTTTTCTCAGCAAGAAGATGCCCCCGGGGAGCAGGTCGCCATCCTCAGCTATCGCTTGTGGCAACGCCGGTTCGGGGGCGATTTATCCGTCATTGGGCGAACTCTGGATCTTGATCGCCAACCTTACAGAATCATCGGGGTCATGAAGAGCGACTTTCAATTCCCTCTTCCGGGTCCAAGGATAAACAACGAAGCCGCAGACATATTTCTCCCCATGGGATTCACTCCGGCGGAACTAGGAATCTGGGCGGTCGAGTATCAGAATAGTGTCATAGGAAAGCTGAAGCCCGGAGTCAGCCTCCCCCAGGCGCGCGCGGAATGCGAAGCTCTCGAGCGCCCCATCCTTGCCAGCTATCCACCGAATATCATGGAGAAAAATCCGAGCGATGCCTGGGCGGATCCCAGGATCCCCTTGAAAATCACAATTGTTCCCCTCCATGAAGAGGTCGCGGGCACGATTCGCCCTCTCTTGTTGACTCTAATGGCTGCCGTCGCGATGGTCCTTTTGATTGCCTGTGCAAATGTTGCGACACTGCTGATCTCGCGGGCCGCATCGCGCCAAAAAGAAATCGCCGTACGTGCGTCGCTCGGCGCCACGCGCCTTCGATTGATTCGCCAAATGGCCACGGAGAGTCTTCTTCTCGCTCTAATGGGTGGCGTCGCGGGCCTTGCCCTGGCCTTCGCGGGCAAGAGCTTGCTTCTCTCCCTCGTGCCTCAGGACGTGCCCATTCCTCACATTATTTCCATCGGCGCGGGTGTGCTTGGATTTGTCGCCTTAATCTCCTGTCTCTCCGCGGTTTTCTTCGGTCTTGCTCCCGCGTTCCAAATGTCGGCGTCCTCTCTTCAGCGGTCTCTTCAGGAAGGGGGACGCAGCGCTACCCCCGGCCGCCATCGCCACCGCTTGCAGGACCTTTTCGTGACGGCGGAGTTCGCCCTGGCCCTGCTTCTTCTCATTGGAGCTGGGCTGCTTACCCGTAGCTTCGACAAGATCCTCAAGACCAACCCTGGATTTGCATCCGACCACGTGCTCACACTGAGCCTTCCGCTCACATTTGAGGGCTACAACAAAGCCCCACAAATTCGCCAGTTCTACGACCATCTGATGGCGAACACAACCACCCTTCCGGGCGTCAAGGCGGTCGGAATGTCCAATGATCTGCCCATAACCGGCCACTTCGCCGCAAGTCTTGAGGTCGAGGGAATTACCGGCGTCCGTGGTGTAGTCCCGCAGAACACCATGATCAGCTTGGTCCTGGGAGATTATTTCAAGGTGATGAACATTCCGTTGATTCAAGGACGCTATTTCACTCCCGAGGATCGCGTCGGCACGCAACCGGTCGCGATAGTAAGTCTTGCCGTCGCGCGGAAATACTGGCCGAACCAGACTCCCCTCGGTAAGGGCGTCCGCTGGGGAGGCCCCGGGCCGTGGAGCACAGTTGTGGGGGTGGTCGGCGACGTGAATGACAAGCCGCTTGGGCAGCCCGTTG
The DNA here is from genome assembly GCA_035308165.1 of Candidatus Acidiferrales bacterium. Taxonomy (GTDB): domain Bacteria; phylum Acidobacteriota; class Terriglobia; order Acidiferrales; family UBA7541; genus DASTCZ01. The sequence goes on along the minus strand of DATGHC010000026.1, from coordinate 10,251 downwards.
ATGCGCACGCATATATGCCCTACGGACAATTGCCCGATGGCGCCCTGGAAATTAAATTCATGGATGAGTTTCGCTCACTGAACCTGACGTTGCGGACGCAATCGGATCCTGCCGCAATTGCTAATACGGTGGTTGGCCGGGTCCACTCCCTCGACCCCGATCTGGCCATCGCCAATGTCCGTACTATGTCGGAAGTCATCGTCACATCCGTGGCTGGCCCGCGCTTCAACACATTTCTTCTGGGAGTATTCGCCGGATTGGCGTTGCTGCTCGCCGCGATTGGTATCTATGGCGTCCTCGCCTACATCGTCGCCCAGCAGACCCACGAGATCGGCATTCGCGTCGCTCTTGGAGCGGAGCCACGCCACGTTTTTGCGCTGGTCATCGGCAGAGGGGCGCGCATGTCTGCTCTGGGCGCGGCCATCGGAGTCGCCGCGGCTATGGCCCTAACGCGGCTAATGGCCAGCCTCTTATATGGCGTCACTCCAACCGATCCCGCAACTTTTGTCGGCGTGGTCGTTCTGCTCCTGGGCGCCGCTCTGCTGGCTTGCTACATCCCCGCGCGGCGTGCCATGCGCGTGGACCCCATGGTTGCGCTGCGCCATGAGTAGTCGGCTTACGAAACGCGGAATTTCGGTTTCGACGACTTTGCGTCGTGGTCGAAGGGAATGAAATGACTTGGCTGCATGAATTGACGGCTCGGGTCCGCGGATTATTCCGCAAACACCGGAGCGACGAAGATCTCAATGAGGAGGTCGTCTCTCATCTCGACCTCCTTGTCCAGGAAAATCTTCTCCGCGGCCTGTCGCCGGTCGATGCCCGAAACGCAGCGCAGCGAGATTTCGGCGCCATAGATCAAATGAAGGAAACGTATCGCGAACGAAGGGGGCTGCCCATGCTGGAAACCTTTGGACAAGACTTGCGGTACGGTGCGCGCATGCTGCGCAAAAACCCGGGCTTCACCGCGGTCGCAATCCTTACCCTCGCACTGGGGATAGGCGCCAACACCGCCATCTTCAGCGTCGTGAATGCCTTACTGCTCACTCCGCTCCGCTTCAAAGACCCCGACCGCCTCGTCATGGTCTGGGAGAACCTTCGCACCGGGAATAATCCTGAAAACAACATCTCCCCGGCGAACTTCCTGCAGTGGCAGGAACACAGCACGGTTTTTGAGCAGATGGCAGCGATGTATGACGACCATCTAAATCTCACCGGCGAGGGCGAACCTGAGCAGATTTCTTATAAAGGCGTCTCTCCAAATTTCTTCACTTTGTTGGGTGTGGCGCCCTTCATTGGACAGAATTTTTCGGCCGACAACGGTATTCCTGGCAAGGACGAAGTCGTAATCCTCAGTTTCGGTCTGTGGCAAAGGAAATTTGGAGGAGACCCCGGAATCATTGGGAAGTCAATTCAGGTTGATGCCCACCCGTATTCCGTAATTGGGGTCATGCCCCGCGACTTCCAATTATTCGTCAAGCAAGGCTCATTCACTGGAGAGCAACCCGAAATGTGGGAGCCCATTGCCTTCACGGACCGCTCCCGAAAGCCTCGAGGCCGTTACATGAGTGCCATCGCCCGCCTGAATACAGGTGTAAGCCTGGCGCAAGCCCAATCGCAAATGGACATCCTGGCCGCGGCGCTTGAAAAACAATGGCCCGATTTTAATAAGGACTGGGGCATCAATCTGGTTCCCATCAGAGAGCAATTTGTAGGGGAGTTTCGTCCCGCGCTGCTGGTCTTGTTGGGCGCCGTGGCGTTCATTCTGTTGATTGGCTGCACCAACGTTGCAAATTTACTTCTCGCTCGAGCGGCTCAGCGCCAGCGCGAAATCGCGATTCGCGCAGCTCTGGGCGCCGGACGCAAACGCATCACCAGGCAATTGCTGACGGAAAGTATTTTACTTGCAGGATTCGGGGGCGCGCTCGGCCTCTTGCTGGCAATTTGGGGCAGCCGGCTGCTTATCGCGTTGGGACCGAAAGATATGCTCGGCTCCAACGCCGTGGCCCTGGATTGGCGTGTCCTTGCCTTCACGATGGTTGTCTCACTTGTAACCGGCATTTTGTTCGGACTAGGTCCTTCACTTGTTGCTTTATCCTCCGACGTGAACGCAGACTTGAAGGAAGGCGGTCGCGATTCCTCGGGCAGCAGGCGGGGGAACGGCATGCGCTACGCCCTCATAGTTCTGGAAATGGGATTGGCGCTCGTGCTTCTGGTGGGTTCGGGCCTCTGCGTGCGCAGTTTTGTCCTCCTCGAGTCGGTGAACCCCGGTTTCGATTCGCACAATCTGCTGACCATGAAATTGTCGCTACCCAATGCAGCTTATCCCACGGAGGAAAAGCGCATCGCATTTTACCGCGAGCTGATCGCTCGAACTGCGACCCTTCCGGGAGTGCATGCCGCAAGCGCCGATAGCTGGCTGCCGTTCACGACTCTGGGTGCGGCAACTGATTTTCAAATCGTCGGCCGCGCCACACCCACCGTTTCCGCGATGCCAGTTACAGATGTCCGCATCATCGAGCCGGACTACTTCCGCACCATGGGCATTCCAGTTCTGGCCGGACGCGAATTTAACGAGCGTGAATCCAGCGCCATTTCTCACGTCGTGATTATCAATCAGGCGCTCGCCACAAACTTTTTCCCCAATGAGAACCCCATCGGCAAACTCCTCATGATTGATATGAAAGATCCGAAGGACCAGAAACCGACCGAAATTGTCGGCGTCGTTGGGAACGTGAAACACGAAGGACTTAACACAACTCCGCGAGCCATGGTCTATTGGCCGCATCCCGAGCTTGCTCTTCCCTTCATGACCCTGGTGGTCCGGACCGAGGCGAATCCACTCTCCCTCGTCTCCGCCGTCAGAGGACAGGTCAAGTCGCTCGATCCCACGCTGCCCATTTCTGACATCGCCACCATGGAACAGCGCATGGCAGACTCCGTCGCGCAAACGCGATTCAGCACTCTTCTTCTTTCCCTTTTTGCCGGATTAGCTATCGTCCTGGCGTCGGTCGGAATTTACGGTGTGACCGCCTATGGAGTCACCACGCGCACTCACGAAATTGGGTTGCGCATGGCTCTGGGCGCGCAACCTGGTGATGTCAGGCGCATCTTCCTTGGGCGAACTTTACGTGCCAGCCTTCTAGGACTCGGATTGGGCCTGCTCGCCTCGATCGCGCTCACCCGTCTCCTGGCCAGCCTGTTGTTTCACGTTTCTCCGTACGACCCGGTAACGTTTATCGCCATGGCCCTCTTGTTATGCGGTGTGGCTTTGCTCGCGTCCTATATTCCTGCCCGCCGCGCCACGCGTGTGGATCCACTGGTGGCCTTACGTCATGAATAAGCGTCGCAGTCAATGCGAGGGAGGCCCGAAATGAGTAGGCTGCACGAAATCGTGTCACGGCTGCGCGGATTTCTCCACAAGCGCGGCCTGGACGATCAACTCGACCAGGAAATTAGCGAACATCTTGATCTGCTTGTCGAAGACAACATTCGTCGCGGCATGGCGCCGGAGGAAGCGCACAACGCCGCGCGACGTCAATTCGGCCATATGGACGTTATCAAGGAAACCTATCGCAAACGAAGGGGGCTGCCCATGCTGGAAACATTTTTGCAGGACCTGCATTTCGGTGCTCGGACGTTGCGCAAGAATCCTGGATTCACGGCGGTCGCACTTCTTACTTTTGCGCTGGGCATCGGCGCGACCACTCTTGTGTTCAGCATTTTTTACGCCGCACTCCTCAAGCCCATGCCCTTCCGCGATGCAAATCGTCTGGTCGAGCTTAACGAGACCCGTCTGGCGCGGGGTATCGACACAGCGGACTTCTCGGAGGCCAATTTCTGGGACGTGCGCTCACAGAATCATTCTTTCTCCGAGCTCGCCTCCTACCACTACGACGAAGCCAACATGACTGGTGAGGGCGATCCCGAAAAAATTCACGTGATTCATGTCACCACCGCCTTCTTCAGGACGCTCGGGGTCTCCCCCATCTTGGGCCGCGACTTTTCCTACGAAGACGATCGTCAAAACCTGACGGACATCGCCATCCTCGGCAACCGTTTTTGGAAACAGCGCTTCGGCGGAAATCCGGCCATTCTCGGCAAATCCTTGCATCTCGACAACCAGGCCTTTACCGTCGTGGGCGTACTTCCGCCGGGAGAACCTTGGATTGACGATCAGCTTTATGTTCCTTTCAGCTACCGCTCCAATCCCGATCGCGCCAGTTGGGAATTCTCGGTAATCGGCCGCCTTGCGCCCGGCGCATCCATCAATTCGGCCAGCGCTGACTTAGAGAGCGTCGCAAGCGCCCTGGATCGCGCTTATCCTGCCGACGACAAGGGCATCGGCTTCAAAATCACGCCTTCGAGCGCCTGGGGCGCTTCCGGCTCCGCTCGCCTCGCCCTCTGGGTGCTTCTTGGCGCGGTTACTTTCCTCTTGGCCATTGGTTGCATCAACATTGCCAATCTGCTTCTCGCCCGCGGCATGACCCGCCAGCGCGAAATCGCCGTGCGCCGCGCGCTTGGGGCCAGCCGTTTCCGCCTTGTCAGTCTCGTCCTCGTTGAATCCCTTATGCTCAGCGGAGTGGGCGCGCTCCTGGGCCTCGCAATCGCCTACGGTGGCCTCATAGTTATTCAAGCGCTCGAGGTGAGTGATGTTCCCGGTCTGCTCGATGCAAACCTGAACCTCCGCGTCCTCGGATTCTCGGCTCTCATCGCTATCATGACCGGCCTTATCTCCGGTTGCGCTCTGGCCATCCGCGCGCCGCAGGTGGATGTGTCGGCAGTTTTCCGCTCCGGAGACCACATCGCCGGGAATCGTGTTCAAGCGCGCTTGCGCGCCGCTCTCGTAGCTGGCGAAATCGCGCTCTCTGCGCTTTTGCTTGTCTGCTCAGGGCTTCTCGTCCGCAGCCTGACCAATCTGATTAACGTAAAATCCGGTTTTCAAACTGAAAATCGTTTGATCTTCACGGCCAACCTGCCGGCCTCCTATTATGAAAAAGGAGTTGGCAAGCAATTCCTCAACAACCTATTCACGCGGCTCAACTCGCTTCCCGGAGTTATCTCCGTCGGCGCCATAAGTCATCGCCCCGTCGAAGGTGGAAATCCCGGAATGAACATCGATTCCAGCGAGGCGCCGAGTGCTGGAACACAGCACAAAGCCCCATGGGCCGGTTGGCGCGTCGTTACGCCTGGATATTTCGAGGCCGTCGGTCTCCCCTTGATTCGCGGCAGGAACTTCGACGAATCGGACAAGCAGGTCTGGGCTCTTCCCGGCCAGCCCGTGCCGGCGCGTCATGTGGTCATCAGCGAAAAGCTCGCCAGTCTCATTTTTCCCAATCAGGATCCTGTCGGGCGGCACGCTTTACTCTGGAAAGCCCAATCGGGTTTGGATGCCGAAGTGATCGGCGTGGTAGGCGACAGCCATGAGCGCGGCCTCAGCAATGCAACCACGCGAACTGTGTACCTTCCATACGGCCCCTCAGCTCTGCCCGGTGAAATCGTATTGCACACACGTGGAAATCCTTTGTCCCTAGTGCCGGCCGTGCGCTCCGTTGTAGCGGTCCTCGACTCCAATCTTCCCGTTTCCGACGTTCGGCCCTTGCTTCAGGTGGTCGAGCATTCCATAGCTCCCCAGCGGTTCAACACCGGGTTGCTCGCAGTTTTTAGCTCTCTCGCCTTGCTTCTAGCCGCCATTGGAGTCTATGGAGTGATTTCCTACACTGTGGTGCAGCAGACGCGCGAATGGGGTGTGCGGCTCGCCTTAGGCGCTCAGGCAAGCGATCTACTGAGTCACGTACTCTCCCGAGGCTTGCGCCTTGCGGCAATTGGCCTGGCCATCGGCCTGGCGCTCTCGCTCGCCGGGGCCCGATTGATTGGCAGCTTGCTCTTTGGGGTCAATCCGATGGATCCGCTCACTTTTGTTGCGGCTGCATTGGTACTGGCCACAGTGGCCCTGGCCGCCTGCTGGATTCCAGCCCGCCGCGCCATGCGCATCGACCCGGCTGAGGCCCTTCGCCACGAATAATGTCCGCCTCGCGTCGCTCAAGATCTGGGTCGAAGGTGTAGGTGCGGGCCTTCGACGCAGCATCCAGGCGAGACCCGGACGCATCAATCTGCATTTCTATTCCCTGCTGCACATTGCTCACCCTCGTCGTGAGTGGTAGCATCGCCCTCGGAAATCATATTCCGAATTCACGGGAGCTTTCAGATGAAACTGCTTCTCTTTCTTGCCGTTTGTGCCGCCCTCGCTTCTTCCTCCGGAGCCCAGGGCGCGCGCCCATCGCAATCGTGGGACACCTCTGCCGGCCCTGTAAAAATCACTCCCATTTTCCATGCTAGTTTACTGATCGAAGCCGGCGGTAAATCAATTTACGTTGATCCCGCAAAACCGGGCAACTTCGCCGGTCTCCCGCCCGCGGATTTGATCCTCATCACCGATATCCATGGCGACCATATGGACCCCGCTACAATTCTGTCCATAAGCAAAGCGGAAACGGTGATCTGGGCGCCTCCGGCTGTCTTGAAAACAGTCTCCACGGGCCATTCAATCTCCAATGGAGAGACCAAAACCTGGGGCGGCTGGACCATTGAAGCCATTCCCATGTACAACCTGGTTCGCGGCCCTTCAGCCGGAACTTTTTATCACGACAAAGGCCGCGGCAACGGTTACGTTCTCTCCTACGGCGGCAAGCGTATTTATTTTTCCGGAGACACGGAAGGAATCCCGGAAATGCGCGCCCTTAAGAATATTGACGTTGCCTTCGTGTGCATGAATCTGCCCTACACCATGACCCCCGACGAAGCCGCGGCAGCGGTGAAGGCGTTCCACCCCAAGGTCGTGATTCCCTATCATTATCGCGGCTCCGACCTCAGCGTTTTCCAAAAGGGCCTCGAGGGCACGGGGATAGAAGTAAGGCTGCTGGAATGGTATCCGAAGTAATCTTCAATCCCGGCGGGCGGTTCTCATCAATTGACTAAATTTAAATCAACAATTACAGGCGGGTCTGCGGCCTTAGATTAAGACGAATGAGTGGGTTTAATCAGCTTTCCGGCTACAAACGCAAAAACACCGATAACCACTCCGGAAATAATCCCAACCACAGGGCCAACTAGCGCCATGATTAGCCGAGGGGAACTGGCCATGGGAGACGTGGCCATCATGGCCGCTTCTCTCTGATGATTAGCGAAATAACGATCGAACAAGATGATGTGCGCAGAAGTGACCCAGACGCAGTTCACCAGGCCAAGGACAAGTCCGTGCACAAAATGCCCTGTGCTGAGATTTCTGGCGAAAACGTAGGCGCAAATCATGAAAATGACCAGACAAAGAATTGGCTCAATGTTTGACGGAATAAAAAACACCGTCGCGATGCCCATCGCCAGCGCAAACAGTGAAAGTTGGAAGATTAATTTCCAATTCATTGTGTCCAGCCTTGGTCTGCTAAACCTCGTCTCCGAAACAAAACCAGCGACAGAGAATGGCAACAGACGCAGCCGGAGTCAATGCTAAGTACTCCGCGGTCCCTCACTTCTTCCTCGCCAATCCCCGAATCCGTCCAATATCCAATTCCCCCTTCGACCCCCATCCCGATACTCCTCCGGGAATCGCCGGCCGGAATTCCTCATAAAGTTTGAACGCCTCCGTCGAGAGCTCTTCCGGACGAAAGGCTTTCGCCAGGTCACGCATCGCCTCGCTCACATTGCCAAGAGACTCGCCAAACTTGCTCTCCAGGTATCGCTCCACACTCTTGGCGTCAATTGGCTTGTCTTTGGTCACCGCCCGCACGCCTTCGGCCGTATTGATTGCCGGCACGGCCCGCCCGAAAATTTCAATCGCGAACTCCTCTCCGCGTTTTCGTGCTCGCGCATCTTTGATTTCTTGCGGGACAGGTTTGAATATGGCCAGTCGCCGGCCCTTGGATTGTGCCGTTAGACCAGCCACCGCCTTGCCCAGTGTCAGTGCCTCGTCCCGGTCAAATCCCAGTCGCTCGGCAACGCTCGTCGCCCACAGCGTCAGCACAGGAGCGCGATTGATCAAAATATTGTGTTCACTCATGCCCCGCAGAGTACCAACTGAGCTTACACAGGCGCAATCGCTCATCCATTGACTTGAACCGGTCTCAATCTCTCCCGGAATATGTGGCGACTCTCTTGGCTCTCCTCCTTCCAATCGCGTCGCCTCCCGCATTACCTTTGTCCCGTTAACGGATTAGTCTCTCGTCCCCTCATGGTTCCCTCAGCTGCGTTAGCATAGAAGTAGGAACCACATCGGCAAATCGAAGCCCCCAATGGCAATTGCGCATCGTAAATTCTGGATCACTTCAATCGTTTGCTTGACGATTGCCGGGTGCAAACAGGCGCCGCAGCATTCCGCACTCGCCTCGCCTTCGGTCGCCGGCCAGAGCGCTTCTGGTTCCCGTGCCCCCGTCGCTGTCGCGGTCACCTCCACCGTGCTGCAATCAGCTCAGCCGCCTCAGCCGCCAGCCACGCAACAAACGCCAGCGCCGTCTAATCCATCCTCTTCCGCAATGCAGCAGCCAAATCCCCCATCACCCCTGCTCGAAGACATCGCGCATCATTTCGGACCGTTTTTGATTGGCGGGAGGGAATTCAGCGTCGCGATCGGGGCAAAGCACATTAAGGCGCAAACGGCACCGGGATCGGAAGCCGATGTTTCGCTCGAAATCCGCGACGCCCAAGGCGCTGTGGTCCACCGCGAAACTTTCGGTTATAGCTTCGACCACGGAGAATTCGTGGAAAGTTGCAATGCATCCACGGAAATTCTTTCCGGAAGCATGGCGAAGTGGCTGTTGATTACCTCGGAGTGCGAACCTTCAGCGCCCATGGGAGGCGGTCCCTGGGAAATCTTCGGCGACTTCAATGGAAAGTTCACTCAGTACGGTGGGGACATCTACACACAGGGAGAAATGCTCCGCTTTGTTCCCGGCGCGGTAACAAAAGTGGGTACAGCGACTTCCTATGGCTTCGATTCCATCCTGTTCAAAGTGTGGACGGGGAACTTTTACGTCACCCTTCCGGTCAAAATTGAACTCTCACAGCCCAAACTGACGCAGGGCATCCGTTGTCTTGGCCAGACGGGGCACGGTCTTGCCGAAATCGGTTGCCAGGTCCCGGTCGAGGCCAAGCGCGAGCCATCCACTGACGACACCTTCGTACGTTTATTCGATTCGCCACAAGGGGAAGGTTCGACGCCCTCTCATGTCGTCATCCATCCGAACTCCAAAGTCGAATTCCTTGCCGCCAGCGCACGGATAAAATTGGATGACTCCAAAGGTTCAATAGGCTTGGGAGTCGCTGACGATGTCTGGCTGCAAGTGCGCATCGACGGCAAAATCGGCTGGATTCACACGCAAGAGGACTTCGTCGCCATCGGCCTCCCCGAAGCTGGGTAGCGTTGCCTCCGGGTGGCCCTCGTTCTCAGAGTGAGCCACCCGTTTCACAAGACACCTCCATCCACCAATTGTCACAGTCCCTTAGAATCGCAAGAAATATATTCTCTTTGTGAACTCAATTTCCTAATTGCGGAAGATCGAGTCCTAGGAGCAATTCACACTTATCCGCGCAACCACCCGTCACGGCTTTCCGACCAGATGCCCTCGGCGATTTTGCTGCCAGCAATCGTCGTTGTCCGCCGTGCAGAACGGTTGCTCCTTGCCCAGGCTCACGGTTTGGATTCGGTCGGCTGAAATGCCCTGCGAGACCAAGTATTCCTTGGCCTCCGTGGCGCGTCGGTCTCCCAAACCAATATTGTATTCTTCTCCTCCCCGGTCATCGCAATGGCCCTGGATGACGATTTTTATCTCCGGATGCTCCCGCAGATATTCGGCATCATGGCTGAGAGCTGCTCGTGCGTCGGCGCGGATATCTGCTTTATTGAAATCATAAAAAGCATCTTTCACGTTGCCTGCGAACGATTGGTCTCCCATGGCCGTCGTATTGCCGGAGTCCGTGGTGCGCACCGAAACTTCAACCGAAGCCGTAGCTGTTGCCGACCCGCCCGGCCCGCTTGCCCGAATCGTGTAAGTCATCGATTCGTTGGGACTGACCTTTTCTGACCCTTCTCCAGCCACGCTCCCGCCTGACGGAGACAATGTCAGTTGGTTGGCATTTGAGGACGACCACGTGAGCACAGCGCTCCCGCCTTTCGTAATCGTGGGGGGGGAAGCCTGAAGCCTCACGGTTGGTGCGGCCGGCGCGGGAGCGGCATTCTGCGCTGCCGGAGTCGAGGATACC
>DATGHC010000025.1:0-47662 GCA_035308165.1 Candidatus Acidiferrales bacterium | reverse complement strand
CGTTGAATTCCTCCGGGACGTGGCGGACAGGGGAATTCACTCGCCCGGCTCGTTGTTCACGAGCGGTCATAAATTTCTTCGGGTGATTCAGCTTCGGAATCGCACACGGTTCTGCAGCGTTAAGAGTTACCCCCGAGCGGATCCTAATTCGCTCCTCCAACCGCAGGTGCAGATTGCGTACTGTGATTCCAATCCGGCGGCTCAACTCCAAGCAGGTTGTGAACAAAGAAGTCTTGGAGCAAGTGCTGACCGTATGCTCCACCAGCGCCATGACCGCCGCCGGGAACAAATAACAAATTAAACTTCTTGTTGTGTTTAATGAACTGGTTCACGACCTGCAATGTGGAAGAGGGATCCACGTTGTTGTCCAATTCGCCGAGGACCAGCAAAACTTTTCCCTGCAGGCGATAGGCGTTGTCAACATTTGATGAGGCCGCGTACTGCGGACCGATGGGCCAGCCCATCCACAACTCGTTCCACCAGATCTTATCCATGCGGTTATCGTGGCATCCGCTGTTGGAAACTGCTACCTGGTAAAACTCAGGGTGAAACAGCAGGGCGCCCAAAGAGTTTTGACCACCCGCCGAGGTTCCGTAAACGCCCACTCGGGAAATGTCATACCAGGGATATTTCGCAGCCACAGCTTTGTGCCAGAGGATGCGATCGGGAAATCCCGCATCTGCCAGGTCATGCCAGGCAACATCGTGGAAGGCCTTCGAGCGATTGTTCGTGCCCATGCCGTCGATTTGGACGACGATGAAGCCGAGTTCGGCCAACGGTTGCGCGGTTCCGGCGAATGTTTTGGGAACAAATGATCCTTGCGGGCCCGCGTAAATTGTTTCGATGACAGGATATTTCCTGGATGGATCGAAATTCGTGGGTTTGTAAATTATCCCCCAAATGTCCGTGGTACCATCACGGCCCTTGGCAGTGAAAACTTCCGGGGCCTTCCAACCCGCAGCCTGCAGAGCGGAAATGTCGCCGTGTTCGAGATCCATCACTACTTTGCGGTCTTCTGTCCTGCGAAGCTGCATGATGGGTGCTTGATCCACGCGCGACCAGGTATCCACATAAAATTTTCGATCGGGTGAATACCTGACGGTGTGATCTCCGTCGGCATCGGTAAGCGTTGTCAGGCCGGTGCCGTCAAAATTGATCCGGTAGTATTGAGTAAAATAAGGATCCTGGCCCGGGGTCATCCCGCTCGCGCGGAACCAGATCTGCCGCTTATCTTCATCCACATAGTCCACATATCGCACCACCCAGTTGCCCTTGGTAATCTGGTTCTTCACTTTGCCGGTCACGCCGTCGTAAAGGTAGAGATGCTCCCAGCCATCGCGCTCTGAAGCCCAGATGATTTCTTTGCCGTCATTCAAATCCTTGCGCACTTTTTTCCCAGTGTCGGTTCGGCCCTCGGTCAAATTGCGATAGTCGACAAATGTTTTGCTCTCCTCGGTGATCAGCGCGCGGGCTTTGCCGCTCTGCGCGTCCACTTCAATCACGCGATAGAGCTGGTGGCCACGCTGGTTATATTCAAAGGTGAAGGCGCGGCCGTCTCTCCACCAGACTGGCGGGGTGATATCAAACGCATTTGGAAACAAAGCGTTATCAATGTTGATTTCTTTCTTCGATTCAATTTCAAAGAGAGCGGGATGGGCGACGTCCAGCGTGTCGCCCGGCTTGGCGTAAATCAGAGTGGAATACTTGGGTTGGATTTGATCCGTAGGCGAAGATTCCACGTAATGAACTTCCCGCTGGTATCCGGGCCTGGTGTGATACGCGACAAGACGTTTTGAATCCGGTGACCAGGCGATCGTTCGCAACGTATAATAATTCCCTTCCGATCCATCGAAACTTAGCGGCGTGGATTCTGCCTGTCCCTTCTTTCGGAGGAAGATATTGAAATTTTCGATGATGGCGTCCCAGTTTCCGTCGGGAGAAGTCCTGGACGTTTCCGCGGCGGGCGCTCCCCCGCGGCCTCCGCGGCCTGCGCCTTGCGCTTGTGTTTGTCCTTGCTGCGGTGAAAGGAATTCGATGCCGTCTTGAACCTCAACATCAGAAACATAGGGACTGGCGAGTAGATTGTCCTCAGCGGGGACCATATCGTCTTGCGGCCCGCGGCCACCACGGCCACCGGCGGGTGTCTGTACCGCGGCGCCCTTTGTACATTCGTATGTGTTCAGGTTGCACTTCCACATGAAGCCAGATGCTGCGAAATCAATGGCGGTCTCGTGATCGGAAAAAGTAAGCGCGCCAGCGGCGCCAGCGCCGCCAAATCCGCCCCGGCCCCCCGGTGGAGGGGGCTCGGTAAAAGGCAGCGTGACAGCCGTGTAGGTGGTGCCCGAAGCAGTGGAGAGCGCGGCGGCCAGCCTTTCATGGTCGAAAGCCGGCTTTTTTGTAAGCGCTTGCACATCCACCAAAATAAATTGAAAGCCACCCGGGACTAACTTCCGGTACCAGAAATGATCCGTTCCCTCAATCCAATTGGGCGATCCGGGGACATTGTGGGCGAGTCCCTGGAATTTTTCGCGAAGCCCCAGCGCCCGTTGATAATCGCTCTGAGTTCCCTGCGCGTCTGCCCGCAGTGGTGCGAGTGTCACCACGAAGAATAGGGCCGCAACCAACCATCCATAACTTGAAACTCGATTGACCAGCTTCATGATTCCTCCCGCCCCGCAAAGCGATTAATTAAATGTGGAAAGAGTGCCCTGATCGACATTCCTGCTCCACAGATTTGCGAGTTCATCGGATTTCGGTACAGGGCGGGAGTTTATACATCCGCCCGGTGGAACACAAGATACGCCAAGCAATGTTGGGGTGCGAAATCTGTGGTGCGTTGCCTCAAAATAAAACCACTATGGATTCATTCGTCCATTCGCACGTATGATGTCGGCTCAAATGAACCATAGAAATGGACCAGCGATGAATCGAATTCAGAAATTTATGAAGGCAACCATTATTGCTCTGGTGATTGCGGGGCTGTTTATCTCATGCCGGGCAGTGCTGGGTTCACACCATGAACTCGTCCCTGCGAAATTGAGCTCCCCGATCGTCCATTCCGCCATGCGGTTCGACGTGTCTCCACCACTGGCATCACTTCGAGGACTTGAAGCCGCAGCGCCGCGTGAAGATTGTGCAGCCGCGGGATGCGGTGTGTCACCGCCGAGCCTCGACATGGACCAAGGTCCGGCTTCCCCAGCGCCCGCGCCGCCGCCGGTGATTGCCGCGGCGGGGGCCGCGGTGGAACAAACCTCGCAGGGGGTGCGGGCCTCCTCGCCACTCATCGAGAGCTTTGACGGACTCGGCGCCGGATTCGAAGGTCCCAATGGAACAACAACTTTTCGCAATCCATCCGACAACAGCCTCGCCGCAGGACCGGACAACATCGTTCAAATCGTCAACTCGCGAATCGCGGTATATACGAAGAAGGGAGCGCATTTCGACAAGAGTGGAAAAGTGTTGTATGGCCCGGTCACAACGAATTCCATTTTTGCGGGCTTTGGAGGAGTGTGCGAAGCGCGAAATAATGGCGATGCAGTGGTCCGCTATGACCAACTCGCTGGGCGCTGGCTTTTTGTGATGCCGATCTTTGGGCGCGTTGCTCCTGGCGAATATCATGAGAGCGGCCAGGTAACTCCGGGAAGCGTGGCGCCTCCGGGCCAGCGGGCTGCGTCCGGTCAAAAATCGAATCCCGGACCCGCGGCAGCGCCGCCGGCAAATCCTCCGCAGCCGCAACCTCCCGCTGGACGAGGTCGAGGGCAAACCCCCGCCGATGCACGGGGGACGCCTGCGCCTCAGGGAACCTATGCAATGTGTTACGCCGTCAGCACGGGCACCGACCCTCTGGGCACCTACTATCGCTATGCGTTTGAACGAGCTCTTTTCCCCGACTATCCGCGGCCGGCCATCTGGCCTGACGGCTATTACGTTCCAACCAGCACTGGCGACGAGGTGATCCAAAAACACGATTGCATTGCCGACCGGGCCAGAATGTTGAAGGGCGAACCCGCGACCGAACAGTGCATCATTATTGACGGAGTGAATTTTCTGAACAACGCCGACCTCGATGGCCAGCGTCTGCCTCCAGCGGGCGCGCCGAATATCATGATGGCGACTGGTGGTACGCAGCTCAAGAACATTTTTGAGGACGACGGAGTTTACGCCTGGAAAGTTCACGTGGATTGGGAGAATCCTGCAAATACCAAAGCCGACGGCCCGGTGAAGATTAGTGTGGCGCCGTACCACTACCTTTGCAACGGACAGTTGTCGAGCTGCGTGCCGCAACCGGATACCGATCGCCGTCTCGACGTGCAAGGCGACAAGCTCGTGCAGAGATTGATTTACCGCCGCGTAGGCAACAAAGAATCTATTGTGGCGGCGCACTCCATTGCGACGAAGGCCGGAGCGGGAGGCATTCGTTGGTATGAATTCCGTTTGGACAGGAAGCGTGATCCAGTTCTCTTCCAGCAGGGAACCTATGCGCCGGATGGATTCTACCGGTGGATGCCCAGCATCGCGATGGATAAGAAGGGCGACATTGGCGTGGGATACTCGTTTGGCGGAACACCGAATTTCGCCGGACAACGATTCGCCGCCCGGTTTGCCAATGACCAAAAAGGCTCACTGGGCCTCCACGAAACGGTCCTGGTCAACGGAGAGGCTTCGCAGACAACCACTTTACGCTCGGAGGATTACACCTCAACCGCGATTGACCCCAGCGATGACTGCACCTTCTGGTACGTTGGCGATTATTTGAAAGCCGGAGGAACCAGTTACAGCACGAAGATTGGGTCCTTCCGTCTGCCCGGATGCAAAGGCGGAAAGTAATCAGCGCTTGAAATTCCCCGGGGGAGGCAACATTGGTGCGCTGGCGGATCGCTATAATTGTAAGCGCTGCCATTGCCATCAGTTATTTGGATCGCCAGACGCTCCCCGTCGCCGTTAAGTCCATCCAGAAACAGATTCCACTTACAAATTTGCAGTACTCCTATTTGCAATCGGCCTTCCTGCTCGCGTATGCATTCATGTATTTGGGCGGAGGGAAGTTGGCCGACGCGTTGGGAACGCGCCGGGGATTTGCCGTCATCATGATTTTTTGGTCGCTGGCCTGTGCCAGCCATTCGATTGCGTTGGGCTTTACCATGCTTGCAGTCAGTAGGTTCCTTCTGGGTATGGGGGAAGGCGGAGGCTTTCCCGCGGCAAGCCGGGTGGTCGCAGAATGGTTTCCAGTTGGCGAGCGCTCGACGGCTATGGGTATCATTAATGCCGGCACAGCGGTGGGGGGCCTCGCCGCGCCGCCGCTCATCGCCCTAACCATCACTTACATGAATTGGCGATGGATCTTTGTGATCACCGGCGGTCTGGGACTACTCTGGACTTTGTGGTGGTGGCAATCGTATTTCGTACCAGTGACCTCTTCATCCTCGCCGGGACCGGGTGGAGAGAAGGGTCAGCAAGCGGAATACTCTACGGATGGCGAACCCGGGCTGCGCTGGGTAGATCTGCTTCGAGTTCGTGATGCCTGGGGATTGGTGATTGCCAAATTCCTGAGTGACGCGGCCTGGTATTTTTATCTTTTCTGGCTGCCGAAATATCTATACGACGCGCGAGGGTTTGACGTGAAGTCTGTTGGGCTTTTTGCCTGGATCCCTTACGCCGCGGCAGGAGTTGGATGCCTGGTGGGAGGGTGGTTCTCCAGCCATCTGGTTCAACGCCGGCTATCACTTGGCGTGGCGAGAAAACTTGCGCTGGGACTCAGCGCGATTGTGATGCCAATTGTTATGGCTGTGCCGCTCGTCCCGGTGTCATGGGCCATCGCAATTTTCAGCGTGGCATATTTCGGACAACAGTCCTGGTCCACACTGGTGATGGTTCTGCCGACAGACCTATTTCCGCGCAACGTTGTCGGCTCGGTTGCAGGATTGGTTGGATTTGGAGGCGCGATGGGCGGCATAGCTTTTGGACAATTGGTGGGGTATTTGCTGGACCATGGATTTGGCTACGGTCCTGTGTTCGCGATTGCCGGGAC
This sequence comes from Candidatus Acidiferrales bacterium, assembly GCA_035308165.1. Lineage (GTDB taxonomy): Bacteria > Acidobacteriota > Terriglobia > Acidiferrales > UBA7541 > DASTCZ01. The sequence goes on along the minus strand of DATGHC010000025.1, from coordinate 41,634 downwards.
GCTCCACATTGTGGCATTTGCCGTGATTCTTGTGACCGTCCCTAATGTTCGTCTCTTGAATTTGCAGCGCAGTTTAATCCACTGAGGAGCAACATGAAAGTAAAGGAAATCCGCACGCGCGTTGTCCGCTGGCGGGGCAAAACAGTGCCGTTGCCCCCACATTTCTGTACCAATCCCATGGACTTGCTCGATCCTCCCGAAGCTTCGATGGGCACATTTACTTTCCATGGGTGGCTGGTGGTGGAGATTTTCACCGATGACGGCCTGGTTGGAATCGGCAACGCCGCTCTCGCTCCGCCCATCGCGAAACAGGTGATCGATCTCTATCTGAAGCCACTGCTGATTGGACAGGATCCATGGGATCTGGAGTTTTTGTGGCAACACATGTACCGCCGCACCATGGCCTTTGGGCGAAAGGGGATCGGCATGGCCGCAATCAGCGCGGTGGACATCGCGTTGTGGGACATCCTTGGCAAATCGGCCAAGCAACCTGTGTATCGCTTGCTTGGCGGACGTACAAAGCAGCGCATCCCTGTTTACGCCAGCCGGCTTTACAGCATCGAACTTGGCAAACTGGCTGCGGAAGCGAAACGTTACAAGAAAGAAGGCTACAAAGCGATGAAGCTTCGCTTTGGTTGGGGCCCCACCGATGGCGCGGCAGGCATGCACCGCAACATAGATCTGGTGCGGACGGTGAGACAAGCCGTTGGCGACGGAATTGATGTGATGGCCGACGCATATATGGGATGGACGCTGGACTACGCCAAGCGAATGTTGCAATTGCTCGAACCGTTCCATCTCCGGTGGCTGGAGGAACCAGTGATTCCCGACGATATTCAGGGTTACCGGGAGTTGAAATCACAGGCGCGGATTCCGATCGCCGCCGGCGAGCACGAGTTCACGCTTTATGGATTTCGCGATCTGCTGGAAGCTCACGCGGTAGATTACATACAATTCGATACCAACCGGGTAGGTGGAATCACGCAGGCGCGAAAAATCACGGCACTGGCGGAGGCGCACTCGGTCCCCGTAATTCCGCATGCCGGACAGATGCACAACTATCACGTGGTCATGGCCAGCCTGAATGCGCCGATGGCTGAGTATTTTCCCATCGTGGATGTGGAGGTGGGCAACGAATTGTTCTGGTACATCTTCACTGGGGAGCCAAAAGCGAAGGATGGATTCGTTGATCTCGATGAAAATACTCCCGGTCTGGGATTGACGATTAACGAAAGCGCTCTGACGAAATTTGAAGTCATTGAGTGAATTGAATATCACGAGCGGATCGGATTCGATGATTAGGTTGGTTCAACTCCGAAAAGGTGGTGACCGCCGAGTGGCTCTGGTGGAAGAGCCGCAGCTCCGTTTGATAGAGGGCTTCCATTCTGTTTACGAACTGGCGAAGGCCGCGATTGATGCCGGAAGCAAGTTGAGCGAGTTTGCAAAGCATCTGGCGTCGGGCGGCATGCTTGAATATGATCCCATTTACAATGGACACTCCGAATGGGTCCTTTTGCCGCCTGTTGATCATCCCGATGAGCCGGCGCGCTGCCTGATTTCAGGAACGGGCCTGACCCATCTGGGCAGTGCGAGCGACCGCCAGGCCATGCACGCAGTGAAGGAAGCAGATCTGACCGACAGCATGAAAATCTATCGCTGGGGAGTGGAGCGGGGCCGCCCCGCGCCCGGCAACATTGGAATTTCCCCGGAATGGTTTTACAAAGGCAACAGCACCATGGCGCGCGCACATGGGGAGCCGCTTGAAATTCCCGCGTATGCGGAAGATGGAGGAGAAGAAGCAGAGATCGCCGGAGCCTATTTGATTGCACAGAGTGGGCAGCCTTATCGCCTTGGCATGGCGTTGGGAAATGAGTTTTCCGACCACGTATTTGAAAAGAAGAATTACCTCTATCTTGCGGGCTCAAAGTTGCGCACTTCCGCGATGGGGCCGGAGCTTGTGGTGGATGCGGAGTTTCAATCTCTCCAGATGGAAGTTTCGATTGAGAGGGACGGCGCGCCGCTTTGGTCCGCATCGTTTCAAACCGGCGAAGCTGCCATGTGCCACAGCTTGCAAAACATGGAGCACCATCACTTCAAATATGAAGCGCACCGTCGGCCGGGCGACGTGCACGTTCATTTTTTCGGGACCGCCTATCTGAGCTTCCGAGATGGCATAACGCTTCGGCAGGGCGACGTGATGCAAGTCGCGTCACCGTCATTCGGCAGGCCCTTGCGGAACCCCGTGAAGATAGATAAGTCGCCGCAGAAATTTGTGCCGGTAATTTCAATAGGATGAGTGAAGCCATGTCAAAACCGCGTCTGGCACTTCTGGGTCTTGGAAATATGGGAGCCGGGATGGCGAACCGGTTGCTTTCCGCGCAATTCCCTCTGACTGTGTTCAACCGGCATCCTGAAAGAGCGGGGTCACTCATTAGCGCGGGCGCGAGCGTTGCTGGTTCACCGCGCGAAGCCGCGTCGAAAGCTGACATTATTATCAGCATGGTTGCAGACGATGTCGCATCGCGATCAGTGTGGCTTGGCAAGGAGGGAGCGATGAGTGGAGCTTCATCCGGCGCGGTGCTCATCGAGTGCAGCACTCTGACTGTATCCTGGGTGCGTGAACTTGCGTCCGCCGCTGAAAAACAGGGGTGCGAATTCCTGGATGCGCCTGTTACTGGATCAAAATCACACGCGGCAAACGGCGAACTGCTCTTTCTTGTAGGTGGGCCTGCAACTGCGGTGGAGAAAGTTCGCCCGGTACTTTCTGTGCTTGGGCGGGACGTTGTTCATCTGGGACCCACGGGCAGCGGGGCCTATCTGAAGCTCATCAATAATTTTTTATGTGGAGTGCAGGCCGCGTCATTCGCAGAGGCGTTGTCCATGATGCGCGCAGGCGGGCTCAATGTGGAGAGGGCTCAGGCGGTGCTCACCAATGGCGCGCCCGGGAGCCCCTTGGTGAAAGCAATTTCGGCCAGGGTGGCGTCAAACGATCCCACGGTGAATTTTTCTCTGCGGCTGATGGCCAAGGATCTTCAATATGCCCTTGAAGTGGCTGAACGAAATGGGATTTCGCTCCAGACGGCAGCGCCCGCGCTGGAAATGTTTCAGAGAGCGATCGCGAATGGTTTCGCGGAAAAAGATTTTTCAGCCATTATCAATTCCCTGCAACCGAAGTAGCTTCGAACAAAGCCCCTTTCGAATCAGGCCAAACAACCCGCGGCTACTTCAAAAGCAATCCTATCGCCGGGAATTCACTTCCAAGCGATGCGAATCAGTGAAAGACCTTCTCTCTGCAGGGTGAATTGCAAATGTGTCGCGCCTTTTTCAATCTGCAACCAGGATGGAGAACTGAGCAGCTGCAACTGGCCTGCGCTCTCAAGCATTTCATATTGATGTGCCGACGGAGATTGCGGTGAACCCATATCCTTCCACGCCGTGAAAGCGTTGCTGTGATTCGAATCTATCCGAAAATGCTCCAGCGACGCTTGGCTGGCATCTGACGGCAAGCCAGTTACGGTGAGATCGATCATGGCAGGCGCGACGGCCAGCTGGTCGTCATGGTAATTCCAAGTCAGGATTTCGATTTCATCCTGCTTTCGAGTAGCAAGCGCGTTGATGTCCGGCTGCCCCCGCACTCCCGCGCGCACCATTTCATCAACGGGCACTGCCGCGGAACTCGTAACGCTTATGCGCTCACCTGTCATCAGCGAAAACATCCTGAACCCATTCAGCACCGGTTTGTCTACTCCGTTGGTGGCCAGCTCGCGGAATCCCTCGAAGTATGGCTGATCCTCGAATTCAAACGCCCAGGTCAAGGCGCCGGTAATGATCATGTGTTCCTGCTTCGCCAAATAATAAGTGCTGTTCAGAACCTCGGCGTTGTAAGTAGCGTACAGCTCTCCATTGCGATACGCATTCTGCGGGTTTGTGCGCGCGGAACAAGCGGCGCAACCTTCCGGATCTGATTCCCCCAGGATTACGGGGGTTCCGCGGTATTCTGGAAATGACGCCACGATCTTGAATCCCTCTTCGATGGATGCAAGCTGGCGCGCAATCCCCATTTCGACATGGTCGCCCTGCCATCGCGGAGATCCCTTTGGGTGAAAACTGATGAAATTCAGGCGCGAGCCAACTTTCCCGCTTACAAAGTTCGGCTGGTGCGCGCAATGGTCAAGAAATTTGCGCAGAAATTCCGCAGCCTTTGGATAAGAAGCTCCGGTGCTGTCCGGGCCCCCGACGCGGGCTTCCGGAAACGCCCGCAAAATGGCGTCAACCGTAAAATCGTAAAGCTTGAAGTATTCTTCGGGCGTCCCTTTCCAATAGTCGATGTCGGGTTCGTTCCACACTTCCCACAGCCAGGTTTTCATTTCAGCGTCGCCATAGCGCTGCCGAAGGTGGCCAACGAATCGAAACACCAGCTCTGCCCACTTCTGATAATCCTTTGGCGGATATGCCCATCCTGTGTAAATCGATCCTTGAGGAAAACTGTGACGATAGGGCTCAGGATGTGTAGAGAGTGCTTCCGGCATGAATCCAACTTCCACCAGCGGCTTGATTTTCTCAGCGTGAAAGGCGTCGAAGATGCGGTCAATAATGGTCCAGCTGTAAATGGGATTCCCGTTTGCGTCTTCCGTATAAGCGTTGGTGGATCCCCACTTCAGTGAGGCCGATCCGTCACCTGTCGTGAGGAGATTGTGTGTGCGCACATAAACGGGAACCGGACTCATCGCACTCAGCTCGCCCAAAAGTTTTTCTCCATTCGGCGCGTAGGTGTAATTCGGCTCGTCGTATCCAAAATAGTTCCAGATTGGTGTGAGGGGGCCCATGGACTGATCGGCCTGCACGCGAATATTCACGTTTGACTCTGGCTGTTGGCCCAAACAAGCGGCGACACCGAGACCCAAGAGGGCGCAAAGTGTGAATATCCTGCGAAATAATCCCGACAGAGGCTGCGGCTCGCATCGTTTCGCACGATTTCCTGGTTGGATGAAATGCACTTTCATTTTCTGCACTTCCCGTTGATCGAAGAATCTTCCCCCCAAGATGGGTCGCGTCAACGAACTTTTATCACAAAGATTGTGGCGCTGACCGGCTGGACCTCGAGCGAATTCCCGACAGCGGGCACAGGTATCCGCATAAATTTGACCACCGGATCTTTGCCTGGGTCGTTGAAGGCCATGTCGTCCGGGCCGGTTAATACCCAGGATTCCCCTTGTGAATCCAGCTTCGCCCCCTCAACCGTGAATGCCAAATGCTGAGTTTCATAGGTCGGATTGATCACCGAAATCGTCAGCGCCTCTTTGTCCTTGGTCCAGGCAACAGCGACATCGAGCGGTTCGCTGGCGCCCGTGATCTCCACAGGTATGGAGCCGAAGTGGCGGCGGTACATCACCAGCGCCTCACCCGTTGAATCGAGCACAGCGGCGGTCTTGCTGGTCTTGATGGCGCCGATCACATTCACCGTTTGCGCGTAGCAGGCCAGCGCAATCACATCCGTGTCACGGCTGAATTCGTTGATGCCGCCCGCAATTCCCAGCGCATCGCGCAGGAAATATCGCGTGCCCAATTCGCCGAACACATGCGGGCCATACCAGTAATTCCATTCATCCAGTGAAACGCGGATGTTCTTTCCTTTCATTTCTGGAATCGTCTTGAGGTAATTTCGGTGGGCCTCGGCGATGCCATGTATCGCATCACCAATCTGGCGCACGTGGGTCATCAGTCCGCCCCCATGCCAATCCTGCCTGTAAAAGTGTTTGCTGATGAGATTGATGTAATCCGAGGAATTGGAAAGCAGCTGGCGATCCCAATCGCTGCTCGGACGGACGGCGTCGCCCGAGGCAACCAGCTGGATCGATTTGTCGAGGTCGTATAGCTTTTGCGAAAAACCATTGTGCCGTTTTACGAATTCCGCGATCGGAACATTTCCCAATTGCCAGCTCCCGGACATCTCATTCCCCACCGCCCAGTAGGTGCAATGAAACGGTCTGGGATGGCCGTTCTTGGCGCGCAGCTTTCCCATCGGTGTATCGGGCCCGCCGTTAACGTATTCAACTTCCTGCGCCGCCGAATCCGCGCCGCCCAATCCGGCGTTCAGGGCAATAAACGGCTGAGCGTTTAACACCTTCAAGAACTCAAAGTATTCATGCAGACCGAAGTCGTTGTGCTCAATGCCGGTCCATGCTGGATTCTTTCTTGGTGGGCGTTTGTCGCGATCGCCGATTCCGTCTTTCCAGTTGTAACCGCTGACGAAATTGCCGCCTGGCCAGCGGTAGATGGGCGCGTCGAGCTGCTTGAGTTGAGCGAGTGTGTCGGCCCTCATGCCGTTCACGTTGTCCGCGGGCATCAGCGATGCCGTCCCAATCAGGAATTTGCCTCTGCCTTTGCCGGTGATGGTGAAAGTGGCACTGTCCGTGGACGCGCGGGCCGTAAACCTTATTGGAATTTTCTTGAACTCCTTGGTGATAGTCTTGATGGTGACGGATTCGGAATCGGCTTCGCCGTCGCCCCAATGGAGACTCACCTCAACGGGCGCCGCCGAAGAATCCCCCGCAACAATCACGTAGCCTTCATACGCCTTACCGGCAACCAATCCCAATCCCGATTGCGTGATGCCGCCGGCCATTCCACCATTGCCGAGATTCACTTGCGGCGTGTGTTCGCCAACGAAGGCATTTTCCGTGACCATCGAGACGCTGCCCGCATCCCCGACGGCCTTCCACGGAGACGGAACGTAAACCCTGTCCCGGCGCGTTTCGCCAACGGCGGAATAGAATTTGCGATCCTCGAGCATTTCAGCCCAAATGCCTCCGTAAATACTGCGGCCCAAGTGCTCGATGAATTGCCCGTAAACTAGGTCGGGCATGGGCTCGCGGGTCTTGGTCACGTCAATGGACACCGTGGGATTCAGAGTCCGCGCGGAAATAAGCTCAAGTTTTAGATCGTCGAACCATGCTTTGCCGGGGGCGGGAGGTGAGGCTGTTTCCCCACCCGGATTGGGCCGGCCCGCGCGAGCGCCAAGCGTCGCGACGATGATGGCGCTGTCCTGGCCGTCCGTATCAAAAGTAATTTCCATATTTGTCCAATCCTGCGTGCCGTTGATTCTTCCACTTGGCGATGTCACCTTGACGCCCCGGAGCTCAAATCTGGCGCCGCCGTCACTCGTCAGGGGTACGTCCTGCGTCTTGATCCAACCGGTCAGCCTGTATTTGGCGTAAGGCTTGAGCAGCACCTTGTCCAGCCATGAAACGCCGCCCGCGGAAATCATCAGGCTGTGCGTGCCGTCATGAGCCGTGTCGGATGAAACTTGCGCACTGGGATTGGTGTTTCCACGCCCAGCGGGTTCTACAGTCCAGTTTGCAGGCTGATTATTTGAATCCACAATTTCAATGGAGGGATTCGGGATTTCACCAATGGGCTGTTTGGGCCCGAGGACTGCGGCATTTAGCCCCAAGCTTATGATTACAAACCCCCCGAGACTCATCCACCGTTTACGAATCATTTCTCTTTGCTCCCAATTTCACGCTGCGGAAAACATGCCTAACTTAATCGCAAGAATCCGATTGCGCAAGGATTCATGCATTTTTCTCACGGAGGCGGGCGCAAAACCTGAATTCTTTCAATTCCCAAATCGAGCACATCGCGAAAAATTCTTGAGAACCTGCGAATGGCGAGTATGATGTCGTGGAAGCGCGGATCGGAAACCTAAATCCTTCGGAGTGCGTGCAAAATGGCAATTCTAAATAAAGATGGCGAACAACCCCGCGGATTGCAGACTCCTTTTTCCAGGAGAAGCATTCTCGCGTCCCTTCCATTGGCTTTGTTTTTCCGCAACAAGATTTTCGCCCTGGGAAAGAATGCGGCGGTCACTGCACAAGACAGCCTTACAAAGGCGCGGCTGCTTCCATTGAGCAGCGTCCGCCTGACAGGCGGCCCCCTCAAAAATGCGCAGGAATTGGATGGGAAGTATCTTCTCGCTCTTGAACCGGACAGGATGCTTTCGTATCTCCGCCAGCGCGCGGGATTGGAACAGAAAGCCCAACCCTACGGCGGTTGGGACGGAGCCGGCCGGCAGCTGACCGGTCACATTGCGGGACATTATCTTTCCGGCGTGAGCCTGATGTACGCCGCCACCGGTGACGCTCGATTTAAAGACCGGGCTGACTACATTGTGAAGGAACTGCAGGTCATCCAAGACAAGCAGGGCGACGGCTACATCGGCGGGCTCACGGATAATCAAGGTGTTGACGGCAAGGTTCTTTTCAACAATTTATCCAATGGCGTCATCCATTCGAGCAGCTTCGATCTGAATGGAATGTGGTCTCCCTGGTATGTTCAGCACAAGATCTTCGCCGGTTTGCGGGACGCCTACCGCCACACGGGTAACCGCACCGCTTTGGACGTGGAAGTAAAATTCGCCGGTTGGGCCGAGCGAACCCTCTCAAAACTGAATGACGACCAGATCCAGCAGATGCTGGGGACCGAATTTGGCGGAATGAATGAGGTGACTGCCGACCTTTACGCGGACACGGACGATAAACGCTGGCTGGCGCTTTCCGACAAATTTGAACAGCGCGCCATGATCGATCCTCTTGCGGCCGGGACGGACAATCTTGAACACAAGCACGGCAACATGAATGTGCCCAAGCTCTATGGCTCATTAGCGAGATACCTCTACACAGGAAATCATACGGATGGAGACGCCGCCAAATTCTTCTGGACATCTGTCGTTTACCACCATTCCTTCGCCACGGGTGGTCACGGAAAGAACGAATACTTCGGCGGACCGGACAAACTGAACGAAATAGTGGACGGACGAACGGACGAGACCTGTGACGTCTACAACATGCTCAAGATGACCCGCACTTTTTTCTCCATCGACCCCGACATTCGCTACGCCGAGTACCATGAGCGCGCCTTGTTCAATCACATCCTCGCCTCACAGGACCCCAACGATGGCCGCGTTTGTTACATGGTTCCGGTGGGCCGCGGCGTCCAGCACGAATATCAGGACATGTTTCGAGACTTCACCTGCTGCGTGGGTTCCAGCTTGGAAAGCCACGCCCTTCATGGACACGGCATTTATTTTGAATCAGGCGATAAACTTTGGGTCAACCTGTACGCGCCCTCGACCGCGGATTGGCAATCCGGCGGAGTAAAACTGGAAATGAACACTGATTTTCCCGCCGGCCAAACGGCTTCGCTCAAAGTCATGCCCAGTTCCCCAAAGAAGCTTACGTTGGCGCTCCGCCGTCCTTCCTGGGCAGGCGCGGGCTTCAGCGTAAAAATCAATGGCCAGGAAGTAAAAAACGTAACCGCGGCTGGTTCCTATGTCGAACTCGATCGCACCTGGAAAAAAGGCGATACGGTGGAGTTGGTCATGCCGATGAAGCTCCACTCCGAGCCGTTCGTGGACAATCCAAACCGCATGGCATTGCTCTGGGGCCCCTTGGTGCTTGCCGGTGATCTAGGACCGGAAATTTCCCGAAGGGGATTCGGGCCAGGAGCGAACGGAGCGCCGCCGGTCGCGCCGCCTCCACCGCCTGTATTTGTGACATCCGCAGAATCCGTGGATGGCTGGTTGAAACCAGTTTCGGGCAGGCCCGGCACTTTTCGCACCGAGGGAGTTGGCTTGTCCACGTATATAGACTTCACGCCCTTCTACCAGCTCCCGGAGCGCAGGTACGCTATCTATTGGGACGTATTCACCCCCGAGGCATGGAAAAAAGAAACTGATGCGCTCGCCGCCGAGCAGGAAAAGCAGAAAGCTCTGGAAGCGGCTACAGTTGCTTTCGTTCAGCCCGGCCAAACGCAATCAGAACACGATTTCAACCAACAGGGCGAGGATACTGCGCCGATTCCGCAGGGCGGGCGCGGAGGACAACTGCGCGCGGGGCGCAGGGGAACAAAGTGGTTCTCCTATGATCTTCCCGTGGATTCCACCCACCCGATGAGCGTCTTGGTCACTTACAACAACAACGAATCTCGAAGAGGGACGTTCAACATTCTGGTGGACGGCACTAAGGTGGGAGACCATTCAACCGACAGACACTCTCCAGAAGAAGAGATACGGTTCTTTGACGTTTCCTATTCTATCCCCGCCGCATTGATTCAGGGCAAACAGAAAGTAACTCTTCGCTTCGAGGCTGGTGACGGGAACGTAATCTCTGCTGTTTACGGCATCCGCATGGTGCGTGCCGACACAGTTCACCAGTAATTTCTCCGGAGCGTTGGCAGCCGGTCATTCGTTTCATGACTTGGCGGACAAATCGATCCAGGTAGTTTGCTTGCCCAGCGGAACCACAAAGGTGTCCCGCTCCAGGGGAAGCTGCTTGGTTAAGTGGTATTTCCCTACTCCCTGAATTTGCGCGGGCTGCTCAATTCGCAATCGCGCCGCAGGCGTAAATGCATCAGCAGGGTCGAACCCTATGCGCACGGCGCCGGTTTTCAAATTAAGCTCGACGGCTTGAAATTTTCCCGAGTCGAGTGTCAGCCAAAGCCCCAGAGAAGCCACATAGACCCTGCTGCGGAATGAATCGAGCGGCATAAGCGTGACCCTATCCCCGTCCACTTTCACGTTGCCGCCAAAGGCCAGCCATCCAAATTCAGGATGATTCACCAAATACGCCGCGGTATTCAATGCGTGCCCAAAGAAATTCGTCCCGTAGTCTCCGGAAAGCGGATCGAATTTGAGCATGTCGGGAAAGGCGTGAAATGCAGCGGATGCAAACCCTTCCTCATCAATGTTGGTGATCGCCCCCATGGTCCCGCCATAGCCAATTCGTAACAGGTAGAAATCCTCGGGGTGATCGCGGTATTCAGACAAAACGGGAATGGCATTGATCCCCGAGCCATAGTGATGTAGCTGTCTTTCAATGCGGCCATACTTCGCGGCGTAAATGAAATCCCAATAGCGGCGTGCGCTGCCGTTGTATCCCCAGTGAGGCACGGTGGGCATGTAACCAAGAATCGCACTGAGCGTGACTTCAGCCTTGTCCTGATACCCGAAATATTTCGTCCAGGCGTAAACCTCTTCCTGTCCGGTGGAGTCCCAGGGCATTTCGCTGCCAAATGGATAGGCTTGTTTCTTCCAGAGATCGGTGCGGTCGTGCATCGCCGCTTCCAGCGCGTCAGCCTGTGGCTTCATTTGTTCGCGCTTCAGGTCGCGTAGGATTTCCAGGAAAATGTCGCCTTCCATCTGTCCGAAATGGGCCAGGCCGCGCGCATAGCGGGTCATGGCCATTGAAGTTTCATACGCGCGCGTAAGATACCAGTCCCCTGGGTGATTATTCACCAGGCCGGTGTGATTTCGCGCGATGCGATACATCACCCAGTAGGCCGCGGCAATGTGTGGGTAATCGTACGAGCGATCTACCGCCTCCGACGCTTTTTTGTTCCAGCTCGTCCAGCTCTTCCAATTCAGGTCGCTCCGGTAAAAATTCGGGGGCAATTCGTCGGGTTGATAATAAAAAAGACTTTTCCTCACGCCGTACTGGTTGGGCCCGTCTTTGTACTGCAAGCCTCCCCACATCACGCCATCCACAAATTGCTGCAATTTATCGAGCTCTTCCTTGTTGGGCTGGCCAAGCTCCTTCATCATCGCGGAGAGCCACGAGCCCGCCCCGCCCTCATCGCCAAGCCCCGCGATCCAGGCGCGGCTGTCTTGCGTGACCACCTGATTGAGTTCGCGGTCGTATGTAATCACCGACGGGCTGCGATGAAACGGATCATTGGGGTCGGTGTACCATTGCTTCGTGGTCAGAAAATGCCCCATATCTGTCACCGCTTGTTGCTCCGGTTTAATCACTCGGTAATGAATGGCTTGTTTTAACCCGTCCTCGTAAATCACATTCACTCGCGCGCGGCCCCAGGTTTTCCCGTGGACCGCGTACTCCTGCCAACCGTTTTTCGTTTGGCGAACGCGCTGGAAACTGAGTGCTTCCGGGGGCTCGACGCTGATGGACTTGACGGCTTTGGGGTATTTCAAATATAACCGCGCATCCAAATCCATTGGAACAACGTATCCGGGGATTCCCACCGCCACGGGCCGCTGATTCGTCGCGAGCGTGTCTTCCATATGACGAATCTCGTCGGACACCAAGAACTTCACGCCATACGTTTTCGATTCGCCGGGCGCAAGCTCCAGCATGGTCGGCGGATTCCATTGCTGCGCTTTGCTCCACTCATTTTCCGCGAAAGCTTTACTGTGGACCATCCAATCGTAGAAACCTTCAAACGTCACACCTCGAGGAGTGGGGTCGGTAAAAGGCTGTGGAGGTTCGCCTCTCCGCCGGCCAAGGATGGGATTGTAGGCCTCGAACGGCGTGTGCCCGTCGGGCACCACAAGCAGCGCCGGGCCATGCCCGCTGAGGCGCGTCACCTGAAGGTATCCGGCATCTTCGCCAATATAGGGATCGTAGAACGAGCAGATAGCGTGCGCCTGGTCCAGCGATCGATTGTTCAGAACGTTGTTGAAAATCATCGGGATTCCAAGTGCGCCCACTTGCACGGGCTGGGTGGATTTGTTTTTCAGCGTAAAGCGCAAAACAAGCTTTCCATTTTCCACGCGCCACTCGCGAATAATTTGTAAGGCAATGTCGGGCGGGAGACTGGGAGCGAGGTCAGCGGCCGCCAATATTTCCGGCGATGTAGGGAGCGCATTCACCGGCGCGCGCGCCACCGCTGTGGAGTAACTCTTCCAATCACCGGTGTTGCCGGTTCGCAGCCGCAAATCTATGTCACCCAGATGATAAAAGCCGTCTAGCGATCGCTCCACCAGAAGATCGCCCGGAGTAAAATCGAATCCCTCAGCCGATTTCGGCTTCAGCGCGGCCATGGTTTGTGATGACTTCACCAGCGTCAAATTGAATTCAGGTGTTTCCAGCGCGATCGTGCCGTCCTGCAGCATCGGACCTGGTGTGGCCGGCGGCCTCTGCTGCCGCCCCTGCGACTGCATCACCATCACCCAGCCAGGAACCAGTAGCGCCGCCAGCAGTACGCAGAAACCAAGCAGGAATAACTTACTTTTCTTACTGAAATCGATGTCGAAGTTCATACGCTTCGCGCCTTCCGGGTAAACGTTTCAAAGAGAATCATTTCACACCGCACCTTCTCCTATGTACTCACAAAATGTAAGCGTTTACAATATTTCCCTTCAGGAGTAAAGTTTCCGGCCATGAAGCGACGCGAATTCATTCAAAGCCTGGCAACCACCGCAACCGGCTATGCCCTCCTGCAGGCGGCCCATACCGCCAAGCTTGAGGCCCAAGCATCAAGTGCGACTGCCTCAACTCAGAGCATAGAAGGCCATACCCTCTTATCCAGCTTCACTCTCCGCGGAACGGAGTGGAAAGTCTACGAGGATCTGCAAACCCGGGATGGCGCTCTTACTTTCCTCTCCGCCCGCGGCGATAAACGTGTCATGGGCAAGAGCGCCGAAGCGCAATTTCCCGACGCCGACCCGCAACATCTTGGCCTCAGCATGGACGACATCGGATTGTCGGGCCCAGATCTATTGGCGGACAAGCTCTTGTCCGGTGGCGATGATCCCGACCCCGAGATGGTAAAGAAGGCTGCTCCGCCGCAAGGATCTCCGCCGCCTCCGCGGCCGGCGAACGCCACCACTCCCGCGCCTCAGTTTCAAGCACAGGCCCGCCCGCGTTGGGACCATTTCGTGGGCACCAAGGAAGCGTTTGACACCATGCCGGTGTTTCCTTCGGGAACCACGCGCACCTATCATCCGAATCAGTATTTTCCAGAAATTCGCGGCGACGCGGTAAGCCTTCGGTTCGATGGAATGCTCGGTGCCTGGATGCCGGCGGTTCGAAAAGTGATGCCGATTTCTCAGACCGCTTACATTGAAGTCATCGTTTTCGGCGACGTCGAAGCCAAGGATCAATTCATCATCCAGACCTGGCACCGCACCTCGCAAATTGAAAACGGAAAAGTCGTCAAAGTTGTGTATGGCTACAGCTATCCTGCCTTCCCGCCTGCTCGGGTGGATCCCAAACCGGAAGATTTTTATCGCGCGCTCCTGGTCTTCGCCAACTATTGGGACAAACACCTTCAGGATTTCGCCGCCACCTCGATTCCCGACGAGTCATTGCATGACATGGCCAAGCACGCCTTCGCGAGAGAGTTGGTCGTGCGGCCCGGCGGCGTCTATCCCAAATACGGCGCCGTGGACCGTGACTACTATGGCTCGGAATACGACGGATTCCAGGATATTTTCACCAGTTCGTTGTACTCCAATCTGGAGTGGGGCCGCTTCGACCAAGCCAAGGCCGTCCTCGATAATTATTTCACCGATTTTGTGGACGCGCGCGGCATGATCAACATGCGCGGCCCCGAGACGGCGCAATTTGGCATGACCCTCTCATTGCTTGCTCGTTATTACAATTACACGCGCGATGCCGCGCTCATCGCCAAGCACCGCTCGAAAATCGTGGCCACCTCCAAGCTCCTCTCAGACATGCATGAGGAAAGCCTGAAGCTGCCGGCCGGCGATCCCGGCTACGGAATCATTCATGGATGGAGCGAGTCCGACGCTTGCTTGGCGGCGAATCCAGAAATGTGGTGGCTGCCTTATTTCGCCAACAACGCTTTTGCGGCCCGCGGACTTCAGGACATCGGCACCGCCTGGACGGAAGTCGCGCGCACCGCTCCTTTACCCGACGCGGAAAGCCAGGCGAAATCCTGGCTGAAGCGCGCAAAGACTTTGCGCGAAACAACCGTTGCTTCCATGGAAAAGGACATTTGGAAAAACGAGAATCCTCCCTACATCGGCACTTTTCCCGGCACCAAGCTGAAGTTCCGTGATTCCTACGCTCAGGAGCGTCCCACTCCGCAGCAATGGGCTCACCGCCCCTATTCGGAGCTCTTGCAAGCCGACGTTTTGCCTGCCGATCTCGCCAACACGGTCATCAATTGTATGCGCGCCAACGGCGCCACAACCATCGGCGTCGTCGCCAATGTGGCTCCAGCCCGTCCGGGTGCACGCTCCATTCTCGGATTTATTTCTTACGGCTACGCCCAGATGTTGTTGCGCCTCGACCGCGTCGAGGAATATTTGCTCTTCCTCCATGCCCATCGCTATCACGACCACACCCGCGGCGGTTGGACGGCAGGTGAAGTCTCCGGCATCAATGGCGGCACCGCGATTTTCTGCATCCCTGCGCAGTTGACCATTCCCCTTCTGGTCCGCTGGATGCTGGTGCTGGAGGACTCCGACAACGAGCGCCTCTATTTTGGCAAGGGCGTCCCTCGTGATTGGGTCGCTTCAGGCAAACCGGTGCGCATTGAGCAGGCGCCAACGCGATGGGGCCGAGTCAGCTTGAATCTGATGGGACGCCCCTCATCACATTCGGTGGTGGCCACGGTGGAGCTGGCGCATCCGGGCTCGCCTCGCGAGATTCACGTGAAGCTGCGCGTTCCAAAACAGACGCCGCTTCGCAGTGTCACCGTGAACGGAGCGCCCGCCAGGATCGAAGGTCTGCATCAGGACACGGTAGTGATCGCCACGGGCACTCTCAAACATTTTGAAGTTGTGGGTCAGCTCAGCTAAGAGGTCGGGCCGCAAGAAAGGCGGGGAATGGAGTCATGAGTGGGCTAAGAATCCTGGCCGCAATTGGGTGCTTGATCGCTGCGGTTATCGGCGGAGCTTTGCTCCAAGATCGCTCTGCTCGCGAGCTGAAATTTCCGCAACCGGACATTGGAGCGGACACCATGGCTGCGCGTGCCGAGGCCCAGCGCGCCACCGTCGGCCAATTCAAGGTCTTCCACGATTTCCATTTCACCGACAAGCTCAAGGAAAGTGGAGTCACGTTTCGTTATCAGGCTGTTTCCGATGCCCTCCAAAATTACAAAGCAGTTCATTACGATCACGGCAGCGCCGTTGCTGCCGCCGACGTGGATGGCGATGGCCGTTACGATCTGCTTTTTCTCAATCAAATCGGCGGCAACTCTCTTTGGAAGAATCTGGGCGGCGGCACATTCAAGGACATCACCGCCGGGTCCGGCATTGCCCTCCCGGGCCTGGTCAGCATCAGCGCCGCATTCGCCGATATCGATAACGACGGAAACCAGGACCTGGTCATCACCACGGTTCGCGGCGGAGTTCATCTTTTCCATAACGACGGGCAGGGCCATTTCACCGACATCACCAAGGAATCCGGCATCAACGTTGTCGCGCATTCCACCGGCGCAATGTTTTTCGATTACGACCGCGACGGGCTGGTGGACCTGCTGGTCTGCAACGTTGGCAAATACACCACCAACGAAAAGGGCCCCGATGGCGCGTACGTTGGCCTGCCCGACGCCTTCTCCGGCCAAATGTATCTGGAACGCTATGAGCATCCCGTCCTTTACCACAACCTCGGCCACAACAAATTTAAGGACGTTACTGCTGAAATGGGACTCACCCCGCACATGTGGTGTGGCGATCTTTCCACTGTCGATCTGAACGGCGATGGCTGGCCCGATGTGTACATGTTGAACATGCAAGGTGACGACCATTACTTTGAAAATCAGGGCGGCAAGAAGTTCGTTGATAAGACCAGGCAATATTTTCCCAAAACACCGTGGGGCAGCATGGGGATCAAGTTCTTCGATTATGCCAATGAAGGCCGCCCGGATTTGCTCATCACCGACATGCACTCCGACATGAGCCAGGAAGTTGGCCCCGAAAAAGAGAAACTCAAGTCCGATATGAAATTCCCTGACTATTTCCTGATGACCCAGGGCACCAGCATCTGGGGCAACGCCCTCTACCACAACCTCGGCAATGGAAAGTTTGAGGAAATTTCCGACCGCATGGGCGTGGAAACGTATTGGCCCTGGGGCATCAGCGTAGGCGACATCAATGCCGATGGCTTTGACGATGTTTTTGTCACCGCGGGAATGGGCTTTCCCTTTCGCTACGGCATCAATTCCATGCTGCTGAACAATCGCGGAGATAAATTCCTCGATTCCGAGTTCTTGCTGGGAATTGAGCCGCGCCGTGACGGCCGCACCAACTCATTTTCATTCGATCTCGATTGCTCCAAACCTCAGCAGGGCCGCTCGGCCGACGTCTGCAAGACCGCCGGGGCCGGCGCCGGAAAAATTTCGGTCATGGGCACGCTTTCCTCCCGCTCCTCCGTGATTTTCGATTTGGATGATGACGGCGACCTCGACATCGTCACCAACGATTTCAACTCCGAACCGATGGTCTTGATGAGCGACTTGAGCCAGCGCAAACAAATCCATTGGATCAAGATCCTCTTACAGGGAACAAAATCAAATCGCGACGGGCTGGGTGCTGTGGTTCGTCTTCACTCCGGTGGACACACCTACACCAAGTACAACGACGGCAAGTCCGGCTATTTGGCGCAGAGTGTTTTGCCGCTTTACTTCGGCCTGGACGACGCTACAACAATCGACAGCATCGAGATCGATTGGCCTTCGGGCCGGAAACAAGTTGTGAATGAAGATCTCAGGGTCAACACCACGAAAACAATTGTGGAACCGCACTAAGCCTTCCTGCCTCCTCGTGAAAGAGGGTCCGTGTGATTAAAGCAAGGCACAGTATCCCTTATCTGCTCCTGTTCGCCGCCCTGCTTATGGCCAGTGCCTGCCTGGCGCAAACGCAAACTCCTCCCGCCACGGGCCAATTTCGCATCCAGTTCGACAAGTCCGGCGTAACCAGCCTGAAATTTGCGGGCGATCAATTTGACACCGACTATATCGCCGATGAAGCCACGCTCGGCCACGTTCGCATTCGCTATAAAATGGGCGAAAACGAATGGCGCGATTTCTCCACCGAAGATCCGAAAAACAAAGTTCAACCATTGCCGGCCTCCCGATCCCGCAAAACCTTGCAGCAGCTTGCTGTTGTTTATAATCCCCAAAGTTGGCAGAGAAATGAGTATTACGCGGATCTCGAACTCACCGAGCGGTTCCACGTTGAGGCCGACGCATTCTATTGGACCCTCTTCCTCCGCAATCCCACTCACAAGCCCATCGTGCTGGGCGACATTTTCCTTCCCCTCCCTTTTGATTCCAGCAAGCGCTGGGACAAGACCATCAGTTACGAACAGCGCGTAGTCCAGCACCAATTCATTTCCGGCCATGGCTCCTTCATTTATTGGATGCGGCCGAACGGCGTTGGCCCTTTCCTGGTGATGACGCCCGTCGCCACCTGCCCGCTTTTTGAGCCGGTGCGCAGTGAGATGAATTTCGCGCCCGCCAAGCTCGAGTATGCCGACCGCGGCGGCGTCTACATCCTTTCCGGGCGGCGCGCCGAAGAGGATAAAGCCCGCGGCGGCAATTGGCGCCAGCCCCAAACCACGCATACGCTCTCGCCTACCAACTCGCAACGCGATGGCATCACCTACGCCTTCAAATTTCGCTGGGCAAAAGATTACGACGCGGTCCGTGAGATTCTGGTCGAAGAAGGTCTCCTCGACGTAAACGTCGTCCCGGGCATGACCCTCCCCTCGGGCGTCGAAGCAAAAATATCCATTCGCTCGCGCAGCTCCATCAATTCGCTGGAGCCGGAATTCCCCGCGGATACTCGCGTTGACCCCCCGGAATCGAATCAGAAAGAAACTCACGTTTACCGCGTGAAATTCACCAAGCTGGGCGAAAACAAAATCACCGTCCACTTCGGGAAGGATCAGTATTCGACTCTGGAGTTTTTTGTCACCGAGGCGCTAAGCACCCTCATCAAGAAACGCGCTGCCTTCCTGGTAAGCCATCAACAGCATCGAGATCCTTCCAAATGGTACAACGGCCTTTATTCGGAATGGGACATGCGTCAACAGGTGCTGCGCGGCCCTGACGACAAAGACGGTCTCGCCGATTACATCCTGGCCAGCGACGACCCCGCGCTTTCCAAGCCGCCCTATCTCGCCGCGAAAAATGCCATCTATCCCGACGCAACCGAAATCGCCTCCCTCGAGTATTACCTCCAGAATTTCGTCTGGGGCAAGCTTCAGATGACTCGCGAAGAGAAATATCCCTACGCCGTATATGGCATCGACAATTGGAAAATAAATCGTGAGAGCAAACCCGCCGACCGTTATGGCTGGACCGATCACATCTGGCGAGCATACGACTACCCTCATGTCGTCTATCTCTACTGGAGCATGTATCAAATCGCAAAAAACTATCCCGAGCTTTCGCATTACGCCGACAAAAACGAATATCTCGAGCGGGCCTACGGAACCGCGCTCGCTTTCTACACTTATCCATGGCAGATCGCCCATTGGTCCGCCAATGAACTTGGCAATTACAACGAACTGGTGATCGCTGACCTCATCCAGGAACTCGACCGCGTGGGGTGGAAGGAAAAGGCCGCCGTCCTGCGCAAACATTGGGAAGAAAAAGTCGAGTACTTTATTAACGATCAGCCGGATCTCTTCTATTCGGAATATCCCTTCGACCCGACGGCGTTTGAGTCCACCGGCGCCTTCGCGCACTACGCCAATGTCCAAATGAAAAACCCGCAGCGCACGCTCCAAGTCACGCCCGACGCCGCGCAAAGATTCATGGCCGAGCAGCTCGCCTGCAATCTTTCCACCCGGGGCTGGCTTGAGCCGAACTACTGGCAAATGGGCGTCGAAGGCAATATGCGCTACATGTCTCAAATGGGTGGCTGGTCCATTCTCGATCACGCCCTCTACTTCGCTCCCAATCCATTTCCCTACTTGCGTCTGGGCTACGCTTCGCTTCTCAGTTCCTGGGCCTTGATGAACACCGGGACCGCCGCCACCAATTACGGTTACTGGTATCCCGGCCAGGAAAATGACGGCGGCGCGGGCAGCGCCTTTGTGCCGCAGGCATTCGGCTCAAACTGGTTTGGCAAACAGCAGCCGCGCGGCGCGTGGCAGTACAGCGGCGAAATTGATCTCGGCTTCGGCGCGGCCCTGCGAACGGCCGCCGTGATTGTTGCCGACGATCCCATCTTCGGCCGCATCGCCTACGGCGGCGCTCTCACTCACTCCGCCGGTTATTCCGAAGTAATTCCCCAGGATGGAGTCGGCCGTCGGTTTCACTTGCTCGACGCGCATCACCGTTTCCACCTCGAGCTTGACCGCGATGGCTTTGCCGCCGACAAACCAATTCGCTTCGACGACAACTTGCAGCAAATAACTTTCGTCGTAGAAAACCGCGACCCGCAGCCTCCAAGAGTGCACACAACTCAACTGACGATCTCAGGCTTGCAGGCATTGTATGAAGTTCTCGCGGATGGGAAGTCCGTCGCGCGGCTTCCCGCCGAAGGTGGGGTTGTCTCGCTGCCCATTGGTGAAAACGGCGCGCAAGTCAGCTTAGTGCGTTCCAAACCCTCAAAAAATTGAGTGAAGCTCGGGGCCTCAAGAGACCTTTGACTTCGCCTCGATGTTAAGATATTGATGTAAGCGCTTTCAGAATCGGGGACTCATGTGCATACTTCCCATCTCTCACATTGCAATCTCCTTACTGAACCCGCTGCACCGGTGCACCCATCCTCAAACCGGGAATGCTTGCTTGGCTGAGAGCTAATTGTGAAACGAAACTCGCGCCGCATACTAATCTGGACCTCAAGTGGAGTGGTCGTATTCCTGGCCGTCGCCTTCATATTCCTCAGTGTGGTGACGGGTGGGCCCTCCAACGTTTACGGCCTGGTCCGTTATGCCCTGCCCAACATGCACCGCGGCGATCTCCATGTGGGCGACCGCGCCCGCGACGCGAAACTCTACGCCCTCGATGGCGCAGCCACTTTTCAGTTGCGCGATCGCATCGGAGTCAAACCGTTGGTCCTGATTTTCGGCAGCTACACTTGACCGCCCTTCCGTCGCCGGGTCGGCGACCTGGTAAAACTCTACGGAGATTACAAAGACCGCGCGGATTTTCTGCAGGTATATATCCGTGAGGCGCATCCCACCGATGAGTGGCAGATGAAAAGTAATGTGACCGAAGATGTTTGCTACGCGCAGCCCAAAACGCTTGCACAGCGCATCGCCATCGGCAACGATTTCATCAAACGCTTCCGCTTCCCGCTTCCCTTCGCTGTGGATGATATGGACAATGCCGCGGATTTGGCTTATGCCGCGTGGCCCGAACGCATTTACATCGTCAATGAAGATGGAACCATTGCCTATCGCGGAGGAATGGGCCCGTTCAATTACAATCCGGATGAAGCGCGCGCCTGGTTGGAAAAGCGCTTTGGCGCTCCAAATCCCGCCGCCGCTCCAACAGGCCCGTGAGATTAAATGAGAGGCAAAAGGCTTCGATTCATGCGCATCACCCTGAGCGTCGCAATTCTTGCGCTGGCTGCATCGTTAATCTGGAGCCATCGCCGATCCGGCGCCGGAACTGCACCCGCGCAATCGCAAATCCATCCTCCGATTCAATCCATCGATCCGCCGGAAGATGGCTTCTACACCAAAGTCCTCTCCTTCCACGGAATTCTGATTAAGGCGCCCAGCGTGGTCACTGACGAAGCCATGTACATCGCTTACGATCGCATGGCCACGGAGACCGCGCATCTTCCCATGGTCATCACCAATCTTGCCGCCGCCGGCGCTCAACTGCACATCATCGGACGCGATCAGGTCACCACCGATCTTCCCGAGTGGCGGCAGGACAAACATGTCCCTCTCGACGAATACAACGGACTCACCCGCGATCAGCGCACCCGCGGCATGGGCGGACTGATCACTTCCTGCGGTGAGGAAAATCTCCTGAAGCTTCCCACCGATCGCTATCGCGGCCGTGATATTTGTATGCACGAATTCGCTCATAACATTGAGGGCGCCGGAATCCCGCGCGAAGTGCGTGCCAAATTTGATGCTCAGTATCAAATTTCAAAATCCAAAGGCCTTTGGCTCAATTCTTACGCCGGCTCCAACCCCAGTGAATATTTCGCCGAGCTGACCATGTGGTATTTCGGCACTCACGGCGACATGAACATGACCGGGCCGAAACCCGAGGACGGTCCCGAAGGGCTGAAGAAATACGATCCCGACGCTTACAAACTCTTAGACGATTTTTTCACCGGCCATTTTGAAATTGCCCAAGTGGAGCCGCGCTTTCCTCCGGGCACCTTCAATGCCTCGCGCCGCGTCCCGCGCGACAGCCTGGCCGCCCGCGCCCTCGTCGCTCATCTCGCGTCCTATAAAGTTGGCGAAACCAAGCTCTCCGATTTCTTCACCGACGCGGGAATGGCGACTGCAAATGATGAAGGCACAAATGGCTGGCACATCACTGGTCTTGGACCCACCAACTCCTCTGGCAGTTACCAATTTCGCGTCTTTTTCCGCAAGCCTGACGCGGCTGCAAGCCAACAAGGCGCGGCGGCTAGTCCGCCGACTCAGCCCCTCCAAGGCACCAACCCAGCGCAGGGCACAAATCCTGTCGCGCCGCCTCCGCGCCCCACCGTGGATCGCCTGATCGCCGATTTGGAATTTAAGTCTGGAGTTCTTTCTTCATTCAAGTGGGATAATTAAAGCCGGCTCGCCGCTCTCTCAGTTCGCTTTTGAATTGGACTTTGGTTTTAGGTGCGCCTTGAAGTACCCCGCGGATATTTCCTCGAACGTTCTACTCCAGCCACAATTCCCGATCCCCGTCACTTCAGAATAGTGCGTACCAGACGAACAACCCGGCACCCGCCACCACCACGGCCGCCACCAGGAACGTTATCAACCGATTTGGAGCGATTCGTTCAGCCATGTTTGCATTTGAGAAAATCAGCCCCAGTCCAATGAAGAGAATCAGATCAGCAAGACCGTGGGCTATCCAATTGTGCCAAGCCACATCATTCATAAGATTGTTCAAGGGTTTATAAGCATCCTTGGCCCACGCCAGCGCAGTGCTGAAAACAACCGTTATGCCAGTGGCCATCGCGAATCCCGCATTGGCGCGCCCTAACTTTGAATTTTCCGAATTCATCGTCCGCCCTCCGGGTTCGCATGCAAAAGCGCAACTTTCGCGCCATGATTAATGACCGCACCCGAACCTTCGATAGCTAGCCCGCTAAGAACGATCAGCATCGCGACGCATAGCACCATCTTCCGCGCGGCTGAGTTGGCATGCAGCTTGTCCCTTGCCGCAATCGGAAGATAAAGGGAGAGCAACAACGTGATGAAGAACAGATGCTCTTTGGTTTCCATGAACAGTGAATGAGCAAGCGGCCACGGGCCTTTCAGAATCAGCGCCCTGTCGAACGGATAGAAGTGAATGTACCAGTATCCTCCCACAATCAACGTCACACTCATGCACGCGGCCGCAATGTAAGCTGCGATCCGCGTCCGCCCGGAGTTCTCCTCGCGCGCGTTCAGCGCTTCGACGAAAACCCACAGCGCCGAAAGCGTCCCCAAAACTCCAAACGTTGAATGAACTAACAGAATCACATCACTGCTGGTGATATTCATACTGCGACCGCCCTTCGACTTCACAATGACGCACCGTAATTTCAGCCCCCCCGAGACGCGGCCGCTTGCGAAAACGGCCTGCCGGGATGACCTCCCCGTCACCATTGCAAAGTTGAATCCGCAGACCATCTGGCCGTGCTGCAAGTCAGCGAAATCCAGCCTTGGGAACACGTCTGGAAAGCATCGCGTCTCCCGCGTCCGGTTTCTTGTCTTCTTTTCCCCACGTGTAATAGAGGCCAAGATATGCGTAGTTCTCTGTTTGCCCGGCGACAGAGTGCCCATAAGCAAATAAAAATTGGAAATTGGGATTCTTAAAGTGGTAGTAGCCGCCCGCGTCTATCAGCGTCGAGGCCTGTGTTTGCGCGGCGGCGAACCCTTCCGCGCCGTGAGCGAACACTTCGACGCCAAATTCCAGCTTTTTATTGATTACTTTCTTCACCAGAAATCCGCCGTAGGCGAAGTTGCGATATTGAGTCTGAGGAACCACGGTGTAACCCGCGCCCCCATCGAAGGTCCAGGAACCTTCATCCTTTTCTACCCATACTGGCAACTTATACCAGACCTTCCCAACGCCGAGCCCTTTCGCATAGCTCCCGGTGGGAATTTCAAACATGGTGAAGGTGCCGATCTGTGGCCGGCGTTTGGTTTGCTTGATGAAGCCAATCTTCACGCCCAGTTCCGAATCGGTGATGCCATATGCGCGCGGTCCCTGCCCGCCCGGCGCGTATACGGGATTATTGGTGGGGACAATGCCGCCGAGTGGGAAGATGGCGTGAATCTGGACTCTGGGTATCGCCCCCCAGTTGAATTCAAACGCCGGACCAAGCCAGTCATACTCGGCAGGCGTGCCATCCACGCCGCCGAAGATATAAGCCTCGTAATGCTTAAAATCCACCGGCGTCGGATCGTCAGTCTGATAAGGAGGCCCCTGCGCC
The DNA here is from genome assembly GCA_035308165.1 of Candidatus Acidiferrales bacterium. Taxonomy (GTDB): domain Bacteria; phylum Acidobacteriota; class Terriglobia; order Acidiferrales; family UBA7541; genus DASTCZ01. The sequence continues at coordinate 17,309 of DATGHC010000025.1, read as the reverse complement.
CAGACCCGAGGACCCGCAATCATCGCCAGCAGGAGAAGCGCTAGTCTTGAACAATTCCTTATGACCGTCATTGGCGCTCCCGTTTACTCGGGATCATCATGCTTCATCTCTTCTAGCTCAGGATCGAACCAGAGTCATGCCGCCACTGAGCCGCATCGATTTCATTCTACCAACTCACCTAAAAGCAGTTTTACTTTCTCGCGCGCTTTTGCGACTGCCCCTCGCCCGGATATGGTAGCCCGATAAACTCTACTACGGGTGGCCACTGTTAAGTTCCACTTCTGAATTGGCTCATTGAATGTCGGCGTCGGCTCGTTTAACAGATTACACTTGGGGCCAAGTAACGACTGCCCCAGCTCGTGATCGGAAAGCTACAATTGGGCGCGCCTAAGATGGACCCGCCCCTAAACTCTTCGAACGGGTGAGATGTCCCTCGCCAAATCACCTTGACCCGCCTCTTCAGTGCAAACGAGTTCTGATGAATTTGCCGTGTTGAGCTGTTAGTGCGACTTGCGTTGGGGAAGCTTTTGGACCGCGTAGCGGTCGCCAAAGATTCGGACATGAGTCACATCCGATTGAGGCCCGTTCACATCTACCTGAAGGATGTCCCCACGGTCGTCGAGCTTGTAGTTTAGGTAGTAGCTGGTTCCGTCGGCCAGCGTTGCTTCGACCGTTTTCCCCTCGGAGTCATAACGAACCTGCAAGATGGGCCCAGCTTTCGAGTCCACAACCTTGAGCATGCGATTGTAATCGTCGTACGCATACTCACGCGTGATTCCCTGGGAATTTGTAGTTTGCCGAAGTCGATTGAAGCGATCGTATTCGTAATGCACTTTGTCTCCGGAACTGCCCTCGACACTAATGATTCGATAATCTGAATAGCTGATTCTGATCCATCCACCGCCTGGCGATTCGATCTTTACGAGATTCCCGTTCCGCTCGCGCGTCAACCGCACTTCATTTCCATCGCGGTCGAATATTCCAACAATCGAACCCTGCGACGGACGCGTCACACTGTAGGCCTCAGGAGACAGGTACGTCGTTCCATCCGCAAGGCTCACGTCCCAACCCCAACCGTTCCACGCGATGCGGGATCCGCCGAAGACGTGGCCAGCGTCACCGCATTCGAACACTGCCTCGGCATAACCTGTTCCAAGTGAAATGCGCTTGTACTCAAAACTCACCCCATCCGGCAGAGTCCAAAAAGACAATGTATATGGATTTCGCTTTCCAGTAAGGTATGGATCGTATACATCCCGGAGATAAATTTTCGTACGATATGACCACGCATCAAGATCGAGATACGTTCGCGTGAACGCGAGCGGCATGGTTCCTGCGACGAAGACATCCGTAGTCACCGGGAAAAAATAGCCCGCATCGAGCCGAACTTCGAAAAGATCCCATTGCGAGCCGTCTGGAATCAGGAGGATACAATCGCCAACAGTGCCGGAAACAACCGGCTGCTTGAGTCCAGTTGGCGGAACCACGTACAAGCAAGGTGCCAGGTCAGACTCACCCATTTGGAGATTTGGATGGGGCACACTCGCCAGGTCGAGCCTGGGTCTCACTTCCCATTTCTGGCGGTCCGTCCTGCTCACTTCCGGATAAAACCAATATTTCGTCGAGTACCAGAAACAAATGTTCACCGCAATAAAAATAAGGTACGCCCACGGCCTACGGCGAGATTTGCCGGGACTGTCGGTTGCAGCCACTCGAGGAAACCTCAGCTACCATCGCCACATACCGGCCGTCGCCCGCAAAACCTCACATCGGGCGTGGAGCCGTTGAATGAATGCCTTCGGGTGTCTTTCACAGTACTCCCCGGATAATTCCCCGGATGTTATATTCTATCAGTGCGGTATTGTCATGAAGACAATTTCAAGACAGCGGGCGGACGCAGGCTCATCAATGCTTTTCCGGGATTCCCATTCTAGGAGTAAGTTTTATGCCCCTCTGGGTAGTCCTTCAGAATATTCACGGCAAACGGTTCGACGAGGCAGCGCCGGTGGATGCAGCGCTTAACCATCTACTCCCTTTTGGAGATAAATCCTTCCCACTCTTGGGTTATGTCGACCCTTACGGGAACACGCTGTTCAGCTCAACTCAGATGTGGATTTTCCTGTCCGAGTGGGATGCTCTGATTCAACAGACTGCGAATGAAAATGACTTGCAGTTTCTGCGCAGAGTTCGTGCCATGGCGGAAAGGTGCAAATCGGAACCGCACACGTTCCTCCGGTTCATCGGTGATTAAAAACTTCAGTGAAAATAGGCTAACGCGACTTGGGCCTTGAGCCCCAGTTTATGCAAGGTTTCTCATGTATATTCGTCAGACCATTTATGCAGCCATCATTGGGTGCGTTTAGTCGTAGAATTACGGATTATCATTTCCAGTCAAACAGCATGGTTCCCCAATAGCCTTGATACTTTCGGAGGCGCTCTTGCGGCTCAAAGACTTGTTCACCCGGAAACCGCAACTGCCGGAGATTCATAACACAAGAGTTCTCGTTTGTAGCGCAGGCACAGGGTTTGACGAACTTCTAAATGCGGATGCCAGCAGTTATTCCCGATTCTACCCCTCTACGACAGTCAAAGCCTGCTCCAGCATCAAGGAGCTCGTGGCCGCAATCAGGCAGGGGTACGACATTGTTCATCTCTTCAGTAACGTGTCGCCTGGCGGAATTATCATGAATGCTGAGGGGGATCCGCTCAGCGGGGCGTCATTGATTCAGACCTGTTGTGACTCTGGCGTGAAACTCCTTTGGGTGGCAAGTGACAATAAGATTGACGCGTATATCAAATGCTTCAAAACTTCCGGCAAATCCATTAACCTCGTATTGACACTCAATCGCCGAGGCCCAAGATTCTCAAGTTTCCTCGAAAAATTGCTTTCCAAAATGGCGGATGGGGAAACGATGCCTAGGGCGTGGGTGGCAATAGCACCGCAAGGCCCTCCTGGCCCCGCACATGACGACTTACCTGAATCAATCTTTAATGCAGTTCGCGGCAATATTAGGTTCCGATAGTGAGTTTTTGAGGCGGGTGACAGCGCCTTCGTCCGTGTGTGGCGCATCCTCTCTCCGCCGCAGCTGAATAGCGTGCGTCAATTAAGTTGGACGGGTGACTAGACGCTCAAAAACCCTCCCTGACCAAAATCCCCAGTTCCTAGGACCGCGAGAACATTAAGAAATGCGTTTGCCAAAGCGCGCAATCCAGTCGCCTCAAAAGAACTGTTTCTGAGCGCCCTCGACTTGCAAACCTAGACCGTCAATGGAAAACTGTTTTTCGAGCCGCTACGACCGAACTGCCTAGAAAAATCATGGGATTAAGAGTCCTCGCGGGGAGTTCATCGTCTTGACTCGTAAGAAACCAGCCTTCTCCAGCACATGCCGACCAGTCTTACTTGTTGAGGATTAAAGAAATGCAAATGAGGGCGCGGAATCTGGGCCGTTTTGAGTTATGGCCAGGGACATTGCGGAAAAACTCTGCTGAGCATTTGTAACACTTTAGTGGCGGAGAGTCATCCATTGTCTCGCCATAAAACAGCGAAGGGCTCCTTGCGGAGCCCTTCGTGATTCAAACAGGTTTAAGATTGTTGGTTAGAACTCGTAACGTGCGCCAAATTCCATCTGGCGTCCGCCGCCCTGCGCATTGCCGACGGTACCCGTGAATGTACCAAACAGATTGGGTATCGTCGCGTCCAAAGAGAGACTGCCATCCGCGAAATTCACGCTGTTAAAGATGTTGTATGCGCTGACGCGCAGCTGGAGTCGCTGGTGATCGCTCCAAGGCATGATAAATGTTTTGTGCACGTCGGCGGCAAATGTGGCAAATGCGGGCCCTGTGATGGCATTGCGCGAGCCAACGAACCCGGGCAGCGTAGGTTGTACCAGACTTAGCGCAGTGGTGGAATTTGAGAACAGATTCGGAAGGGTGCCCGCCGGCATGATGTTGCGAGTAATGTTGGTTGTAATCGTTCCCGATTGAGTTGCGAAACCCGTCAGGAAAAAGTCCGTGGGGAAGTTAAAACCCTCGCTGGTGCTTTGTGGCAACCCGGAATGCCACTGAACGATGCCTGTAATTTCCCAGTCACCGATGAGGGCATCAACTACCCTGTTGGCGCCGCCTCCAAACCTTTGCCCGCGGCCAAACGGCAATAGGTAGCCGAATTCGCCGCTGAAGTTGTGCTTCAAGTTGAAATCTCCGACTGTGCGCTGTTGGGCAAGGTCCCACGGCGTGTAAATCAGACCCGCGAACTGGCCTCCACCGTTTTCCGGCGTCGAGGCATCATCCATTTCCTTGGAAAAAACATAATTCGCGGCGAATGTGTAATTGCCCTTCCGCTTTCGGACCGATACCTGGAGACTGTGGAATGCGGACCAACCGAAGTTGGCCCACCCGCCCATCCCGTTAAATTGTGGAGTAAATAAGACACTTCCAGTCCCGCTGGGGTCCAGCGCGTTATTCCACGGTGAGGATGTTCCAAATGCCGATGGACCTTCGTCCAGGAAGAACAGCGCGCACGACCAGCTTGGGGAGCCCAATGATCCTTGCAATATCTGGAAAGCGGTCGAGTAAAACGCCTGCGTTGGAGTCAGCCCCTGGTAGAAGGTTTGGCACGCGACGTTGGATGCCGCGCAGTTGAATTGCGACGCCACCAGCGGCATATTCGGCATCATGTTGTTGAAGAAGGGAATCGTCTGAATCGTGGCGAGTTGCGAGGGGCTTGTAGGATTAATGTCGGGGGCATTCACAACATTAAATCCATGATTCGCGCCCGCCAATCCGATTATTTTATCGAATGCTTGGTAGACATTCATGTGGGAAGCGGGATCCGTGAGGGGCAAGGATTCCGCGAAGTCGGCTTTCGTCAAGAGTCTCCGTCCAAGAACTCCAACGTATGCGACATCCAGAACGAATCCTTTGGGGAGTTCACGCTGGACATCGAGGGACATGTTCATCGTGTAAGGAGTTTTCAAATGCGGATCCACGACGAAATCCTGGTTTCCAGTTGACGAGGAAGGAAAGAAAGGAAATACCGCAGCGGTAGGCGGAGTGACAAAGGTCGTCAATGGCGGAAGACCACTACAACCTGTCGGGCCGCATGTCCCCGAGAATCGAGGCGCACTGATGAGACCAAATTGCGTCGTTGGAGTCGAGAGTGCCGTGGCCGTTCCTGGAGATCCTTCGGCATCAGCAGTGGTTGCCAGAGTTTGTCCAACCTGATCAAAGTTAAGACTAAAGCCGGCGCGCACAGAGCTATTCCCCGCGCCGCCGAACAGCTTGCTCAGAATCCCTTCCGTGTAGCCCGGGCTCCAAGCGATGGCAACGCGCGGTGAGAAATTCAGGTAATTTGGGTTATACCAGGAAGGCATGTTATTCGCCTTTCCGGCAGCAGCCCAACTCAGAAGAGGCGACGCCTGGTTTCCTATCCCATTTACTGCATTCTGTTCTCGGGTCAAAAACCACTTATAGACGTCTGTGGTAGGTGCAACCTCGAACCCATTCACTTCCCAAACAGGACTCTGGTATTCCCAGCGGAGGCCTGCGGTAACTGTCAGGTTCGACTTCACTTTGTAACTATCCTTGATATACAGGCCGTAGTTATCTTCCGCGAAATCGCGAATCTCCGGGGTTCCGGAGGGCTGAATGGCGCCCGTCTTGGGATTGCCCAAGAAAGTGGCGGAGGCCACGTTAATGGAGCCGGTCAGCATCAAGTAAGCCGCATTAAAATTGTTGGTGTCTGCAGCAGGTTGTAGTCCGAGGCCGATCAAACCCGGTGTCTCCAAACCTCCTGCTTGCAACTGGCCGCAATCGTTGCAATTCCCCGGATTGGCCTGGAACGAGGCAAAGCCGGGATCCTCGCTGATCCGGTGGTTGCGAATGAAGTCCATGTCCCCACCGAATTCGATGGTGTGCTTGCCGCGGGTCCAGCTTACGTTATCTTTGAAATTGTGTGACGGCACAATGCGCCCAGATCCGTGAGTGAAAGCGACATTCGAGGAAAAGAACCGGATATTAAACGCGTCTGCGGATGAAATCCCGGCTGTGTCTAGGCCCTCGCGTGTATAGGAATAGATGAAGTTGTTCACGAGATTTGGGCTCAACTCGCCGGTGTATCCAGCGGCGATCCCGCGACTGTTATTGAGCAGCACGGAGGAAACGGGCTGGCCTGGGAACTGCTCTGAGCCTGAGTCAAACGCAATGCCCGCAAGAGTGCCGCGTACATAAGCCGTGTGGTGCCCATTTTTCGTGATATTGAAATCCATTCTTGCTGTGTAGATATTCTCAGAAAGGTTGGCCGGTGAATTGAAAGAAAGCGCATTAAACGCCAAGCCGCCATCATTGGATTGAGCTGGCGAATTGCCGGCGGGAAACAACTTCATGTAGGTGAGCATGGCAGGGTTGATGCCTGCCGCCGCGACCAGTGCAGGATTGCCTGAGTAGGTGTAGGGGTCGAGTAGCTTGATTTGCGCCGGAGTCAGGCCGGCGTCCCCCACAGGGACCGGCCACGTTTTTGTAAGTCCTTGAACCGTGGTAGGGGTAAGGCAAACATTAGGGGGGGCAGGGGCATCAGGTTCTGCGCATGCATAAATTAAAGCGCCGTCAGCCAAGGCCGCGCTCGGGACCTGCCGCGGGCCAGCCAGACGCTGGCTGACGTCTTGCCGATCCTCAAAATCAACGAAAAAGAACACGCGATCTCTCCAGAAGCGACCGCCCAATGAGGCTCCGGGGATGTTCCGAATAAGCCTCGGCCGCTGTTGGCCGTTAAAATTGCCAAAAAAACTATTTGCTGTCGGCCCGGTCGTGCGGTAGTACCAACGCAAGTTGCCGTGGAATTGATTCGTTCCGCTCTTGGTCACAAGAGCGACTTGGGCGCCGGACGCGCCGCCCTCATCCGAATTGGCCTGTCCGGTGGTGACGCGAAATTCCTGCAGCGAATCGAGCGTTACCGGAAGCGCGCTTGCAAATGCGTCATGGGTTTGCTGATCGTTGTTATCCCCGCCATCGAGCGTGACGTTCATTTGGTTGCTGCGGACGCCGTTTACGCTCCCGTCCCGCATGTCCCCTCCGCCCGCTCCGATCGAAAGTTGGTCAAGATCCGATGCGCCGGTGAGGACAACGCCCGGCTGGAGCGCCAGCAGCCCCACAGCGTTCCGGGCATATAAGGGCAGCGATTTAATCTTGGTTTCATCGATGACATCGCCGATGGTGGCATCCTCAGTGTTGAGGTTCGAAACTGCTTCCGCGGTCACCACGACGTTCTCCCCCATCGTGCCCAGCTCGAGCTGCACGCTCAAGGTCGTTGGCGTGGCCACCAGAACCTGCACCCTTTCCTGAGTGGCGCTCTTAAAGTTTTGCGCTTCAATCTTCACGGAATAAATGGCGGGTTTCATTTGCTGGAAGGTGTAATTGCCCTGGTCATTTGTTTTTCCATCGCGGGAAGTATCCGTGCCGACTTCTGTTATATGCACGGTCGCGCCTATTACTGCCTTCTTGTTGGGATCCGTCACCTGCACGGTGAGTGACCCCAAGTTCTGCGCTTTAGCAAGCCCTGCAAAACATGACAAGCAGATAAATATGGACAAGAAAATCTTGCGGATTAACATGACGCCCCCTTTTAGGACACAGTTTTTTGTAAGGGTGTAGAAAGAAGCGCTGGAAGCTTCTAGACATCACGGTAAGGACCCCACCCAACCGTACACCCCTTATTCGATGAAATCTTTATATCGCCGAAGAAAACCAACAGTCAAGGCCGAGCTCGCGAAAACCTAACTATGTTTAGACGCCGGACAGCCTTACCCGCTAGTCTTCAACGACGGGCAACTGATGACTACTCAGAAGCAGGAACCCATGAAATGGTTGTTCCAGCCTGGGGCATGAATCTGGGTCAGGGGGATCGTGTGTGAACGGTAGTACGTGATTTCAAGAGCGAGCCCATTCAAGTATCTGTTGAGCATATGGATGGTTATTCGGCGGAGGTATTTTTTCCGACTAGTGTTTCTGACGGTGAAGTAGTCTACAGCGACGCATTCGCTCAGGAAGGCAAGCGCGAGACTCTTGCTGCGTCCTAGGGCCGGAACGGCGGGCTGATTGAATGATTTCTTTTCTGTATGTCGATTTCTACCATGTCCCCAGGACAATTGCCCTACGCCACCCCTCGGGCGCGTGCGTCTTAGGCCCCGCTGAGACCTGAGCAAATGCACTGGCAACCGCCGTCGGCGCGGTCACGTCCAAGAAGTGTGATGACCTGGGGATTGCGCAAACTCGTGGCTAGCCTCATTGTTTTTTCAGTGGCTGCCTTCGTAAGCCCATCCACCCGCGCGCAAGCGCAGACGCAGTCCGACCCGGAAGCAATCGTTCATTCTCAGCAAAAGATGGCTGCGGCGCTAACCGAAGAGTGGCTCGCCAGCAACGACCCTCGCGTGCGCGCATGGGGCGCTTATCTTGCCATTCGTGACCGCCAGTTTCATTTACGCGACGAATTGATTGGGTTGGCGATGGCCTACCACGTCACCGAATTGCCGCTGACTGCGGAAGAACGCGATGAGCACGACGCAATGGTTGCCGTGCTGGATGCAATCATCCAATTGGGATCATCCATTCCGCCGGGAGTCGCCGGAAGACTTTATCCGGAATTTCCGGCTCAGGCGCTGATACTGCTTTCTTCACAGGGGCAGTTCGCGGATAGCAACCTCCTGGAAATCTTTAAGACGGAAAATAAGCAGCCCGGAGCGTGGCTCGCGGCGGGCAACTTGTTGATGATTTCGAGGCCGGCTGGCTTTGCCGCGGCGATCCTCGCGGGCCTGACGGTTCACGCGCACGTTACCGTCGTCAGTCCAAACAGCGGCGGAGGACTAGGCGGTGGGTCTTGGGGGAGCTGTGGCTCCAGTATTCCACCCGACAAGAAAGACTGGCCGCCGGTCGGGAACTACTTTGTCGTCAACTCCGGGCCAGTCAACGGAAGCATATTGCTTGCAGCAGGAGCCGATCCCGCGTTTTATGTTCGCGAGGTTAACGCTGCGTACTCCGACAGCAACAGCGACCAGCGCCCGTGTGTGACTATGTCTGATATGAACCGCGACGTTTTGAGAGAGCATTACCTTGCAGAACTTGCTGCGGAGCCCCTGGCAAGACCATCCGTTCAATCGTACGTGGACCAGACCATCGCGTGGTATGACGACGCCACGTACTTGAAAGACTTGCAGGCTTTCATCAATCTCCAGCAGAGCATGTTCGACAAACTCATCAAAAAGCTGCTGGATGCGAACCTGCTTACGATGGAAGAAAAAGAGTCCGCGCGGCCAATCTTGGAAGTGAGGGTCAGTGATTACCGCAAAAATAGTCCTTCGGTACTTCCCATACTCCAGCATCCGACAAGCAACGTGAAATTCATCAATTAGCGTACTGGAGTGGCGGCGCGTGGCCGCGACCTTGTTCGTGACTCCTGCTGCTCGCTGTCTTCCTTCACTCCAATTACTCCCGAGTGAAGACCCGCAGTGGTATCATGCGCACGTGTTCGTATCGATCCTCAGAATTGCGAGTGTAAGGATGGCCCACCTCTCCCCAGTCGGCAACCCCAACGCTTGGCCCGCATCGAACCTGACAGCCTGGACCCTATGCGGATGTCCGAATGGGAGAGGCCACTGAGCATGCGACCAATTCGTGCCACCCTTATTGTTGTCAGCATGATTTTCCTACCCTTGATAGCTGACGGGTTGCCCCAACATGGGACTGTCCTCTGGAATAATCTAGTCAAACCGACGTCCGAGTTTCACCAAGACCAGTTGGAAACGCTTTTTCGAGAGATTCTCTCGAAGGCAGCGGCGAATACAAGCGTCATACATGTTGAGGTAATGGATGACCCGGAGTCTTACGTTTTGACTGCGATGTGGCGAGATGAATTGAATTACGAAGTTTGGCGAAATATGTTTTCCGATTATGAAAAGAGAATTCCGCCGATGGCAGAGATTCTGGCTATTGGCAAGAACGCCGCAATGCGCATCCGGGACGAACAAGGGAATGTAAGCACAAAAGTTCTCCAGGGAAGCGATCCTTATGTCTTCCATGCATGCGGCGAGGACCTATCCCTAATCCATCTCGGCATGCACGAGCCGCTTCGTCCCCCAAACTATGAGAAGTCTTATGTAAGCCTACATTTCTTTTTTGTCGTGACAGTGCAGCCAGACGAAAAACTCACCAGGTGCGTTGTGAAAGAGGTCAGGCGTCTCTCGAACATCTCGGACGTTAACGTAAACATCCGCACCGACCCGTGGTTTATTGATGAATCCTTATTTCCTGTCATATCTCCATTTCTTTCGGAGATTCGCCCTCCTTCAAAAGATGAATACGAATCGGCCCCCCAATGGCATTGCGGTGTTGCCTATGACGGAAAGGTAAGCTGCTGGGGACACGGACGGCTGCCTTTCTCAGCGAAGCCCACCGGTGATCCACAACCCTTAAAGGCGAGTGTCCAGGTTATTCACCAGGAATTCTGCCAGCAACCACAGGGATATACATTCCATCAGAGTCTACGCGTGCATGTTGTCAATCAAACCAGCGAGAAGCTCATCGTCGAACGGTCGACTGTTTATGAACCTTATGTGGCGCGCGACATGGAGTCCCTTTCTAAAGGTCTCTATCAGTACCATGCTGGCTTTGAATGGACAGTTGAGCACTCCCAAGACCCCCAGTCCAAGGCTCCAGGCCCCGAATTCGCAATTCTCGCTCCTGGCGATTCGTATGAAATTGAATTGGAATTCGGCGTTTCCGGTGGCCGACCAGACATTTCGCCTGCACAAGGCTGGCTTCCTCCGGGCGATCACGTCCTGCAACTAATGATTTCGACTTGGGACTTCGACGCGAAACCCGAGGAATTCCGGATACCGTGGAAATCTTTCGGCAGGCTTGTTTACAAACCAATTAGCACCGATCCTATTTCGTTTAATTTGCCACCTGACCCAAAACTCGATAAATGCAAATAGGAATCGGGCGGGTGTCCGGGGTGGCACATCCTTTTCTCGCCGTGAGAAAAGAGTGGGGCTTCTGACCGAAGCAGTTCTAACTCTAGAACCCAATTCCGATTGATCCAACGAAGTTCAAGCCGAGGCCTCCTTCGCAGTGAGGCAAACAGACATGAAAGAACCGACGGTGAAGGCAAAACCACAATTGATCCTATATGACACGGATTCCGCGGTCCTTGAGAACCTTGAGCATGCTCTTGCGGACCTGCCCTACATCAGCTTTGAAGTAGGAAACGGCCCACAGGTCTGTGCAAGAGCGCACTTGGACGCTATCTGGGCAACAATAATGGTTGGACTGGAGGTGTTTGGAGCACAGCCCCCATTCCCACTTCATGAGGCACGCGTGCTTCTGATGCCGTCTGCACAGTTGGAGTGTGGAATGCCCAAATACGGAGTCGTGGGCGTTGCGGTCTCGAAGGATGATCCTACAACGCCCGAATTCAATCTCCGTCTTGTCCTCTCCGTGCTTCTAAGGACGGTGAAAAGTTTTAACTCTCAGCGCAAGGACCAGATCGAACGAGTTGGTATTCTTCCGGATGACCTTGACCTAAGAAAACTCGACCCTGCTAGGGCACATGAGATCATCCAAGAGGTCTATGAGCGTTTCGGTTCTGATTAGATGCTGGGAGCGCGCCGCATTGTATGCTCGTACAACCAGCCAGCCAATCTGGGCGGGTGGCAACGCCCCCGTTCGTGGGTGGCGCATCCTTTCTCCACCTCGGCGGAAAAGGGTGCGCTAAACCATGATCCTTTCGGTGGCGACCGTCGCATCTCCCAGTAATGTGAGGTACCAATGACTGTCAACTACGAATCGTATAGCAACCTGATTACTCTCGAGGACGCCGGCAAAACTGAAGAGGCTCTCGCAGAGTTGCGCAAGCTTGCGAGCACCTCGAATAGCCCCGAGGATCATTCTTTCGTAACCGCCGGAATGGTTCGCTGTCTTATAGTGCTGGGTCGCATTGACGAAGCTAAAGACTGCGTTGAGAAGTCGTACGCGTTGATTGAGCCTGACAATCCACAGTACGCCTACATCATGTTTGCCGATGCATCGATAGAAGACGCACTTGGGAATTTCGGACTGGCGCTCAATTTACTTGATCTAATTCTTCAAAAGTATCCAGCGGTTGCCACAAGTCCTGAATATGAGAGTCTAGGTGTGGGTCTCCAGGGGCTGCGCGGAGTTTTTTTGGTTGAAGAGAGAAGATTTTCGGAGGCTCGCCCCTTGCTGGAGGCGGCCGTCAGCAAGGGTTATTGGATAGATAGGACATTGTACTATCTAGGAGCCTGTTGCTGTCGCTTGGGAGACCTGGATGTGGGAGAGAAATACTTGAAGGAAGCATTGGCCTTGAAATTAAGCCCTGCCTATGCGCTTTTTGCTCACTATTATTTGGCGACGACCTATCTCTGGCAAGGAAGGAATGCGTGGGCGAAACAGGAATATGAGTGGTGCCTCGATCACGTCGGCCACGGGGGGTTGCGCAAAGACTACATATTGAATGGCCTTGTCAGGACTTCGGAAGCGTTGGGGCAAAAGGACGAGGCACGCCGATACACTGCGATGTTGCCAAGTTAGGTATCGGCAGCGTTTACCAAGACTCAAAACGGCCTGGGTGTTGCGCGGCCAGTGGTTTTTCGCTGATATTGAAGTGGTAAGGATTCAAGTCGGGTGTTGAGAACAGGTGGGTTTCTACATGGCGAAGCAAGCGACTCGCTGAGTGGAAGTGGCTGGTGGCAGCGCCTTTGTTCGTGGGTGGCGCATCCTTTCTCCGCCGAGGCGGAAAAGGGTGCGGCAGTTGACTTTGCCGCACACCGTTTTGCCCGGCCCACGATAGGAACGCGCCTAATAAGCATGCTCGGAAAGGAGGTGTTATGAGTTCGACTGGCGGGCAATGGTTACTCACCGTCAGAACATCTCGCTTCTTCTTTGCCTCGAGTGTCGTGGTGCTGGCCGTAGGCTGCCTGATCGTGGTCCTAGCCACACTTTTTCAGCTCCCCGCTTATAGGGAGCTGGGTGGCAGCCCAGCGATCTACGTGCCTCTTGCCGCGATCCTGGCCCCCAATGCAATTTGCGTCACATTCATAATGGTTGGGATGCTTTGGTATTGGGTGCAGTTCGACGACTCACGGCGGCTTGTGAAGATCCTTTGGCTAGGATCCTTTATCGCCCTTGGCTGGTACTCGACGTCGGTTTATTACTTCGTCGTCTACCGCCGCCAGAGGCGCTTGGCGGGGGATGTCCGAAAATGAAGCCCGTGCGCCTCCTCAAGTACGGCGTGCTCGCAGGGTGCATCGCATGCGTAGTTTCCACCTGTGTAATGGGCGCTTGGCCCACAGTCCTGAATCGCACCCTTGCGCCACTTTATGTGGCCGAGATTGGAGCATGGTGCATATTTGCGGCCATCTGCTACTTCGCCTTCCGGTTCGTTCGCTCGGGCCTCCGACGCTCCAAGCGCTGGTGAGCACCCGAGGCTGCGGGGCGCGAGTGACGCGTATGCGCCGGGAACTCGAGGGGCAGGAACCCGGCGGGTGGCAGCGCATTTGTTCGTTGGCGGGTGGCGCATCCTTTCTCCGCCGTGGCGGAAAAGGGTGCGGCAGTTGACTTACCCCCACTCTTCTTTATGCGCCCATCATTAAGAACGCACACGTTCGCGTCCCGGATGCGCCTGCTGGACGAAGTCGTCGTGAATACTAACGCATATCGGGAGTTTGGCTTAGGAACCCCCCGACCTCGCTGGGGCTTACACGTGTTGTTAATTCTTTGTTTTCTTAGTATGGGAAGAGTACAATATGTGAGCCAAACATCCATAACTCAAGTTCACGATACAAAGCCCATTGCAACCTGGCAACGCAGTCTGGAATCGTTGCCCCCACAGCCTCAGCGGAAATATTGTACGCAAGGTTCGCATCGCCTCTGGAGGGGGTCATTATGAGAACCATTCTCTTGTTTTTCCTTTTTGCATCGCCCGCAATCTCGCAAAGCGCGCCTGCTACCGCAATCGCCCCAGGCTGTGGCGCGTCAAGCGTGACCTTCTCAGTGACGACCAACAAATCTCAACACCCTTTTATTCAGCCTGACGCTGGTAAGGCCCTGGTTTATTTCGTGGAAGACGACTCGAATTTTAATGCCGCATTGAAGCCCACCGTGCGGGCGGGCCTCGACGGCACATGGGTTGGCGCGACGCACGGTAGCTCCTATTTTTATTTCTCCGTTGATGTCGGTGAACACCATCTGTGCGCAAGTTGGCAAGGTAAAGGCTTGCAAGTTTACTTCGCAGCGGTTGCCTTTAATGCAAAACCCGGCGAGATCTATTTCTTCCAAGTGCGAGATACCTTTCTGTGGCCCAAAGACTCAGATCTAATCCGGAAAATCGACCTGAAACCGGTGAACGGTGACGAAGGTCAGCTCCTCGCGAGCAGATATTCCTACAGCATTTCGCACGCGAAAAACTGATCACGCCGTGCATCTATAAGTGAGGGCGGGTGCCAGCGCCTCTGTTCGCGGGTGGGTGCAGGCGGAGCTATAATTGCGACCATTGTGAAAGAAGCGGCGATGCAAATCGCGGAGCTGATTTGGCGGGATCTGAGATACGCCGGCCGGTTGATTACGCAGCGGCCTACATATGCGTTGGGTATTATTTTCACGCTGGCGCTTGTCACCGGTGCAAGTACGGCGATCTTCAGCACGCTTTATGAATTGGCCCTCCACAGGCTCCCATACCCGGACCCCGGACGGTTGGTTGCGATCTGGGAATCGAATCGCGAAACGGGAGCGGATCACACCACCGTAGCCGAAGGCGCGTTTCCGATACTCGCCAATGTGGGCAGGAGCTTTGAAGGAGTAGGCGCGTGCGACGGGGGACGAGATCGGCCCGCTGCGACCAACGAGTTGACCGCCGACCGACTTTGGAGCACGGATGCGACCGTTTTCATTGAGGGTTGTAGCTCGCGGATGTTTCAGTTGCTCGGCGTCCAACCAATTCTGGGCCGCGGATTCCTGCCTGAAGAGGACCTTTATCGAGAAAACTCGACTGGCTTGGCGATTCTTAGCTACGGATTCTGGCGGGAACACTACGGCATGAATCCGGACGTGCTGGGGACCACGTTTGCTGTAAACAGCTTCGGAGAGAAGCAGGAATACAGGATCATAGGGGTGATGCCGAGCGACTTTGAATATCCCTATCCTTTTTCGTCAGTGAAGCCGGATTTCTGGGTAAATTTCAACGGTATTTCATCGAATTTCTCATCCGGAACGCACCTCGACGTGATCGCGCGATTGAAGCCGGGAGTGAGCTTGAATCAGGCGCGAGCTGAGCTTGATGAGATCAGCAGCACAATCCGCAAGGATCAACCCAAGCGTTTCAAGGATAAATATTTGCATGCGGGCTCTCTGGCGGACGAACTGGTCCGCGATGCACGCATTGTCCTGGTCACGCTTCTCATTGCGCTGGGCTTTGTGCTCTTAGTGGGTTGCGCGAACATCGGAGCGTTGCTGCTGGCGCAAGCGCAGAGACGCAGAAAGGAATTAGCGGTCCGCGCGGCGCTGGGCGCCGGTCGAGCGGCCCTGCTTCGCTTAATGCTGGTGGAGACGCTGACGCTGGCGATTGCAGGCGGATTGCTGGGTCTGGCGCTGGCATTCGCGGGTTTGCGATTGCTTTCCGCGTCGCTGCCGGCTTCGATCTATATCCCGCGATTTAGCGGTGTCCCGCTGGATTATCGCGTGCTCGGCGCGGCAATGGGTTTGGCGATTTTAACGGCATTAGTCTTTACGGTTTGGCCGGCGCTCCGGCATTCTCGCCCGGATGTGATCGAAGAATTGAAATCGGGCGGCTCGAGTGGCAGGAGGGCCGGTCAGATTCTGCGGCCGGGCGCATTATTGCTTGCGTGCCAGGTGGCGCTGGCTTTTGCGCTAATTGCGGGGGCGACCTTGCTTACGAGGAGTTTGCGGCGATTCCTGGAGACGAACGACAACTTTGAGCCGGAGCACTTCATGACAATGGATGTTGAGTTCTCGAACGCTTTCGTCAGCCGCTCTGAGCATTTCGGCGGTATAGCTGCGAGCCTGTATGCACAGCTCGAAGAACGAGCCAAGGCCATGCCGGGCGTTAAAGGTGTGGCATTTGTGGATCAGTTCCCCCTCTACTCCCTGCAAAATTACCCGAATGGCTTCAAGGAAACCGGCGGCGAGGGGGCGATTTCCGAAGGGTTCCAGCCCGCGGAAATGCACGTCGTCAGCGCGTCTTATTTTGCTCTTGCGCACTGCGACCTCGTACGCGGCCGGTGGTTTTCGGATGAAGACCAGCGAAACACAAATCCTGTCGCGGTAATCAACACGGAGATGGCGCGAAGATATTGGCCGAGCCGAGACCCCATCGGCGCCCGGATCGAGCCATTTGGGCGGATCACGGATAAGCAATTGTATTCGGTGGTCGGAGTGATTGAGGAACCGCCGCGTTTCGGTACCGGCCTTAAGGCCGACCCGGCGGTGTTCCTCAGCGTGGACCAAATACGGCTGAACTACAGGTCCGTACTGATCCGCACGACGGGAAATCCACGGGCGCTGATTGTGCCGCTGCGAGAGGCCGCGCTGGCGATGGCTCCTGCAGACGTAACCGTGGGAAACGTGCAGACGGGAAACGATATGGTGAGCCTATCGAGCGCCCGCATGAGATTTACCGGCCTATTGCTGACATGCTTTTCGGGCTTAGCCTTACTTCTAGCGCTGGTCGGAATTTACGGTCTCGTTTCTTACGCCACGACGAGGCGCACGCGAGAGATTGGAATTCGGATGGCGCTGGGCGCGAGCCCAGATCGCATTAAGCGCATGCTCCTGATAGAAACGGGTTTTCAAGCGGGTGCGGGAATCCTGGCCGGGTTGGGATTGGCGTATCTTTTCTCGAAGAGCTTGCAGGCGATGCTTTACGGAATATCGCCGGTGGATCCGGTGTCGCTTTTGACCGCGGCGTTGGCGATTGCGAGTGTGGCCTTAGCGGCATGCTATGTGCCCACATGGCGGGCGGCGCGGGTTGATCCGCTGGTAGCACTGCGCCACGAGTGAGAGCCGGGCACTCCCAAACATGGGATGTGGGAGCGACGCGCGACGCGGCCCGACATCACCTTTGCTCCGGACATCTCACTGTGGATCCCTTCTTACAGGGCTCGTTCCACTTTCTCGCATGAGTTTCCCTCTAGTGCCCGCGAGGTTTCTTCACAACCTCACAGCTACAATCGCCTTGATCTCCTCCATCCTCAAAAATAGTTCTGGCCTATCCCCTCAACTCGTGATAA
>DATGHC010000024.1:0-44500 GCA_035308165.1 Candidatus Acidiferrales bacterium | reverse complement strand
GCGGCGGCACTGGCGGCCACGTTTTTCCGGCTCTGGCCGTCACCAAGGAATGGTTGCGTCGCGGGGCCGCTCTGAAGGAATCGAGGGAAGCAGTGTTCGTCGGAACCGAGCGCGGGCTGGAAAACAAGTTGGTGCCGGAAGCCGGCATCCCGCTTGAGCTGATTCGTTCCGCGGGCCTGAAGGGTATGGGTGGCCTGAAACTCGCGCGGCACCTGGCCATGCTTGGTCCTGCATTCTTTGACTCCCGCGCCATTTTGCGCCGACACAAATTCGCTGCCGCGTTCGGCATGGGTGGCTACGCCGCTGGGCCTGTGCTCCTGCTTGCGGCTTTGCGCGGAATTCCAGTGGTAATCCTTGAACCGAATGCCGCTCCAGGTTTTTCCAACCGCCTGCTGGCTCGATTCGCCACCCGCATCGCAACCTGCTATCCACAAACAGCAGAATCCTGGGGAGCGAAAGCTACCGTCACAGGCTGTCCCGTGCGCGAGGATTTCCAATACGTTCCGCCACGAATGCCTGCGCCTCCCTTTCGAATTCTGATCACAGGCGGCAGCCAGGGCGCTCGCCCAATCAACCGCACCATGCGTGAGGCCCTGCCGCATCTCGCCGACCGCAAACACGATTTGCACATCGTTCATCAGACCGGCCAGCGCGAATACGAAGAAATTCGCGCCGATTATCTCCAGCACGAATTTACAGCGCAGGTGCGCCCCTTCCTCACCGATATGCCCGCGCGCTTTGCCTGGGCAGATCTGGTCATCTCACGCGCTGGGCAGACAACCATTGCTGAAATCGCCGCGGTGGGTCGTGCCGCTCTCTTCATCCCTTTTGCCGGAGCTGCCGACAATCACCAACTACGCAACGCACAAGCCCTCGAACGGAACGGCGCCGCCCGCGTCATTCCCGAGTCTGAGTTGAATGGCGCTCGACTTGCTAATGAGATTATCGGCCTGCTCGGCCAGCCGGACCTGCTTGCTGGATTGGCAGCACGGGCCCACAAATTTGCGCGCCCGGAGGCGACGCAGGAGATAGTGAATCTTATCGAACAGGTGCAACGGCCATGATGGTCACCTTTCACAATTTCAAGCGCATTCACATGGTGGGTATCGGCGGCATCGGCATGAGCGGTATCGCCGAAGTCTTGCTCACTCTCGGTTACGCCGTGTCCGGCTCGGACACTAAGCTTTCAAGCACCACGGACCGCCTCACCAATCTCGGGGCCACAGTCTTCGAGGGGCATCGTGCCGAGAATGTCGCCGGCGCGCACGTCTTGGTGGTTAGCTCCGCCGTACGCCGCGATAATCCCGAAGTTGTCGAAGCTCATCTCCTGAAAATTCCCGTGATTCCTCGCGCGGAAATGCTTGCTGAACTGATGCGTCTGAAGTACGGCATCGCCGTCGCCGGCGCCCACGGCAAAACCACCACCACCTCGATGGTCGCCGCGGTCCTCGCCGCCGCGGACCTTGATCCCACATTCGTGATTGGGGGACGTGTCAATCAGGCCGGCACCACAGCGCGCCTCGGCAAGGGTGAATACATGGTTGTGGAAGCCGATGAGAGCGACCGCACCTTCTTGCTCCTTGCTCCGGTTGTTGCCGTGGTTACCACCATCGATCGCGAGCACCTCGACCACTATTCCTCTCTCGACGAAATTCAGGAGGTTTTTACTCAATTCGTGAATCGCGTTCCTTTTTATGGCGCCGGAATCCTGTGTCTCGATGAGCCCAATGTTCAGGCCATCCTCCCCAAAGTGACACGTCCGGTAATTTCATATGGCACTTCGGGTCAGGCCGACCTTGTGATTTCTGAAATCCAGCACACCGGCCTGGAAAGCGATTTCCGGCTGACCTTTCGCGGAGATGACTTGGGTATGTTTCATCTGCAGGCCCCGCCGGGAATTCACAACGTGCGAAACGCCGCAGCTGCCGCAGCTGTTGGACTTTACTTGGATATTCCCGCAGACCTCATCCGCGATGGCCTGGCAAGTTTCACGGGCGTGGGCCGTCGCTTCGATCTCAAAGGCGTCATCAACGGAATTACATTAATCGACGATTACGGCCATCACCCTGCGGAGATCATGGCCACTCTAGAAGCGGCACGCCTTTGCAAATTCTCCCGTTTGCTGATTCTGTTCCAACCGCACCGTTACACGCGCACTCTCCACCTGTGGGATGAGTTTTGCCGCGCCTTCAACCAGGCCGATATCGTAGTAATGACCGACATTTACGCGGCGAGTGAATCGCCCATCCCGGGCATCACCACGGAAGCTCTAGTCGCGGCAATCCGCGCGGCGGGCCACAAGCACGTCGTTTATCGCAGCTCGATGCAGGATGGAATTGATTACCTCCTCAAAGAAGCGCGCCCCGGCGACGCAATCTTGACCATCGGCGCGGGAAATGTTGGCCGTGCTGTAGGCGAAATGGCAATTCTTCTGGGCGCAAAAGTGTCCACAGGCCTGATGGACTGAGGTTTCATCAGAATTGCCGAAAATCTTATTGCCGGTTGATTTGAAGTGAGCTCGCATGCAGATAACTGACTCCAAGACTTTGGCCGCACTCCCCGCTCTAGGCATCGAGCGACTTTCCGGCGCCACTCTGGGCGAGCGGACCTCCCTCGGCATCGGCGGCACCACGGACCTACTACTCCTCCACAACCGAGCCTCTCTGCCGGAACTTGTCCAGATGCTCGACGCATCTGACATTCCGCATAGATTCTTGGGTGGGGGCAGCAATCTCCTTATCCGCGACGGCGACCTGCCCTGGGTCGTCCTCCACCTCGTCAAGCCTGACCCGGAAGTGCGACTCGAGGGCAATATCGCCTGGGTGGATGCCGCCGCCGACTTGGGTCGTACTGTAACTTTCTGCGCCAAGCACGACCTCGGCGGCATGGAGGGCCTGATCGGCGTCCCCGGCTCGGTCGGCGGGGCTCTGCGCATGAACGCGGGAGCCTACGGCACGCAAATCGGCTCCTTCGTTCGCGAGGTTGACCTCTACCGCGCTGAGACCCGCAGTCTGGTCACTTTGAAGGGAGCTGAAATTCACTTCGAATATCGTCACACTTCATTTGCGCCCGATGATATTATGCTCTCGGTGAAACTGGAGCTACCCTCCAAACCCTTCAAGGAAATTCTCAGCGGGATTCGTATCTGCAACGAGAAGCGGCGAGCCAGTCAGCCTCTCAATCAAAAAAGCGCGGGCTGCATTTTCAAAAATCCTCCGGGCGCGAGCGCCGGGCGGATGCTGGATGAACTGGGTCTGAAGGGATTTCAGGTTGGAGACGCGCGCGTCAGTGATCGCCACGCAAATTTTTTCATCAACTCGGGCCACGCCAGCGCCGCGGATATGTTTTCACTGATTGATACCGTGCGCGAGCGGGTCCGCCAGACTTACGGTGTCACCTTGGAAGAAGAAGTGGTCATTTGGAAGTAATTCATACGACTGTTGTTTGGCGGTAAGCGAGCATGCCCAGCGAACGCGAAGCCTTATCGCATGAAGTTTCGGCCGAGGATGAGCCCCGATATCTTCGCCGGCAGAAGCCGGTGGAGATTCGACGCCGTAAGTTCGGAAAGCGTACTTGGCCATTTTATCGCCGGGTTCTCGCCGCAGGGGCGGGAGTCCTGGTTGGAGGTTTTTTGCTTTACGAGGTCGGCAGCTTCTTTCTTTACTCGCCCAAGGTGACTCTCTCCAGCCTCGATCAAATCGAGGTCACCGGGAACCGGTATGTAACGCGGAAGAGCATTGTGGAACGGTTCGCCACCGACGATGGCAAGAGTGTTTTGCGTATACCGCTGGACGATCGCCGCAAAGCGCTCGAAAATATTCCCTGGGTGGAACACGCCGTGGTTTCGCGCATCCTGCCGGACCGCATTCGCGTCGAGCTTGTGGAGCGCACCCCGGTCGCGTTTCTTCGGAGTGGAAGCGAGTTGGGCCTGATCGACGCGCATGGTGTGTTGCTCGACCGGCCCGTTGAAGGAGATTTTCAATTTCCGGTTGTCAACGGAATCACGGAGTCGCTGCCCGCGGCCCAGCGCGAAATCCGAATGGGTCTTTACACGGGACTATTGCACGATCTCGACCAGGTGAAGCCCGGCGCTTCCGACCACGTCAGTGAAGTGGATCTTTCCGACGCAACGGATTTGCGCGCGACGCTGGCGGGCTTAGGGCAAATGGGCCTGACCGGGCTGGACGACCAGGGCCCCGTGCTGGTGCATTTCGGCAATAAGGATTTTGAATCAAAGTTTCGCGTCTTCACGGAGAATTTCGCGCAGTGGCGCGCATCGGCTGGCCGGGTGGATTCGGTGGATTTGCGTTTCTCAAAACAGGTGGTCGTCAACCCTGAGTCGAAAGCCACCAACGTGAGCGCGCATTTGCAACCCGGCCAAACCAAGGCCCGCTAATGTTGTCACTGTTGGCTGGCTTGGATTTGAGGGAAGTACGGAATGGGGCCTTGGCCCCGGAAGCGCTAACAGTTTTGCAGGAATCGCGCCCGACCCATGAAGGGGCGGCGCGCAACTGATTCGACGGAGCGGCGGATTGACGAGAAAAGATCGCTACCTTGTGGGGCTTGACATCGGCAGCGCCAAGACTTGCGTGCTGGTCGCCGAGCTCGATGAAGATGAATTGAAATTTGTGGCCATTGGCGCGGCTGAATCGAAGGGCCTGCGCAAGGGTCTAATTGTGAATTTGGACGCAACGGCCAGCTCAATTCGCCGCGCCGTGGAAGGAGCCGAAAGCGCAGCCGGGATCCCAGTGGAATCCGTAATCCTTGGCGTTGCCGGCGGCCATGTGAAAGGTGTCAACAGCCGCGGAGGCATTACCCTGGGTCCGCGTCCCCGCGACGTTCAACGCGAAGACGTCCGCAAAGCCGTGGACGCCGCCCGCTCCATCACTTTGCCCGAAGACCGCGAAGTTCTTCATGTGCTGCCTCAGGAGTTTTTGCTCGACTCGCAGGAACATATTCGGGATGCCATGGGCATGCAGGGACAGCGCCTGGAAGTGAATGTGCACATCGTCACTTCGGCAATTTCCGCCACGCAGAATCTGGTCGCGGCCGCGAATCGTGCCGGCGTGATCGTGGCGGATACCGTTCTCGAACCCCTCGCCGCCGCCGAAGCCTGCCTCACTCAAGATGAACGCGATCTGGGATGCGCCCTGCTCGACATTGGTGGTGGCAGCACCGACATGGTCATTTTCTCGGGCGGCGTGGTGCGTCACGCGGCGGTTGTGCCCATCGGGGGCGATCACTTTACGAACGATCTGGCTGTCGGCTTGCGCACGCCGGTCCCCGAGGCTGAGCGCGTCAAATGCGAGCATGCCTGCGCCTGGCGCGAAATTCTCGGGGAAGACTACAACATTGAAATTGCCAGTGTCGGCGATCGCCCGCCACGCACCGTTTTCGCGCGTATGGTCTGCGATATTGTCGAGCCGCGTGCTCAGGAACTGCTCACGCTCGTGCGTGATGAACTCAAACGCGCCGGGCTTGACACACTCATTCCCGCCGGTTTTGTGATCACCGGGGGCGGCGCGCGCCTGACAGGATTGGTTGAGCTGGCCGAGCGCATGTTTTCTTTGCCTGTGCGCATTGGCATTCCGCGCGGCTTGCCGGGCTTGCCCGAGGAATTTGCTCAGCCCGAATACTCCGCCAGCGTCGGCTTGCTACTTTATGGAGCCAGGGCTCGCCGCCAAACTGCCGCAAAGCCCAATTCTCTGGTGGGTAAGCTGAAAGCCATGTTTGCGGGACAGTAGCTGTGGTTCGCATTTTGCTTTGCAGAATCGCTTGGTTTTGGAGATCGGTTTTGTTTTTGAGGATCGGTGGCGCGCGCGGGGCCAGTCCAACGGGGCCCACTGTCCTGAGGGGGACGCAGTAAAAAACGAGGGGGGAACATGAGTCCGAAAGAATCGGGAATCCGGCTTTCGTTCAGTGAAGAAGTGCTCCAGGGCGCGAAGATCCGTGTGATTGGCGTCGGCGGCGGAGGCTGCAATGCTGTTAACCGCATGATTCGCGCCAAGGTGGAAGGCGTTGAATTCATTGGCGCCAACACCGACTTGCAGGCGCTCAAATTATCGCAGGCACCCGTAAAACTTCAGCTTGGCGCGAAGCTCACTAAGGGCTTGGGCGCTGGCGCCAATCCGGAGGTCGGGCGCAAAGCTGCGCTTGAAGACACCGAAAAGATTATCGAAGCCATGGAAGGCTCTGACATGGTCTTCATCACCACCGGCCTCGGCGGAGGCACGGGCAGCGGCGCCGCGCCCGTCGTGGCTTCGCTGGCAACAGAACTCGGCGCGCTTACTGTAGCCGTGGTAACCAAGCCGTTCGCTTTCGAGGGCAAGCGCCGCATGATGCAGGCCGAGCATGCGCTCTCTGAGCTCGTCGGCTGCGTGGACACCGTCATTGTCATACCCAACGAGCGTCTGATGGACACCGTCGAGCGCGGCACCAGTTTCTTCGAGGCCTTCCGTATCGCCGACGACATCCTGCGCCAGGCCGTGCAGGGCATCAGCGACATCATCACCGTTCCCGGCATCATCAACCGCGACTTTGCCGACGTAAAAGCCATCATGCATGGACAGGGCTACGCTGTGATGGGCACTGCGGTTGCTTCCGGTTCCAATCGCGCCATTGATGCCGCTAATCGCGCCATCAACAGCCCGCTGCTCGAGGACAACTCCATCCAGGGTGCGCAAGGAATCTTGATCAACGTGTGCGGATCGTCCAGCCTCTCCCTGCACGAAATCCACGAAGCCTCGTCCATCATCCAGAAGGCAGCGCACGAAGACGCCAACATTATTTTCGGCGCGGTTCTCGATGAAGCCATGAAGGAGTCCGTGAAGATCACCGTGATTGCCGCGGGCTTCCGTGACGTCTCCCGCAAGACCCAGCAACAGAGGCCTTCCTACTTGCCCAAGACTTGGAAGTCAGGTCGGGAGCATCAGCCCGACGCCGGAATCCAACCACCTCAACGCCCGGCGCCTGAAATCATTCACGAGGCGCAGACGGATGACTTGGAGGTTCCGACATTTCTGCGCCGGCAGGCCCAAAAAGCCTAGCGAATGACGTCGGAAGAAGATGAGGGGCACGGCCCGTTCGCGGCGGCCGTGCCCATTCGTTTTTCATCGGCAATCGCGGACGGGATAGAATCACCACTATGGTGGACAGCATCCGCATCGCCCGCGGGGTTCTGGCCCAAATACTGGATCACGCCCAGCGCGTTCCCGAACAGGAATGTTGCGGACTGCTGGCCGGACGCGAGGGTGCAATCAAAAAGTATTTCCCTGCGCGCAACGCCCTCTCGAGTTCGACTGCATACGAAATCGCGGCGGTTGAATTATTCGCCCTCGTCCGCGAAATGCGCACGCAGCAACTGGACCTGCTTGGCATCTACCACTCGCATCCCCACGGCGAGAATGTGCCCTCGATCTCAGACATTGAGCGCGCTTACTATCCCGACGCGGCCCACTTCATCATTTCACCCGTACCCGGCGCGCCGCGACCCGTCCGCGCATTCCGCATCCGCGATGGCCGCTTCACTGAATTATCGATCGAAGAGATTTAGAAGGGCAGGGAACTCACGCCGAAACGTGCCAGCGACTCAGGTACAGCGGAAATCGCTCCGTAAATTTTGCAATCTCTCCACGCACGCGATTCTCCGTCGCGACATCGCCCAAATGCCCAAGCACATCCGCAATCCACGACGCAATCGGCCCCATCTCCGCCTCACGCATCCCGCGAGTAGTAATCGCCGGCGTACCCATTCGTATACCGCTCGCAGTCATCGGGGGCAGCGGATCGAACGGTATCGAATTCTTGTTCACCGTTATTCCCGCTCGGTCCAGTGCCGGTTGCGCATCCTTGCCGGTGATCCCTCGCGAGTTGATATCGACCAGGAATAGATGATTGTCCGTCCCGCCGCTCACTATCCTGAACCCCTGCTTGGCCATCCCAGCCGCCAGCTTCCGCGCATTCGTCACAACCTGTTCTTGATACTCGCGGAATTCCGGTTGCATTGCTTCCTTCAAGCACACCGCCTTTGCCGCAATCGTGTGCATCAGCGGCCCGCCCTGAATTCCGGGAAACATCAGCTTGTCGAGTTCCTTGGCGTATTGCTCCTTGCATAGCACCAGCCCGCCACGCGGTCCGCGCAACGTTTTGTGTGTCGTGGTGGAAACAAAATCCGCATGCGGCACCGGACTGGGGTGCACGCCTGCGGCCACCAATCCCGCGATATGCGCCATATCTACGAAAAACAACGCGCCTATAGATTTCGCAATCTCGGCAAACCGTGGGAAATCGATTATTCGTGAGTACGCGCTCGCCCCAGCGACAATCATCTTCGGTTTGTGCTCCTGCGCCAGACGATCCACTTCATCGTAGTCAATCTGCTCCGTTTCACGCTTTACACCATAAGCCACAAACTTGTACATCCTCCCGCTGAAATTCAGCGGATGCCCGTGCGTCAGGTGCCCGCCATGCGCCAGATTCATCCCCAGAACGGTGTCACCTGGCTGCAACACGCTCATATAGACGGACTGGTTCGCTTGCGATCCCGAGTGTGGCTGCACATTGGCGTGTTCGGCGCCAAACAATTGTTTAGCACGCTCAATCGCCAGCACTTCGGCGCGATCCACATACTCGCAGCCGCCATAATATCGCTTGCCCGGGTAACCTTCGGCGTATTTATTCGTCAGCACCGACCCCATCGCTTCGATCACTGCCTCGGAAACAAAGTTTTCCGAGGGGATCAGTTCCAGTCCCGTCGCCTGGCGCCTGCCCTCGAGCTGAATAACCTCCGCGATCTCTGCGTCCACCTCGCGCAACGGCAGATTCATCCGGTCTGGCGTGTTCGGTTTCGTAATCACTTGGTTCACTTGTGGCCCCTTTTATTTGCGTTCGTGATCTAACACGGAAATCTTATCAATTCGCCGCTGGTGACGCCCGCCCGCAAATTGCGTCCCCAGAAAATCGCGCACAATTTCAATCGCCTGTGCGTCACTCACAACACGGCCGCCCAGCGTCAGCACATTTGCGTCATTGTGCTCTCTGGCCATGCGTGCCGTCGCGCCGTCATGCGCCAGTGCCGCGCGGATCCCCTCAATCTTGTTCGCGGCGATGCTCATCCCAATTCCTGTGCCGCAAACGAGTATGCCGAATCGGTCATCTCCCCGCGTTACCCGTTCGGCGACACGCCGCGCGTAATCGGGATAGTCTACCGATTCATCCGACCAGGTCCCTAAATCCTCAATCGGATACCCCGTTTCCAGGAGATATTTTTTGATGGATTCCTTGGCGGGGAATCCAGCATGGTCAGCGCCCAATGCGATCCGCGGTTTTGGAGAGGAAGCTTCCATCAGAGGGTCGCCTGCGATTCTAGCGGATAGCCGCGCAGCCGCGCAACGCCGCGGACCGGGGTTCTCTCCGCAGGTCTTCTCAAGGTCGTGATTCTACCTACGTGAATTCTGTGTATTGGAGGGGCGTACGATTTCACTCGATCCGTATCACCGTCGGCTTATGGAAGAAGCTTCCATCATCCCCAATAATAAAGTATCCCGGCCCAGAGTGAGTAAAGCCTAACGCAAGTCCATGAGCATCGAGCGGCACCTGAAAAACTCGAAGGGTCTCGACGGAATCTCCTGGCCCGAGTTGAACATTAAGAGGTATTTCTGTGGTGACCGGATTGGCTTCGTACCGGTTTCCGCGGTTATCGATCAAGTAGACACCCACCCCATTCTCTCGTTGCATAACACGCTTTGCGGTGCTGGAAAGCCGAAGAGTCAAATCTACTGAATTCCCGTGGCTTGCAGGTCTGCGTTGGACGTTCATCACCGCGATGCAAAAATCGTCCCAGCATCGGTTCTCACCCACACTCAGCACTCGCTGTGGGGATGCCAAGGAAACTGCGATCATCGCGCCAAAATAAACGGTCGCAAACACCGCCCAACCAATCAGAAGCTTGCGAAGCAGCGGCCACTGCCTGCGCAGGGCCGCAATCCCAACCATCGCAAGAACCGCGACCGTGATCAGAAAGGATGCCAAGAACACCAGGTCGAATAGGGTCATCGTCTGCTTCCTTGACTCGGCAAGTACTTTATATCATAAAGTATAAAACACGAAAATGCAAGCCTCATTTCAGTTTCGTGCACTGCGAATCTCCTTCTCCATTTCCTAATCCATCGGCGGCCGTTGCTTCGCAGTGTTATCATTCCACTGCAACGGAAATGGCATGCCGGAAAGGACCGCCGCAAGGGTGCACCCCATCCTTCGTAGTATCGTCTCGGTACTTGCGGGAATCCTCGGTGGGTTCATCATCTTAGCCGGCGTGGAATTTGCCAATGCTGCTCTGTTTCCGCTTCCGGCCAGCGTGGACTTGGAGGACACGGCTGCCGTGAAGCAGGCATTGGCGCATGCCCCACTCGCCTCGCTGATCCTGGTGATCGTCGGATGGTGTCTCAGTGCTCTTCTCGGCGCTTGGGTCGCGGCTCGCATCGCCCATGCTTCCAAGGTTCTTCATGGAATGATTGTGGGTATCTTCCTCCTGGGTGCCGCAATTACCGACCTGCTCGAATTTCCTCACCCGCTCTGGTTTTGGATTTGTGGCCTGCTCATATTTCTTCCTGCTTCTTACATAGGCTCCGGGCTCGCCTTGAGAAAGACAGAACAGCAGTGATCCGCGATAGGGTGCGTCGTTTGCCCTTTGCTTTCTTGAGCCCGGCTTCATTCGCATTCGTACTTGTTCTGGTCGTTGCGCCGGTGCCCGCTCAGGTGCTACCTCAAGCGCTCCAAGCCAATTTTGAACTCTCCGAAACCACAATTGCGCAGACTCAACGGGCCATCCGCTCCGGCAAAATCACCTGCCGTCAATTGGTCGAGGGATATCTCAAGCGTATCCGGGCCTACGATCAAACCACCCATCTGAACTCCATTGTCATAATCAATCCCGACGCGCTCGCCGACGCCGACAAACTCGACCTGGAATTCAAGCGGACCGGAAAACTTCGCCCGCTTCACGGAATCGCAATCATCGTAAAAGACAATTACGACACCAAGGATTTGCAGACCACCGGCGGCTCTCTCGCATTGAAGGGTTTTCTTCCTTCTGAAGATGCCTACATGGTGAAGAAAGTCCGCGAGGCTGGAGCTATCATCCTCGCCAAATCAAACATGGCCGAGTGGGCGTTCAGTCCTTATGTGACTGTCAGCTCCATTGCTGGCATCACTCGCAATCCCTACGACCTCGACCGCGTCCCCGCGGGCTCTAGCGGAGGCACCGCCGCCGCCGTCGCGGCAAACTTCGGCGAGATTGGCCTGGGCACCGATACGGGCAACTCCATCCGTGGACCTTCTTCCCACAATGATCTGGTTGGCATTCGCCCCACCATCGGCCTCACCAGTCGTGACGGAATCATTCCTCTTTTTCTGAGCGCCGATGTCGGCGGCCCCATCGCACGCACCGTCGAAGATGCCGCAACACTTCTCGGCGTGGTCGCCGGATACGACCCCGAAGATCCCATCACCAAGAATTCCGAAGGCCGCATCCCCAAGAACTATACGCAGTTCCTCGATAAGAATGGCCTGAAAGGCGCGCGAATCGGTGTCTTTCGCCCATACATCGACAGCCCCACAACCGATCCTCAAATCAAAGCCCTAACCGAGAAGGCCATTGAAGATTTGAAGGCGCAAGGCGCTATGATCGTTGATCCATTTGTGATCCCCGATTTTGAAACGCTCACTCAACACCTGGGCTGCGGAGATTTCCAGGCTGATGTAAACGCCTATCTTGCCAAGCACGCCCCGAATGCGCCCTACCACACCATCGCGCAGATCGTTGAGTCCGGTCTCTATCTCCCCTACATTGACGGACGATTGAAAAACGCAATCGCCCCGCACACGCCAGCCGACGAGCCTCCCACTCCCTGTCTTGACGTCTATCACAACGAGCGCAAGACCGCTTTTCGCGAAGCCATCCTCGCCGCCATGCAACGCGACAACCTGGATGCCATCATCTATCCCACCTGGAGCAACGCCCCCCGCAAAGTCGGCGACATGAAAAGCCCCGCCGGAGACAACAGCCAGGTCCTCTCCCCGCAAACAGGTTTCCCCGCCATCACGGTTCCAATGGGGTACACCTATGACACGCTTCCCGTCGGCCTCACTTTCCTTGGCAAACTATTCAACGAACCAACTCTTATCAAATTTGCGTACGCCTATGAACAGGCCACCAGGCATCGCCGCCCGCCGGAAAAATTTCCTCCGCTGAAATAAGCGGACCCCAAGTGCCCGTCATATTTGTCATATAATAGTTATCCTTGAGGGGAAACCAACGAATGTCACGCAACTTGAATGTAGGTTTGATTGGCCTTGGCCGGCTGGGCAGCCTTTACGCCAAATTTCTCTCCCGCCGCGTTGCCGGAGTAAAACTCGCCGCCATCTCGGACACCGATCCAGCGCGCCTCAAAGAAATCGCCGCGGAATTCGACGTCTCCCACAGTTTCCTTAATCCCAATGATCTTCTCGCCGATTCCAACGTGGACGCTGTGGTCATCACCACGCCTACGCACACGCATCGCGAAATCGTCATCGCCGCGCTCGACCACAAGAAGCCCACATTCTGTGAGAAGCCGCCTGCGCTCTCCCTCGCCGAGTGCAATCAGATGAAGCAGGCTGTTGCCCGTACCGGCGGATTTCTGGAGATTGGTTTTATGCGCCGCTTTGATAGAGCCTACTTCGAATCCAAGAAGCGCCTCGACAAAGGTGTGATCGGCCGCGCATTGCTTTTCAAGTCGTCATCGCGCGATCCATTCCCCCAACCGCCCGAATACGCGATGCCCAGCCACAGCGGCGGCATGCTCCTCGACATGGGGATTCACGATTTCGATCTGGCCCGCTGGTTCATGGGGGAAGTCCGTTCGGTGTTCAGCGTCGCCGAAAGCATTATTTCGCCTCAGCTCGCCGCGGTGAATGATTGGGACAACGCGGTCGTCACGTTGCAATTCTCGAACGGCTCGCTCGGCATGGTGGATCTCACTCGTACTGGGCTCTACGGCTACGACATTTCCACCGAGCTGCTCGGCTCCGATGGGACTCTGCGCATGGGCTATCTCCGTGAGACTGCAATTCTGCACATGACCCAAAACTCCGTCGCTCACGATACCGTACCCTGGTTCATGGAGCGCTTCGAGCAGGCCTATGTCACTCAGCTCGAAGACTTCGCGCAAAAAGTCCTTGCAGGCCAGCCACCCAGCATCACTATTGACGACGGCATCAGCGCACTGCGCATCGCTCTGGCCGCCACCCGATCCGCCCACGAAAAGCGCCCAGTCGAGGTCAACGAAATTGCCCTGTCCCAGGGCGCGTAAGCCAGCATTTCTTCGGCTGATGCATCAAAATGAAGTATGAACAGCATCCAATTCCCGGTCGCGTGGCCAATGCCCAATAAAAGGTCATCCCAGCAACGAGCTACTTTGCTTCTCGCGATGATTCTTGTTGCCTCGGCAGCAGCCCGCGGCAACGATCCTTGGAAGGACAAAGATTTCACTGATTGGGATCTGAAGGATGTTCAGAGAATTCTTACCGATTCACCCTGGACCAGGCAGATTCAGTTCGGTATGCAGGGCGCGGACGCGGCACCTTCGGTCATTACCTCAACCACGCAATCACCGGTCAATGATCCCCTGATGGGGGGTGTCGCTCGGGGCACTCCTGCCAACGCGGCTAGCAGCGCGCCCTCACAGGGTACGGGACCGGTAATGCTTTTCACCGTGAGTTGGATCTCCTCGCGCACCATTCGTGAGGCCAAGGCTCGCAGCAAGGAACTTTCTGGGATGCCGCCGGCGGAAGCCCGCACTAATTTGGCCACGCTATACGACAACTATCAAATCGCAGTGGTGGGAAATAATCTGAGTGCTTTCGCCAGAGAAGGTGCAGAAAAACTGATGTCGGGTTCCTACCTGATGTCCAAGAAATCAAAAGAAAAGGTTGCCCCCGCTCGCGTCTTTGTGGAGCTTGGAGACAGCACCCGCCCCGGTGCAATCATTTACGAATTCCCCAAGAAATCCCTCGCTGGGGCCCCATTAATTCCGCCAGGCGAAAAAGGCGTTGAGTTCTACACCGCCGCCAACAAAATTTCCCTAAAAATATCCTTCGACATCACCAAAATGACGGACAAGCGCGGCCCCGATCTCTAGTCCACACCTCTCCAATTTCTCCCTAGAAACTCTGTGCCCTCCGTGTTTCTGTGGTGAAGCCCTGTCTTTTCACCTTATTTTCCTCCCTCACCCCGCCGTGTACTTCACGTGGGACTTATCCTTGTGCGACGGCGTAACCGCCGCCCTTGTCTCCAGCACCGGCGTCAGGTAGCTCGCGAACCCAATCCCCACCAGCACCGTCCCATACTTTTTCTGAGGTACAAAGGACCGCACCACCGATTTCCCCGCCTCCAAACGATAGAGATTCGCCGAATATCTCCGTGCAAACAGTTCCCGCATCGCCTCCCTCAAATTCGTCCCCACTTCCATCAAGTTCGCCCCGCCAGCGTACTCGCACGCAAATCCGCCCAGAAATGAATTGTCCGACTTCCGAAACACCTTCGCCAGCATTAGCCCGGCAGTGATGCGCGTCCCTGGCTTGTCCGAATGTTGTATGGCGATGATTCCCTCCAGCACAGAGCCATGGTGAATCGCCGGCAGGTGAGGCAGTTCGGTCGCCTCCGGCGGCAGCACCGACGTGTACACCATGATGTTGAAATTCTCGATGCCCGCCATATTGAGCGCCGCGTCATACGACCCGGTCTCAATCCCCACGTCGCTCTCTCCCCAGCCAATCGCCCAAAAATATTCTTTGGGAATTCGGCAGCCTATCTCCATGTAGTGCGACGCTATCTTGGTGGTCATCCGACCCCGCTCGGCGCAGCTTAAAGACACTTTCGTCTCGCGTCAATTAGAAAGGACGACACAATTTGCCACATCATGTACTCACGCGGAGTGCAATTATCACCTATCTGAAGGAAACCTTTCCTCACCCATCTTCGTACATTTATCCGGAGGCGAACCGATGAGCGCTCTCTGGCACGATCTCGTGTATGGCGTCCGCATGCTGCGTAAACACGCTGGCTTCACAGCTCTGGCCGTTTTCACACTGGCCCTCGGTATTGGCGCCAACACCGCCATCTTCAGTGTCGTTGACTGGCTCATGATTCGCCCGCTCCCGGTCAGCCATCCGGAGCAAATTACTTTTCTCACCATTCAGCAGGAAGGCCGCTACAGCAACGGCTTCTCCATCCCCGATCTCCTCGATATCCGTAACCAATCTTCTACTGTATTCAGCGATGTGGCTGGCATCGGCTTCGGGCTCAGCGGTGGCCTCACCGTCGACGGCAAAACGCAGCCGATTCAGCCGGGTTATGTCTCAGGGAATTTCTTCCGCCTCACTGGCATTAAACCGCATCTGGGCCGATTCATTCTTCCCTCCGAAGGCGCAGTCGCCGGAGCCGATCCCGTCGTTGTTCTCAGCTATTCCTATTGGGCCACGCGCTTCGGCAGCGATCCCAACATTGTCGGAAAGCAGGCCGCATTTGACGGCCGTCCCGTCACTATCATTGGCGTCGCGCCAAAAGGCTTTCGAGGCCTGATCTCTTTATTCGATACGCAAGGCTATCTCCCCATCGGCATGCAATCCGCCGACGGCAGCCGTCCCGTTAATTTCATGACCGACCGAGGTGCGCGCGACGCTCTAATTACTGCCCGGCTAAAGGACGGTGTTTCTCTCGATCAAGCCGGATCCGTACTGAAAGTTGTTTCCTCGCACCTTTCCGACCAGTACCCGAAAACGGAGAAGGGAATCAGTCTGTACGTTTGGCACCTTGGCCCCGATGGACCCTCCTCCAATCCAGCTTCCAAGCCCCTTACGTCGCTCGGAGCTATTTTCTTGGGCCTCGCATTGCTCGTTCTGGTTCTAGCCTGCCTGAACGTTGCCAACATGCTCCTGGTTCGTGCCGCGGGCAGGCAGCGCGAAATGGCCGTCCGCGCCGCGCTTGGCGCCGCCCGGGGCAGATTGATTCGTCAGCTCCTCGCCGAAAGCCTGGTTCTCGCTTTTGTCGGATGCGCTGCAGGTATATTTCTGGGATTGGCGGCCAGCCGAGCACTCGGCTCCATAAACTTGATGACCAGTATCCCTATCACACTCGATTTTCAGTTTGATTGGCGCGTTTTCACCTATGCCTTCGCGATGGCCCTGCTCACGGGTGTCCTTGCCGGTATCGTTCCCGCGATCCGTGCCTCGGGGATCAACCTCAGCGGCATGTTGCACGAAAGCGAGCGCTCATCGACAGGCAGCCGCCAGCGTCTCCGCGGCACGCTGGTTGCTGCGCAGGTTGCCGGTTCGCTGATGCTTTTGGTTGTCGCGGGTCTGTTCACCCGAAGCCTCTCAAATGTCCATTTTGCCGACATCGGTTTCGACCCACAGCACGTTTTGAATCTCACCATCGACCCGCGCGAGATCGGCTACAACGAAGCCCAGGGCCGCGATTTCGATCGTCAATTGCTCGCGCGCATCCGCTCCATCCCCGGAATTCAGTCCGCGTCGCTCGCGCAAACCGTTCCCCTCGGTGAATTTCAATTTGGCGATCGCATCGAAGTGGATGGCTATCAGTCTCCCGATGGCAAGTCCAAGCCTGAGGCCGGTTACAATTTTGTTTCTTCAGGATATTTTGAAACCATGGGCCTTCCGATTCTTCAAGGTCGCGGGTTCACCGACGCCGACGAGCAGAATTCCCCGCTCGTCGCAGTCATCAACGAATCCATGGCCCAGCAGTTTTGGCCCAGGCAAGACCCCATTGGTCGCCACTTCGTGCTTCTGGAAGGCGGCCATGAAGCCGATCAGGCGGCAGCCAGAAAGCATCCGCTGGAAATCGTTGGCGTGGTAAAGAACAGCAAGACCGGAAATCTTGTAGAAGCGCCGGCCCCATTCTTTTTCGCCCCCCTCACACAGCACTACCAGTCTCTCTCAACTCTACAAATAAGAGCGTTTGGCGCACCCGAGTCCATGGCCCAAATCACAGAGCAGACCATCGAGTCCCTTGCCCCCACTATGCCAGTCTATGGCGTGCAAACCATGTCAAGCGCAATGCGAAGCTTGAACGGCCTTTTCTTGTTTCAATTTGGCGCCGGCCTTGCAGCCTCTCTCGGCATCATCGGGCTGATCCTTGCCACAGTGGGTGTTTATGGCGTGGTTTCATACGCCGCCAGCCAGCGCACGCGCGAAATCGGTATTCGCATGGCCCTGGGCGCGCGTCCCGCAACCGTTCTACAAATGATTTGCCGCCAGGGCGTGGTCATCATCGGGATCGGGCTAGTCGTCGGCTTGTTCGCCGCGCTTGCCGTTGGGCGCGTATTGGGCAGTTTCTTGATTGGCGTTGCACCAACCGATCCGATCACCTACGTGACCGTATCACTTGGCCTGCTTTTTGTGGGCGTCTCCGCCTGCTATGTCCCGGCGCGCCGCGCCGCAAAGGTGGATCCCATGGTTGCCCTTCGCCACGAATAAAGAGCGAATGCTGAGAGATTCTTCGTCTTGCGGGAGAGGATGCTTCGGATTGCTTCCTGTGGCACTGCATTCCAGGAAGCTCTTCTGACTTTATTAGGGTTACTTCATCATTGCTTCGGCGGCGCCACGGTAGGGACCACGCTGGTATTGAATTTCCTATAGTCCGAATACCGTGTAACTTCGTTCATCTTGAACCCTTTCACCAGAAGCAGACGAACTCCAACATGCGCCTCTTCGTAAGTCGGCAACCACACCTCGTTATTCACATAAGCTTGCTCAAAAATAAAGCTGGTCCCTTTTTGTAAGTTAGCCAACAAACCGCCGGCAATCTTGAAATCGCCCACAAAATAGGCTTCCAGCCGCACCACATCGTGGGCCTTCTCATCAATCCAAATCACTCCTGCCAATTTGTGTACCAGGTCCTCCACCATTTTGTGGGGCTTGAATTCAACATTAGGCTCGAAGTCGAAGACCAGCACATCCTGCCCGCGAAACCGCTCGCGTCGGGGGTTTACGAACTGGCACGCGCGTAGAAATGTCTCGATGTCCGGATCATCCTTTTCTTGCTGACGCTCCTCTTTGGCCTTGGCGTCCTTGGCTTCTTTCTTCGCTTCCTGCTTCTGCGCCTCTTCAATCGCCTTCTGCGCCTTTTCGTTTTCCCTCTTCTGTTCACTTTCACTTAGCGCCTTACCGTCCTTCTTCACCAGCGTAGATATTTCGTCGCCATACATATAGAAAAAGGTGTACTCGTTTGTGGTGACTTTCTTCACTTTTCCCGAGCCCTCGAATTCCGTCTCTTCCTCATCACGCGTCCCCGCGTAGTTTTCCTTGATCTTGTCGATGGCCTTCTGGTTCTGGTCAATCTCCTTGAACAGCGCTTTTAAGTCAGGCAACTGCACCTGCACATTCCGCGGGAAATCGAACACTCGCTCGGTAACTTTGTCATTGATCGCTGCTTTTGAAACCGCAATCGTGTATTTCTGGTTGCCGCGGTGAAGTTCGATTTTGAAGGGCAGCTTCACGCCATCCACGTTTCGATAATCGTCATAAAGTATTTCTTCGTTGCTCCCTGCCAACGGCGCCGATTCCTTGGCAATCAAGTGAGTCTGCGTGTCGAAATAAACCTCGCGCTTCATCCCCGATGGCCAGGTCAATTCCAATTGCAGAATTTCGCGGGCGCCCCATTGCGAATGGCCTACAAACGCGACACCAATTTTCCTTTTTTTCAAGTCGATCAGCCGGGAGTTGTAGTATTCGGCGGCCACTTCCACTTGCTGCCCATCCGCTCCAAGAAGTGTCGCTGTATTTCCTGATGAATCTTCGCGCCACGCTGACTTGCCATTGTACGCGGCGATAAAATGCTGCTCGCCCGGTTTTGACGAAGAAGAGCCGCTTGCTCCCGCAGTTTCTCCGGGCGCGGAAATCACGTTCAGTTCAGAGTAGTACCGGTTAGGCGCCCTGAGATCAAATGTGTAGGTCCCCGACGTCCCTTCCACGTCGCCGGTAAATGAGCCCTCAATCGAGAGCGTCGTGATCTTGGAAAGGGCCTTCGAGCCACCTGCGGCTTTAAGGTATTGGTCAATGATCTTGTTGGGATCCTGGGCCTGTGTGGACCCCACGGTAAGTAACAATGGAAGGGAAGCAATGCAGCAAAGGAATAGGCGTCTCATTGCTATCTATAAGAACGCACGAACCCGGATTGAAGTTGCATCCGGCGATAGGGCTCTGGCGCAGGCTCCTGCCAGGCTAGGTCCTGCGCCCTTGGCTGATTCGTCGGTTTTTTGGCCTACTGCCCGCCGCCCTCTGTATCCGCATTCGCCTTATCCCAATCCGCTCGGCGCACGGGTTGGATCGCATCGAGCTTCTTCTGCACCAAGGATGTGTTGACACTGGGTAGCTCTTTAGCCGCGAACGCATCGAACTCCTTGGCCACATCATCCAGTTCGTGCTTCAGGGAATCAATTCGCGCAACCTGATATTCACCAGGCCGTCCTTCATAGAATGTGATTGCGCCGTACACGTTTGACGCCTTCTCACGAATGCGTTCCTCGCCCGTGACCGCGCCGCCTTCCTTCGTCGCCACGATCTTCTTGCGGATTGCATCTGCCCGGTCGGCAAGGGAAGCCAGTTGGGCGTGCAGAGGATCCCCTGCGGGAACTTTCGCCGCGCGCTCGGTCAACGCGTTGCGCACGCCGTTGATCTCGTCGACATCAAAACTCATATCCCGGAAAAGTCCATATAATCTCATCACCGCCTCCAACTGGACCTTCCGGTCCTCGGCGGTGTATTTAGCGCGCTGGTCGAGCCCTACGACCAGTTTCGTCGTAATCACATCTTCCCCGCGGGTCATCTTTACCGTATACGTACCCGGCAACACGCGTGGACCGACGGTCGCGCCCGCGATGCTCGCCGCAGGAGGCACTCGGGGCGCCTTGATCCGCATGGACCACTGGACACGCGTCAATCCGCGCCTGCTGTTGGCCGGCAGTGTATCCACCAATTTGCCCTGCTCGTCCAGCACTTCAATCTTCATCTTTCCAAAAATGTGGCGTTTCTTCTGATAATAAGTAATTACCGCAGCATCGGGCGGGTTCTGCCCGAAGAATGTGGCGCTTCCTTCCGCCCAACCTCCTCCGGCATTCAGCCGCTGCTGTGTTGGATTACCGGGCAGGAAGGCCACCTCTTTTGCCATCACATCCCGCGTCAGGTTTCGCAGAGGGGTGATGTCGTCAATGATCCAGATGCCGCGGCCATGTGTCGCCACCACCAAATCCGATTCGCGCGGTTGCACCACGATGTCGCGTACCGGCACATTCGGGAATTCGCCGCCTTTATATTGTGCCCATTGTTTCCCGCCATCGAGTGACATCCACAACCCAAACTCAGTTCCCAGGAACAGCAAGTCGGGTTTGACCGTGTCTTCCTTGATTACGTGTGCGAACCCCCTCACTCCACTCTCCTTCACGGCCAGTGGGGTCCAGGTTTTTCCATAGTCAGATGTCTTGAATGCATAGGGATCCATATCGCCAAACGTATGCCGGTCGATGGTTACGTAAGCTGTGGCCGGATCGTACTGGCTGGCCTCCACCCACGAGACCCAAGATGCTTTCGGCAGCCCTGCAATATTGGCCACCACGTTTGTCCAGGTTTTTCCGCCGTCCCGCGTTATTTGGATATTTCCATCATCAGTCCCCACCCATATGACTTGTCCATTCTTCGGGGATTCGCTGATGGAATAGATCGTGGTGTGCATCTCGGCTTCGGAATTGTCCACCGTCACTCCGCCCGACTCCTCCTGCTTCTGTTTCTCCGGGTCATTGGTCGTGAGGTCTAGAGAAATTCGCTCCCAATTCTGTCCATGATCGCGAGAGCGAAACAGGAATTGGGCTCCGATGTAAATCGTTCCCTTTTCGTTCGGACTCATATGAATCGGCGTATTCCAATTGAATCGCAGCTTGCCCTCTCCATAATTCGGCTCTGGTCTTATGCTGCGATCGGAGAGCGTACGCCGGTTTACCCGCGAGACATATCCGCCTTGCGACTCCGCATACGCATAATCGGAGTCCGCGGGATCTGGGAAAACAAAGAAGCCATCCCCCCCGCCCAAATTCTCCCATCGGCTATTAGATATCCCTCCGGGATAGGCCGAATCTCCTACCCAGTCACTGTTGTCCTGCACCCCGCCATACACGTGGTATGGATCCGCATTGTCCACGCTCACGTGATAGAACTGGGAAATCGGCAGATTGTTGCCCTTCCACCAATTGTTGCCCCCGTCGTAGGAATACCAAATTCCGCCGTCATCTCCCGAGATCAAATGATTGGTGTTGTCGGGGTCCACCCAAACATCGTGCACGTCACCATGCATCCCGTTCGATACCCCGCTGAAACTTTTTCCACCGTCCTCACTCATGATCATGCCCAGGTCCGGCTTGTAAACCTTGTTCTCGTTCTTGGGATCCACCACCAGGTTCGCAAAATAAAATGGACGCCAGACCATCAAATTGCTGGCGTCGCCACGCGCCCAGCTCTTGCCCCCATCATCCGAGCGGTATAGCGCGCTGCTCGTCGATTCAATCAGCGCGTATACAACGTTCGGATTCGATGGCGCGATGGTGACCGCGACTCGGCCCCACGGCTTTGCCGGCAGCCCTTTCGCGCTCTTCTGGTCCAGTTCCGTCCAATTTGCACCACCGTCCGTGGTCATGAACATCCCGCTGCCACTCGGCGCCGTTGGGCTGTCCCCACCGGACCGGAAGGTCCATCCCTTCCTCCGGAAATCCCACATCCCCGCAAACAATGTTTTGGAGTCGCGCGAGCTCATGGTCATCATCGAGCAGCCCGTTGACATGTTCACGCCCTTCAAGATCTTGTTCCAAGATTTTCCGCCGTCGCTGGTCTTATATACCCCGCGGTCCTCGCTGTCGCTCCAAAGTTTCCCCGGCACGCACACATACACCGTGTTCGTATCCGTTGGATCAACCAGGATTTTGGCGATGCGCTCCGAATCTTTCAGCCCCATGAACGTCCAGTTGTCCCCCCCATCAACCGTCTTGAAGACCCCGCCGCCTATTGAGGTGCTGTTCCGCGTCCAGGGCTCTCCCGTCCCCGCCCAAATTGTCTTGGGATTCTTGGGATCAATCGTCAGCGCGCCCACAGACTGTACCGGCTGTTTGTCGAACACCGGCTTGAACGTGGTCCCCCCATTCATTGATTTCCATACGCCGCCGCTCGCCGATGCGATGTACACAGTCAGCCGGCCTTTTTCGTGGACCGCTGTGACCGCGTCTATGCGCCCGCTCATCTGCGCCGAGCCAATATTCCTCATCCCCAGGCCGGAAATCGTATCCGAATCGAACTTCGCATCCTGCGCGGGCAGGGAAGCGGGCAGCATCGCCGCTGCCGCCAGAACCACCAATCCTGCAAAACGGGCGCTTAGTTTATTCATCGCTTGAATGTCCTCTCATGGAATCGTCTTCTCGATTCAAATCTTGCAGATTCGCACCGGCCCAACCCTCAAGAGAAGAATTTTATTTCTCCGCACCGGGCGTTTTCGCATCCGGCTTTGCTGTGAGCGATGCCGGAACCGCGAATAAGTTGTCTTCCAGTGGAACGTTGATCTCAATCTTATTTACCGTGAATTGCACGCGGTTCGGGTCACCCTTTTGCCCCTGTTCGATTGCGAAAGGGAAGTACATGCCGTCCACTTTTTCGTAGTCCCCGAAATAAATCTCGCCCTCTTGCACCGCGCCCCGGATCGTCGTCTGGGTTTCGATCTTCAGTTCCAAGTACGAATCCGCATCCAGGAAGTAGGTCCGAATATCGCCGTTTTTAAGTGTCAATTTGATTTTGTAGCAGTCCGTCCCCTCTACCGAATCGTGACCCACAAGCTCCGCCTTGTGCCCCTTCTGCGCGTAATCCACCAGCGGCCCATCAATATCCGCATCCACCTGCAATCCCTTTATGTCGTCCTGCGACATCAGCTCGGGATCGCGCCGCCCGCCGAACGGATTCACCGTCCATCCGGACTTTCCGTCATAAGCTTGAATCTGCGTGAGCCCTTGGAGGCTGAACTCTTCCCGCACCTTGTCGGGACGCTTGTTTTCCAGATTGACCGCGGCTTGAAATCCGCCCGCCTTCAGCGTCTGCGACATCTTGATGGACTTCACCGACTTCAATTTGTCCATCCCGCCGTGCGCCTGGACGTTCTTGGCGATCACTTCGTCCACAGTTTGCCCCTGCGCAGAAAATGGCATCAACATCAGCACCAGGGCCGCAACCGGACTCGCAATTGTCGCAATTCTCCTCATCGAGCGCCGAGGCGCAAACTCAATCTTGTTAATCATCGTTATTCCCCTTCTTCAGGCAGAGATATTCCTGCTGAATATACGCTCAATTAGACCATTTGTTTCATTGAAGGAGGATTTTCAACAAGGAATATTTTTGTGGAACATGAAGAGATGAATCAGCAGGCCCCGGGGATGCGAACCCAGCCCGCCGGCTCGGACTAACGCGAACCGTGCAGGTGTGGGTCTCGACCGCCCCAAGCTCTTACAAATGGCGAACGGCCCAGTCCTCTGCATCCACATTCGACGCAAACGGCTGGGCCGCCCCCATGTGAATCATCGACCAAAGAGTTGGCAGTTCGGTCGGCCGGCCGCTTTACCGGTTGGCCATCTTCTGCGCCATATGCAGCAGCAAACGCCGGTTGGGCTCATCCATCGAGCCCATCAACTTCCGGAACTTGTGCAGTGCGCGCGCATCCTTCCCGGAGCTGCCCCAGGCAACGTCATTCGCCGACTTGCGCTTCCCAAGATTGGGGAGCACGGGCGGCTCGTCGCCGTCGTACATCAGTTGATAGAGTGGAACCTCGAGCGCGCGGGCAAACTTCTCGAGCGTCTCTACCGCGGGAACGGTGTGACCGTTCTCCACGCGGGAGATGTAGCATCGCAGCAGCCCAGTGCGTTTTTCGATGTCCCCTTGCGAGAGGTTTTTTTGTTCGCGCAAGGCGCGAAGTCTGTCAGATATGATCATGCTGGTAAGTATTACAGATGGTCATTAACAACGCAAGTCCAGCGAACGCCCTTCTGAAAGAATTTATTCCTCTACCGGACCCAACCTGTGGAAAACTCTCATTCTCCGTGCCCCCTCAGTGCCCTCTGCGCCACTGCGGTAAAAGCCTTTTCCTAGATGCTGTCTCTTCACACCCAATGCTACAATCCTTTCGCTAGCAAAAAACTCACATAGGAGAATCAACCATGATTTTTCAGCGCTCCCTGCGTCTCATTGCCTGCACAGCCGCAATTCTTTGCGCCGCCGCGCTCGTCATCTCCTACCCGGTCGCCAACGCCGGCGAAAAATCCGTCATGCACTGTTTTGCCTGGACTCCCATCAAGGACGCCACGCCCGCCGATTGGGACGCCTTCTACAATGCCAGCGACGCCCTCCCCCAGAAGATCAAGGGCATCACCCACGTCTGGTACGGAAAACTAGCGTCGCCTCTCAGCCAGGTGGATCTCGGCAATATTGACGACGACACCGTCAAAAAATATCGCGCTGGCGCAGCCATCACCGTTCCCGTGAAGCGCATCGTCCGCGAATACGGCATGTGTATGGAATTTACCAGTCCTGACGCATTGAAGGCCTATGACACCGATCCCTACCACAAGGTTTGGGCGGACGCCTATGCCAAAGTCCGTGTCGAGGGCACCACAACCTACAATATTCTCGGCCAATAATTTCGTTCGAGGGTTGCTTCGCTTTTGAAGCTGCCACATTCTTTCTGGTGACCGGGATTAAGATTTCACGTTCGAGGATTACGGAAATCGCGAGGCGCAACTTGAACCGTAAGAACATTCCCAAATCTCTGCTCGTTTTGAGCTTGGCGTTGGCAAGTCTTCTGATCCTGCCCAGTCCGTTCGCTCAAGGAGCTCAGGACCCTGAGCGGGTCACGCCCATCTCGCCTCCCGCAAACCCTCTTCCATCGGAAGCGCAATCGAGCGCAGTCACTCGGTTCACGTTCATCGTCTATGGGGACACGCGTGGCCGCCGCGATGGCGTCGCGATCCAGTATGAGCATTCGCTCATCGTGGACTCGATGCTCGCCCAAATAAAGCGCCTTGCGAATACGCAATCTCCTGTGAGCTTCGTTTTGCAGTCTGGCGACGCAGTCGTGAACGGAGCCGACGCCCACCAATGGAATGTCAGCTTCGTTCCGCTCATCAATCGCCTGACCACGGAAGGTGGCGTCCCATATTTTCTGGTCCCTGGAAATCATGAAGCCACCACCACGCCAGCGGGTCTGCGAAATTATCTCGATGCAGTTTCCGCCCTCATTCCGCCCCAAGGATCGCCGCGGCGCATGCCCGGCACTGCCTCCTATGCTTTTGGCTATGGCAACACATTTGTGATCGGAGTGGACGCCAACATTGCCGATGACGAAAAGCAGTTTCAGTGGGTCAAGAGTCAACTCGAAGGCCTCGACCGCTCGCGCTACGTTCATGTGGTCGTCTTCTGTCACCAGGCTCCGTTTTCTTCAGGGCCCCACGGTGGGGCCAGCGTGGAGCCGCCGACAGCGGGCCTGCGCGCACGCTACATGCCGCTCTTCAACGCCCACCACGTGCGCCTGGTTTTTTCCGGCCACGAGCATCTCTTCGAGCACTGGGTCGAGCACTACACCGACGCCGGCGGTCTTCATCGAATGGACCTTATCGTTTCCGGCGGAGGTGGTGCCCCGATTTACAGTTACACCGGCGAGCCGGATCTCAGCGACTTCCTGAAAGCCAATTCGGCAATGCACGTCACACTCCAGCATCTCGTCAAGCCAAGTCCCGAACGCGGCCTCAATCCCTATCACTACCTGATCGTCAAAGTGGACGGCGATAAAATCGACATCGAAGTGTTTGGCGTGGATTGGGGCAGCGGCTTCGCTCCCTACCGCACAAACAAGGCCGCTCTGCAAGACCCTGATGGTTTCCCGGTAAGATAAATAGATGTTGAATTTATCACCCGCGCGTGAAATGGTACGCGCCAGGAGTTGCCCATGACTGCCAACCACCGCGGAATTGCCACCCTGGCCAGCGCCATGATGGTTTGTTTTTTCGTTCTGAGCACCATGGAGCCTGACTTCGTTGTGCTCCACTTTTATCAATCCATCATCTACCTCGTGATCGTCCTGATGCTTTTCTATTTTGAGGATCGCTGGGCTTACATGCTGGGAATGATGGTCCCTGCGGTGTGGTTGCTTCTGGCTTACGGGCTGGGAATGGTGGGAGGCGCCATGCGCCAGGTTTCTCGGCTGATGCGCGCACAGCGACCCACTAGCGACGTAAGCACCGTGGTCATCGTGATGGTTATTCTTGCGGTGGGGTTGATCGCCGCCTCCGCCTACCGCTGGAAGCGGGAATATGCAGGCCAGGGCAAGACCCTTCAGACGGTTGCCGTCAGCTCCATCGTGGTCATTGCCTATTACGGCATTTTGATCTACTGGTTCTTCAAGATGTTCCCCGGCTAGCTGCTATTGCAAAGCCCTTATCTTGACGCCCTCTGCATTCGGCGTTAGCATCCGCGTCATGCAGTGCGCGAAGTCAAGCTGCGCGCGTGAAGGGCATCAGCATTGCGTCGAATGCGGAAAAGATTTCTGCTCGCTGCATTCCCAGATTTGCCCGCAATGCGGCGTTCCTGTTTGCTTTGAATGCCGGTTTGATCACGACCATAACAATCCCCATCATGAAATCGGAACGCCAAATGCCTGAAGCCTCTGCTCATTTCCGAATTGGACGAATTGCAATTTAAAGCTAGTGTCGTTCGCCGGCCCCCGATAGACTTGAGTGCCCATTCCTGAATTTGGCAAGAGCCTCTGTGAGTTGCACAATTTCCTGTCGCAGCTCATCGAAGGCGCTCCTGATA
The DNA here is from genome assembly GCA_035308165.1 of Candidatus Acidiferrales bacterium. Lineage (GTDB taxonomy): Bacteria > Acidobacteriota > Terriglobia > Acidiferrales > UBA7541 > DASTCZ01. The sequence goes on along the minus strand of DATGHC010000024.1, from coordinate 17,560 downwards.
CCGTCGAACTTTTTACGGCGGGCCATCTGCTCCACGGCCAACGCCGCCTCCTCAACTTCGGGGACTGAGAAGCTTCGGGCGGAGCTCCACATCAGGTGAGCCGTATCGGCGGTCTCATGGGAAGCCCTGGCAGCAATGGATTCCTCCAGGCTCTTCAACAAGGTTGAAGAGGCGGCGCAGAATATGCCCGCGAGTTCGCTGAGGAATTGAGCGTCTCCCCCGACAGCGTCCAAAGCTCGATCTTGATCCCAGGATTTCATAAGTTACCTCCGTAATAACCTATAGTGAAAATAACCAAACATTATCCGCCAAAATAAAATTCCGCCCGAACGCTGTCGTTGCACTAGAACAAAGTCGGGAAAATCAGCCCCTAACGCGATTCAGGCAGGGTTCTTCATTACTTTATGTGGAGATATTCGGGGTGCAGGATGGTCACTATGCCGCGGCCCTTTTTTATCACTCCCGACCGCTCCCAGTTTTTCAACAGTCGCGACACGGTAAAGTAATTTACATCGGCCAGCGAGGCCAAATGTTCATTCTTGACCTCCACTTGAATTCCTCCCGAATCTTGCCGGCCAATATTGTCTCCGAGGCGAATCAGGGTGTCGAAGAGCCTTTGCTCGGCGGTCTTGGAAAGGAGACTTATGTGTCGCCCCACGAAAGATGCCAGATTGGCAAGTACGATCCGAAAAACATTTTCCGATAGCTCCGGATAGATTTTGGTCAGCCTCCGGATTGACGCATGTGACCATACATAGGCTTCGACTGCTCGGACGCTTTGCGTCGTCGCTGCGTACATGGACGGCTCCGTGAGCAGCGTTCCCACGCCGAATACTTCTCCGGGACCTAACAATCCCAGTGCAATTTCACGTCCGTCGGGGGTCAAGCAGAAGCAATTGACCACGCCGATTCGGATCAAAAATAGGTTCTTGGCTCGCTCGCCCGCGGTGATGATCACCTCGCCCGTTTGGAAATTCTGTGTGGACGCCGCTGCCAGTACTGCGGTCGCTCCCTCCTTGCGCATGCCCCTCAGGAGCTCAATCATAAAGAAGCCTCCGTAGCAAACGGCACTCGCTGGGGATTACGCCGGCCTTACTGGTATATTGTGTATAACTTTATCTGACTAGTATACTCTCAATTAGTCGCATAAGCAGCAGTTATGGTTGCCCGAGGGCAAGTGCGGATTGCTTTGGCTGTTGGGTGGTTTGTTTTCTCGGTTTTGGAGCCCCATTTGTCCCGTTCGACTCCGCTTAGAGTGTAAATACCTCCACTCCCGGACTTTTTAGGATGAATATCCCTTATGAGGATTTATCGACTTCGGCTAATCATTGGAAGGCAATAACTTGAGAACGGAAGAAATGAAAAAAGGGCGGAGGCCAGTGGCCTCCGCCCTTTTTGTCGCGTCGGGGGGGGGTAAAGTCTTAGATTGGGGAGTCCGTAACGGCGGCCGTCGCGGATGAGTTGGAGCGAATTACGCCGGACTGATCCGTGAAAAAGTGGCGGACGCCCGTCTGGTTCTCGGCAATCGCGTCGGCAAGGTCAGTGTAGGTCGCATTGCTGTTCGCTGTGGCAAACGTAAAGAGATAGCCGCTCTTTCCCGTGGTTGCCGCAGCAGCGGATCCCAGCACCTGGTCGAGTAAGTCCGCGGAGGTGCTTGTCGGAGTGTTGCCGGCGCCGGCTGGACCCAGGTCCGCAAGAGCCGGGGGATAGTTGCCGTACGTCGAATTGTAGGTGATGCAAGCAGTGTTGATGGTCCGGAGCGAGCTGACCGCGGACGCTTCGTTGGCCGAAATACGCGCGCGGAGCAAGTTCGGAATGGCGATAGCGGCGATGATCAGAATAATCGCCACTACGATCAAGAGTTCGATGAGGGAGAAACCCTTTTCTGAATTACGCATTATCTTCTCTCCTGTAAGTTCACAAGAGCCCTGCGGTGGCTCGTTATGGCACACGGTAATGCAAAGAGGTTTCCAGACCGCCCGTGGATGCTTACCAAATGGTGACAGAGGCCACAAGACGCGAGTTTTCAATGATTTACGCCTTATTCGTCGAGTGAGCGGGGGGCCAAGCAGAAGGGTTTAATTGAGGCTGGGACACGCGAATTAACAAATTTCGGCAAGGGAAGATGACGGAAAATGTCTTTGGATTGCCAGGAGAAATCAGGGCAAGGCCAAAGGCATTTTAACGGCATAGGTGTGGACATCGCGCAGTCTGCTGGCAGAAGGATTCAAGACAGCTCGCACTTCGATTCTGAGTCCAAGCAGACCCACTCTTAGGGAGTCAAGAGCGACGGAACCTCAAGGCCTCTGCTCGGGTTAACCCGGCCTACATGGGGCAGAGAAAGTCTCTAAGTGCCGCCGGTGAAAACGGTAGGCGGCACCCTTCTGATCTGAGGGGACGCCTGCGCCACAAGTACCTTACTGAACAAAGAAGCCGTTCTTTGAAAGGACGATGTAATTCTTGCCCTTGGTTCCGAACTGTGGAGTCAGGCGGACCTCGAGCTTGTGGGGCTTGGCCAACTCTCCGGTGGCGTCGGTGTAGTAGCCCAGCGTGTAGCGCGTTTTGATGCGCTGCATCAGCGCGCTGAATGTGGCGCCAAGATCCTTCACGTCTTTTACGTCGAAAATCTCTCCGCCGGATTGGTCCATCACCTTTCGGATGTTCACCAGGCCGGGAACGGTCGCGGAGTAGATCAGCGTCCCCATGGGGTTGTGGCCTGGAATTCTGAGGTTATAGAGAGCCGCGCCCGCGGCCAGGGTTTCAGTGATGATGTCGGCAGTGCCCTGGTTGCCGGCGTCGGTGCCCACGTCGTCGCTGATCAGGATGATAACGCGGCGGCCATTGGGCGGCGCGGTCATAAGATATTTGGCGGCGGCGAAAATGCCGTCGTTGATATTGGTGGCGCCGCGCGCTTGGAATGAGTTGATCGCCGCGGCGATTTCGTCCTTGTCGTGGGTGAACGGGACGCGCAACTCGGCCTCGTTGGAGAACGTAAAGAGCGCCACTTCATCCTCGGGTTTGAGTGTCCCGAGCGTGATGGCCGCAGCGTCACGAAGTGGCACCAGAAAAGGCCCGATGGAATCACTGAGATCGAGCACCAGTGCGACGTTGAGGGGCAAGAGGTCGCGGCTGAACACGTCAATTCTTTGTGGGGCCCCGTCTTCGCGGACTTCGAAATCTTCTTTCTTCAGGTCGTCCATCACTTGCCCGGATTTGGTTTTGATGGTGGCGTCAACCAGGACAAGATTTACTCCCACCCGGATAGCGGGACCTTGCTGGTCTTGAGCATGCGCTCCAAGGAAAGTAATGGCAAAGGCCGAAAGAAGGATCGTGAGGGACAAAGAGAAAAGCTTGGTCTTGCTGCAAAAGGCCATCCGGCGCGTGTCCTCAGTAAGATTATGCGGCAAGTAGAATTGGATGTCATTCGGGGCGTAGAGTTTGCATCGGGTGAGACTGTGTATGTGCAGCTCCATGAATCGTGGCGGCCATGACCCTTCAACAATGCAGGCCGCATGTTCCCAGGGATGACAACCAGAGGATAAACCTCGCTTATGCTCGCCGTGCCTTAGCAGATGCGGGCACGGTAGGCAATGAGCGCGAATCGCGGTAATACTTGCAATGCGCGGAGATGGGGCACTGGTCGCACTTGGGGCGCGTGGCCTTGCAGAGCGTTTGTCCGTGCTGCTTGATGAGCAGATAGGCCCGCAAACGCGGCCGGCGCTCTTCAGCGACTTCCTCTTGCAGGGCCTCTTGAGCGGATTTGTAGGTTGCCGCCCAGTTCTTATATTCCTGGCCAAATCCCAGACGCGTGAGGACGTGGATGCTGGTTGCCGGCACGGCGGCGACCGGTGCGATGTCAGCGTACAGAAGGACTTTTTCAGCGAACGATTCCCCGATGGTGGGAAACTTCATCAGAGTTTTTTTGGCCTCTGCGGGCGGCATTTTCTCCACCGCTCGTTTATCCCCTTCAAATTCGCTCAGGTAGCGCGCGGCAATTTCTTTCCAGCGTTGGCCGCGCTTCTCTGGCGCCAACCCGCCTGCGCGGGCTGCGGCGCGCAGCTTGGCGTCGGGAGCGTTGAATATTTTCGCCGGACTCAAGCCAATGGATTTTTTCAGCGCGGCGAAGCCCTTGTCGCAATTGGCGTCCGACTGGGGATATCCGCCATTGCGGTGCAGGACCATTTCGTACGGCTCCGTCGGAGCCGGAGGCTTGGGCTTCCCGTAATAGGCCTCCAGGAAGTCGAGGATTTTGGCCAGGCGCATGGCGGGGGTATTGTATCGAGAGTCAGGAGTGGAAATATAGCCGGGGAGTTACGAAAAGAAACCAGCGGACCGACAAGCACTACGGAATTCGAGCCGTGAATTCTTTGGAAGCCACGCTTTCAACTCCGTTGGCAGTAACCGAGGTCACGATGTAGTAGTACGTTTTGCCGGATTTAACGTTTGTGTCGGTGTAGGTTGTGCCTCTCACCAGGTCCTTAGTCACAAGCGTGTATGGGCCGCCGGAAACGGCGGCCACGTAAACTCTGTACCCGGCAACCTGCGAAGTGCTGGCCGTCCAGGATAAGTCAACCGAATGCGATCCTTGCGCTGCGGCGCTGCCGGAGATGGAAAAAATCTCGCGCCAGTTGAAGCCGTTGCTCCAGGCAAACAGAAAAACCAGTGCCAGCACGAATGCCAGGATCAGAGCCAGCGCTCTTTGTCTGCGATTCACATGCTTTCTATACAGTTGACGGCCTCATAACGCAAGACTTTGGGTCCTATATTGTTCGCCGCTTGAAACATCTTCCCGCCTCACCTCTCAAGTCTTATAGTGGAGCGGCAGAATGGAGAGAGAATCATGAGCCTTGAGCAAATGGACTTACAGGATTTTGCCGTGCGGTACACCGTGGCATGGTGCAGTCAGAATCCCGCGAGCGTAGCAGCGTTTTATTCGCCAAACGGCTCGCTTAGCATTAACGGCGGTGCTGCATCAGTTGGCAGGAGCGCCATCGCGGAAGCCGCTCGCGGATTCATGATGATGTTTCCGGATATGCGAGTAAGAATGGACAGCATTTTGACGGAAGGCGACAGAGTGGAATACCACTGGACGCTTGTTGGAACGAACAGCGGGCCAGGAGGGACCGGGCGCAGGGTGTGCATCAGCGGATTTGAGTCGTGGAAATTTGGCGACGACAGGCTCATCGCGGAGTCGCGCGGGACATTTGACAAAGATGAATTTCAGAGGCAACTCGAAATCGTTGTTGGCGGAGCCGGCCTTCGGTGAATCGAGAAATTCTTAGTGCGCGGTCACCAAACGAATGCGAATTGTGTAGGACCGGCCGTGACCTCCCGAGATCGCGCCGAAATTAGGCGCGTCAACGTTGTTCACGATGACGTCGGGGTTGTCGTGATTGAGGACATTGTTGCTCGAAAAACGGATGGCCCATTCGTGTTTCTGAAAGGTGAACTGTTTTTCGAGTCCCAGATTCAGGCTGACGTATTCGGGAAAATGCTGGCTGCTCGGCGGCCCGGCAAGCTGGCGGAGGTCGTTCACGGCGGTGTAAGGGAATCCGGAGTGGTACTCGAAAAAATAACTGGCCAGCAATTGCCAATGCCAAATGGGAAAGCGCGGGAGCGGACCGAATCCGCGCGAAATAACTCGATTGGGAGCGTCCCAGAGAAGTTGTCCGGATTGTTGCGCGCTGAGTATGGTTGAAAAGAGCGTGGGATCCAAAACTTCATTAGAGCGCGCGATTTCTCGGGTGTAATCCGCGAAGATTTCGGCCTTATCGCCAAATCGGTGGCGGATCCAAAAATCGCCGGCCTCGAAATAATCGCTGCGGTTATTTTGGAGCAGGAAGGAGCCGGGAGGTTGGAATTCCCACGCCAGCCCATCTTTTCCCTGGCGCAAGAGGTAGGACAGCCCGAAAGAAGTGTTCCCACGAATTTTCTGATCCCACTCGACCATGGTGTTGTAAGAACGGGGTTGGAATAAACCGCGATGGGGAATCAGGAAGGTGGTCACCACAGGGCCGCCAATCGGAATCAGGCCCGTGCTGTCGTAAAAAGTGCTGGTGCGGGTCTGGTCTAGCACCTGTCCAATGACGGACATACTTAGCGGCTGGTAATGTTCACCCCAGGCGAAGGTGAATTTCGTATTTCCCTCGGACCCGGGGACAAAATTTACGGCCAGACGCGGCTGCACCAGCGTGCGCTGGATGATGCGGTCCCAGTCCACTCGCATGCCCAGAGAAATGACAACCGGCTTCGCCGGGCGCCAAAGATCCTGCACGTAGCCACCGAGCTGTGTGTTGGAAAGGTGAAACGCGGTCGGCCCGGCAAACGTTGCGATTTCAGAAAGCGTCCCGTCTTCACGCTGGTACTGGATTTCATTCCGCGTGGTGTGCTGCGATAGGAACACGCCCGCTCCGTTCCATCCTCCGGAAAGGGCATGCGAGCCAATGAATTTCGCCGAGTCATTGCTGATATTTCCTATCACCTGCACACGCTTGGGCTCCTGCGAAAGCGTCTGGAAAAAATTTCCTGAAGAGGAGGATGGCGTGACGATGTAGGGAGACGTGCCTTGCGGTGTCCTGACGATTTGTCCCCAGTCGTTGGCAAGCCCCAATTCAAGCAGCGTGTGGCCCATCCAAATTTGATCCTTGACCGATACGAAATACCGAATGGCCTGGCGGTTCGTCGTCGTGGAAATCGGCGAAAAAGGGCCCAGCCCAAATTGTGGGTCGCTGGACTGGTTGTACAAGAAACTGCCCTGGAGAATATTTCGGGGCGTGATGTTGACTTGACCGCGCAAGAGATTATCTCCGGCCCACTCGGTGCTCACATCCGAACCGATCGGAAGACCGTTGATCACGTCATAAGTATGCTGGGCGCTCGATGCCAGAGAAAACCAGGCGCGGCCTTTCTTTATCGGACCGGAAAAAGTGACGCGAGGGAACCAGGTGCCGAAGTGAAATCCGCGCTCTATATTGGCTCCGGGGATGAAGTTGGTGATCCCGAATCGCCACTTGTCGTCACCCGTGAGCGTGTCCAGGGAAAGAACTCCCGCTCCGGCATGGGCATACTGCGAGCCGTATCCGCCGCTCTCCACGGTGGTGGATTGAACCGCATCCACATTCAGGCGAGGCGTGAAAGAGCCGTTGGCTGGATCGTTTATCTCAAACCCATCCAGTAATATTTCTGTTTGTCCCTGACGAGCGCCGGCGACGTGTACCGTTCCGTTTGTGTCCAGCAAGACGTTGGGAATTGTAATCAGACTCTGCTGCAGGTCGTGGCTGGCCGGGACAGGAGTGTCCTGAATTTCGTGCTGAACCAGGGTGGACTGGTGGCTGGTGGCATTGGGATCAATTTGTGAAGTCTCGGAATAAACTTCCACCTTTTGCTGAAGCGCTGTCTCATGGGAGAGAGTAAAGCTGAAATAATTTGCGCCTGGTTTCAGATCCAGAGCTGCATTTTCAAATCGAAAGTAGCCAGGCTTGGAGAGAATGAGGGCGATCTTATCGCTATCAATCGAAGCGATCTGGAAATCACCCACCGCGTCCGAGTAGGTTGTGGCGGAACCGTTGGTACCCCAATGGGCGACAACCTCCACACGGGTTACTGGGTTTCCGTCTTCGTCCACCACCTTCCCGTGCAGCTGGGAAGCCGGAGTTTGCGCGCACACTTGGGCGCAGGTCAACGCCGTTAGTGTGAGCACACAGATTGTGATTACTAGCGTATCTCCGACGCCACGCCGCATTGGGTCAATGCTCCCAGATAATCAGCAAACTGGGAATTAGATTTTTTATTGCTGGGACGACGGGGAAGATACAACCTGGGGGTTTGGAATGCAATGGACGGCGAAGATTAAGTTGAAGTGATTTCTTAAATCGATACGGCTCCCGCGCAACCCACCCGGCGTTAACATCCCGCGCGTAGAATCCACCGGCGTTACCGGGGACGGCCGAAGAACAAGACATGACCGTCAGGGTCTTCGAGTTCGAAGCCACGAAGACCGTCGTGGGTATCTTGTAGAGGTTTCGAAAAGACGACGCCGCGCGACTTAAATTCGGCCGCCAGCTCATCAGGGTCAGGAACGGAGGCGTAAACGTCCCATTGTGCCCACGGGTGGCGCTTGCAATTGGGCAGCGGTTCCACGCCCACGGCCTTGAGGAATATCATCGCCCCATTTCGCTGAACAATTGCAAAAAAGGGCTCAGGATCCGGGTGCTGATATTCAATTTTGAAGCCGAGCATCTCGCAATAGTACGCAAGTGTGGTCGGGACATGTCGTACGATGAAGGACGGGGAGATGCTGGTTATAGCTGTCTGGGTCATGCCTGGCCTCCCAACCTTAATCGTTCTGCTGCACGGCCAGTCACCTTAATCCGCCGGGCCGGCAAAGAGAATGAGATTCCCATCGGGATCCGCGACAATGAAGGTTCTCGCGCCCCAGGGCTCCTTCTTCAATGTTTGACTAAAGCGCACTCCCGCGGCCTGGTAACTCAAGAAGAGCTGCTTGATCTCCGCCGGAGTAGCGACGGTGAGCGAAGCGGAGAGCAGATGCTCGCGTTCCCGAATGTCGCCAACGAACACGGGTTCGCCGACCACCCTCAAATTTAGCCGCGCACGGTCGCGTGTGACCTGCCCGTAGTAGGGCGGATCGCCGTATACGGAGGCGACCACGAAACCGAGCTTCTCGGTATAGAAATCGCATGATGCTTTGATGTCGGCAACGAACAATTGCGCTTCGGTTGAGTTGAGAGTTGGGAGTCGTACTTTTTTTCCGGCTTTCTGAGTCACGGCTCGGTCTCCTGATTTGAGCGCCTGCCATCTCTCGAATCCTCTCTCGCGCGCAACAAGCTCCTGTGCGTCGGCTAGCTTGAAGCTTGCCTCCAGTACTTGCTTGTCGCTGAGTTGGCGAAACCGGGGCAGGGCTGCCCTGATTCTGGCTGCGACCGGATAATACCGCTCGCGGTGCCAACGCAGATATTGTTTGGCTTGCTTCTTGAGGTTTTCAAGGTTCGGCATAGGCGCAGTAGTATTCACTTATCGTAGGTGGGCGTTGCCCTCTCGATCTATCGGTGCGCCCTACGCCGCCGCGAAAATAGTGCCTCGGTCGCCGCGGAGTTGTCAATCAGCGGGTGGACCACACGCGCCAGTCTTTTCCAAGTTCCTAAACGGTCCTTGACGCATGATTTCACCGCGATGGCTCAATAGAAGGTGGTCCCGCGCGTGGTGTACGTCGGTGCCGCACCCGTCTATCTCAGGTCGGGAATGCATCCATGACCAGCCTCGGTTGACACCCGGCAACACGTCCGATACGCTCGACACCTCATTTTGCAAGCAGGATTTTCACATACAGGAATGGTGTTTCGCGCATGTCTGAAATGAAATTGCCTTCGCGTTCCGAGGATTACAACGAGTGGTACAACCAGGTGGTGCTGCGCGCGGAGCTGGCCGACTACGCTCCGGTGCGCGGCTGCATGATTGTACGGCCTTACGGGTGGGCGCTGTGGGAGAACATCACCGCAGCCCTGGACCGGCGATTCAAAGCGACTGGGCACCTGAACGCGGCGTTTCCGCTGCTGATTCCGAAGAGTTTTATCGAGCGGGAAAAATCGCACGTGGAGGGATTCGCCCCGGAACTGGCGGTGGTCACCATCGGTGGCGGTGAAAAATTGGAAGAGCCGCTGGTGATTCGCCCTACTTCGGAGACGATCATCGGACACGCCTACGCAAAATGGATCCAGTCCTACCGCGATTTGCCGGTGCTCATCAATCAATGGAACAGCGTAGTGCGGTGGGAACTTCGGACCAAACTATTTCTGCGCACCCTGGAGTTTTTCTGGCAGGAAGGGCACACCGCGCATGCGACTTCCGAGGAAGCTGAAGCGGAGACGCGGCAGATGCTCGAGATCTACAGGGATTTTGCGGAAACCGATGCAGCCATTCCGGTGATTCCCGGACGCAAGTCGGATTCGGAGAGATTTGCGGGCGCGGATGTGACCTACTCGATTGAGGCCATGATGGGCGACGGCAAGGCGCTGCAGTCGGGCACCTCGCACAACCTGGGACAGAATTTCGCCAAGGCGTTCGAGATTAAGTATCTGGATAAATCCGGAGTCCAGCAATATTGCTGGACAACTTCGTGGGGGCTTTCCACCCGGATGGTCGGCGCGATCATCATGGTGCATGGAGACGATCAGGGGCTGGTGTTGCCGCCGCGCTTGGCGCCCTACCAGGTTGTGATTGTGCCTATTGCCAAGACCGATGAAGAACGCGCGCAAACTTTGGAGGCGTCGCGCAAGTTGAAGAAGACTTTGATCGACGCTGACTTTCGCGTCAAGGTGGATGAACGCGACGGAGTGAGCCCCGGTTTCAAGTTTAATGATTGGGAGATGCGCGGCGTGCCGTTGCGAATTGAGATTGGCCCCAAGGATTTGGCCAAGAATGGCGTGATGCTGGCGCGGCGCGATAAGCCCGGGCGAGAAGGGAAGTCTCCGGCAAGCATGGACGACATTGCGGGATTCGTGGGCAGCACGCTGCATGAAATTCAGGGCGCGCTCCACGCCAAGGCGCTGGCGTTCCGGGAGTCGCGTACGGCGGATCCCAAGGACTACCAGGAGTTTAAGAAGGCTGTGGAAGCGGGATTCGCCCGGTCGTTCTGGTGTGGGAGCGCGGATTGCGAAGCAAAGATAAAGGAAGAAACCAAGGCTACCATGCGGTGCATTCCGCTGGATCAGGCGGCGGGAGATGGGAAGTGCATCTATTGTGGGAAAGTTGCGCGAGAAAGGGCGATTTTCGCTAAAGCCTACTGAGAAGAAAAAATCAATTCATAGGCACTGAGTAGACAGAGGTGTCACGGAGAAATTGCTGAAGTATGCGGGCAGTTACTTCCTTGGTATGCCGGGCCGCGGGATTCTCGACACGACATTAGCACGGTGTTAGCCTCAATCTCGTTATGACATCGGATGGCAAGTTAGCCGGAAGTGGATCGGTGGCGGCGGAGCGGCCGCACGCACGGGGTTTTCACGGCGAGCGTGGCGGGGCCAGGCTTCGCGCCATCGTGTGGCTGGTCATTCTTTTCTCGTTTGCATTCTGCTGCTGGAAATTGGTCCCTCCTTTCTTCGCGAATTACCAACTGCAAGACTGGCTGCGGGTGCATTCCACTTTTTACGTGGTGAAACCCGTTTCGGATGACGTGATTAAAGCGGACCTGGAAACAGAATTCCAGAATTTGGGGATTCCCGCCACCAAAGAGAACATAAAGATCACGGCGAATAACGCCAGGGCGGTCATCATTCAAGTGGATTACACCGTTACCGTCGATTTATTGGTTTATCAGGCGCATCTTCACTTCACACCGACAGGTGACGGAGAATCCCTGGTCCAGTAACCGCAGGAATTCGTTCTTCCAATCCAGCTTCAAAGCGCGCCCAGTCTGTTTCCGGTACAATTTAGAGGTGATTTGCCCCGAGAAGGTCTTGGGGCTTTCTGGGGGGCGGATGTTGCGCATCCGGCTGGGAAAGAATTTTTGGACTTCTAAATACGGCCTATCCATCCTGGGTGTAGTCCTCTGCTGTCTGCTTACCGGAATCGGCATCTTCACTTACTACTATGTTGTTTATGGCCGGATGATCGACCAGCGCCTCTCGGGGAACTTCTTCCAACACACCACGGGGATATTCACCCAGCCGGAGAGGATTTTCACTGGCGAGGCGATGAATGGGGCCGGCTTGACCGAGTATCTGCAGCATAGCGGGTATACGGTGAATCAGGACACCACCGGGGCCGGCTACTACACCGTTCACGGCAACACGGTGGAAATTTATCCGGGGAAGGCGTCGTTTTTCCGTGGAGGCAATGCTCTGCGGATAGATTTCAGCGGGCGGGAGATCCACCTGATCCGATCCATCGCCACGGGGGCGGCGATGGAAGACGCGCAAATCGAGCCCGAGCTATTGACCAATCTGTTCGATCAGTCGAGAGAGAAGCGGCGCCCGGTACACTTCGACGATTTGCCAAAGGTGCTGGTGAACGCCCTGCTCGCGGCAGAGGACAAGCGATTCTTCGAGCACCCGGGATTTGATTTCGTGCGCGTGCTGGGGGCGGCCTGGGCGGATTTCCGTCACGGGGGAAAAGCGCAGGGCGCGAGCACGCTCGACATGCAGCTGGCGAGGAGTTTCTTTTTTTCGACGGAGCGGACCTGGCGCAGAAAATTGGCGGAAACGATGGTGGCGCTGGAACTGGAGCACCGCTACACGAAGAAACAGATCTTCGAGCTGTACGCCAATGAGATTTATCTAGGCAACCGGGGAAGCTTTGCGATCCATGGGTTTGGCGAGGCGTCGGAAGCGTATTTCGGCAAGGACATCCGTGAGGTGAATCTGGAGGAAGCGGCATTTCTGACCGGGATCATCCGCCGGCCCAATCATTACTCAACGGCGGAACAACATCTGGACCGGGCCGTGGAAGCGCGCGACCACGTGCTGACCGCCATGGCCGAGGACAAATTGATCACGCCTGAGCAGGTGGCGGCGGCCAAGAAACACCCTCTTCATATTGTGCGGACGGGGATGGATGGAAGCGCGGCGCCGTATTTCGTGGACATCGTGAAAGATGATTTGCTGGACCACTTCAGCGAAGCAGAGCTGCTTTCGCAGAGCTATCGCGTGTATACAACGATTGATCCTGAACTGCAGAAGGCTACGGCCGCGGCGATTGATGTTGGGATGAAGCATGTGGATTCGCTGCTGGCGAGAAAGTATGCGATATGGAAGAAGGCTTTGGCCAAGAAGCACTCCTCTGAACCTGTCCCGCAGGCGCAAGTGGCCATGATCGTGATGGACCCGAAGACCGGTGAAATCAAGGCGTTGGCGGGCGGGCGCGATTACGGCCAGAGTCAATTGAACCGTGCGCTGGCGAAACGGCAACCCGGGTCGGCGTTCAAGCCATTCGTCTATGCGGCGGCGTTTGATGACGCGGTGGAGAACAAGGGGCCGATCCTAACTCCGATTAGCACAGTGGTTGATGAGCCGACCACGTTTGTATTTGACGGCAAGGAATACACTCCAGATAACATGCACGAAGAATTTTTGGGGACGGTGACGCTGCGCGATGCGCTGACCCATTCATTGAATGTGGCCACCGTGAAAGTGGCGGAGATCGTTGGGTATGGAAAGATTGTGGAAATCGCGCGGCGCATGGGACTCGACCCTGGAATTCAAGCTACGCCCGCGGTGGCGCTGGGCTCGTATGATATGACCCCGTTGCAAGTTGCGGCGGGATATACCGCGTTTGCAAATGGGGGTATACGAGCGGAGCCAATGTTTCTGCGAAGCGTGGTGGATGCGGAAGGAACGATGCTGGAGAAGAATGAGCCGCATTCGCATCCGGTACTGGATCCTCGCGTAACGTATCTGGTGACCAGCATTCTCGAAGATGTCATCAACAGGGGAACCGGAGCGCCTGTCCGGGCAATGGGATTTACCGCGCCGGCAGCGGGAAAGACGGGCACGTCTAGAGACGGCTGGTTTGCGGGGTACACCTCGAATTTGTTGTGCGTGGTGTGGGTGGGATTTGATGACAATCGCGACCTGGGGCTGGCGGGAGGGTCATCGGCGGCACCGATCTGGGAAGAATTTATGAAGCGCGCGGTGGCCATGCCCGCGTATCAAAATACACAAGGATTCACGCCGCCCACAGGTGTGGTCACCGTGACCATTGACCCGGAATCGCTGGAATTGGCCCGGCCGGAATGTCCCGTGACTCGACAGGAAGTGTTCATTGAAGGCACGCAGCCGACGGAATACTGTCACCTGCATGGCGGGAATCCGATTGGGGCCATACCCGTGGCGTCATGGTTGTCACGACTGTTCCATCGCGACAAGAAGAACTAGGACGGACAATTGGCCCTGACCCGGAAGCAAAAAAATAGGAATCCATTGGGGCCAAATTTTGGTATCTTATTAGGCAGCAGTGGGGTGGGTAAGAGTCCGGGGAATTGAACTGCTGGGATTGGGCTGCCAATCGCCGGATCGCTTTGCCTGCCCGAGTCAACTCAGATTGGAGGACCGCCATGAAAACCCTATGGATGGCGAGCGTCTCCCTGGCCTTTGCGGTGACTGCTTCCGGTCAGCAGCCGCCCGACAATTCCCTGCGGTCCGCTCAGCAAAATCAGGCAACTGAAACGGTGTCGTCGGCGCGCGATCAGGCGCTGACGCATGCGGCATTGGACATGATCCACAAGGACTACGCCCAAGCAGTGGATATTTACAAAACCCTGCTCAAGCAGGACCCCAATGACGCGTCTGTCTGGAATCGACTGGGGATCGCCTACCACCAGCAGTCCATGTTGGGCGACGCATTGAAATGTTACGAGAAGGCCACCAAACTTGACAAGAAAAGTGGTGATGGCTGGAACAACATTGGAACCGTCTATTACCAGGAGCAGAAGTGGTCGAAGGCCGTTCGAGCCTACAAGAAGGCCATAGCGCTGAACCAGCAGGAAGCGACCTTTTACAGCAACATTGGGCTGGCGTATTTGAACAACAAAAAAGTTCCGGAAGCGCTGCAATCTTTTAACACCGCATTAAAGCTCGACCCCGATGTGTTCTCACAAACCAGCCGGGTGGGGACGGTTTTGCAGGACCGGTCGGCGAACGATCGAGGGATGTTCTACTTCCTTCTGGCGAAATCGTTTGCGACTGCGAACAACGCGGAGCGCTGCGCATATTATCTGCGTAAAGCGGTCGACGAGGGTTACGCGGGAATCGCCACCGTGGCCAACGATCCAGGGTTTGCTGGCGTGATCACTGATCCCAGTGTGCGCGTGGTGTTGGGATTGCCGGCGCTGCCGGCGGCGGCCCCGAGATCGCGCGGGATTTAGGCGCGCCGCAAAAACTGGATTTGCCGATTATCGGCGCCTGGTGCCGGTCCTGAGTGCTGAGTTCTGCTAGAATACCCCTAGAATGAAGGCCTTCCTTACACGGCGGCTGATTGCTGGCGCTGTGCTCACGACGATCCTAGCCGCCGGTGCAGTCACTTGTTGCGGACAAACCACGAGTCCAAATAAGACCGCTGCGAGCGGAAATGCAATTGGTACCAAGTCCGCCTTACGACCCGAATCTGTGGTGATCTTTCCCTTTGAGAATACGGGACATGTGGTACAGATGGATTGGATGGGCGAGGCGCTCTCCGAGCTAGCAATTGAGCGATTGGCGGGGCACGGGCCGATCGTGTATTCGCGGGAGGAACGGTTAGCGGCGCTGGAGAAACTCGGGTTGCCTGCGTATTCGCCGGTCAGCCGGGCGACCATGCTGAAAATCGCCGGCGAAGTGGACGCGGACTATGTTGTGTTCGGCGAATTCGCACCCGATGGACAAGCGGTGCGGGTGACGGCGCGGGTGCTGGGAGTGAATCCTCCTAAACTTTCCCAGCCGATGATGGAATCGGGAGAGGTGGATAGCGTCGCGCAGGTCCAGGCGCGGGTTTCCTGGCGAGTCCTCTGCATGATTCAGAACTCGCTAGCCGCGACGGAGTCGTGCGAGACATCATCCGGTGGTGCTCAACAATTTCTGCGGGGATCCCCGAAAGTGCGCCCGGATGCGCTGGAGTTCTTCGTGCGCGGATTGCACAGTCCGGATGATGAAGGAAAGCTGCGCGATCTTCGGCAGGCTTCACAGTTGGATCCGGATTGGGATGAGCCAATTTTTTCGATAGGCCAGACTTATTACGCGCGGCGGGATTGTGAATCGGCGCTGGGCTGGTTTGACCGCGTACCCGCGAGCAGTTCGCACGCCGTTGAGGCCGGATTCGGGATGGGCGTTTGCCAGTTGCTGAGAAACGATCCGTTGCGTGCGGAATCAACGTTTTCAACCGTAACGTTGCGATCCGGAGCCGCAGCGAGTGCCAGTGCTGCGAACGGAGAATCCGCAGCGATTCTGAGTAATCTTGGAACCGCGTTGCTGAGGCAGGCGCGTTATAAAGAGGCTACAGCCGATTACGAGCGCGCGGAAAAGAGCGATCCAGGCGAACCGGATTATTGGTTTAACGTAGGCCTGGCGCATTACTTGATGGGGGAGTGGGACTCGGCGGTCAATGCACTGCGCGAAGTTTCACGGCTGCAACCGGATTCAGCGGACGCGAAGAATTTATTGGTGGCCGCACTGGACCACAATGGCGATGCGGCGGAGGCGAACGCGTTGAGAAGTGCGGGCGCGACCGCAGACGCCTCGGCTCAGGCAAACGATTTGAAGCCGAAGCAGGATGTGGCCAAGCTCAACGCCACGGCGTTGGCGAAGCTGGCGCGAGTACGGATGACCATGAGTGCGGGAGCAGTGAGATGAGCCGAGGACAGAATCGGCATGCGGAAATCGCGCGCGCAAGGATGGTGTCCTGGTGCCTGGCCGGTGTGCTGGCATTGGCAAGCTTGTTGATCGGAAGCGGAGTTCGAGGCCAGGCCCAAGGCGCCGGCGGAAACTCGAATGCGCGGCCCCGCGTGGTGCGACTGGTCATCAACGATCAGATCGAGCCGATACTGGCGGAATATGTCGTGGGCGGAATTGATCAGGCGGCGGCATCCAAGGCGAGTCTGTTGCTGATCACGATGGATACACCGGGCGGGCTGAGCGATTCGATGACCGAGATTATCCAACATATCTTGCGGTCGCCGGTGCCGGTGGCGATTTACGTGGAGCCGTCCGGAGCGCGTGCCGCGTCGGCGGGATTCTTCATACTGCTGTCCGCGGATGTGGCGGCCATGGCTCCGGGGACGCACACGGGAGCGGCTTCTCCACTGTTGGAAATCGGCGGGTATCCCGTAAATATAGACGAGACGCTGAAGAAGAAAATCCTGAACGATGCCACGGCATTCCTGAGGAGTTACACGGAGGCACGAGGTCGCAACCCGGCGCTGGCTGAAACCGCGGTGACCGAGGGAAAAGCCTTCACGGAAAAAGAGGCTCTGGACGGGAAGCTGGTTGACCTGCTTGCGAGCTCGGAAGATGACCTGCTGCGACAACTGGATGGGCGGACGATTCGCCGGTTCGACGGCAGCAGTTTAACGCTGCATCTTTCGGGTGCTGAAATTGACACTCTGGGGATGTCCGCGCGGCAACAATTTCTTTCGCGCATCGTCCAGCCGGACATTTTTTTCGTGCTGTTGATCGTGGGAGTGCTGGGATTGTACGCGGAGTTCACGCATCCGGGAATGATTGCGCCGGGAGTGGTGGGAGGGATTTGCATGTTGCTGGCGCTGTACGCCATGCACATCCTTCCGGTAAATATCACCGGATTGTTGCTGGTTTTGCTGGCGCTGGCGATGTTCATATTGGAGGCGAAGTTTAACAGCCATGGAGTGCTGGCGGCGGGCGGGATTATCTCCATGTTGCTGGGTGCCTGGATGGTGATCAGTTCGCCTCTGACCGCGGGTGGAGTAAGCCTGAGTGTTTCGCTGGCGGTGACGCTGCCTTTTGCGGGGTTGACCGTGTTCCTGATGCGGCTGGTGCTGAAATCCAGGTCGTGGAAACAAACAACGGGGACGGAGCAGCTGATCGGGCTGGAAGGCGAAGCGACG
>DATGHC010000023.1:0-38216 GCA_035308165.1 Candidatus Acidiferrales bacterium | reverse complement strand
TGCTTGTAGGTGTAATAGCCGTTGCCGAGGGGGTTTTCGTCTATATACGGTACGACCATCAAACCCACAATGATCAGGCTGGGCATCACCACCCCCGCGATCCAGGGATCAAAATAAACCAGCATTTCCTGCAAGCCCAGGAAATACCACGGCGCTTTGGCTGGGTTCATGGTGACGTTGGGGTTGGACGGCTCCTCCAGCGGAGCATTGAGAGTGAGCGACCAAACCATCAGGAGAACCGTCACCAATATGGCTGCGACGAATTCGATGCGCATCAGGTAGGGCCAGGTGTGGACTTCGCGCTCCCAACCTTTTTCATAAGGTTGGGTCTTGCGGTGGGCGGTCTTGGCGGCCGCTGGGTCGGCTTCGAGTTTGGCTATAAGTTCATCGTTAGCGCGGGCCTGACGGAACGCGTACCAGATGTAGAAAGGCACCAGGAACAACAGCGCCACGATGGGCACGTTATCGGGCGCGGATATCACGCTCCACAGTTGCTGCCAGTCGCCCCACATCTTGAGCCGCCTCTCTTAATTCAATTCAAATTCAAGACCAATACCTTTGCAAAAAACTTTCTAAGTCATGCCGCTGGGCCTCATAATCACGGGCCGCGGGCCCTTCTCTTCCTTGATTTCCGCTTCCAGCATCACCGGCGCGGGGCCGGAGATGCCGCCGTCTTTGCGCACGCGCCAGAAATGGACGGCCATAAAAATCGAAGCGATCAACGGGATGGCAATGCAATGCCAGATGTAAGCGCGCAGAAGCGCGTTGGCGTCCACGATGGAGCCGCCCAACAGAGCGAAGCGGACGTCATTGTAGGGTGTCATGCCAAAGAGAGCGCCGAACGGGCCCTCATTGCCGAGCAAAGGCGTGGCGCGGGCCATGTTGGTCCCCACAGTAACGGCCCAAAATCCCAGCTGATCGTCCGGCAAAAGATAGCCGGTGAACGAAAGCAACAGCGTCAAAACCATGAGCAGCACGCCAATACACCAATTGAATTCCCTCGGGCGCTTATAAGAGCCGGTGAGGAAAACGCGGAACATGTGCAGCCAAACAGCAATGATCATCAAGTGCGCGGCCCAGCGGTGCATGTTGCGAAGAAGCTTGCCGAAGGGCACATCGTTTTCAAGATAGAGAATGTCGCGGAAGGCTTGGACCTTGCTGGGGTGGTAATAAAACATCAGCAGTACGCCGGTGAAGGTCAGGACCACAAAGAGATAAAAGGTGATGCCGCCCATGCCCCAGGTAAAATTGTATTTTACGGCGTCGCGATTCACCTTGGCCGGATGAAGGTGAAAGAAAACGTTACTGAGCACGCTGAGGGCGCGGTTGCGCGGCGTCTCGTCATGCTTAACGCGGAAGATGGAACGATAAAGCTGAGTTTTCTCTGGGTCCTTCAAACCCTCGAGTTGCTCTTTGCCCTTTTCCGCAACATAAGTTTTGAGGCCCTTCGCGTCTCCCTGGACGCGGTTGAGCAGACCAGTGGGTTTCTTTCCCCCGTTGTCTTCCGCCATCCGAGCCCCCCTGTTGGCTACCGACCACACCCCTGAACTTAAGTCCCTAACTTACAGAAACACAATTGATATCAGACGTTTAGAAAAGCCCCCGGATCGTTGAAGTGATTCACGCCGGCGCGGGGATCATCCTGATAGAGCCGGCTGGAGTCCACGATAATCTTGCCTGTTGCGTCCAAGGAAAGGTTGCAGCGGTCCATGGGCCTTGGTGCCGGGCCTTCAAAGTTCACCCCTTCACTGTCGTAGCCGCTGCCGTGGCACGGGCATTTGAATTTGTTTTCGCTGGCTTTCCACTCTGGCGTGCAGCCCAGGTGGGTGCAGCGGGCAAAAATGACAAAGAGTCGGCCAGGTTCACGTATGACCCAAACACGGTTGGTCATCAGGAATCGCTGGTCAATTCCAAGATCGAAATCGGCGGGATAGCCGATGGAGAAAATTGGATTGGGTTCGTAGAGTGCGCGCGGGAAGAAAAACCGGAGAAACAGGAGTAAATTAATGCCCAGATAGCCCCAGGTAAATGCCCAAACCATGCTCCGTCGAGTCTTGTCGACGGGGTCTGCGGGTACGGCTTCTGTCTTCTTCCCTTTTGCGGGCGGTTTCGGCGGCGCCGCGGCGGCTGGGGGTGCAGGAGTTGCTCCTGCCTCCGCGGGCTTGCCTTCGTTCTGGTCAGGCATATAAGTGCGATTGGCCTCGATCGTACAAACGTAATTGTGACACAGATTACAAACACTTTTTATATTCTGTGGAGCAAAAAGTGTCAAGCCGATTCGCGAAGAAAAAGCAAAATAGTAACAAAGGGAGAGTCGCGCCGGAACGGGTCATCCAACTCGCGCGGGCTGGGGGTGTTCGACTCCGACGGCGCGCAGGACCAGATCCGCAAGTGCCCCTATAAATCGGGGGGAATCGCCTACGGCGGGCATCATTTCAAATTGCTCGATTCCCAGATGCGCGGCGTGTTCGCGGGCTTCGATATTTATTTCGTGAAGAGTCTCGATGTGTTCGGTGACGAAAGAAATGGGAACGACGAGCAACTGCTTCTCTCCGCGCTTGGCAAGAGCGGCGAGCGTGGGGTTCAGCGCGGGCTCCAGCCACTTCTGGCGGCCCACTCTGCTCTGAAAGCATAGTGTGTGCGGATTGGGCCAGCGGCCGTCTTCCATAACCAGCCGAACAGTTTCCTGAATTTGCTTCTGGTAGGGGTCGCCTTTTTCGATGAGGCTCATGGGCAGGCCGTGGGCGCTGAAGACGATGTGCGCCAAAGGCGGATGCGAGAAGTGGGAAAGTGCAAGCTCGATACGATCCACGACGGCTTCGATGTACAACGGGTGGTCGTAGAAATGTTCGATGGTGCGAACTTCCGGAATGGGATACCCGGGCTTATAGAGGCGGCGCCATTCCTTGAGGCTGCTCTGAGTTGTGGCGTAGGAATACTGCGGATAAAGCGGGAGCAAGACCAGCATGTCCAGTTCGGCGTCGCGCACCTCCTCGATGGCAACTTCGGTGAGGGGGTTCCAATAGCGCATGGCCACGAAAACTCGGGCATCGAGAGCTGGGGCGAGTGTAGCCTCCAATTTTCGGGCCTGACGCTCGGTGAGTAAGCGGATCGGTGATTGGCCGCCGATCGCAGCGTAATGTTCGCCCACTACTTTAGAGCGCTTGCGTGAAATGTAGCGCGCCAGAGGCTTGCGGATTAGTCCTCCCAACTTGCCCAGAGGAATAATGTCGGGGTCGCAAAACAAGTTGTACAGGAATGGCTCCACGGCGGAGGGCGAATCCGGTCCGCCGAGCTGAAAGCATACGATTCCGACACGCTTGCGCATTTACCCCGACTTCCCTTCGATCAGCGACGGCCTTGCGCGCCGAGGGTCTGCTTCAACCGCTCTACATCATCGCGCAGACGAGCTACGCGACGGGCCACGGTGAAGTAATACATGAAAAAGATTGCCCAGGTGGCGATATACGCCGCCATGATGCTGCCCATATTCTTCATGCCAGCTCCCCTTCCCTACTGTTCCAAGGCCGCGATGCGGCCATCTCGTTGATGCCCCAGTTGGTACCCCGGTTGATACCTTAGATGCGCGCAAAGTCGCTTCCGGGTAACCCAATAATTCTAAATCTAAAAGCGGCCGCTGTCCCCGGAATTCTGGCGCAAAACTGTTACACTATTGCGCATGCGAAGATTCTGCCTTCCCTGTCTCTTTTTCTCTTGCGCATGCGTTGGAATACTTTCGATTTCGGCAAGAACCCAGGTGATTCGTGGCACCACTGCGCCCGCGGTCCTGCTCGTAGCCAACCAGGGGGACCGAAGTTTAAGCATTATTGACCCGGTGGCCGGTGTGCAGGTCGCAACTGTGGCGGAAAGTGGCGTCACGGGACACGAGGTAATCGCCTCGCCGGACGGGCGGATCGCATTTGTTCCGATTTATGGCGACTCGGGAGTTGGAAGGCCGGGGACTGACGGCAACACCATGGACGTGATTGACATCGGCAGCCGAAAAATCCTTCACGTCATTGATTTTGGCCACGGGGTGCGCCCGCATTGCCCGATTTATGACCCGGTATACGGGAAACTTTACGTAACCACCGAAATCGATGAAACCGTAACCATCCTCGATCCAGGGTCCTATAATATTGTCGGCTTCATCCCCACTGGCCAAGTTCAATCCCATATGCTGGCAATTACGCATGACGGACGGCGCGGTTACACAGCTAATGTCGGCCCGGGCACGGTTTCCGTGTTGGATCTGAGAGCGCAAAAAACAATTGCCATCATCGCGATTTCGGGGCAGACGCAGCGAATCTCCATCTCCAACGATGACAAAATGGTTTTCACCGCGGATCAAACCTCGCCGCGACTCGCGGTAATTGAGACGTCCACGAATCAAGTTGCGTCATGGGTGACGTTGCCGGCGCCTGGGTACGGAACAGCTTCATCCACGGATGGGCGCAAACTTCTGGTGACGATTCCGTCGCTCAATAAAGTGGCCGTGGTCGATCTTCAATCGCTAAAAGTTGAACGCACCATTGATGTCCCTGCGCATCCGACGGAGGTTCTTCTGCGTCCCGATGGGCAGGTTGCTTACGTTTCCTGCGGGGCCAGCGGTCAAGTGGCCGCGATTGATTTGTCGCAATGGAAAGTGGAAAAAATCATCAACGCAGGCAAGGGGGCGGATGGATTGGCGTGGTCCCCTTAAGGCCGCAGAGCCACAGATACCAAGAACGCAATCGTTTCCGAATTCTCGAACCTACCGGTCGCCGGAATCGGCGATAATTTTCATCTCCGCTACTTCATGACGAAGTTCTTCCAAGCGATAACGCACGCGCAAGAGAATCAGCATCACCCCCGTTAGCGCGATAAAACAAAACAAGAGCACCCATTTCATTTGGGGCGCAAGGCCTGAGTTCTGTCCGCCGAGAAGGACCGGAGCAGGATGCTGCGTGCGGAACCAGCGATTGGCCATATAAACGAGAGGGACATCCAGAAACGCAAAGACTCCATACACTGCTGAGACGATAGCTTTTCGTTCCGGATCATCCAGCAGGCCGCGAAGCAACAAATAGCAAATGTAGAGCACCCAGAGGATAAACGTTGTGGTGAGCCTCGCGTCCCATACCCACCATACTCCCCACACCGGCTTCCCCCAGATGGGACCGGTCACGAGAACCACGGTGGTGAATGCGACACCCACCTCCGCGGAACTGACGCCGAGCCAGTCGGATTTCGGCGAGCGATTTACGAGGTACAAGATATTGGCGATGAAAGTGATGAAGAATGCGATGAAGGCGATGATCGCGCTGGGCATGTGGAAATAGAAGATGCGCTGGATGTCGCCCATGGACCGCTCGGTGGGCGCCAAGTAGAGTGCGGCGTAACCCGCTGCGCCCATCAAGAGCGCAGAGGCTAAAACGGAAGCGCCAAGGCCCGGGATTCCACGAACTTCAGGCGTAGACATGGGCTGCTATTCCTCCAGTAAGTAGCCGCCAAAAAGCCAAGTGGCGGTCAAAAATATCACGTCGAAGGCCAACAGGAACACGATCCAGTTCAGCTGTAGTTCAGGCGGATCGGAAAGCAGTCCCGCCGTGGCTTCTGTGCTAGCGATCAGGATGGGTGCCAGCGCGGGAAGCATGAGCAGCGGCAACAAGAGCTCGCGCATGCGCGCTTGCGAAGCGATGGCAGAAAAAATTGTTCCGACCGTGGCGATGCCGAGCGAACCCAACAGCATGACAACCATCACCTGTGCCGCCACCGGGGCCAGCGGCACATCATATAGCACGGAGAAGGCGGGCAGAAGCACGAGCTCAACAAGCAGTAAGAAGCAGAAATTCGCAAGGAGTTTGCCGGCCAGGATCGCAAAGGGATCAATGGGCGCAAGGCGGAGCGCGCCCAGGGTGTCGTTAGTCCGCTCGCGGCTGAACGATGGCTGAAGCATAAGAGATGCCGCGAAAAGAATTGCAATCCAGAGGAGCCCCGGGCCGAAGCGGCGCGATTCTCCGATGGTGGGGTCAAATGCAAAACTGAAAAGGAAAACCACAATCAGGACAAAAACGAGAGTGGAGATCAGCAGCTCGAAGGAACGGAACTCGGCTCGCAATTCCTTTGCGAGAATCGCAAAGGAAGCGCGAGAGAGAGTCATAGATCGCCCATTGATGCTCACGATGCCGAACCTCTGGTTGAAATCTGATGCCCGGGAGCTGAAGTTGCTTCGCTTTCGATCACGGCGCGGGCATCGCCATCGGGGCCACTATCGGCGACCAGCGAGCCACTCCGCATGGCGATGGCGCGGGTGGCGAGTGCCAGAGCCTCATTCTGTCCGTGCGAACTCATGAGCACTGTTCCGCCCGACCGGCGGAATTCGTGAAGTGTGGTGGCAAGCCATGCAGCGCCGTCGCGGTCAAGACCAGCCCCGGGTTCATCGAGAAGCAGAAGCGAGGGAGCCGCGAGCATCGCCCGGGCGATGGCCAATCGCTGGCGCATCCCGCGCGAAAAAGTGCGCACAAGGTCGCGCGCGCGGTTGGCAAGGCCGGCCGGTTCCAGAGCGGCTGAGGCTCGCTGCTGGGGATTATTCAAATCGTAGAGGCGAGCGAAGAAACGAAGATTTTCTTCGGCGGTTAGCTCGTCATAGAGCATGGTGAAATGTCCGACCATGCCGATGCGCCGCTTGACGTCAGCCGGTAAAGTATTTTTGGAAAGGAGGAAATTGACTTTGCCGGAAGTGGGGCGAACGAGCAACGCTGCCATGCGCAACAGCGTTGTTTTGCCGGAACCGTTCGGCCCAACCAGAGCAACGAATTCGCCTGGAGAGATTTGTAGTGTCAATTGACGGAGAGCGACCAGGGACCCATAACGCTTTTCGACCTTATCGAATGAAATGGAGATGCCAGCGTTCGACTCGGAAGTGGATGGGGCAGCAGCCACGCCTGAAGATCAGCCTCGAACCAGATCGCGAAGGATTTTTTCGGCGCGGCCGCGCTGCTCGGCGTACTCCTGATCGGAAATGGTGCCCGCCTGGTGGCGAAGCTCGAGCTTGAAAAGGGTATCTTTCAATTGATCGAGGCTGGTGCCCACTTCGCGGTCGACGGCGCTCATGGTCTTATCTGCTGCAACTTCGAGCCGGGCCGGCGATGCTGGCTCCATTGCTGGAGGCGCGGCGTCGACGGGAGCAGCCTTGGGTGGCTTGTTCTTCTGGCGCGGAGTATGCGGGACAGGCGATCCATTGGCAACACCAGTTGCTGCTCCATTCAGAGCGGGCTTGCGATATAAATAGCCCGCGCCAAGAAAAAAGAGCGCCGCGAAGCCGCCAACTAATACCCATTTGAGTGTATCGAGTTTCGGCGGCACGGCCGTGACGGCGACGCCAGTGTCGCCTGCGCCTGCATCCCCCTGGGCTTGCCCGCTGTCGGAGGGAGGAGGCGCAGTGCCCGACACGGTAACAAAAATCGGTGCCGAGGCAGGAACTGCATCGTGCGTGTAAACATTCATTCCTTGATTCATGCCCGCGGACTGGAACCCGTCGGAGGAAAGAGTCATGGTCGGAGGCACCATCAGCGCCACGCTGCTCACTGAATACACTGACGGCAAACTCAACGAAATCTTATTGGACGGATAAGGAACCTCGTAAGAGATAAGGACATCGCTTTCACCGGGGCGGAAAGCGTAGGCAATCGCCTTTCGGTTGCCACCGCGATCAATGGTGCCCTGAGTGACCGGCATCTTTTCCGGGCCCTGCACGGAAACCTGAAGGTTTTCGATTCCATCCGGCGTTTGAAACTCAAAATCGCCATCTTGCTTCATGAAAGTAACCGGGGGATTTGACTGGTTTTGGACCTGATATTCCTCACCCACCCGAAGGTTGGCACCATTCGGCTGGAAGAAGATCAGCCTCCCCGGGATTTGAATGGTCTTGGGATCGCTTGATGGCTCGTAAACTTGCACATCGGCAGCGCTGCTGCCGGGTGGAAGCATGGCGTGGAAATTGTTCCCTTTGTAAATGGCGCGGATCAGCATGGGCATCTGGCCGGTGGGCGTGTAGGTCAGTTGATAGTGACCCTCCGCGTCCGTTTTCGTGTTGGCGACGGTTTCCATGCCGGTTTGCAGGTTGAGTAGAATCACATCCACGCCCGCGGCGACCTTCCCGTTGGTCCCGTTGCGGACCGTGCCTGTATACGTGTTCGCCGAAGCCGCCCCAGCCACAAACGCCAGCAACGCGACCAAGGCAATAAATTTTCCGGCAAACCGAGAAACAAAACGGATCATGGAGCCGCCTTTTCTGCGGGTACGGGGACGCGGCGCCCAACCAGTGAAGGGCTGCCGGTTTCCTGTTCGATTTCGGAGAGGACCACCGCAGCTTCCAATTCCAGCGCCTGACGTGAATCCTCAAAATCCTTTTCGGAGAATTTGCCCGCGCGGTGTTCAAATTTCAGATCGCGCAGATTTTCGTAGATGGCCTCGCGTCGCTCCAGGAGCTGATCGAGATGCGAGCGATGCGGAGCGGAATCGGCCGGGTCGGCATCGATTCCGAAAATAAAAATAAAAACGGCAAAGGCCAGAGCGAGACAGGCCAGCGTGATGGGAATGTCGCCGAAGGAACCCTGCGTCTGGAGAATGGAAGCGAGCGAGAGGAATGTCATGGTCAATCCTCCGTCTCGCGGTTTGCAAGATCGCGCGCACGGGCCATGGCATCCGGGGAAACCTTGGCCTGCAATTCGCGCCGCGCTTGCGCTGCGACAGGAATTTGTTTCCGCCATTGCATGATGACCAGCGAGACGAGCCCTAAGCCAAGCACGAATGCGATACCGGGAAGCAAAACTGCCAGACGGTTGAATCCCTTGTTGGGTGGCGAAGACAGTACCTGGTCACCATATTCCTGGACAAAATCCTGAACGACGAGATCGTCGGCCTGGCCAGTGGAAATGTGCGCTTCCAATTCTTTCAGCATGGGCGCCGAGCTGGGGCAATTGATGTGATTGCATTGGATCAAAACTTGATTGCAGCCGCACATGCACATCAACCTCAATCCAACGACTTTGGCGCGGTCAGAGTGATCCGCATTGGCGCGCGGAACCAGCATCGACGCGACCGCCAGAAAAACCGGAACGGCGCACGACAACCATGCCTTCGCGTTGGATTTAGTCGCTGCCATGAGAGTGAACCGGGGCCTGGATAACTTGCTGGCCTCCCAGCGTGGTTACCGGCTGGCTTGCCGCTTGAATCGCCAGAACAGGAGCGCGGTTGGGCATGAGCGCGAGGAGAGTGCCGAGGACGACGACGACGCCCCCAAGCCAAATCCATTTCACCAGCGGATTCAGATAGATGTGAATGATCGGCTGGTCATTATCCGGGCTGCGTCCGGCGTAAACAACATAAAGGTCTTCGCGCAGCGTGGAATAAATCGCAACCATGGTGCCGGATTCCTGATTGGCGTCATAAAAACGCTTTTCGGGATAGAGCATCATCACCTGCTGGGTGCCCCGATCCGCTTCGATGGTGACGCGCTCGGAAGTGTAATTGGGGCCCTGGGTGGAGTCGAAGGCCTGGCAGACCAGGGTGTAACTGCCGATGGTCGCCTTCGTGCCCGTGGTCATTTCAACCTGCTTATCCTGATTGAAGGCTTGCCCGGAAATACCGACGAAAACCAACACGATTCCGATATGAACAACGTATCCGCCGTAGCGGCGTGTGTTCCGCAGTGTCAGTTGAATAAGCGACGAAAACAAATTCTCGCCGGAGCGCGCGCGGATGACCAGCGCCCCGCGAATAAATTCCGAAGCGATGGTCAGCGTTACAAAAACAGAAAGAATCAAGCAAGTGAGCGAGAACAAATCCGTCCAGCCCAGAGGCCAGGCCATGGCGCCCGCGACGATGCCGCCCAGCAGTGGCCAACCAAAATTCTTCTTCAGGCTTTCGAGCGAAGTTCGGCGCCAGGCCAGCAAGGGGCCCACGCCGGTCAGGAAGAGGAGCATGAGTCCGATGGGGATGTTGATCTTGTTAAAAAAGGGTGCGCCGACGCTAATCTTTTGTCCCGTAAACCATTCGGAGAGCACCGGGAAGATTGTCCCGGAAAGAATCGCCACGCAAGCGACCAAGAGGATGAGATTGTTGAAGAGGAAGCTGGATTCGCGGGAGACCAGTGAATCGAGCTGATTGTCGCTCTTCAGGTAGTCACGATTCTTCAGGAAGGCGAGCAAGCAAGCGGCGAAGATGACTCCGAGAAATCCCAGGAACCACGGACCTATGTCGGATTGAGCAAAGGCGTGAACCGAGTTGACCATGCCGCTGCGCGTCAAGGTGGTGCCGAAAATGCAAAACATGAAAGTGATGAAGACCAGCCAGAAATTCCAGACCTTCATCATTCCGCGCTTTTCCTGCATCATCACGGAGTGCAAAAAGGCGGTGCCGGTGAGCCAGGGCATTAGGGATGCGTTTTCCACCGGATCCCAACCCCAGTAGCCTCCCCAACCCAGGACGGCATAGGCCCAATGCGCACCAAGCAAAATCCCGACACTTTGAAAGCACCAGGCGATCATGGTCCAGCGGCGGGTGAGGTGGATCCACTTTTCCCCCGGGTACCGGCCGATGAGAGCGGCCAGGGCGAAGGCAAAAGGAATGGTGAACCCCGTGTAACCCGAATAGAGCATCGGTGGATGGATGATCATCTCCGGATATTGCAACAGCGGCGTGAGACCATGCCCGTCCGGCTGCGTGATCCAACTGATCACTCCGCCCGGGCCCGCTTGACCGATTAATTTGAACGGGCTGGCGATGAAATTATTCATGATGAGGAAAAACAATTGAACGGAGGCAAGAATGATGCCAACGAAAGGCATCAGCTCGGGATGCTTGCTGCGATAAGTCCACAGCACGGAAAAAACATAAATGGAGAGCAGGAAGCTCCAGAAAAGCAACGAACCTTCCTGGCCCGCCCACAAGGCTGGGAATTTGAAGAACGTTGGCAAAGCGCGGCTGCTGTGTTGAACGACGTAGGCGATGGCGAAATTATCGGTGACGAATAGATAGACCAGGCTGACCGTGGCCATCATGATCAGGATGCAGACGGCCATTCCCGAATTGCGGGCGCTTTTTACGAGGAGCGGATTGCGGGTACGGACAGCAAAAATGCCGCCGACGATTGCGTAGAGAGCGCAGACGAAGGCAAGCAGTAAAGCAAACGATCCGAAAAGATCCATTAACCTATCCTCGCCGTTGCGAACGCCGACAACTGGGCGAGCGAACTATTTTGTGGCCGGGGTTGGAGCGATTTCATACTTTGAAGCGCACTTGGCCTGCACTTGCTCGGCGGTAAACTTTCCATCCGAGCCCAATCTCCCTTCGACCAAAGCCTGGGCATCATCCTTAAACGTGTCGGGCAGGGGCGCCGTACCGGTATAGCTCACGGGAAGCTTTCGGTTTTCCTCGGTCAGAACAAAGTCCACGCGTCCCGGCAGGTGCTGGATGGTACCCTGCGCCACGTACCCGGAAACACGCATGCGCTGGCGCAATTCGCCTTGCTTCATGGTCGAAAGCTCAGAGATGGTGTGGTAATAGGTCTTGCTTTCCCGGGCGCCGACCCATCCCAGTGTTACCAGCGTCACGACGATAATTCCTACACCGACGCCGAATTTTGCTTTGGTGTTCAACGATCGCTGCCTCTCCCCGGCAGTGTGTTTCTACCGCGAATTCTATCATAGAGAGGCGAGCGGTATGTGACGGGTGTCACACAAGTGGATACCTGAACACAAGTACAGGTTGAGTTATGCGGAGGCGGCGGTGGAAAGGGACAAAAGAGCTCTGATGCGCGCGACGTTCGCGACATCTCCGGCAGCGGGGATTTCAATTCCCTGCCCTTCGGCGATGAGTTGCGGGCCGAATCCCGCTTTGCAGAGCAAGTCAGGCAAGCCGGGAGCTACTGGCGCCAGGAGCGCGATCTGGCGAGGCTTGTAAGAAAACTGGATGCGCTTGATGAGAACCGGGCCATACAGCGCGGAGAGACTCTCATTCTTCGAGTCACTCGCTGATGAATTCAAGTTGATGGGACATTCCACGAGGCGCGAGAGAAATACACCGCCGCGCTGCAGTTCACTAAGTTGGTCCCCAGGGCTGTTTGCCCCTCCGGACGTGAAGCAATGCAGAAGCCCTTGGAGGTAATCGCGGGCTTGGGGACCGGCGGCTTGCTGCTCCCAAGTGTAGAGATCATCCACCAAGTTTGCGGGCGGAGCCGTGCAAACGAGAAGAAGCCCGATGTGAATTGGGCGATAACGTGTGGCAAGCTCGAGGCGTGCCAGGCGTTGGCGGATGTGCTCGGGCGACGCGGGCTGGCCGCAGGAATCACACGAGATGGGTCGAGCTATCGCCGCCATTGGACTTGGAAGTATCGTAGAACAGTCGGAGATTTGTGGCAATGCGCAGTCACTCTGGCATCGCTAAAAAATGGGCGTCCCACCCTGAGGAGCGGGACGCCCTGAATATGCGTTGGGCGCCGACGGGGTGGTCCGGGGTGGTCGGCGGAGCCAAGCGCCTTATTATTTTTCTCTAATTGGTTAAACACCGAAAATCCTAGAATGTTGCGGAGGATGATTTACAGTAGAGGGAGGACGAAGCGAGTTTTTCAGCGTTTCAGTACGCCACGGAGGCAACCCTTCAGCTCGGGGCTCACTTTTTTTATTTCCATGCCAGCCATGACCATAAATTTGCAGGAAATCATTTCGCGCGTTTCATCGTCATCGGGCAACTTGCACTCGACACGACAATATTGGCAATCCTGGTTCCAACAGAAACGGCCGTAAGGGATGGTTTCCGGACTGATGAATTGGAAGCAACGGAGCAAAGAGTTTTTCTCAGGAACTTGGAATTCCTTGCCCATGATTTTTATGGGAACCAGTTTTTCGTAGGGACGAAAGGGGCCCGGCACGTCGTTATCCTTCTCACTGGGGAGCGCATCGCTTTTCTCGAAGTCGTGAAACTCAATGATCTTCGATGTAAGTTTCGTGGCAGTTTTCGTTTCCAAGTTCCGCTCCTGTGAGGTACGACGAGCGTAAAGCACAGAGCGATGGCGCTCAAGGATTGCTTGAGGGAGTTTGACGTATCAGGCAAGTACCAGGACGAATCGCCGCAGCAGCCGCGCTCGATTTTCAGGCCGCGCGAGCCAGCCGGTCGTATTCGTCACCGGATTCATTCGGCAATAAGACCCAAATGGTATAGATGCCCAGGGCCGTTCCAAGCGGAATGTGAAACAGATCGAGGAATCCGGCAACGATGGCAACCGCGCGCGCCCAAGGCTGGCGCTCCAGGAGGCCCCAGCCGGCAATGATGGAAAGAGCCGCGTGCAGACCCACGATGATGGCCACGGAATTGAAAATTCCCCTAAGGAAAGGAGGGAAGCCGCCGCCACCCGGGAAAGCCAAGCCGCCGTGGAAAAACACGTTGCCGAGCATAAAAAGGACCATGCAGGCGACAAAACTCATGGCGCCGGCCACAAGCCAGAGGATCGCGAGGATTTGGATGTTGCGCTCCACCTTGCCCTGATGCTCCAGTGGCACGAGGGCCAAGCCGGCCGGCTTGCCGCAGGACGGACAAAAACGGTGCCCCTCCGAAATCTGAGAACCGCAACGGTCGCAGAACATCGCACACCTCCCACTCTGCTCTTAGATACGAGTGCGCGCCCGAAAAAGTTTCCTGAGCCGCAGCGATGAATTAGACGGCGGGGGGCGTGAAAAAGCGGCCCATATTGCGGAATCGTTGGTAGCGCTTGTCGAGCAGCTCCGTCAAGGGAATGGATGACAATTGCTCGACCGCAAGAAGAAGCATGGGATCCAGCAGGCGGGCGGCGGCTTCATGGTCGGCGTGCGCGCCGCCGTCGGGCTCGGGAACTATGCCATCAATCAAATCGAGTTCCATGAGATCGTGACCCGTAATTTTCAGAGCTTCCGCGGCGGTCTCTGCCTTGGCCGAATCGCGCCACAAAATTGAAGCGCACCCTTCAGGAGAGATGACCGAGTAAATGGAATTTTCCATCAGCAAAACGCGGTCGCCGACAGCAATGCCCAGCGCGCCTCCTGACCCTCCCTCGCCCGTTATCGTGACGATGATGGGCACCGGGAGCCGCGCTATTTCCCGGAGGTTGTGCGCGATGGCTTCCGCCTGACCTCGCTCTTCCGCGTCAATGCCCGGATACGCGCCCGGAGTATCCACAAAAGTGAAAATGGGCCGGCCGAATTTCGCAGCCAGGCGCATCACCCGCAAGGCCTTGCGATACCCTTCGGGTTTAGCCTGACCGAAATTGCGCACCAGGCGTTGCTTGGTGTCGCGTCCCTTTTGATGGCCGATGACGGCGACCGGCCGGTTATGGAATTTGGCGAGGCCGGTAACGAGGGCGGGGTCATCGCCGTAAGCGCGGTCACCATGCAGCTCGGTGAAATCGGTGAACAGCATTCGGACGTAATCCAGCGTGTAGGGCCGCTGCGCGTGCCGCGCGAGTTGAGTCCGCTGCCAGGCCCCAAGATTAGCGAAGAACTCGCGCCTGAGTTCATTTACTTCATCGCGCAAACGGGCAATGTCAGGGACGGGCGTTTCCCCCGTGGAGATCCGCTGGAGATCCTCGAGATCCTTCTCGAGGCGGTCAATTTCGGCGCGGCGGCTTTTCATGTCCATGATCTTGCGAACACTTCTCCCCGATAGGCCCGAGTACAACTAATTGTATGCCCCGCGCGAAGCGGCACGCGCGGATTCGCGGACGACTTCAACCGAATCGGGACCACAAATATCCTGCAATTCTTCGATCAGGGCGCGGTCGGCGCGGACGTGCTTGTCCGCCGCAAGACGAAGGATTCCTCCCTCGGTCGAATAAAACTCAAACTCAACGGCGCAAACACCTGGGCGCGCGGCGAGCAAATCTTTCAGCATATCGAGCAACCCATCGTTGACGGTATCGCGCTCCAATCGTACACGAACCAGAGAAGCCGGAGGCTCCGCGACGTCCTCGATGGGAGTTGCGTCGCTGGCGACCAACCGAGTCCCGGCATCTTCCACGTTGACTCTGCCGCGCAGCAAGAGCATCGCGCCAGTTTTGAGCACAGCTTCCAGCTTAGCGAATGATTCGGGAAAAACGAGGACCTCCACCATGCCCGTGGGATCCTGCAATGAAAGAATGGCCCAACGGGCCCCCTTGCGGGAACGCATCGCACGGATGGAAACGATGATCCCAGCAACGGCAACTTCTTCTCCTGCGGAGCGGTTTTCAAA
The DNA here is from genome assembly GCA_035308165.1 of Candidatus Acidiferrales bacterium. Lineage (GTDB taxonomy): Bacteria > Acidobacteriota > Terriglobia > Acidiferrales > UBA7541 > DASTCZ01. The sequence continues at coordinate 22,973 of DATGHC010000023.1, read as the reverse complement.
TGTGCCCAGCTCGACGGCACGCAAATCGCGCAGGCGGTCAGCGTATTTCGAGAGCGGATGGCCGCTCACGTAGAAACCCATGGTGGAGTATTCCCCGGCGAGACGGTCATGCTCCGGCCACGGGTCAGCTTCGGCAAGTTCGCGGTGATAGATTTCGGCGGGGAGTGATCCGCCGAATAGCCCGGATTGACCGACCGAACGGTGATGACCCATCTTCTGTGCCGAGGTGATGGCATCATCCATGGAGGCGATGAGGCGTTCGCGCTGACCGAGAGAATCCATGGCGCCGGACTTGATGAGGCTTTCCAGCGCGCGTTTATTTAAGACGCGTGGGTCAACATCGTCGCAGAAAACGTAAATGGTTTTGAAAGTCCCCAGTCGCACTCGAGATTCGATGATGCCCCGGGCGGTGCCCTCCCCGACATTCTTAATGGCCGCGAGGCCGAAGCGGATGGCCTCACCCACCGGAGTGAAATTCAAGTCGCTGGAATTCACGTCGGGAGGCAGAACCGTGATGCCCATGCCGCGCGCTTCGTTGATGTACTTCACCACTTTATCGGTGTTGCCGGTTTCAGAGGTGAGAAGCGCGGCCATGAATTCAACCGGGAAATGTGTTTTCAAGTAGGCGGTCTGGTACGCCAGCAACGCATAGGCGCAGGAGTGCGACTTATTAAAGCCGTAGCCCGCGAATTCTTCCATTAAATCGAATATGCGCTCGGCTTTTTTCGCCGGCAATTTGTTGCTCTCGCAGCCGGCCAGAAACTTGGTGCGTTGAGCGGCCATCTCTTCCGGCTTCTTCTTGCCCATCGCTTTTCGGAGCAGGTCGGCCTGGCCCAGCGAGAAACCCGCCAGGCGATTGGCGATCTGCATCACCTGTTCCTGATACAGGATCACTCCGAAAGTCTCCTCCAGAATGTCTTTCAGCTCGGGCAAGTCGTAAGTGACTTTTTTCTTGCCGTGCTTGCGATTGATGAAGTCGTCGATCATGCCACCCTGGATGGGGCCCGGGCGGTACAAGGCGTTGAGCGCCGTGAGATCTTCAACGCGTGTGGGCTGGTAGCGGCGAAGGATGTCGCGCATCCCGTGCGACTCAAACTGGAAGATGGCGGTTGTTTCGCCGCGGGCGAAAAGTTTGTAGGTCGCTTCGTCATCCAGCGGCAGGCCGGACAGATCAACCGGCTGGCGGCGATTCTGGGAAATCAGTTTCACGGCGTCGTCAATGACCGTGAGTGTCGTCAGGCCGAGGAAATCCATTTTCAGCAGGCCGAGACGGTCGAGCGCCTTCATGTCGTATTGCGTGATGATTTCATCGCGATTCGTTTTGTAGAGTGGAACGATTTCGGTGAGAGGACGCGGTGAAATCACGACTCCCGCTGCGTGGGTGGAGGCGTGGCGAGAGAGTCCCTCAAGTCGCTGAGCGATCTGGAAGAGATCCGCCACGCGGGGATCGCTTTCGATGGCCTGGCGAAGTTGGGGGGCCTGTTCCAAAGCATCCTTGAGCTTGATGTTAAGAGTTGTAGGAACAAGTTTTGCCAGGCGATCCACTTCGCCATAAGGCATGTCCATCGCCCGGCCCACGTCCTTGATTGCCGCCTTGGCCGCCATAGTGCCGAAGGTGATGATCTGGGCGACGTTGTCGCGTCCGTATTTGCCGGTGACGTATTCGATGACTTCACTCCGCCGGCGCATGCAGAAATCAATGTCAATATCTGGGAGAGAAACGCGCTCGGGATTCAGGAACCGCTCGAAAAGCAAATCGTACTGCATGGGATCTACGTCAGTGATGCGAAGTGCGTAGCTAACAAGACTTCCCGCGGCCGAACCGCGGCCGGGACCCACCGGAATTCCCTGTGCGCGGGCGTAACGAATAAAATCCCAAACCACCAGAAAGTAGCCGGGGAATTTCATCCGCTTAATCATGCGAATTTCATCGCTGAGCCTGGCTTCGTAATCGGCAAGAGAGCGGCGCAGGTTCCCGGCTGCGGCCTGAGTCTCCAAGTGCTGGGCGCGTTCTGCAAATCCTTCGCGGACCACCTTCTCAAAATGACTGTCCGGCGTTTCGCCGCTGGGCACCTGGAATTCCGGGAAAGGGCTGGCGACCTGCTCGATTTTCAAATTGCAGCGCTCGGCGATGGTCCAGGTGCGCTCCAGAGATTCCGGGATTTCGCGAAAAATGTGGGCCATCTCCTGCGCGCTCTTGAAATAAAACTGGTCGGTGGGAAACTTCATGCGGTGCGCATCGCTCATGACCTTGCCGGTTTGAATGCAGAGCAGGACTTCCTGGGCACGAGCGTCGGCTTGGGTCAGGTAATGACAATCATTTGTAGCTACCAGCGGGATACCGCTTTCCTTAGAGAGGCGGACGATGTCCTGGTTGAGTTTCCTTTCGATTTCCAACCCCTGGTCCTGCACTTCAAGGAAAAAGTTCCCCTTGCCAAAAATATCGCGGAGGCGATGCGCGGATTCACGTGCTTTTTCGTAGCCACCCTCCAGCAAGCCTTCGTTTACTTCCCCGCTCAAGCAGGCCGACAGAGCAATTAATCCCTTGCTGTGTTTGGCAAGGAGGTCATGGTCAATCCGTGGTTTGTAATAAAAGCCCTCGAGGAATCCCGCGGAAACAAGCTTGATTAAATTCTGATAGCCCTCGGCGTTTTCGCAAAGCAACACCAGATGATTGGTTCCGCGATAACCGGGCGCTCTGTCCGCATCGCGAGCTGCGTTCTTGCCCGGACCGCTATTCTGACGCGCCGCGCCATTTGGTTTCGTGGACCCATTTGCGTGACCGTTTCCCGACTGACGTTGTGGTGCGGAATCGGCGCCCCGGTCGTGGCGGCTTCCCTTGGCCACATAAACTTCGCATCCGATGATGGGCTTTACTCCGCGAGTGGTGGCCTCATGATAAAAATTCTGCGCCGCGAACAAATTCCCGTGATCGGTCACAGCCACGGCGGGCATGGAGCGGCGCGCTGCTTCCTCAGTGAGCGATTTTATTTCGCAAGCTCCGTCGAGAAGGCTGTAATCCGTGTGCAGATGTAAATGGACGAACCGTGGAGCAGATGGCATGGACTCCGACATTCTAATCCGGTTGGCTGAGATTCGCTACCAGACTACTTACGCTTTTTTGAACCGCTGCTTTTCTTGCCTGATGATTTGTATTTTGCGGGCGCCTTGGCCTTCAACGTGTGGACCGATTTGCCTCCGGGTACGGGCTTTAGGTTCGCGGCGGCCCGGGCCCTTGCCGCCTGCATCGCTTCAAGCTTTCCGGCGCCCTTGTCATGGCTCTTGGGCGCAGGTTTCTTCTTCTCTTCCTTCACGGGCTTCTTAGGCGATTCCTTGATTCCCGAAAGTTTACGGAGAAGCCGGGTGCGATCCTCGGGAGTCTTGCCCTTCCCCGCGAGTTGCATATGGAAGAAATCCTCAACGACCTTGTCAAATTTCGGACCGCGCGGCATTCCCAGGGTCTCCAGCTCATTGGCCACCGAGGGAATGTTGAGCTGGATCGGGCGCCATTTCTGAAGATAATTGCGCATCTTGGCGCGAGCCTGCGAGTTCTTTGATTCCGCCATCAAATACGCGACCAGATCCAGCGGCGTCTTCTCCAACAAGGCAAACGCGTCGCGGGGAACGGCGGTTTTCCGCCCTGCGAGGAGCTTTTCCACTTTCTTTGCTTCCGATTCCAATTTAAGAATCGCGGCGATGTCCGGGGCGCGGAATTTGGCGCGATGCAACACGCTGCTCATCTCGCTCGAACTCAGGCGGCCGAGAATTGCGCCAGCCGTGGGAATAGCCAGCCGTGGACGCAATCCGGCGGACAAAAGATCCTCACGCGCCCGGCCGAGGCGGATAAGCGCGTCATAATCCGGATGCCGCCTGGCCAATTGCGGGGCCACGGTGTTGAGCAAGCCGTTCGTCTCCCAGGCTTTCAAGACCGCACCGGGCTTGTCCTCGCGGGCAAGCTGTCTCAGTTCTTCGCCGGCCTCTTCGGGCGAAATTTGGTCAAACAAACCCCGGTCAATGGCCAGATCAAACCATTCCTTCGTTCGGGTCTCCAATTTCAGGCCGAGCCGGGCGGCAAACCGCAACGAGCGAAGCAGCCTGACCGGCTGATTAGTGAAACTGTGGATGGAAAGAGCGCGCAGTTCCTTTTTTTCAAGATCCGAGAGGCCATTGGTGGGATCAAGAAGCAGGCCGCGTGAAGCCGGGTTCAGAGAAATCGCGATGGCATTGAGCGAAAAATCGCGGCGGCGAAGATCTTCCATGATGGTGGACCAGCGAATTTCAGGTGTGGTTCCGGGACGAATGTAAACTTCATCACGCGCGGCAGAAACGCTGCCATCTACGTCACCGGAGAAAATCAATTCGGCGCGGCGGAGCCTCTCGTCTTCTTCCAACACTTGCGCGCCGCCCTTTTCCAGTTCGCGCACCATGCGGGATGGATTCCCTTCCACGATGAAGTCCAGGTCACGGATGGGCATGCCGGAAATCAAATCGCGGACCGCGCCCCCCGCCAGATAAACGTTGGAGCTTGTGATCGCGCCCAGTTCCACCATGCGCATCAGCGCCGCGCGCTGCTCGTTGGAAAGCCGGCTTTCCAGTTGAAACATGTAATCAGGCATCTGACTTACCGTCCTTCAGGGCTCATTGCGTTTTGATGTTCTCTCGCCTATCGCGCGCATCCCGCCCGTCAATTTGAGTTTTTAATACGATCCCAGTCCCTGGATGTGACTTCAGCAAGTGCCATTGCATTGACGACGTAATTTCCTCAGGCCCGTGGATGATGAGCTTTGTAGACCTTTTTTAAGCGATCCTCAAGTACATGGGTATAAATCTGAGTGGTGGATATGTCCGCGTGCCCCAGCATTAGTTGCACCGACCGCAAGTCAGCGCCGCGCTCCAAAAGGTGGGTCGCGAAACTATGCCTCAGTTTATGGGGCGTAAGCTTCTTGCGCAAACCCGCGGCGCGGCCGTAAGCCGCGAGAATCTTCCAGACCCCGACCCGGCTCAAATGACCGCCTTGCCGGTTTATGAAAATCCCTGACGTGGGCGCGGCGCGTTTGCGGCTCTTCATCAGCTGCGGGCGCGATTCTTTCACGTATCTTTCCACGGATTCAATCGCTTTGCGCCCGATGGGCACAAGCCTCTCCTTGTTTCCCTTGCCCGTACAGCGGATGCAGCCCATGTGAAAATCAATATCCCCGACGCGCAAGCCGACGAGCTCGGATACACGCAGCCCACAGGAATAAAGGACGTCCAGGATGGCGCGGTCGCGCAGACCCAGTTGCGTACGCACATCGGGTAGCGACAAGAGGCGCTCGATTTCCTCCACGGAAAGATAGGTCGGCAGGCTCTGACGGATTTTGGGGGATTCCAGGTTGATGGTCGGGTCATTTTCAGCGATCCCGTCGGTAACCAGAAAACGGAAGAAATTGCGGACCGTAACGAGATGACGGGCAACGGAGCGGCTGTCGAGCCCGCTGCGATAGAGGCTGGCCAGGAAATCCACAACGTTATCCCGCGAGACATCGGTGACCGAAATGCGATTCTTGGTTAAGTATTTGGTGAATTTGGAGATGTCGCTTCCGTAGGCTTCCTGAGTATTTTCGGATAGCCCGCGTTCCACTCGAACATAATTAAGAAACGACGTGGCAGCTGCTTCCACTTGCATTAGATTGCTCCAGCCGGGGCATTCGCCGCGGCTTGGCGGTGAAATAGAATTTCGTACACTTCCCTAAGCTCCGGTGAACGGAAAACCCAAGTCAAGAACAAATAGGCGGCGCAGGCTCCTCCAATGGTTGCCGCGAGGAGAGAGGCGTCCGCCGCCAAGCTGAGGTGCGACCCTAAGTGACCATATTGCAGCGCCAACACGCAAATCGCTCCCATGAAAGCTGCCGCGGTCAGGGCTTTTGCGCTGGAAGCCAGGATTTCCCGGCCACCAAAGCGGCCGTATCGCCCGCGAAATACCATGAACAAGACAACGCAATTTACGTAGGCTGAAATCGCCGTGGCCAAAGCGGGGCCGCCGTTTCGCAATTGTGGAAAAAAGAGAATCAGAAAGAAAGTGTTCAGGACAATGTTCAGCAGCAGAACCCCTGCTGCGGTCCAGACCGGCGTCTTGGTATCCCGGGTGGAATAAAACGCCTGAACGATGAGCTTGATCGCGGAGATGGCCGGAAGACCCAATGCGTAAAAGGCCAGTGCCCACGCCGTAAGGCGAGTGGACTCGGCTACGAACTGGCCGTGCTGGAATAGCACTCGAATGATGGGTTGCCGGAGCAGGATAATACCCATGGTGGCTGGAATGGTGACAAAGGACACGATGCGTATGGAGAAGGCGAGCGTCTTCTTTACGGCGTCGTAATCCAAAAGTTTCGCCTGGCGCGCCATCATGGGCATGATGGCCGTGGCTACGGCCACAGCAAAGCTGCCCAATACCAGTTGCATGATCCGGTCCGCATAATAAAGCGAGGTCACGCTGCCGCTGGGCATGCGTCGGGAAGTAAGAAAGACCGTGTCCACGTAAAGATTGAGCTGAGCCACGCCCAGGCCGAAGACTCCGGGAATCATGAGCGCGCCCACCCTGCGAATTCCCGGATGGCTGAAGGAAACGCCAAACTTGAAGGTCATTCCCCGACGGATCAGTTGTGGAAGCTGCACCAGGAATTGCAGCAATCCGCCCACGACTACTCCAACGGCCAGCGCAGTGGACGGGGAGTCGAAGCGCTTCCAAACCAGCGCGATGGAAAATAGAATTATGGCCAAATTGGAGATAGCCGATGTTAACGCGGGAAGCGCGAAAACGTGGTAAGTGTTGAGGATGGCCATGCACAGCGCCGAAAGCCCGATGAAGAAAATAAACGGGAACATGATTCGAGTCAGCGGGATGGCCAAGTTCCACGCGGATGGATTGTTCCCCATTAACGTGAAAAGGTGGATCACCTGCCGGGCGAAAATCATTCCGAGCGCGGTTATGACTGCGAGGATGACAGCGAGCGTCCAGAACAATCGGTTGGCGAAGTCCCAGATTTCCTCGCGCGACTTTTCGTTTTGATAGGACATGAAAACCGGAATGAAGGAAGCGGAGAGCGAACCTTCGGCAACCAACCGGCGCAATAAGTTGGGGATCCGAAACGCCAGGAAATAAGAGTCCGATATTGTTGAGGCCCCTAAAAGCAGCGCCACCCTCTGATCCCGGATGTAGCCCAGCAGACGGCTGGCGAAGGTGGCCAACGTGATGATCGAGGTGGACTTTAGGATTTGCTTTTTTTCGGTCAATCGTGGCGGGCTCCCGTCTGTAAGCCCCTTATAATCAATCAGTTAAAACGGATGCGAGCTTAACATAACATACAATCTGCCTTAATGCAATTCCGTCTTCGTCTTGACACTTCGCCAAGGGAACCAGCACACTATCTGTAGTGGGCGTGTGACGAGGGAACTCCCTGTAATTCAAAGATTTGGGGAAGGCATGAGGGTTCGAGGAACCGCGATCGGGTTGCTGGCGATTGTTTTTATGGGGCCGCCTGTTGCCCGCGCTCAAGCTGTGTTGAGCGGGGATGAGACCCAGCTTTTGGGGCTCTTGAATCAGGAACGGGAGCGCGCAGGGCTTCCCAAACTCGAATTCAATCAGCAACTGAATGACGCCGCGCGAAACCACACTCTGCAAATGGTGGAACACGGGCAGCTATCCCACCAATTTCCAGGGGAACCAGCACTGATTGACCGCGTGGGTGCAACGGGATTGCGGTTTGATTCGTCCGGGGAAAACGTGGCCTACGCTCCCACTGTGGAGGATGCGCATCAGGACTTGATGCATTCCCCGCTCCACCGGGCAAATATTTTGAATCCCGTTTACAACATTGCCGGCGTTTCGATAATGGAACGGCGAGGATTGGTGTATGTAACCGAGGACTTCGCTCATTCAATTCCAGGCTACACGGTAGATCAATTTCGGGAAGCGTTTACTGCGGCATTTAACAAAGCCAGGGCGGCAGAGGGCCGGCCGATGATTGCGGCTCAGGCAGATTCCCGGCTGCAAAAGGCGGCGTGTTCCAATGATCCGAATTTACGCGAACTGGTAAACCAAATGACTGGGGCGAGCGATTGGGTTGTTTTCACTTCCGCCGAACCGGAACCGCTTCCCGCAGAAATATTGAAGGCTGCGGCAGATTCCACATTCCGCAAGATGAGTGTGGGAGTTTGCTCCTTGCCGCGCAAAGAACACGGGTTCGCGGGCTTTCGAGTTATCACTGTGTTCTTTATGGTGCATTAAATCCTTTTATTGAGTTCTTCCGCGCCATGAAAAAACAGGCCACAACTTCAACGCTCAAAAAAGTGGTCGTGGTGCTATCGGACCGCACGCCGTTAAGGGGATATCTGAATCCATCTAAGTTGGGGAGATCCGATTCGTTCGATTTGCTGACGGAAGACGGAGAGCAGCGCGATGTGCCCCTGAAAAATGTGCGCAGTGTTTTTTTTGTGCGCGAATTCACCGCAAATTTCGAGCCGGAGCGGAAAGCGTTTCTGAGCCGGCCAAAATTGGACGGACTGTGGGTGTTGCTGAAATTCCAAGACAACGAGACGCTGGAAGGTGTGGTGCCGAATGATTTATTGGCCCTGCTGGATGCGGGCGTGCACATCATGCCACCCGATCTTCACGGGGACACCGTGCGGATATTCATTCCCCGGGCGGCTCTCTTGGAGATGAAAGTGCTTGGAGTCGTCGGCATCGCAAGGAGAAAGCCCGCACCTGTGGCGGCGCAGCCAGGATTATTCACGGACGGATAGGGGAATCTTTTTTCAGGGTATCTGAGGGGTCGAGAGGTTTCTGGTCGGCGGGCAGCAGATCCGCCATCGCTGAATGAACGCGAGTGGCAAGCTGGTCGCGCTGATCGAGAGTGTATTTGCTAGCATCAATTGGATCCCCAAATCGCACAACGACCTGACCGGGATGAATCTTCAAAGATTTTTTGGGCGCAATGAGATGCGCACCTGCCTGGCCCATGGGTACGATTTGAACTCCTGCCTTGATGGCCATGATGAATACACCCTTTTTAAATGGAAGCAGCCGGCCATCGTAACTGCGGGTGCCCTCCGGGTAAGCAAGGAATGAGATGCCCTGGCGCATTCGCTCCGCAGCCAGATCCATGCTGGCCATGGCGGATTCCTTGTTAGCCCGGTCCACGGGAACAAAGTTTGCGAGACGAAAAGCCCATCCAATTAGCGGAATGGAGAAAAGTGATTTCTTGGCGAGAATGGCAATGCGCCTTGGGATGGCCGACACCGTTCCTACGGGATCCGCAAAACTGGTGTGATTGGCAAGGAAAAGGCAGACACCGGGAGGGATTTTCTCACGACCCTCAACACTAACGCGCATCCCCACAACGTAAGAGATGAAATAGGCCCCGGAGACTCCCGCGCGAAAGAGGAAATCAGGATTGCCGGTGATCCAAGCGTGCAGCAGAAGAAAAGGCCCGGCGATCAAGGTGTAAAGACTCAGGAATACTGCGACGATCGCGGTGCGGATCATGGCGTTGGGGAGTATGGGCAGCCCGGTGGGGAGCGCCGCGGTTGCCCTTCAGTTGGTGGTTCCCTTCAGCAATCCTTCTCGGATGCGCCGCTGCTTTTCATTGGCGCCCTTCAGTTCATCCAGGCGATACTCCTGGACCGATTGCGCGCCAAGCTTGAAGGAGATATCCAGTTCGTGACCCTGCCGGCGCAAGTGCATTCTCACAGAATCGCCAGGGTTGTGTTGCTGCAACCAGCTTCCGAGACCGCGCTGAATCGACTCACCGTTCAGAGAAATTAACACGTCACCGGAACGAATGCCCGCTTGTTGTGCGGGGCTGCCAGCGGTGACAGATGTCACGATGATAGAAGTGCCCGCAAACGAGCTGGAAGTTTCAAAACCAAAGTCGGCGCGCTGGGCGGAAGTTGGTTTCAAATCCAGTCCCGCCTTGGCCAGCACTTCCCCGAACGGAACTTCGTCGGTCCCCGCGACATAGCGCGCGAAGAAATCCTTGAAGCTAGTGCCCGCGATACTTTCGACGGTGGCTTCGATATCCGCGCTATCGTTATAGAAGCGGCCTTTCCTGGCAAAGTTGTCGTTGAGCGCACGCAACACGTCGTCAAGGCTCTTGCGATTGTCGGTGGCATCGCGAATCAAAATGTCCAAAAGCAATCCAATCAGTTGGCCCTTGTTGTAGTAGGAGATGCTGTACTCCGGCCGGTTGTGCTGGGGATATTTTTCCAGCCAGGCATCGAGGCTGGACTCCTCCACGCTTTCCCAGATATGCGCCGGGCGTGATTGGAGCTCGGTGATCTGCTGAGCGATGTCTCCGAAGAATTGCCCGTGATTCCACAATCCCGTTCTGAGCAGAGTGTAAGCACCGTAAGTGCTGGTGACGCCCTCGGCGAACCAAAGTGCACGCGTGTACATTTCCCGGGTGTAATCGACCGGCTCGAGCGTCTGGGGACGAATGCGCTTCACGTTCCAAAGGTGAAAGAATTCGTGAGCGGCGACGTCGATCACGCCATCGACGGAACCGGCTGAGATGGCAGTGGAATTGGCGTGCTCCATCCCTCCGCCTCCCTCGCCGCCAATGTGAATAATAAATGTGTAGTTGTCGTAAGGCGCGCCGCCCATGAGCATAGTTTCGTAGCGAACAATTTTGGAAAGGTCCTTGGCAAGGCGGCCCTGGTCAAAATTATTGGCGTGGACGGCGACATGAACTGGAGGCGTGATGCCCTCCAGATCGAAATGTTGAAATGCGCCAATTTCGACGGGCGCATCCACCAAGGCGTCGTAATTAGGCGCCAGACATGCGATCTTTTGAACCGCACCGCTTCGTAATAAAATACATTCTGCCTGCCTGGTGACAACCTCCCACCCTTTTGGCAAGTCCTCGAACCCAATCTCAATTGCCTCGCTTCTACGTCCTGGTGCGTATACAAGAACTTCGGCAAGATTCATGAACGCGTGACTCGAATTGAGTTGGGAAGAAAACGGCCCCGGCTCATCCCAAAAAATCGCATAGGTCGCCGTGAGTTTTCCTTGGCCCATGATGCGCCAAGTTTGTTTGTCGACCTTTTTTGCAGTCAGGGACTCACCCCGCTCATCCACCGCGCGAAAATCCTGAATGCGAGAGGCAAAATCGCGGATTTGATAGGTCGCGTTCCAAGCGGGCATCTGGACTTCGAATTGATCGTGAACGTCCGGGACTGAAATGGTCACATGAAACAGGTGGGCGTCGGGATTTGCAATCGAAATGGAGTAGCTGATTGTAGCCTGCGCGCCACATGCGCAAAATAAAAGTACGAGCACAAGGACGAAGGTCTTGACGCCCGTGACCCAGATGCTTTGCCTATTCAAAGGGGATGAGGGAGAGGCAGTCTGCTTCGGAGGCACGGTCATTTTCGGGTTATTTTCTCTGGAGGGCGCGCTTGCGAGAGCCGGGCGAGTAACTTCGCGAGCAGGCCATCAAAGCTGCCATTGGACATGACCAGGATTACGTCCCCAGGCTCAACCGCGCCAGCGAGATATTCTGCAACGCCTTCCGCATTTGCCAGGGCAGCGGCCTGGCGTCCGAGCGCGCTAAGTCTTGCGGCGACGCGTTCCGGGGAAAGGCGATCGGCATCGGAAAGCAGTTGCGCGCGGCTTACGGGGCCAAGTGCGATGCCATCCGCCAGCCCCAAAGATTCGACTAGAGGCGTTTCCAGTGTGTTGCGCCGGAGGGTGTTGGACCGAGGCTCGAAGGCGGCCCAGATGCGGCGATTTGGCCAACGGCCTCGCGCGGCTTCGATAGTGGCACGTATCGCTGTAGGATGATGCGCAAAATCATCCACGACGAGGACGCCCGCAGCTTCACCCTGCGCTTGAAGGCGTCTGCGGACACCGCGAAACGTGAGCAGGGCTTCTTCAATGGCGGCGCGGTGAACTCCGCGACCGAAAGCGATCGCCGCGGCGGCGGTGGCATTCAAAACATTGTGGCGGCCCGCAAGAGGCAATTGCACGCGCGCCATCTCGCGTCCGAGGTGGGCAATGCGGAACTCCATAAAGTCGCCGACATTAGCAATATCTCCGGCAATCCAATTGGTTGAGCCGTCCAGACCATAGGTTTCCACCGGACAGAAAGCTTTTTCAACGACGCGACGGATTGGCATGGTGAGCGGGTCATCGTCACCCCAGGCGACGATGCGGCCAGTGCGCGGAACAAGATTGACTAAACGGCGGAACTGCAGCTCGATGGCGGCCAAGTCCGCATAAATATCGGCGTGATCAAATTCAAGCGAAGTGATAATGAGCTCGGTCGGATGGTAATGAAGGAATTTAGGACCCTTATCGAAAAACGCGGTGTCGTACTCGTCGCCTTCAATAATGAAATCCGAGCCGCCTTCCAGGCCATAACTCTTGCCGAAATTTTCGGCCAGGCCACCAATTAGAAAATTGGGGCGCTGTCCAGCTACGTGCATGATCCAGGCAAGCAGCGAAGTGGTGGTCGTTTTGCCGTGAGTTCCGGAGATTACAATGGAGTCGTGCCCGGGCAAGAAAAACTCCTCGACGGCCTGGGGCAAAGACATGTAAGGAATCTTGTGATCCAGAACGTACTCAATTTCAGGGTTGCCGCGGGGAAGTGCGTTGGCGATCACCACTAAATTGGGGTGCGGCTGAAGATTCTCCTCTGCAAAACCGTCTGTCCACTTAATGCCGAGAGATTCAAGCAGCGTGGAGGCGGGAGGGTATACGCCTGCATCGGAGCCCGTTACGCGATAACCGCTTTCCGCGAGCATTCCTGCGAGCGGAGCCATGGCCGCGCCGCCGATGCCGCTTAAGTGAATGTGTTCGATAGGAGGAACGGGTCTCACGCGATCACCGCCGGTTCGAGGATATCAAGCTTCCCTGCTCCGCGTGCGAGCATGCGTGCACGGACGCCGAGGGGGAGCGTCAGCATGGGGCGCGGCGTGTGGCCTATGCGTGCGCCCCAAACGATGGGGATATGAAGCCCACCGAGAATTCGCAGCGCAACGTCGCGAACCGTCGGGCTTCCTTCAATAGCAGGCTCACATTCTGGAAATTCGCCGAGAACAATGCCGCGGACCCCGGCAAACTTTCCAGCCTGGCGGAGATGCGTGAGGACACGGTCTACTTGGAAAGGCTTCATGCCACGGTCTTCAAGAACCAGGATGCTGCCGCGAGTTTCCAATTCCCACGGAGTTCCCAGTGAGGATTCAACCATGGTCATGCAGCCGCCGAGCAGAACTCCTCGCGCGTCACCTGTGACCAAAGACTGGCCGTCCAAATTGAGCGACCAACCGTGGCGCGTTTCAGTAAGTGCAGCGCGAAAGGAGCTTTCATCATAGCCACTCGCCACATTGGCACCGGAATCAAATCCCGCCGCGACCATAGGACCGTAAAAGGTCACCCAGCGATACTTCTGCCAGAAATATATCTCGAGTGAGGTGATGTCGCTGTAGCCGAGAAAGATAGGCGGTCTTGGCGATGCAACTTTGAATTTCTTGTCCAAGAGATAGGTGGACCCATATCCGCCGCGCGCGCAGATAACCGCACCGGACGACTTATCGGCGAGGGCAGCGGTCAACTCCGAGGAGCGGTCCTTTGCTGACGCTGCGAAATAATCGTTCGTTGACGCAAAGGGATCCGAATTCACGGGCAAGCAGCCCAGTCTCCGCAATTCAGCCAAGCCGCGCGCCATTTTTTCTGGAGCCACGGGTGAGGCAGGAGACACAACGCGGATCCGCGCGCCGACAGGGAGAGGTCGAGGCTTTTTGGTGACCGCCATTTGTCGCGACAAAGTATATACCGATGGATGCGCCGCGCCACTCATGGCGAGTTGAGGGGATTCGCAAGTGCCACAGTTCATTTGAATTTATTGACGGTGCTTATAGCTTGAAGGAAGTGAGCTTGTGAAAGTGTCGTACGCGATTGGTAATCTCGCTGCGCTTCAATGTCAACAGCCGCTTCAGACCGAATTTTTCCACTGCAAAGCTCCCGAGTACGGAGCCATAGACCATCGCGCGCCGAAGAGTATCGCCATTGACGCGGCCCGCAGTGGCCAGATAACCCATGAAGCCGCCGGCAAAGCTGTCTCCTGCTCCCGTCGGATCGTGGACCTCTTCGAGCGGAAACGAGGGCACGCTGAAAACCCACTGGTCATGAACCATCATGGCGCCGTGCTCCCCGCGCTTGATGACCAGGGTCCGCGGGCCAAGTTTGAAGATGTGCTTTGCAGCGCGCAACAGGTTGTGCTCATTGGAGAGCTGGCGGGTTTCCGAGTCATTGATCATCAGCAAATCCGTGTGGCGCAGGGTTTCACGCAATTCATCGGGGGTGCGCTCAATCCAGTAATTCATGGTGTCCAAGGCCGCAAGTTTCGGGCGGACCGTAATTTGTTTGAGTACGGAGCGCTGAAGAGCCGGATCAATGTTGGCAAGAAAAACAAATTTGCTGGAACGAAAGGTCTCCGGCAGACGCGGCTGGAACCTGGCAAAGACATTCAGATCGGTTGCCAGTGTCGTACGGTCATTCAAATTGTCGTGGTACTTCCCCGCCCAAAAAAAAGTCTTGCCGGGAGCGCGCTCCAATCCGGCCAGGTCCACGGCGCGGCCATGAAAAACGGACTCATGCTCGGAATTAAAATCCTCTCCGACAATGGCCACAAGATTTACCTTGGTGAAGTGGCTGGCGGCAATCGCGAAATAGGTCGCCGCACCGCCCAAGGTGCGGTCCTCGCGTCCAAAGGGCGTTTCGATGGCATCAAACGCAACAGAGCCGACAACGAGAAGGGACATTGAGTCTCCTCAGTTTTTCGCGACCAAGATTTGAATTCACCCCAGATACTTGCCCGCGATGGGCGCCAGTTTCCGGCGCGTGGCCGCGGGAATGAGCTTACGGTCGGTGACAATGGCGTGCGCCAATGCCTGGCCACACTTGCACGTTCGCGCAGCCGGCATGGCTCGAACGCTTTCGCGGAGAACATTCTGAGCGTTTTCCGCATTGCGCGCGAGATTCGCCATGACCTGCTCCAAGGTGACCGATGCGTGGTCGGTGTGCCAACAATCGTAGTCGGTGATCATGGCCATAGTGGCATAGCAGAGTTCGGCCTCGCGGGCTAGCTTGGCCTCGGTCACATTGGTCATGCCGATAATGTCAAAGCCCATTTGACGGTGAACATTGGCTTCGGCCAAAGTGGAAAATTGCGGGCCTTCGATGCAGACGTAAGTGCCGCCGCGGTACGCTTTTACTTTTGCGCGATTGCAAGCGTCGCCCAACACACCAGAAAGTTGCGGACAGGTGGGATGGTCAAAGCTTACGTGTGCGACCACGCCTCCTCCGAAAAAAGTGGCAATGCGGAGGCGCGTGCGATCGTAGAACTGATCCGGAATCAGAAAGTCCAGCGGCTTCAAATCTTCCTTAAGAGAGCCGACGGCGCTTACGGAAATAATGCGTTTAACGCCGAGAATCTTCATGGCGCAAATGTTGGCCCGGAAATTAATTTCAGAAGGAAGGATGCGATGGCCGCGGCCATGGCGGGCGAGGAAAGCGACGGATTGGCCCTCGAGATGCCCAACCACGAGAGCGTCTGAGGGATCGCCGAATGGGGTGGGAATGCGAACTTCCCGCGCGCTTTGCAGGCCCGCCATCGCATACAGACCGCTTCCGCCAATAATGCCAATTTCGGCCTGCGGCTTGCCGCCTGCGCTCTTCGCCTTCTTCTTCATCGCCATACGATTCCTCTAAGTTCACTTTCAGATTCTGGGAGATTATCAATCTATCGTGACCGGCTCAATTTCAAAACCGCCCTTTTGTTCGTGAATCTTCGCAGCGGGAATGCGCGGGTCGTGACCAAATACGACGGTCCATCCTTCGCGAGCGGCGCGCGGCAGCCATTTGTGTTTGTTTTCAAGGGTCAGCATTGGGTAAAGGTCGTAACCCATGATCCACGGGAAGGGCAAGTGGGCGGACGTGGGGACCAGGTCCGCCAAGAAGAAGATTGTTTTCGCGCCACCGGTCAGTTTTACGCACTGCATGTGCATTATGTGGCCCTGGACGACAAAGACTTCGATGCCGGGAAGGATTTGCGCGTCACCTTCAAGAAATTCCCATTGGCCGGATTGCTGGATGGGAACAAAATTGTCGGCGAAATAACTGGCGCGGTCGCGTTCGGTCGGCATCATGGCATGGTCGAACTCGCCGCGCTGGACAATGTAGCGGGCGTTGGGAAATGTGGAAACTGGACGGCCGTCCACGACTCGCGTGTTCCAACCGCAGTGATCGAAGTGCAGGTGAGTATTGATCACGATGTCCACGCTCTCCGGGGGAACGCCCGCGGCGGCGAGTTGCTCCGGCAGGCGATGAGATTCTTCGATCGCGTAAATTTCGCGGAGTTTGGGACTCCACTTATCTCCCGCGCCGGTTTCAACCAGGATGCGCTTTCCTGCCGCCTTTATGAGCAAAATATTCATGCCCAATAGAATTCGATTGCGATCGTCGGACGGCGCTCTCTTCTCCCACAAGGGCTTGGGAATGACGCCGAACATCGCGCCGCCGTCCAGACGAAACGTCCCGTCACCCAGCAAATGGACTTCGATTTCGCCAAGGCGCATAGGTTATTTTGCGTGCCGCATCTTTCCACTGGCGAGGATTTCTTCGACCGCAGCGTACGGATCCTTCTTTCGTTGGGCAACTTCCAGAGCAAGTGTGACAAGACGTCCTTTGTTCGCTGGTGTCTCCAGAAGCCGCTCGAGCAATCGTGATTCGAGCATTTCGATGAGGCGCCGGCTCCAGTGATCGGTTTCGCGGGACTGGAATTCGGGAGACGCTTTGGCGCGTTCGAGATATTTGGCAATTTCATTTACCAGCTCGTCGATCCCTTTGCTCTCCGTGGCGATCGTGCGAGTGACCGCGGGACGCCAGCCATCCTTATCGTGCGAGAGCTCCAGCATGGCGTGGACTTGTTGCTCGAGGCGATCGGCGCCTTCGCGATCCGATTTGTTGATCACGAAGACGTCGCCAATTTCCATCAGGCCGGCCTTCATATTCTGCACGTCGTCGCCGAGGCCGGGGACCAGCAGAACCAGCGTGCAATCGGCGAGGCGGACGATGTCCACCTCATCCTGGCCCACGCCGACGGTTTCGATGAGGATGATTTCCTTGCCCGCAGCGTCGAGCAACAGTGAAACGTCAGAGGTTGCGCGAGCCAGACCTCCGAGGAATCCACGAGTGGCCATCGAACGAATGAAAATGCCCGCGTCGCTGGCATGACCCTGCATCCGGATGCGGTCGCCGAGAATGGCTCCTCCGGTGAACGGGCTGGTTGGGTCCACGGCGATAACGCCAACGGTCTTACCCGCGCGGCGATAGGAGGCGGCGAGACGATCCACCAGAGTGCTCTTCCCCGTGCCGGGAGCGCCGGTGATGCCGATCAATGACGCGCGCCCCGTGGAATAAAATAATGATTTCAGGAGAGCGTCTGCTGCCGGCTCATGATTTTCGATTGCGGTGATGGCGCGGGAAATAGCGCGGACTTCGCCGGAGCGAATTTGTTGCGCCCAGGTTTCGACGGCGGTCGGCATCGTCGGCGCGGCTATTTTTTCCCCAGGAGTTGGCGGGCAATCACCAGACGTTGGATTTCGCTGGTGCCTTCGCCAATGGTGCAGAGCTTGACGTCGCGATAAAACTTTTCCGCGGGATAATCTTTGATAAATCCATAGCCACCGAAAATTTGCAGGGCTTCGTTGGCCACGCGGACGGCGACCTCGCTGGTGTATAGCTTAGCCATGCTCGATTCGCGAGTCAGCCGCGAGTCGCCCCGGTCGGCAAGCCAGGCCGCGCGATAGGTGAGCAGACGAGCGGCATCAATTTCGGTGGCCATATCGGCCAGTTTGAACTGAGTGGCCTGGAATTCACTGATGGCTTTGCCAAATTGTTTGCGCTGCTTGGCGTATTGGGTAGCCGCTTCAAAAGCGCCCTGCGCCATCCCCAAGCCGAGCGCGGCAATGGAAATTCGCCCGCCATCCAGCACCTGCAGACTGTTGATGAAACCTTGTCCTTCATCGCCGAGCAATTGGCTGCCCGAGACGCGACAATCGCTGAAGATTACTTCGGAGGTGTCGCTGGCCCGCAAACCAAGTTTATTTTCCTTCTTGCCGGGCTTGAATCCGGGCATGCCTTTTTCCAGGACGAACGCGGAAATACCGTGCGAGCCTTTTTCACGGTTGGTGACGGCCATGGCCACGCACACGTCCGCATAATGGCCATTGGTCGTAAAGGTCTTGGCGCCATTCAGCAGCCAACCATCTCCCGAGCGGGTTGCTGTTGTGCGTGTGCCGCCGGCATCCGAGCCGGCTTCCGGCTCCGTGAGCGACCAGCACCCCAGTTTCTTGCCCTGAGCAAGAGGGACCACATATTTTTTCTTTTGCTCGTCCGAACCAAACTTGTAGATGTGATTGCTACACAGCGAATTATGGGCCGCGACAATGATGCCCACCGAGCCGTCCACACGCGACAGCTCTTCGATGGCAATCACGTACTCGACATAGCCTAAGCCCGCGCCGCCATAATCTTCAGGAAAAATCACACCCAGCAGGCCCAGCTTGGCCAACTGCGGAATGAGTTCCTGGGGAAAATGGGAGGCTTCATCCCACTCCATGATGTGCGGCTTGATTTCGACTTCTGCGAATTCCCGAATGGTACGGCGAAGTTGTTGTTGTTCGTCGGTGAATGAGAAATCCAAGATGTCC
Source organism: Candidatus Acidiferrales bacterium (assembly GCA_035308165.1). Lineage (GTDB taxonomy): Bacteria > Acidobacteriota > Terriglobia > Acidiferrales > UBA7541 > DASTCZ01. The sequence goes on along the minus strand of DATGHC010000023.1, from coordinate 4,220 downwards.
TCAATGGCTCCGCTTAATGTTTAATCAAACATACTTTTATACCACAGGGGAGAGGGCGTCCCAAGAAAGCGCGCGCCAAACATTCGGAAATGACAAGTGGTTTGAGAAATCACAACTAATGCGACTTAGCGGGCGCCGCGCCGGCAGTTGACGGACTTTTGATCCAATAGTCGATTACGCCTTCAAGCCGTTCTCGGGCTCCTGGGCCCCAACCCTCAAATTGGAGTTGGATGTTGCCGTCACGATCGATCAGAACGTAAGTAGGCAGCGCTTCCTTTGTCTCCGGGGCGAGCTGATGCATCACCCAGCCGGTACCGTCACGAGCCTGGGGCCATTCCGGTTTATTCGCGTCCAGGGATTTCTTCCAGGCATGTTCATTGAGATCCACATCGACGCTCAATAGGATGAATTTTTGCTTGTCCATGTCGTCGTAGATCTGGTTGAGGTCAGGAAAACTCTCTTTGCAGACCCCGCACCAGGAAGCCCAGAAATCCACCAGAACAACTTTGCCACGCAGAGAAGCCGGAGTGATTTTTTCCCCCTTCAAGGCTTTCAGGGAAAAATTGGGAACGGGGCGGCCCTTATCAGACCCTTGTTTATCCATGAAGCTTCTGCGTACAGCCTCCTCGTCCGCAGCGGAATAATCGCCCTCGCTGTCCTTTTCCGACTCTACTTTTTGTCCCACGGTGCTTGGATCGGTGACTAACTGGTTGGCTTCATCGGAATCTGCGCCATCGGGATTTTCTTTCAAATATGCGTTCAACTCCTGCGTTCCCTCCGAAACCTTCTTCTCAAAGAGAAGCGTCTTTCCTAAATTGAAATGCAATTCAGAGTAATCGGGGTCCAATTTGATGGCCGCCCGGAATTCTGCTTCTGCCATGGCTTGGCCGGCCTGATCCGAAGATCCGCCCTTGGCCAGAGCCAGTCCTTTCAGATTGTGGCATTGCGCTTTTATTACGTCGGTGGGCGCGAGAGCGATCATGCGGTCACATGTTTCGAGGGTGTTCAGCTTGTCGTTCAGCTGATTGTACGTTTGAGCCAGGCCCCAATAGGGTGCGTATTCAGTTCCGCCGGAGAGTTTGATTGCGTTACGAAATTCCTGGACGGCGTCATCGTAATTGCCTGCCATCATCAACTTGCTGGCGGCTTTGAGAGATGATTGGTATTCAGGATTTGCGGACTGACGCGCGCCGGCCACCAGCAAGCAAACCGAAGAGCAGAGCGAAGCTACAAAGAGGAAAACCAGGAAAGGGCGTCGACTGAGTTTCATCGTTGCTCCTTCGGCTGAACAAATTCGATCGCGGCCTAATGCTTCACAATTTTACCGAAAGTCGCGATGGCGCGCTCCAGAGCGGCGCGGTCAACGTCATAATGAGTCACCATGCGGATTGTCTGCGCGTCAGCGGGGGCGCAAAGGACACCTTGTTTGCCAAGCTCGGTGCAGATTTCCGCAGCGGTGCGCCCGGTGCCACTTACATCGGAGTTGACGATGTTTGTCTGCACCCTGGGCAGATCCACCTTCACACCGGGGATGCGTGCGAGGCCCTGGGCCAGAAATCGCGCATTGGCATGGTCTTCATGCAAACGCTCTGGCATTTTTTCCAGCGCCACTAGCCCCGCGGCGGCCAACACGCCTGACTGGCGCATGCCGCCTCCAACCATTTTACGGATGGCGCGCGCTTTTTCGACAAAGTCCCTTGATCCAACAAGCATCGAGCCTACCGGTGCGCCCAATCCCTTCGAGAGGCAAAACGTCACGGAATCGAACTTGGAAGTGATCTCTTTCACATTCCTACCCAGCGCCACGGCGGCGTTGAATATGCGTGCGCCATCCAGATGCACGGGGAGTCCGGCCTCATGCGCGCGATCGCAAATCTCATCGGCGTTATCCTGCTGAAGAACCGTGCCCCCCGCGATGCTGTGGGAATTTTCCATCGAGATAAGCCCGGTCTGCGCGCGGTAATAAATCTTGGGTCGGATGAGAGGCTCAATCATTTTCCATGTGAGTATGCCGTCCGGGGAATAGGCGGTATGTGGCAGGCAACCGGAAATTGCGGCGACGGATGCCATTTCCATTTGATTGATGTGTCCGCGCTGGTCGCAAATTACTTCGTTGCCGTGATGTGTCCAGACTTTGATGGCGATTAGGTTGCCCATCGAGCCGGAGGGCACGAAGAGCGCGGCCTCCCGCGCGAAGATTTCCGCGGCACGGTGCTGGAGACGGTTCATAGTGGGGTCTTCGCCGTATACGTCATCGCCGACGATGGCTTCGGCCATGGCGCGACGCATCTCCGGGGTGGGCCTGGTGACGGTGTCACTGCGGAGGTCCGCGACTAATTTCCCGGCGGATTGCGGATCGGCGTCCCTGGTACTACTGGAAGCTGTGGGACCGGACATCGTTCTCCCTCCGGATTTGTCAGGCCAAAAGCCCAACGAATACTTCATTCGATATGGCAATGCGGGCGGGAGATAACTTAAGATTGGTGCCAGAAATCTCCAACAGTCCCTGATGGACGAGTTCATCCACTCGCCCGCGCAGGCGGGCATTGTATCGCAATTCGAGTTGATTCAAATCAATCCCATCGAGCAGCCGCAACCCAAGGAAAAGTTCCTCATCGAGAGACTGCTGTTTGGAAAGGATCTCCTTCTGTTCGATGGGCAGGCGTCCGGAGGCCAGCGATGAAGTATACGCCGCGGGTTCGTGTGCGTTGGCCCAGCGCATGGCGCCATCGAATGAATGAGCGCCCGCACCGATGCCGAAATAGGGCTGCCGCTGCCAGTATTTCATATTGTGTCGCGAGTGGAATCCAGGTTTTCCCCAGTTGGAAATTTCATAATGGTCATAGCCAGCCGAGGCAAGCAACTCACGGGCAAATTCGTAAGAATCAGCAATGACATCGTCTGCGGGAATCGAGGATGCCGAATAACGATTCCCGCCCGCCAGACTTTCGCGGCCCAACCTGCTGCCCTCATCAATTTCCAACATATAAATGGAAATGTGCTCAGGGTGAAGTTCCGATAATTCATCCAGGGTCTGCCGCCAAGATTCCTCTGTCTGATGGGGAAGGCCGGCTATCAGGTCGCAACTGATGTTGTGAATTCCAGCGGCGCGCAAGGCCTTGTCGGCGGCATAAATGTCCGCGCGGCGATGCAAGCGGCCCGCCGCAGCCAATTCCTGGTCGTTGAAGGACTGCGTCCCCATACTGATCCGGTAGATTCCCGCATCGCGCCAGGCTTCGGCCTTTTGCAGTGTAATCGTCTCCGGATCGGCTTCGAGGGTGACCTCCCTCAAGGCGCAGGCAAAGGAACCCTGAATCGCACTCACCATTCTTGTGAGCGCGGAGGGGTCTAATAGGCTGGGCGTTCCGCCACCAATGTAAACCGTGTCCACCACCAATTTCGCAGCACACCGGCAGGTTTCGGAGGCAACACCAGCAAGGTAGTAAAGCGAATCATGCTCGGTGATTTCGCGGACAACCGCATCCACGTAGGGACCATAGAGCGACGAAGAAAAAACTCCCGTATGGAAATTGCAGTATGTGCATTTCGTTTGACAGAAGGGCACCTGAATGTAAATTCCGATGTTCATTGGACCAATCGAATTTAACACAACTGCATTCGCCGGAGGCCGGGTTGCCCGTGATTCCCGGTCAGAATAGAAAAGGGCCGGCACATGGCCGGCCCTCGCCCTACATTGACTTGAAATACCGCTCTAGTTGTTGTCCCCTCCGCGGCGACCACCTCCAGCCGGAACAGGAGTAACCACGATATTCGCTACTCCAGCGTCGTTGATCACCTTGTTCAATGCCGGCAGGCCCTCACTGACAAGTTTCTGGACCTGTGGCTTCAAGTCTGCCAACTCCTTGGTAAGCATATCCAGGTCAGCCAACTCATCCGTTGTGGGAGCGGCTGTAACGGATTGAAGTGCGCCATACACCTGACCGATTCGCTGCCCGATGGTGGGCGGATAATTGATCAGTGGTGGCGCCGCGCTTCCCTGCTCCTCGTTCAAGAGAGGGGGATTTTGGAAATGGGCGGCCACTTCGTCGACCTGTTTGGCGAAATCGTCCGCGGCCTTCTGAACGTTTTCCGGAATCCTCGCATCACGCGGCCGTGTCTTCCAGGCAGTCATCGCCGCATCGAGTGAAGTCTTCAGGGAGATAATTTGCTGTTGCGTAGTGGTCAGATCGCGAGTCAGCGCAAAGCCCTTCATGATGGCT
>DATGHC010000022.1:0-9107 GCA_035308165.1 Candidatus Acidiferrales bacterium | reverse complement strand
GATGCCCATGCCCAAAAGGCCCGCACGAAATACGCCATTGAGCTGCCTGCCGGTCCCGCGGGCGCTCTCGATGTCTAACCACTTTTGCCCAGCCGTCCGGTTGCTCCTGCCCGACCGTTATTTACAGTGACGTTGGGAATCTGTTAGCTTTCTTTTGGCGTCTAACACTCTGTGTGCTTAGGCGTTTTAGCTTCAACTTTAAGGGAGAAATTTTGAGGGCCTACAGGGGACTGCTCGACGGCACGGATGAAGATCCGAAATGGAAGTTGCGCCGTTATCTGATTACAGTCGGGGCTGGTGTGGTGCTTGTAGTCGGCTCCGCTTGGTGGCTTTATTTCGGGTTCTTGCACGTTCCCGAGCGCCGCACCGCCGCGCATTTTCTCGACGCGGTAGCGGCAGGCAACCTGCAACTCGCCTATCAACTTTGGAAGCCCGATCCCGCGCACTACTCCATGAATGACTTTATCGCCGATTGGGGCGCTACAGGCTACTACGGTCCGGTGAAGAGCTACCGAATCGAGTCAGCGGCATTGCCGCCCCGGAGCAGCACGGTGGTGGTGGTGACCATCGAAGTGAGCCCCGATCAGCCGTTCCCGGATAACAAGGACATCGACAAAAGCCGGCGCGTGAAGGAAGTGCAAATCTGGGTGGATAAGGGCAACAAATCGCTTAGTTTCCCCGGATTCCCGTGATTTATTTTACGATGAAATTTAGGGCGCTTGGGTCTTAAACGGAAGTTGGTTTGTGCGTCGGCGGCGTGGCTTCTTCGGCGAGCATAATCGGAAATCCGTCGCGAATGGGATAGATTCGCCCGCAGGAAGAGCACTCCAGACCGCGGTCATTCGGCAGCGCGCGAATGGGAGTCAGGCAAACGGGACAGGCCAATATTTTTAGCAACTCCTCATTTAGCGGCATACTTTTTCCTCCCGCAAGAATAATCTATCAATAGCTTCGGGTGCCCTGCAACAACTTCGCCAAACTGAATCTTCAACCGCGCGCCTTATGAACGCTCATTGAAATTTCGCCGTTCCATTCTCCGCGCGGCCCGAGGTTCACCGGCCAGATGGCCAAAATCTGAGAACCTTGATAAACGCACTCAAACCCCTCTTCGGATTCGGACACGGTCTCAATGGGCGCAATCCAATACTTCTCCACATTCGGAGCCTCCAGACTCACCGCTACGTTTTGCCATTCATCCACGGCTCGCAACGTTGGGCCGGCGCACTCGCCTGCCCAGCGCAACGGGTGACGCTCGACCCCATTCCCTGAACGCGTCTCTAGATAACGGTCCGCCTCATTGGGCGCCAGCAAATTGACGACAACTTCAATCCCCACCTGAAATTGCGGACCCGCCCCGGGCGAATTCGTCGCGTTTTTCAATCGCACCACGCAACGAACATTGAAACTTTCCTTCCCCGGCGTAAACTCAAAATCCTTCACGACACTCAGCCGCGGCGCAGACGGGCTGGTGCCCGGCAAAACCAAGTCTCCATCTGCTTCAAGGGTGAGCTTACCGCCCGAGTCTTTCACAGGTCGATAGGCGCCGCCAGCAAACTCCGCACTCTCTTCAAGGCGCACTCCGTCGTAATTCGCAAAGGTCTTGCCCATCGGAAACAACAGCAAACGGAACGAATGGCGCGCCCAGCGATCGTGTCTCAGCCGGTGCTCCAGGCCCGGCTCTTTCACGCGAACCACATCGTGGATCGAGGCTACGCTCCCGCTGCCCGCATGTGTCACCTCGGTCAGGCGTCCGTGATAAGCCTCCGCGCGCCGCTGCAATGAATTGATCAGCGCCACCGCGCTTGGCCGGTAATCCAGCGCAGCCAGAGTGGCGCCATCGCCCGGCTTCACCAGCGCGGCAAACGTCGGCGAAGTCAGGTAGATCTCTTCGCCACCATCCGCGTCAAAATCGCATTTCTCGCTGACCACGCCTGCGCCGGCCTTCGTGCGCAACAATTCGACCGCGGTTTCAGCGCGGATCAGCTCACGCCACAGTTCAGTTCGCAGATGGGGCGCATAAAGTCCGCCGAACACTCCGTGCCAATAAGCATCATTGCATTGCGCGCGCAGCAATTGCGTCCGGGCTTTCTCAATCAGTGCTCGCGAGCCGGGACCCGTGCCCCGCGCTGCCGCGACCATCCGCGAAACGCGCAGCATCTTTTTGTGCAGCAAATTGACCTCCGGGTATTTGCACAAAAACCCGCGCCAGATCCCGCCGCGCAGAAATCGTTGTACGTCAGGTCGCCCTGAGAATTCCCGCTCCAGTGCAATGAGCTGCTGACGCGCGGGCGTCGGCAGCACCCACTCCATCAGCTCCGTGTAGGAAGCCGCGGGAAGATCCGCGCGGCCCAGTGCCACATGCTCCCCCAGATATTCCCCCGGGGGAGTGGTCACCAGCCAGTCGCGGTTGGCTTCCAGCGCGGTAAAAAACCGCTCCAGCCATCCATTCCGGTAACAGTGGTCATAAGTACCGGGCCAGGCGCCAAATTTCTCGCAGTCATCGCCCATGGCCGCCATTCCGCCGGGATGCCGCTCCGCAGCGCCGCGCAGGAACCCGATAATTTCATCCACTCCGCGAAATGGAACCAGGTACCGCAGCGATTTCAGGCCGGGGATGACTTTGATCGTCGCGCCGCCATCTTCCGCTATGTAGTAACCGTGTAGCTGCTCCAGCTCGAATCCCCCGCTTTGGAAGTGCACATCATCAATCAACGTGTACTCGACTTTCGCCGCGGCCAGCGCGCTTGGCAGTTGCGGTTCCCACACGCGTTCAGCAAGCCAGGCGCCCGCTGGCGCGTAACCGAAGCGGCGCGAAAGAAAATCGCGCATCCGTTTGATCTGCGCCGCTTGGTCCTTTGGCGGAATGGAGATCAGTATTGGTTCGTAGAATCCGCCGCCGACCAATTCCACTTGTCCGCGCGCGGTCAGTTCGCGAAGCTTTCCCAGAAATTCCGGGTGCCGCTCTTCAAACCATTCCAGCAGCGGGCCCGTATAGTGCAGCCCCATCCGGATTGTCGGATGCTTTGCCAGATGCTCCAGAAATGGAAGGTAGGACTGCTGGTAAACTTTCTCCAGAACCGAGTCGAAGTTGCCCACCGGTTGGTGGCCGTGAATCAGAAGAACCAGATGGATATTCGCCAAGATTGGACTCCGCCAGTGGGAAACATCGCCGCAGGCCGCGGCGTGGGCACGCCTATATGGATCCGAAATCCTGGCAGGTTCCGTGGGTTTCCGGACGCGAGATCGGAATCCTGCCACGCCCGAAGCGCCGGGCTTTGGTATTATGCCGAGTCTTGACTGCGAAGTCCAAATCGACGCGTTTCAGGCCGGAAAGTGCGTCCAGGGCGCCTATTCATTCGGCCCTCCCGGGCCATGATCGCGAAGCTAAACTGTTCGCCCGTGGCGTTGCCCTGTTCAATTCACGACACTTCTTCGAGGCTCACGAAGCATGGGAGGAAATTTGGCTGCACACGCAGCCGCCAGAGAAGACTTTTCTGCAGGGACTTATTCAGGTGACCGCCGCTTTCCACCATCACCAAAGAAGCAATCGGCGTGGTTTCAAGTCGCTGTTACACGCGGGGCTCACCAAATTGGAGGCTTTTCCGACGGAGCATCGCGGCTTGGAAATCGAGGGACTGCGCGCCGCCGGACGGCGATGGCTCGCCGCACTCGATCACCAGGAAAACACGCGCTTCCCGGCGTTGCCAAGAATTTCACGAACCAGGAAATCCCGATAAGTGCGCCCACTGAATAAGGTCGAAAACCTCCGCGATCAGGGCTCAACTACGATTTGCCCCTTCATGCCCCCATGTCCCATGCCGCAAAACACAGAGCATTTGAAGTCGTAAGTCCCCGCCTTGTCCGCGGTGAATTCAATCGTTACGGGCTGATCCTTAGGCAGCTTGAATTCAGGTTTCTTCAAGTCCCCATCGAATTTCAAGCCCGGCTCGCCTTTCTTGTCGGCTCCTGCCGCGTAGGTGCTTATCAGCATGCCGTGGTCGCGGTCCGTCGCAGTGACCTTCAATTGGACGTGGGCGCCCTTCTTTACACGAATCTCCGCGGGCGTAAATTCAAATTTCTTCGCACTGACCTCGATGACCTGAGTTTCTCCCTGCGGTGGTCCAATCCTAATGGAATTGGCCGCCAATGAAGCCCCGATTGCCAGGATCATCACTCCCATCCATCCCCGATAAAACATGTGTTCTCTCCCAGTTATGAAATTAATTGCGCCAACAAATTCGTGCCTTGCTGACTGAATCTCGTCAAGATGCAGGTAAGCCGCTCCACAACGGGCGCAGGTCCCCTGATACACCGGCCAAATGAGAGCAAAGCTTTGGTGCCGACCGCATCGCTCTCAAAGTTCCCGCCGCCACAAGTGGATGCCCTGCGAGCCACAACATCGCGCCCGTCAACAAACGATAATCGCGAAGAGTCCGGCGGCGTTCTCGGTCAAACTCAGCAAGCCACGGATCCGCTGGGATCATGCCTCGCATGATGTAGCGGCTCAATAGCTCCGCGCTCACCAACGCCTGCGACATTCCCCCGCCCGTTATCGGGTCCACGAATCCAGCCGCATCGCCAAGCAGCACAATCCCCGGCGCGTAACCGCGGCGCGACCGTGCCGAAAGCGGCGAGCATCCCGCAAGCTCTGTAATTTGTTCCGCGCCGTCAAGGCGCACCGACAATTCCTTCTCGGCACGGCACCATCGTGAAAACTCCGATGCCGGCGTACTCGGCATTGCCCCCTGTTCGACCAGCGCAGCCACAAGCATTTCACCGTCCGGCAAGGGCGTTACATAAAGCTCGTGACCACGGCCCACAAAAACGTCCACCCAGGGCGGTTGTTCGCTGCTCTTCGCCAACCGGAAATGCGCGCGTAGACCAAACCGCCTCTTGCGGAGCGGCTGGTCAAATCCAAGCGACTTGCGAATCGGCGAATTGAGTCCATCGGCGGCCACCACCAGGTCGCCGCGGCGCGCGTTTCCATCTACAACGAGTCCGGTTATGCGGCCATTTTCAGTAAGCAAAGATTCGACGTTGGCACCCATTCGCGCCGTAACTCCAGAGGTTCGGGTGGCCGCCCTGAACAGAGCCTCATCGATCCTCAGTCGCCTCTGCCCCCGGCCGGTTGCGCTTTGACCTTCGCGGGAAGGAAATCGCCCTTCCACCATAACGTCGCCCAGGTGGTATCGAATGCTGCGAAATGGCGCTCCGCCAACCGCTTCCGCCAACCCCATGCGCTCCAGGACGGCCACGCCTGCGGGCATCAGCCCTTCACCGCATGGTTTTTCGTGAGGAAATTGACGCCGCTCAAATAGCTCTACTTCAATTCCCTGCCGTCCAAGGAGGATCGCGAGAGACGCCCCGCAAACCCCTCCGCCCGCAATTAACGCGCGTGACATCGGCCCCCTTAGCTCAATCTTCTTCAAAACCAGTTCGGCACTTTAGAGCAATCGCGGAAGAAACCGCGGCTTCGCACCCATCGCTGCCCGGTATCCGGGATTCGCCAGCAGCACCCGGTCCTCCACCGCGAGGCGGTTGTGCAGCACCCAAATATGCGCAATCGCCGCAATCGATGCGGTAATCCACGCCGAATAAATCAGCGGCAGAGAAATCAGTTCCACAAATACCGCCACATAATTGGGATGCCGCACCCAGCGGTACGGCCCCGAACTCACGACTCCCAATCGCGCCGAGTCCATTACTTGCACACTCCAATGGGACCGCAGCGTTCCCATCACCCACCAGCGCAGCATGTTCGACAATAAAAAAAGGGTACCCATTGAAATAGCCAGCGCCGGAATCAACGGACGCCGCAGCACCACGACTTCCAATCCCGCCGCCACGAATACGCCAGCGTGTAACAGAACCATCCAGGGAAATCGTGGTTCCCGCACACGCGTAATGCCCTGTTCCAAAAGCTTTCGCTGATTGCGCCGGGAGATCCCCATTTCCATCAGGCGCCCGGCGCCCGCGGCAACCAGCAGCCCGAAATACGCCATGCGGCTTATGTCCATTGCAAAAGCACCATGTCCACAGTGAATCCCGGCCCGAACGCCGCGAGGAACCCGTAATCGCCTCCCGCCAGCCGGGCTTTCCTCATCCATTCCTGTAGAACAAAAAGCACTGACGCGCTGGACTGGTTCCCGTAATTCTTCAAAACGTCCCAGGAAAACTGCGTTAATTCCCTCGGCAGGTTCAGCACCTCTTCCACGTGCGTCAGAAGCTTTTGTCCACCCGAGTGCAGAACAAATGCCGACATATCCTCATGGCTCAGGCCGTGCCGTCCCAGAAAACCATCCACGATTCCTGAAATTTTTTCCCGGACCAGGTGCGGCACGTCTTGCGACAACACGATGTGCAGCCCGTTATCTTTCAAATCAAATCCCAATGCATCCATAGTGTTCGGCACAATGTGTGTCTGCGCCCCCAGAATCTGCGGGCACGAACCCTCGCCATTTCCAGATTCCACCGTCCTGGCAGCACCTGATCCTCGCGTGATCATCGCCGCCGCTGCACCATCCCCGAACAAGATGCTCGAGATCAGATTGGCAATGGATTGGTCCCTCCGTTGAAACGTCAGGCTCGGCAGCTCCACTACCACGATGAGCACGTTTCCTTCATTGACGCCCTTCAAGAAATCCCACGCCCGCCCCAGCGCTGCTGCGCCGCCCGAGCATCCCAACTCCGTGATCGGCAGCCTGCGCACGTCAGAGCGAAATCCCAGGGCGTTTATCAGGTATGCATCCAGGGAAGGAAGCATCACTCCTGTGCAGGATACGCTGATGATCATGTCCACGTCTTCGGGGGTCAGGCCCGCGCGCTCCAGGCACTCCTCCGTCACGCGCTTCCCCAATTCCACCGCATGTTCCTGGTATTCCAGGCTGGTCTGTGTGAGAGACCGCGGTGTAACCGTATAATCCACCGGATAAACAAAATAACGCTTCTCAACCTTCGCGTTGGCAATCACATCGAGCATCATGGAGACGCGGGATTCACTGAGAGGAAAAACTTTGTTGAGGTATTCCTTCACGTTGGCAATGGTTATGGCGTGTTCCGGAACGGCGGTAGCCGTCGCGGCGATGGTGATGGGCGCGCCGGCCGCTTCCGCATCCCAGGCATTCACGCCCGGTCCCGGTGAAGGAATCTCCAGGCCATGAGGGATTATCTTAGTTGCCAATCCGATGTCTCCCAGCGACGCGCAGGAATGCGATGGAAGGACTCTCACTGCCCCGCGAGTACGATGTCATACTTAACTTGAACCTCGTTCTTGACCCGGATGGTGCCGCCGGCAAGTCGTATCGGCGTGATGCCAAAGTCAGATTGCAGAAGCGTAGCAGTGCCCTGATAATGCCCTTTTTCCAGCGTCGTTTCAAGGACGACCGCTTGGGTTTGACCGTGCAAGGTCAGCCTTCCATGCACATTCCAGCGCGTATCGCCAAGCCGTTCTACATTCCCAGAAACGAATCGGATTTCAGGAAATTTGTCGGCGTCCAGAACAGTTGGCCCCAGCATTGTTTTCTGAATTTCCGCGCGAGTGGAATCGGATTCGCCCGGATCTACCACGATGAGCTTGCCGGAATGAACTGTGAATGCTACGAAGGCAGGCGAGGATAGTTCCACTTCCCCCTGAGCAATCGGCGCGGCGATTTCGTGCTCATGCCCCAAGCCCGAAAAAAAACCGGACTTCCCGACGAGCACGGTCAACCTGGAATGTTCCGTGTCCAACGGCCGCTTCTCTCCTCCAACGGCCGCAACGATTGCGCTCGCTAATCCGGCGGCGATAATCCACCGGATCCCGCGCGAGAATGAACTCCTCACTCGAATCCTCTTCGTATCGCTGCTCATAAGATTCGCCTGCATGGGCAAAGGTTGCTGTATTTGAAGCTTTTCAATTTTGGCTTCCTGCCATGATAAGAATCCAAACCCCGCAGCGATTGCCTTTATACAGAGCCGTTGTACACTATTGCATTCAGCTTATCGTACTCTCGCACAACACTTACTTTGGAAAGGCAGTGATGCCCGACGAGTTGGCCGAAAAAGTGATTGGGATATTGGCTTCGGTGAAGCACATCCCGCGGGAAAAGATCACTCTTCAAAGTTCACTCGCCGAACTGGGCTTCGATTCGCTCGACACAATCTCCATGCTTTTCGAGCTGGAAAACGCTTTCCAAATTTCCATCCCTGATGAGAGCGCCCGCTCCATCCGGTATGTCCACGAAATCGTGGACGGCGTCCGCACGCTCCAGTCTGCCGGCCCCTCCAAACCACCGGCCGAGCCGCTGCCCACAAACTGATCCATGCCACATCGCCGCATCGCGGTCACAGGCCTGGGCGTCATTTGCTCACTGGGCCACAATGTCCCGGAAACCTGGGAAGCGCTTCGCGCGGGCCGTCCGGCGATCACCCCTTTTGAAAGCCCCGAACTCGCCAAATTGCGTTTTCAAAATGCCGCGCGCGTTTGCAATTTCGATCCCGCGGCACATTTTCCCCTCACCGTGGTTGACCACCTCGATCGCTTCGCCCAGTTCGCTCTGATCGCCGCGCGCGAAGCCGCGCAAGATGCAGGCATCTCCTGGACTCCGGAATTGCGTCAGCGCGCAGCCGTGATCACCGGCTCATCCATCGGCGGACAATCAACTCAAGACGTTCAATTCTGGGATGTCTACCACCTTGGCCGCGAGCGCGTCCATCCCCTTACCATCCCCCGCACCATGCCCAATGCGGGTGCCAGCCAGATCTCCATGGAGTTTGGCATAACGGGTCCGGTCTTCACTCTATCCACTGCGTGTTCCTCATCCAACCACGCCATCGGCGTGGCATTGCAGCTTCTTCGTGGAGGTGGCGCGGACCTTGCCGTCGCGGGCGGAAGTGAGGCTCCTCTCAGCTTCGGCATGTTGAAAGCCTGGGAAGCCATGCGCGTGGTTTCCCCCGATGTTTGCCGTCCGTTTTGCCGAGATCGCAAAGGCATCATCCTTGGTGAAGGCGCTGGGATGATGATCCTCGAACCACTCGATGCCGCGCTCACGCGTGGTGCGCACATTTATGCGGAATTAGCCGGCGCAGGCATGTCCTCGGATGCGGCTCACATCACGCAGCCGACCGTG
>DATGHC010000021.1:0-65074 GCA_035308165.1 Candidatus Acidiferrales bacterium | reverse complement strand
GCATTTTCGCGGCTACGTGATCGACTGAGTCGCGCTCCACGAGAAGTCCATCGTTGGGGCAATAAGTGCGGCCTGCGCGCGCCCACAGCAGGCGCAGGAAGTCGTAAAGCTCGGTGGCAGTCGCCACGGTAGACCGCGGATTCCGCGTAGTGTTCTTCTGGCGGATCGCGACTGGGGGCGCGATGCCTTCGATCTCATCGACATCCGGCTTTTCCATGCGCTCCAGAAACTGGCGCGCGTAGGCCGAGAGCGACTCTACATAGCGCCGCTGCCCTTCGGCGTAAATGGTGTCGAAGGCGAGCGAGGATTTGCCAGAACCCGAAAGGCCGGTGATCACCGCCAGCGTGTTGCGCGGGATTTCGACGTTGATGTTCTTCAAATTGTGCTGGCGGGCGCCGCGGACGATGATGCTTTTCAGAGCCATGTGGTGATGGAGAGCCCTCTCCCAGTGAAGGCCGACGCCCTGTGGGCAAAATACGGCCAGAGTAATCTTCCAGCTTAGACAAGGATTGAGAGCCGGTCAAGAATGTGGTGGAATTGCTTGAAATTACGTGTGCAGCATGACATCTCCCATCATGCAGAAGCGTAGTATAAGTAGTCCATATCACAAATCAGAGACGATGGATTTGAGAGGAGAATAAGGCTGAATTTCTGAACTCACGCCATGCCACAAAGCCGCGATACTTGGGTAGCAATTCCCATAGTCATGGGAGTGATGGGATATATGTTCTGGAGCGCCCGAAATGCGCCTTGGCCGCCGATGCGCCTGGTTGGAGCGGGCATGATTGTCTGCGGCGCGCTCCTCTGGATGATGGCGCGAATTCAACTGGGCGCATCGTTTTCGGTGAGCGCGAAGGCCAAGACCCTGGTCACGCATGGGCTCTATTCGCGAATCCGCAACCCAATTTATGTGTTCGGAAGCGTCCTGATTTGCGGGCTCTGTCTGTTCTACTTGAAACCCCTCTTCTTGCTGGTGTTTTTGCTGATCATTCCACTGCAAATCGTGCGGGCGCGCAAGGAATCCGAAGTCCTTGAAGCCGCGTTTGGCAATGCTTACAGAAACTACAAAAGTAGAACTTGGTTTTAGCCGTGGAGATTGCGTTCACCCGATATTGGGGAAAGCAAATTTTGCATTGACCGGACGTTTTTACCCGCCCCCGCCAGCCAAATGCCCAGTATTTTCAATAGCTTAAGAATGGAGCGCCGCGTGCCTTCTAAGAGGTCCGATGGGGAAAGACGAGCCGAGGATCCCTTTAGGGGATTGAGGGCTGGGCCGGTCCGTCTTTCCCCTTCACCTTCCGCCGCCTACCTTGCACCACACCCAAACGACCGAATCAAATTACGGCGGAAGTACGCCTATCGAAGGTTATTCCATCCGCAATCGTATGTAAGGTCGCTGGTTCGCATAGATTCACTTGCAGAGCACACTGGACCAATCGGTCTCTTTCCATCAGAGGCGCAGTGTGTTGGAATCACGATTGGTGATCACGAATTGGCCACGCAAGTCGAGAATTCGCTCCAGCCTCTCGAGACTTCCTTAACCACCACGCCAGCAGGCCCGGAAGTGTCTGTTGTAATTCCTTGCTTGAACGAGGCGAATTCCCTGGCAATTTGTATTGGGAAAGCGCTTGAAGCATTTCGCAATGCCGGCCTGAGTGGAGAGGTGATTGTTGCAGACAACGGCTCGACGGATGGCTCTGTCGAAATTGCCGAATCGTGTGGAGCGGTGGTTGTGCGTGTATTTGAGCGCGGATACGGCGCGGCGTTGAAAGCCGGGATTCGCGCATCCCGTGGGCGTTTTGTGGTGATGGGCGACGCGGACGACAGCTATGATTTCTCGGCAGTACCTGATTTTGTCCGGGCGTGGAGGGAAGGAAACGATGTCGTGATGGGAAATCGTTTTCTTGGAGGCATTCACAGCGGCGCGATGCCCTGGCACCACAAGTACATTGGCAATCCCGGGCTAACCGGCCTTCTGAACGTGTTGTTTCGCACGGGGGTGGGGGACAGCCATTGCGGGATGCGCGGCTTCTCCCGTGAAGTGTTCGACCGGATGGATCTGCGAAGCTCGGGAATGGAATTCGCATCGGAGTTTGTGATCAAGGCGGGCCAATTGGGCGCGCGAATCACAGAGATACCCGTCGCGTTATGGCCCGACAAGCGCGGACGACCACCTCACCTGCGAAGTTTCCGGGATGGCTGGAGACATCTGAGGTTCATGCTTCTTTACGCTCCGAACTGGCTTTTTTTGTTGCCGGGCGGATTTCTGTTTCTTGTGGGGCTGGTGCTGGTCTTCTGGCTCCTGCCCGGCCCACGGCAGATTAGCCCGCACGTCATACTGGATTTGCACACTATGATTTTCGGGGTGTTCTTTACATTGATGGGGGCACAGATTATTTCGGTCGGGTTCTTTGCGAAAGTGTTCAGCTATGCGGAGCGGTTTGACCGGAGGTCGGTGTCGCTTCGCCGGTGGCTGCATCGTGTCCAACTCGAGGATGGTTTATTGATAGGGGCCATCGCACTATTCGCAGGCCTGGGTGGAGATGCCTGGGTCACACTGCAATGGGCGAAGAGCGGATTTGGGCCGTTGTATGACGTGCGCGAGGTCCTGTTCTGGTCCATGTGGATGTTCCTAGGGGTGCAGGTGATTTTTGCTTCTTTTTTCCTGAGCATGCTCGGCATCAGCCGAAGCACATATATCGGCGACACCGAGTTGCCGCATGACCACTAAACCCAGATTAAAACTTCTTGGCAAGGCGCACGGCCGGCTGGTCCACGGGCGGCGAATCGAAGTTCTTGGGGAGCGGATTGCAGCCTTAATTCGTCCCGGCTGGCGGCTGTTGGATGTTGGTTGCGGCGACGGAAAACTGGATGCGATCTTGCGATCCCGTGTGAACGGACTGGAAGTAAGCGGAGTGGAGGTGCAACCGCGTGAGGACTGCGCGATCCCATGCACCGCGTACGACGGAGTCCACCTGCCGTTTCCCGAGAATTCTTTCGATGCATGTTTATTCGTGGACGTCCTGCACCACACCACTGACCCGCTGGCCGTGATTCAGGACGCATGCCGGGTCAGCCGGGAGTTCGTGATCATAAAGGACCACCTGTCGGAAGACGCATTTGATCACGCGACATTGCGGTTCATGGACTGGGTGGGAAACAAGCCGCACGGTGTGCTGCTCCCCTACAATTATCTGTCGAGCGCCGGCTGGCGGGACCTATTCAGCAACGCCGGCCTGAAGCAGGTTTCCACACAAAAGGATTTACCGATTTATCCACCACCGTTCTCGATGATCTTTGGGCGAAAACTGCACTTCATTTCTCTTCTGAAAAACTGAACCATGATAATTTCCCAAGTCGAAAAGACTCAGGAGCCCGGGCACTGAAAGCTAACTCTGCTGAGGATTCACCAAGGGCCTTGGCTGGTGTGAACGTGGACGAAAGGCATGAAAGTACCATCGCAGATAAAGCGGCAGCCAGTGCCACAGACGGAAGCGGGATTCCCCCTGGGAGCGGTCTTGCCAAGTAGTGGGCAGCTCCACAATCCGGTAGCCCTCGAGGAAAGCCTTGACGGTGATTTCGAGGCTGATTTCAAATCCTCCGCGACTCTCAATACTCATGGAACGGAGCATTTCAGCATCGTAAAGTTTGAATGCGTTGGTTGCGTCGCTTGTCGGCAGTCGCCTGAGCCAATGCAAAGTGATGCCGGCCCATCTGGAAAGATTTCGCTTCAGGAACGGGCCTCCCACCATCCGTCCGCCCGGCATGTACCGGCTGGGCGACACCAGATGAAACCCCTGGCGGTATAAGTCGGCCATTTGATCGACAATATTAAGATCGTCGGAAAGATCCCCCATAACTACGAGAACCGGCCCGCGTTCCACGGCCCGGAATCCGGTCAGGATCGCGCCGACAACGCCGCGCCGGACGGAATTCTTGACCAAATGGAATCGGCGGTCGCCCTCGCTGATCACTCTTTGGACTACAGGAATCGTATTGTCCTCGTCGAAGTCATAGATGACGAAAACCTCGAAGGGAGAGTGAATTGCACTAATGAGAGCGGATCGAAGCTGGGGGAAATTCGCGCCCTCATTGTACACAGGGATCACGATGTGGAGGGGGGGCGTCATTAGATCTGCTCGGTGCGAATCTGTTCCGCAATCCATGGGATGACTTCATCCAGGATTTCCGCCAACTGAGTATTCGCGTGAAACCCGAGCACTCTCTCGGCTTTGGAGACATTGGGTGACCGCATTTGAACGTCGTATTCATACGGAGAGTCCGAGACGTAGCGGAACGGTTTGCCGCCCTTGTGAATCTTTTCCCAGATTACGCGGCTTAGCTCGATCACGGATGTAGCGACGGGGGTGGAGAGGTTGAAATCCTCATTCAGTGCTGAAGGGTGCTCGATACACAGGCGAATGCCACGGGCCAAATCGCCGCCGTAGGTGTAATGGCGGATCTGCGACCCCGAACCAAGAATATGAAGAGGGTCCTGGCCCCTCAGGATTTTTTGCACCAGATCGGGCACCACATGTGACATCGCCAAACGCAAATTGCCGCTGGAGATGTTTGAGTCTCGAATGGCCCTGCGCTCGCCAATCCCCACGCAGTTAAATGGGCGCGCAATGGTGTAAGGCAGGCCATATTGTTCGAGCGCGCCCTTGGCAAAATACTCCGTCGCAAGTTTTTGAAACCCGTAAGTGGAGAGAGGAGGCGGAGAGCGGCGGACTGCCTCCTCGGGGGTTGGGAATTCGGTGGCGCTCTCAAACACCATGCTTGAAGAAAGGACTGTAATTTTCATTAGACGGGAATGCCGATGGGCATGAATGGCGGCGTCGAAGGCGGCTGCCGTGATGCGTTCATTTTCGGCCAGGAGGTCGTAAGCGAATGCGTGAAAATAGGAGATGCCGCCGATCATGGCCGCCCCAGCCACGAAATGATCGCAATCTTTTAGAAGCGCCTTCAATAATTCGACGTCTTTTGCATCACCTTCCACAAGCCGGTATCGCGGATTGGAGTCGTAAGATTTTTCAACCCTTCCGTACTTGCTGAAATTGTCCAGACCGGTGACTTCATATCCGGAACCCAGCAACTCGGAAATCAAGTAGCCAGCGATAAAGCCGGCGGCGCCTGTCACCAGTATTTTCATGGATTAGTTATGCGACCGGGGCCGGTGTGGCATATAACGATTCCACTTTGCGGGCGCTTTCGGTTTTCCAAAAGTTCCAGATGTCCATCACGACCTTGTCCGGCGAGATCTCCAGGTCACGGTACACGGTGTGGGGCGCACCCAAAATGACCACATCGGAGTTCTGGATGGCTTGATCCAGCGGCACCAGCGTCGGGTCGGGCACGTAAGGGTCGGTGCAAAGAACTTCGCTGGCCTCCAGTTTCAACAGGTTTCGGAGTTTGTAGGAAAGGCTCTCGCGATAATCGTCGGAGTCGGCTTTGAATGCCATCCCCAGGATGGAAATGCGCCGCGAGGATAAACCGGAGCGCCGGAGCTGTTCTACGATGAAATTCGGAAGGCCCTCGTTGATCAGCATGGCCGCGTGGCCCAGAAAGAAATTGTTCTTCGCAAAGGCCCCCAGATGGAGCGTGTCCTTTAACAAACAGGGTCCCGCGGCGAAGCCCGGACGGGCAAAACTTTTCATGCGGGGATAGTCGCGCGTAACAGCGTCATGAATGCGGTAAAAGTCCAGGTCATAGCTTTGCGCCAGCGTATAGAATTGATTTGAAATTGCAAAATTCAAATACCGCCAACTGTTTGAGAACAATTTTGCGAGCTCGGCTTCAATGGGTTGCAGTTCGATTACGCTGGGCGCTAAAGTCAGGAATAAATCGCGCGCAACCTTCATTGCCCCGGGATCAAAAGCCGAAATGAGCTGCGGGAGGGTTGCCAACTCCTCGATGGCGTGCCCCTCAGCTATTCTCTCGGGACAAAAAGCAAGCTGGATTTTCCGGCCGAGCGCGTGAATACGATCATAAATCAGTTTCGTCATTCCCGGATAGACGGTGCTTCGCAAAATTAACATCGCGTCTTCCTTCATCCGGCAGATCACGTCATCCATGATCCGGTACACTTCATTCAGATTTGGACTCAGGTGCCTATCCACGGGAGTGCCGACAACGGTGATCACCACGTCAGCGTGCTGAAGGCAATTGCTATCAAGAGTAGCTACAAGGGACTTGCCAATGTGGCGGCGCAGCAGCACTCCGGCCCCTTCTTCCATGAAGGGCATCTGCCCGGAGTTTATTTGATCAACTCTTTGCTGATCCAGATCCAGCAGAGTGACCCGCATCCCGCGATCAGCCAGCATGATCCCAAGTGGAAGTCCGACGTGTCCGCCTCCACCGACAATTGCGATGTTTGTATTGGGTCTCATTCTCGATTACCAAGGGATCGGGACCGCTTCGCCATTATTCTTCGACGCGTACACGTCCGAAGAAGAATCCTTCCAGCGCCTGAAGACAAGACTCCTAGTGGCTGCTCGCCCAATGGTCGGACCAAGCAGCCGTTAAGAATTCTGGCATGGCGGAGCAAGTGCGTCTACGCTCTCCGGATTCGTTTGTTCCTGATTGGTACAATTGGATGTTGACATCTTTGAATTGTTAATTCAGAGAACGGGCATCGTCTCGCCTGCGATTCAATACAGACACAATTCACGTCTGGCCGCGGGTTTTCACAGAAGCCTTTATTTCTGAGTGACCAGGAAGACTCTGTGGTAGAAGTCTTTCATAGCCACCAATTTCAGCTTGTATCCGCTCCGAAACAGCTTGATGCCCCACCAATCGAGGCCCATTCCGGCATTGCTCGAATACAACAGAAAAGCAGGATGCACTCTTGCGAATTCGTCGAAGTCGTAAACCTGGAGCGGTGTGTAATCCCTCATGACTTGCAGTTCCCTGTCGGCCGTATCGCTACCTGTGTAAATGACTGCTTCGACCGGATCCACGACCGAAACGAATCGCCCGCGCCAATCCGGAGAGGCATAATGTGCGAGTTGCAAGAAATCATGAGGGTGAG
The DNA here is from genome assembly GCA_035308165.1 of Candidatus Acidiferrales bacterium. GTDB lineage: Bacteria > Acidobacteriota > Terriglobia > Acidiferrales > UBA7541 > DASTCZ01. The sequence goes on along the minus strand of DATGHC010000021.1, from coordinate 58,044 downwards.
AAACAACGACAGGGAGATCCGGATGACCGGCCGAAGCCACCAATTCCTGAACTGAATCAGCTGGAGAAACGAAAATGCGCGGGTAAGAAACCCAAAATCGCCTTTCCTGGAGCGTGAAAGCGAGAAGAAGGGCGAGAATTCCGATAAGGGCGACGCTTTTGCGCTTGATCGGCGGAAGAACGTAACCGGCAGCCAGGGGGAAACCCAGTATTGTCGGCATAACGTACCGCACCGTCATGCCGCCATGAGCAAGATCTGAGACTATGAAACCCACGAAGGGCAGCGCCAGGAATCCCAACGCGAGCGTACGTTCGTGGACTAAATCCACTCCCGCGTATTCCGCGCCGGTGTGGCGGCGCATATCAAACAGCAATTTGACCAATACCATGATTACGGCGAGACCTGCGATGTTTAGGCCCCAAGCGGGTGACAGATTGAAGAACCATCCATAACTGGATTTTGCGCCATCCAGGCTTGGCACCGCCCAGTAGTGCGATCCGTAGTAAGCCCTGAACTTCGACAACAAACTCCAGAAGCCCGCCAGCGGAAGCAACCCGCTAGAGAATGCCAGCCAAACGGTCCAACGCAGTTTCCGACGCCTGACCAAAAGGACAGATTCAGACACGATGAAGGGAAAGAAGGAAACAATCGCATAGTAGTGGAATGCCTGCGCGAGAGCGAAACTCGCGCCCATGAGAATCAACCATGGAATTGCCGGCGCCCGTTGATAGCACACTAAGGCGAAGGCAATGCAGGCCACGACCACGCTGTAGGGCCGGGCTTCCACCGCGTAGGGATCGAAGAGCACTGTAAACAACGGAATCGCGGCACAAATGAACGCAGTCAAACTGTTACTGCGCAATTTTACAAACAGGAACAGGCACAAAGTCACCACGGCGAGTCCGAGAATCGAAGGGATGCGAAAGGAAATCTGTTCATTGACCACGAAGACGGATGCAAGCCGCTCCAGAAGATAATAACCGAGGGGCTGACCGTCTACCGCGTGTGCCAGTGCCTCCCACATCCGGGAAACCCCTGGCTGATGAACGATGACCCAGGTACAAATCTCGTCATACCAGAATGGCTTGGTCAGGGCTTCAAATACGTTTCTGACCGCAGCGTAACCAATGAGAGCGGCCAGTGCCCATGACGAAAGCTTCTCGAAGTCGAAACTGGAAAATGAAGGAGAGGAGTGAGCCATCCCGTTTTCGCTCTGGATACTGGAGGCATTCCTCATGGCGCCGGCAACCTGTTTTCCGTATTTGGCGGGACCGCTATTCCTGGATTATAGGGAGAGAGCAAGGGATGGGAAGTATCAGGTTCAACGATCCACGTCTTTCGTCCTTTGAAATAATCTAAGAGCGCATTCAGGTCGACGCCGGGGATTTCCCTGGCCCAAACAATTTTGGCATGGTCGATGTCCGCCGCGTTGTAGACCCATTCGTGATGGACATTGTGGTGGGTCTGTGAATACCTGACGATCACCAGGTGCTGTCCGTCCATCGCGTCGAGCTGCCCTGCCAATTCAGCTCGCTGCCAGTTCGGCTCGCCCGCACCGAGGCCGTAATTCGTTTTTGGGTCAATCGCTGAATGATAAATGCAAATAGGGACCGCCGCCGCGGTTAGCAAGAAGATCGCCCGCGTTATCCCAATGCCCACCACAGCGCCGCGGAATTTCCACCGTCGGATATGACGGAACATCTGAACCAGCAGGCAAAGAAACGCGGCGAATGCAGGCGCCGCGTAGTGAGGATTGAAATAAATGACGGTCAGCATCATGGCGGCACAGAGCATGAATTGCAGGGCAAGCAGCTGGACGCGACGGTCAAAGAATACGCGGGGAAGCGCCAACAACGGGGTCACCAGGGGAATTCCCAAATAGAAATCCTGAAAATCGGTCACTTTCTTCCAGGAGATGCGCCCAAAGTCTTCCCAGGTGTGCAGGAATTGGTTGCGCGCGTAGTGGTTGTAGAAGACGTCAAACTGATGATTCAAGTATTGCATTGGTTTTTGGCTGGATCCCCAGACAAAATTTGACACGGTCAAATGTTGCTGGTCATCCAGAGTATGGGGAAAGGAAAACGGGCTAAGCGTAACTCTCCAGTTGTAATAAAGGACAAAAACCAACCCAAGCGCCAGCACGGTGCCCAAGGGGATCACTATGTCCCGCGCAGATATCCGCCAGCCGGGACTTTTGCGACTGAAAAGCCAGTACGTCAGTGCAATGGCCACGGGAAGAAAAAAGATCAGCCCCTCAAAAGGACGGCTGTTTGCCAGGATACATGTTCCCAATCCCAGCAGCACGGCGTCGCGGAAACGGTGTTTTCGCAGTATTCGGGGATAAGCACCGATTACCAAAGCGGCACCCAGCGTTGCGACCGCACCGCCCCAATAGCTGTTCATCCAGTAGCTAAAAATTCCGAATTGAAAAAGTGGCAAAGCTGCCCCCAACAAAGCCCACTTCGGAGGGAACCAGCCTTGCAGCATCCACAGTAATGCGGCAAACATCGCGCCCATGCTGAGCAAAACTCCAATCCATGGATTGCCCAGCAACTGACCGAGCGCGATCACCGCCCCCTGCGCGGGAGGATACATTGAAGAGTATGTGGGATGCTGTAAGACATGGAACGTATCGAAGAATATCCACAACGGATGCGGAGGATTTGCCAATCGCCCGTGCGCAAAGGTATCCGCAGCCAGCAGATAACTGAATTCATCGTGAACGCCAGGCGGCCGGATGGGAAAAATCGGTAACAGGCTCAATCGAATCAAGATGGGGACGAAGAAGGCAGTCACCACGGCGAGTTTCTTGTGCGCCGCAAAATGTTCGCAAGCCCTTTCAAGAGGAGCCAACAATGAATTGCCCAGCAGGGGCCAGCACGAAGCCAGGATCAAGGCCGCGGCCAAGATCACCCAATCTGAATTCAATGACCAAATTTCATGTAAAGAGGAGAACATTTTTCAGGAGCGAACCCTCGCGCTTCCAGTAAGGTTGCGCGCAAGATCCATTTCACGTGCGGGCCGGATATATGTCCACCGGAAAGTTTGACTCATGTTTCAAGTCATAACAGGTTTGAAGTTTTGATTGTCCCCACGCAACCAGCCTTCGCACTGAAAGCAAATCCTGGGAATTGCACTCCCCAGAGGTTGCATCATCTCAGGTTCGGAGCTATTCTCGTTTTTCCATTTCGTCCTTGAATCCATTTTCCGGTAGATGGAATCCGCGCAAAATCCGCCAGTAATTGAACCGGGGCACACATACGCCTCGGTCACTGACAAAATCAGCTCCATTGTTCTGAGGAGGCACACCCCCCGAGGGTGGTATTTCGGCTTTGCGATCGCCTTCGCACTGTTGATGCTGCTGAATTACGCGGTGGCTTACCTGCTGATTGCCGGCACGAGAATCTGGGGCATCAACATTCCGATTGGCTGGGGATTCGCCATCGTCAATTTCGTGTGGTGGATCGGGATCGGCCATGCCGGTACTCTGATTTCGGCAATCCTGTTACTGCTGCGGCAGAAATGGCGCACCTCCATCAACCGGTTCGCAGAAGCGATGACGCTCTTCGCGGTTTCGTGCGCGGGGTTGTTTCCCCTGCTGCATATGGGGAGGCCGTGGCTGTTCTATTGGATGGCGCCCTATCCCAACACCATGTATTTGTGGCCGCAATTTCGCAGCCCGCTGGTTTGGGATGTGTTCGCAGTGTCCACGTACGCGACTGTGTCGCTGATGTTCTGGTTTGTGGGATTGATCCCGGACCTGGCTACTCTGCGCGACAAGGCTCGCAAGCGCTGGGCGAAAGTGTTTTACGGAATTTTCGCGATGGGCTGGCGCGGGTCGGCGGTCCACTGGCATCGCTACGAGACTGCGTCTCTATTGCTTGCGGGACTGGCGACTCCGCTGGTGGTGTCCGTGCATACGGTGGTGAGCTTCGACTTTGCCGTCGCCATTGTGCCCGGGTGGCATACCACGATTTTTCCTCCTTACTTTGTGGCCGGAGCGATTTATTCCGGATTTGCGATGGTCATGACGCTTGCGATTCCCATTCGGAAGTTTTACGGGCTGGAAGATTTCATCACCATGAGGCATCTCGAGAACATGGCCAAGGTGATGCTGGCCACGGGATTGATTGTGGCTTACGGCTACATGATGGAAACCTTCGGCGCGTTTTACAGCGGAAACAAATACGACCATTTCATGATGCTGAACCGCTTTGGCGGGCCGTACGCGCCTTTTTATTGGTTGCTGATTTCGTGCAATATTGCCATTCCTCAGTTGTTGTGGATTAAGCGCGTGCGGACAAATGTGGCCAAGCTGTTTGTGATTTCTCTGATTGTGAATGTGGGCATGTGGCTGGAGCGTTTCATTATCGTGGTCACCAGCTTGCATCGCGATTTTCTGCCGTCCGCGTGGGGAATGTATATTCCGACCCGGTGGGATTGGGCGACGTTTGCCGGGACCGTGGGGCTATTTCTGACGTTGTTGTTCCTGTTTATCCGGTTCCTTCCGATTATTTCCATTTCGGAGATGCGTGTGCTGGTGGATGAAACCACGGAGGAGAAGAAAACGAATTAGCGCGCCGGAAAGCGCGGCGTAAATTGATTTTATGGCCCAAGTCTTCCATCGGAGCACCAACACCATTGCCCGGCTGAGCATTTATGGTGCGGCATTTATTATCGCTCTGCTGGGATGGGCGGTTTACGAACTTTCGGCGTCGCCGTATGTGACGGAAGTGAACGTCGCGAAAGACCAGCCGATTCCTTTCAGCCACAAGCATCACGTTGGTGAGCTGGGGCTGGATTGCCGGTACTGCCACACTGCGGTGGAGAATTCTTCGGCGGCGGGGATGCCTCCCACGCAAACGTGCATGACCTGCCATTCGCAGATCTGGGTGAACAGTCCGATGCTGGAGCCGGTGCGCGCGAGCTACCGCGACGACAAATCCATTGAGTGGATTCGGGTGAACGCCGTCCCGGACTTTGTCTATTTCAATCACAGCATCCACGTGAACAAAGGAATTGGATGCGTGACCTGCCACGGGCCGGTGGGTGACATGCCGCTCACCTGGCGCGCGAACACGCTGCAGATGGGCTGGTGCCTGGATTGCCATCGGGCTCCCGAGAAATATGTGCGGCCGCGGGATCAGGTCTTCAACATTCGCTACCAGGCGCCGGAAAACCAGGAGGAGCTGGGGAAGAAGCTGGTGAAGGAATACAAGATTCAGTCGCTCACAAACTGCTCGACGTGCCATAGATGAAATGACCATGAAGCCCAACTCGAATACGCGGATGGATCTGGAAGCGATCCGTGCGAAGCAAGAAGCGTTCGGCGCGAACCGATTGTGGCGCGGGCTGGAAGAATTGGCGGAGACGCCGGAGCATCGCGCGTTTCTGGAGCATGAATTTCCGCACGACCCCGCGCAGGAATCGGATGGGGTGCCGCGGCGCGATGTTCTGAAATGGATGGCGGCCTCGGCGGCGCTCGCTGGGCTTTCGGGCTGCACGAAAATGCCCGACCAGAAAATTGTTCCCTATGTGCGGGCGCCCGAGGAAATTATTCCGGGGAAGCCGCTGTTTTACGCGACTTCATTTGTGCAGCAAGGAGTGGCGACGGGGATTCTGGTTGAAAGCCACATGGGGCGGCCGACGAAGATTGAAGGGAATCCGCTGCATCCGGGAAGCCTGGGCGCGACGGATATTTTTGCACAGGCTTCGATTCTGGATTTGTACGATCCCGACCGGTCGCAATCGGTGATTCACGAGGGGCGCATCAGCAGTTGGACTGCGTTTCTTTCGCAGGTGGCCGATTTGCGGACGAATTTTCTGGCCACCAAGGGCGCGGGTCTGCGGATTCTTACGGAGACGATTACGTCGCCGTCGCTTGGGGCGCAGATTCAGGCGCTGCTAAAGGAGTTTCCACTAGCGCAGTGGCATCAGTGGGAGCCCTGTTCGAGGGCGAATGTGTTGGAGGGCGCTTTAATGGCGTTCGGCCAACGCATGAATACTGTCTACCGAATTGACAAGGCCGACGTGATCCTCTCCCTCGATTCCGATTTTCTATACTCGGGGCCGGGTGCAATGCGCTACGCACGTGATTTCGCAGCGCGCCGAAATGCCGAAGGCGCGCCTTCAAAAATGAACAGGCTCTATGTCGTCGAGCAAGGGGTGACGACGACTGGGGCGATGGCCGACCATCGACTTGCGATGAGGTTTGCGGACATAGGAACTTTCGCGAGCGCGCTTGCTGCGGAATTGCAGGTTCCTCAAGCCAAAGGCTTTGAGGGCCGGAAGAGCATGCAACATAAGTGGATCTCTGCATTGGCGGGAGACTTACTCAAAAACAGGGGAAAGTGCGTCCTGTTAGTCGGTGAAAGTCAGCCGCCCGCGGTTCACGCGATTGCCCACGAGATTAATTCCGCTCTCGGAAGCGTCGGAAACACGTTGATTTATACGGATCCGTTAGAGGCTGTGCCCGATATAGATGAAGGTCTTATGCGGTTGACGAGCGACATGGACGCCGGCCACGTTCAGGCACTGTTCATCTTCGGCGCAAATCCCGCTTACTCTGCACCTGATTTTCTGGATTTTTCTCGAAAGATTCTCAAGATTCCATTTCGCGCCCATTTAGGTCTTTATGAAGACGAAACCGCCGAATTGTGCCATTGGCATATTCCTGCGGCGCATGTCCTCGAATCGTGGGGTGATGCGCGAGCCTATGATGGGACGCTGAGTTTCATCCAGCCGCTCATCGCTCCAATCTACGATGGCAAGACCTCTCGCGGAATTCTTGCCGCCTTTCAAGGACAATCGGACAAAACTGACTACGATTTGGTTCGTGACTATTGGAAGAAACAGCGCAGCGAAATAGATTTCGACGAGTTTTGGCAGACATCACTCCACGACGGGGTAGTGGTTGGAACAGCTTACGAACCGCGAACAGTCAAGCCAGGGGCGACGCTTTGTTCATTTGATTGTGGAGATGCTGGCGCGGGCGAAGGATTGGTTTCAATTCCACCGGAGAAGATTGAAATTGTTTATCGCCCTGACCCTACCATTGGTGATGGTAGGTCGGCGAACAACGGATGGTTGCAGGAGGCGCCGAAGCCAATCACCAAACTCACTTGGGACAACTCGGCTCAATTAAGCCCTGCAACAGCTCAGAGCTTGGGAGTCAAAAACGGTGAGGTCATCGAAATCGCATTTCATCAGCGGGCCATTGAAGCTCCTGTTTGGATCGTTCCGGGACACGCAAATAATTCGGTAACTCTCCATCTAGGCTACGGCCGACGGCGGGCCGGTCGGCTCGGCACGGGGGTTGGCTTCAACGCATACCAGATCCAAACCTGGTCCAGGCTCCGAATGGAGTTCGACCCAGAGATTAGGAAGACCGGTAAGACATATCCTCTCGCGGCGACTCAGCACCACAACATTATTGAGACAGGCAACGGCATGCCGGTCGGCCAAGTAGACATGGAAAGCCAGAACGCCTTCGCGCGCGATCTGGTGCGCATCGGCACGCTCGACGAGTTCAAGAAGAATCCGAAATTCGCGCAGGAAATGGCGGAGCCAACTCCGCCGAAAGAGCTGTCTCTCTATCCGGGATTTGAATACAACGGCTATGCCTGGGGGATGGCGATTGATTTGAACAAGTGCGTGGGCTGCGGCGCGTGCGTGGTGGCTTGCCAGGCGGAAAACAATATTCCTGTGGTGGGCAAGGAGGAAGTGATCCGCGGGCGCGAAATGCACTGGCTGCGCGTGGACACTTATTTCCGTGGAGACATCGACCGGCCGGAAACTTATTTTGAGCCAGTGCCGTGCATGCAGTGCGAAAACGCGCCGTGCGAAGGCGTCTGTCCCGTCGGCGCTACGGTTCACAGTCCCGAGGGATTGAATGAGATGGTATACAACCGCTGCGTGGGCACGCGGTACTGCTCCAACAATTGCCCCTACAAAGTCCGGCGATTCAATTTTGGACTTTTCTCCGATTACACCACGGATTCGATGAAGGCGCTGCGGAATCCGAACGTGACCGTGCGGAGCCGCGGCGTGATGGAGAAGTGCACTTATTGCGTACAGCGGATTCAGGCGGCGAAAATCGAAACGGAAAAGCAGGATCGCAGCGTGCGGGACGGCGAAATCGTGACTGCGTGTGAAGCGGTATGCCCGGCGCAGGCAATTGTGTTCGGGAACATCAATGACAAGAACAGCCGTGTGGCAAAGCTAAAGGCCGGTCCGCGCGATTACACGCTGCTGGCCGAGCTGAATACGCGTCCGAGGACAAGTTACCAGGCGCGGCTGCGCAATCCGAATCCCGAAATGCCGAGCTTTGGAAAAGTATGAGACGCCACCCACTTTACGGACTGATGGCGGAATTTGAATCGCCGGAAGCGCTTTTAGACGCCGCGCGCAAAACCAGCGCCGCCGGATACAAGCGGATTGACGCGTTCACACCGATGCCAGTGGAAGGATTGGCGGAAGCAGTGGGATTCCATCACACCAACTTGCCGCTGGTGGTGCTGATTGGCGGAATTCTTGGCGGCCTGGCGGGATTTCTCATGCAGTATTACGCCAATGTTTTCAGTTATCCCTTGAATGTTGCGGGGAAACCGTACAATTCATGGCCTGCGTTCATCCCTATTACATTTGAGCTGACGATTCTTGGCGCCTCCATATTTTGCGTTTTTGGAATGTTGGCCATGAACGGGCTGCCGGCTCCTTATCATCCCGTGTTCAATGCGGAGCGGTTTGCCCTGGCGACGCGCGACAGATTTTTCCTTCTGATCAAGGCGCGCGACCGGCAGTTCGATGCGGCCAAGACGAAACAGTTCTTGACCAGCCTGCGGGCGAGGGAGGTTTCCGAAGTTGAAGCCTGATTCGCATCGCCGGTGGATTGCCGATCCGAAGGTATTGCTGGCTGCGGCTACGTTCGTTCTGCTCGCGGTGGGCTGCCGCCAGGACATGCATGTGCAGCCGCGCTACAACCCGTACGACGCGGCCACGGCGTTCGATGATGGGCGGTCGGCGAGGCTACCGGTTCCGGGGACAATCGCGCGCGGGCAGCTGCATCTGGATACGTTGCTTTACACCGGCAAAGTGGATGGCAAAGACGCCGAACTTTTTCCATTCACGATCACACGCGCAGACCTCGAGCGCGGACGCGAGCGTTTCAATATCTATTGTTCGCCCTGCCACGACGTTACCGGAAGCGGCCGCGGCATGATCGTGCTGCGCGGATTTCCGCAGCCGCCATCGTTCCACATTGACCGTTTGCGACAGGCGCCTCCGGGACATTTTTTTGACGTGATGACCAACGGGCTGGGAGTCATGTACAGCTACTCATCGCGCGTGAGTCCGGAAGATCGCTGGCGGATCGCGGCGTATATCCGCGCGTTGCAACTGAGCCAGCAGGCCACCGTCGCGGATTTGCCGCCCGCGGAGCAGAAGAAACTTCAGACGGAGACGCCCCAGTGAGCGCGACAACCGTAAACTCGGGCGCGAGTCGGCTGCCGCAATTTGAAAAGTTGCGCCGGGGGACGCTGTTCGCCGGAATAATGGGAATGGTGGTTTCCATTCCCGGGCTTTTCAGCAACCCGCAACAATTTTTCCGATCCTACTTGGTGGCATTTGTTTTTTGGATGGGAATTCCACTGGGTTGCCTGGCCCTATTGATGATGCATCACCTTACTGGAGGCGGCTGGGGATATTTGATTCGCCGAGCACTGGAATCCGGGACGCGAACTCTGTGGCTGATGGCCATCCTTTATCTGCCGCTGATTTTTGGGATGACTTACCTGTATGGCTGGGCGAGGCCGGATGCAGCGGCGGATCCTGCTTATGTGCAGAAACATTTCTATTTGAACACGCCATTTTTTCTTACCCGCAGCATGATTTATTTCGTCGTGTGGGTCGGGTTGGCGCTGCTGCTCAATCGATGGTCGTCTGAACAAGATGGTGATGCCGCGCAAACCGGCGTGCAGGCGGCTGCAAGCGCCAAACGTTTGGAAGGGTTGAGTGGGCCGGGGCTTATCCTGTGGGGAATGATGGTCACATTCTCTTCGATAGATTGGGTCATGTCGCTTGAGCCGACCTGGTTTTCAAGCATTTACGGAATGCTGATCATGGTGGTGCAAGCGCTGTCGGCGATGGCGTTTGTGGTTCTGGTGACGCGAAGGCTGGCGGACCGCGAGCCGCTGGCGCGAATCGCCACCAAGCAGCGCTTCAACGACTTGGGCAACCTGTTGCTGACTTTCGTGATGCTCTGGGCCTACCTGTCGTTTTCGCAGTTCCTGATCATCTGGTCGGGCAACATGCCGGAAGAAACCAGCTGGTACATGAGCCGCGCGCGGGGAAGTTGGGCGGCGCTTGCGGTCATTTTAATTATTTTGCATTTCGCGGTTCCGTTCTTTTTGCTGCTGTCGCGCGATGTTAAGCGAGTCCCCGGCGCGCTTTCCTGGGTTGCGGGATTGCTTGTAGCCTTGACGCTGGTGGATGTTTTCTGGCTGGTTGCACCGGCATTTGATGTTGCTGGGCCGCGTGTGCACTGGACGAATCTTACCCTTGTCACCGGGCTTGGCGGATTGTGGATCTGGGCGTTTTTCAGCCAGCTTCAGGCTCGGCCGCTGTTGCCGATGGCGGATCCGGGGCTGGCGGAGTTTTTGGTGGAACATGCAGAAGGACACTGATCCTAAACCATTGATTGCCACACCCGGATACGAAACGCGTGACGTCAGCGCGCGCGGGATAATTTATTTTGGAATCGCACTTTTTTTGGTGCTGGTTTTTTCATTCGTCAGCATGCGCTGGCTATTCGGATATTTTTCAACCACACAACCACTTGGCCCGGCGGCTTCCCCATTCAGCAATTCGCGGACGCTGCCGCCCGAGCCACGGCTGCAGGTGCAGCCGACCGTGGATCTCAACCAGGTGCGCCAAAGCCAGGAAGAGTTGCTGCATTCCTATGGATGGGTGGATCGAGCCAATGGAAAAGTTCGCATTCCAATTGAGCGCGCGATGGATTTGATTGTCGAACGCAAGTTGCCAACGCGACCGGCGGCGCCTCCTGCGGCAGGCGCAGGAGACGCGACCAAGGAATCCACGAAATGAGACCAAGCGTGCAGATAAAAATGAGATGTGCAGTTTTTTGTGCATTGCTCGCCGGCATCGTATTCAGCGCGGGAATGCTTCGGGCGCAGGATCTTTTCGTGCAGAATCCCGGCGGCAAGCCCGAAGTCCTAAAAAATGTCGGGCTGGACCAGAAACTGAATTCCCAGGTTCCGCTGGACATTAATTTTCGTGACGAACATGGCGGCAGCGTCACCTTCCGCCAACTTTTGCAGAACAAGCCCGCCATCCTGACGCTGGTTTATTACAAGTGCCCGATGCTTTGCACCGAAGTGCTGAACGCGACGCTGAATTCTCTGAAAGAAGTGCCGCTGGAAATTGGAAAGGATTTCAACGTAATCACGGTGAGCATTGATCCGAGTGAAAAGCCGATGCTGGCCGAGGCCAAACAGATTATGTACACGGGCCTCTATGGCCGGCCGGGCGCTGTGCACGGCTGGCATTTTTTGACCGGCGACGAGCCGCAAATTCGCGAGCTGGCCGCCGCAGTGGGATTCCGTTTTGTGTATGACAAGGACTCCTCCCAATTTGCGCACGCCAGCGGAATCATGGTGCTCACGCCGGAGGGACGCGTCTCGCGATACTTCTACGGAATTTCTTACTCGCCGCGCGATGTCCGGCTGGGATTGGTGGAGGCCAGCGAAGGCCGAATTGGCTCGGCCGTGGATGCGATTTTGTTGTTCTGCTTCCACTACGACCCTCAAACGGGGAAATACAGCGTGTTCATAACGAATTTCGTCCGCGCGGCCGGTGTGCTCACGGTTTTGCTGATCGCGCTGACCATTATGTTCTTCTTGCGGCGCGAGAAATATTCCGTGGCGCCGGCCAGCGCGCATCGCCGGGCGCTTTGATTCAAAGCTGAACGAAAGTTGCGCGTCAGCTGAAAGGAAAGATGTTCAACATAGGCATAATTTCCGTGTTGGCCATGCAGACCTGGCTGGGGATTCCCATCCGCCCCGAGCCCGGCTCGACCATCGCCGAAGGTGTGGACAAGCTCCATTTTTTTCTTACCGGCATCACACTCTTTTTTACCTTCATCATTTTTTCGGCGATTCTTTATTTTGCAATCAAGTACCGCCGGCGTTCCGAAAACGAGCAGCCCGCTGAAACGAAAACGCACCTCTCACTCGAATTGACCTGGACCCTGGTTCCCACGGGACTATGCGCAATCATCTTTGTGTGGAGTTCAAGTTTGTATTTTGCGAATTCACGCCCGCCCAACGCCTCCATGGAGATTTTCGTGGTCGGGAAACAGTGGATGTGGCATCTCCAGCATCCCGAGGGTCCGCGGGAGATCAATGAGCTGCATGTTCCCATCGGCGTGCCGGTGAAGCTCACTATGACCTCCGAAGACGTCATCCACGATTTTTACGTTCCGGCCTTCCGCGTGAAAAAGGATGTTTTGCCAGGGCGGTATACGAGTATCTGGTTTCAGGCCACGGAAACGGGCAAATTCCACTTTTTCTGCGCCCAGTATTGCGGCGCACAGCATTCCGGAATGATTGGCTGGGTTTACGTAATGACTCCGGCGGACTACGCCATCTGGATTGCGGGCGGCTCCAAGGGCGAGTCCATGGCCCAGGCGGGCGAGCGGCTCTTTGCGCAATACGGATGCAACACCTGCCACAAGAATGACAACAGCGGGAAAGGGCCATCGCTGACCGGCAAATTCGGCACTCAACAACCGCTGAAGGATGGCCGCACGCTTTTGGTGGACGAATCTTTCATCCGGCAGGCCATCACCAATCCAAATTCCATGCCCCTTGCGGAGTTCGCTCCGGTGATGCCCACCTTTCAGGGGCAATTAAATGAGGAGCAAATCTTGCAGTTGATGGCCTATGTGAAGTCCTTGGGCGCACAGGAAAGGAAAGCGCAATGAGCACCGCCGTAGCGGAAGTGCCCGTGGCCACGCCCGTAAATTATTTGAATGCGAAATACGGGATCCGGTCGTGGCTGCTCACCACGGATCACAAGCGCATCGCGTTGCTCTATCTGGTCTCCATCACCTTCATGTTTTTCATCGGTGGCGCGGCAGCCACATTGATGCGCATGCATCTGATCACTCCCGGCGGCGCCCTTGTCCAGCCTGAAACTTACAACAAGCTTTTCAGCATCCACGGCATCGTTATGGTTTTCTTTTTCATGATCCCTTCAATTCCCGCGGTGCTGGGGAATTTCCTGGTGCCCATGATGGTTGGCGCAAAGGACCTGGCATTCCCGCGGATAAATCTGTTGAGCTGGTACATCTATGTCGTTGGAGCGCTCTTCACCCTTTACGCTATCCTTGCCGGCGGCGTGGATACAGGCTGGACCTTTTACACGCCCTACAGCAGCACGTACGCGAACTCGCACGTGATTGCGGCCGCGCTGGGGGTGTTCGTCTCCGGATTCAGTTCCATTCTGACCGGCTTGAATTTCATCGTGACGATTCACAAGATGCGCGCACCGGGGCTCACCTGGTTCCGCATGCCGCTTTTCTTGTGGGCCATCTATGCCACCAGCATCATCATGGTCCTGGGCACACCCGTGGTGGCCATCACGATTGTGTTGGTGGCGCTTGAGCGGTTGCTCCACGTAGGCATCTTTGATCCGAAGCTTGGCGGCGATCCGCTGCTCTTCCAGCACCTGTTCTGGTTTTATTCGCACCCCGCCGTGTACATCATGGTTCTCCCCGGAATGGGAGTGGTCAGCGAGCTGATCGCCTGTTTTTCGCGCAAGCGTATTTTCGGATACAGCTTCGTCGCCTTCTCGAGCCTGGCCATCGCCGTGATCAGTTTCCTGGTGTGGGGCCATCATATGTTCGTCACCGGCCAGTCGATTTACGCAGGTCTGATTTTCTCGCTGCTGAGTTTTCTGGTGGCGATTCCTTCGGCCATAAAGGTTTTTAATTGGACGGCGACGCTTTACAAAGGCTCCATCTCGTATCAAGCGCCGATGCTCTACGCACTGGGATTCATCGGGCTTTTCACCATGGGCGGGCTGACCGGACTTTTCCTGGCGTCTTTGGCGACGGACGTTCATTTAAACGGGACTTATTTTATCGTCGCGCATTTTCACTACATCATGGTTGGCGGCACAGTGATGGCCTACATGGGCGGACTTCATTTCTGGTGGCCGAAAATCACGGGAAGGATGTATAGCGACGCCTGGGCGCGATTCGCGGCGCTGCTGATTTTCGTGGGGTTTAACCTCACCTTCTTCCCGCAATTCATGCTCGGCTATTTGGGAATGCCGCGGCGGTATGCAACTTATCCGGCAGAGTTTCAGGTGCTCAACGTGATGTCTTCGGCTGGAGCTTCGATCCTGGGCATCGGCTACCTGATTCCGCTGGTGTATTTCATTTATTCGATGCGCTACGGACCAATTGCGGGGCCGAATCCCTGGCGCGCGACGGGGCTGGAGTGGCAAACCCCTTCACCGCCGCCGACGGAGAATTTTGAGGAGACGCCGGTAGTCACCGAGGAAGCCTACGCCTATGCCCAGATGGCCCCGCCCGCCGCGGTTGCCGGAGGGAATGCCGGTGGCTGAAGTTACCGCAGTCACGCACGGACAAGGGTCGTCGCAGCATGCTGCGCAACACGTTGCGCATCAATTTGTGGATGCCGACCAGCAGCATGAAGCTGGGACCCTGGGCATGTGGATTTTTCTAGTCACCGAGATCATGTTTTTCGGCGGGCTATTCGCTGCGTATGCGATTTATCGCGGGCTCTACCTTCCGGCGTTTGAATTCGGCAGCCGCCTGCTGGACATCAGGCTGGGCACCACGAACACGGCAGTTTTGATCGCCAGCAGTCTCACCATGGCGCTCGCTGTCCATTCCGCGCAGACGGGCAAGCGGAAAGCGTTGATCGCCTTCCTGCTGCTCACCATGGTGTTCGGCGCGACGTTTCTCGGAATCAAAGCCCATGAATACGTCCACAAGTGGGACGACTTTCTGGTGCCCGGTCTGCGCTTCGCTCCCACGGAGGCCCTCCCGGCTGGAGTGACGCTTCCCAACCTCCAGCTGTTTTTCTGTTTTTATTTCTTCATGACCGCGCTGCACGCTCTGCACATGATTATTGGCCTGGGAATCATGACCGTGCTCGTAATCCAAGCCAGGCGCGGCCGGTTTTCCGCCGATTACTACGCGCCCATCGAAATCAGCGGGCTTTACTGGCACTTCGTGGATATCGTTTGGATTTTCCTGTTCCCGTTGCTTTACTTGATCGGAGGGCGGTACTGATGTCGCAGCATATCGTGCCGGTGAAAACCTACGTGGCCGTATTTTTGGCGCTGCTGTGTCTGACGGCGCTCACAGCGGGCGTGGCCTTCATCAATTTGGGCGCGATGAACACAGTCGTAGCCCTGGTCATCGCCGTGACCAAGATGCTGCTGGTGATTCTGATATTCATGCATGTGAAGTACAGCTCGCGGCTGACCAAGATTGTTATTGTCGCGGCGTTTTTCTGGCTGGGGTTGCTGCTCACTTTCACACTCACCGACGTATTCACGCGCCACTGGACGCCCAGCCCCTCCGATTGGGGCCCGTCCATATCCGCACCCGCGCCGCGCGAAAAATAGCGGGAGTGGCAGGACACTGCTTTTCACACACTGCGTCCTATATATATTAAAGTGGATTCTTGAAGATTGGGGCGTGGTCCAATCGGCAGGACGCTGCACTGTTAATGCAGACGGTAGAGGTTCGAATCCTCTCGCCCCAGCCAATTTTCCTCTGTGGCTTTTGGGATGACTCTAATCCTTCACCGTGGGCAATCCGGCTTCCAGCCATCCACGCCAGCCGCCGTCCATCGAAGCAACATTCGTGTATCCCATCTTCTGCAGATTGTCCGCGGAGAGCGCCGACCGGAAACCTCCGCCGCAATAGAGGATCAGCTCCGTACTCTTGTCTGGGAAGCGCAGCTCCACGTCGCGTTCCAGGATGCCTCTTCCCAAATACACGGCATCGGGAAGATGGCCGCGCGCCCACTCGCTCTCCTCGCGCACGTCAACCAGCGTGAATTTTTCGCCCGCATCCTTGCGCCGCCGGACTTCCGCCACATTGGTTTCGCGGATGCGCGAGCGCGCTTCGTTCACCAGCCTTAGGAAACCCTCGGAGTGTTTCATCTCGCCGCCTTATGAATGCCGATCACAGCGCCAGAGCCTAGCACAGTTTTTCGGCGTGCCGCTATACGCTCCGGGTACTACGTCATGCGGCTATGGACCCATGACGCGCAGTCAATCGCTCCATTTCGTTCAGCCGGGAAACACAACGCTTGCGATAAACTGATCTCGATGTCCCGTTCCAGATCCCGGCTCCTAATCCTTTTGGTTGTCCTTCTGATATTTATCGTTTACCGCATCGTGCGCCAGCCTTCACCGCACCCCGGGCAGTTTTCTTCCACCAATTCGCGCGTTGGTCCTCCTGAGATTTATCCCGATCCTGTACGCACTCCAGGCGCGGCGAATCCAGATATCACGCAGGAGAATATTCAAGACACGATCTGCAATCCCCACTGGAGCACGAAATCCATTCGCCCGCCGGAAAGCTATACGCACGAATTGAAAGTGCGCCAAATCCGCGAATACGGCTATGCCGATGCGGACTTGCGGGATTATGAGGAGGATCATCTGATCCCGCTGGAAATCGGCGGGAATCCCACTGATCCCCATAATCTCTGGCCCGAGCCCTACCAAACGTCAATCGCCGATGGTGGCGCGCATTACAAAGACAAAGTGGAAAATTATCTGCACGACCAGGTTTGTGCGGGCCGCCTCACGTTGCAGGATGCCCAGCAAAAAATTGCCACGGACTGGTATGGCGTTTATGTGAATTCGGTCCCCCACTAAGATCGAGGAAAGCCCAGCCAAATTCTGCGAGGGAGTCCTTCCGGAGAATCGGTTTTTTCTTTCTTAGACTTTCTCTGCGAACTCCGTGTCTCTTCACCGGAAGGAGTTCGCTCTTCAGTTTCTAATTTCTTTCATGTCCCGCCAATTCGGCCCGGCCTTCAAATCCACCTTAATGGGCACACTAAGCTTGTGCACTTCTTCCATGCACTCTTTCACCAGCGCATTGAGCCGGGACATTTCGCCTGGCGGCGCTTCAAACAGAAGTTCGTCGTGTACCTGCAAAATCATTTTCGCCTGGAATTTTTCTTTCGGAAACCGCTTCGCAATTTCAATCATGGCCAGCTTGATCAAGTCCGCCGCTGTCCCCTGAATGGGCGTGTTCAGGGCGGTCCGCTCGGCGAAATTGCGCAGATTGATTTGCGGCGAATTGATTTCCGGGATGGGCCGGGTCCGGCCAAACAGAGTTGTCGTATATCCTTTCTTGCGCACTTCCTCGACCGTGCCCTCCAGAAACGCTTTCACTCCCTTGTACTTTGCGAAATATGCCGCGATGAATTTCGCCGCTTCACTCGTATCCGTCCCCAGTTGCTGCGCCAGTCCAAACGCCGAAAGCCCGTAAATAATTCCAAAGTTGATGACCTTCGCCACGCGACGGTGCTCGGCGGTCTGCGCCAGCGGCCCCACCCCGAAAACTTCCTGCGCGGTGCGCGCGTGGATGTCTTCTCCGTGGCGGAACGCGTCGGTGAGAACGGTATCTCCGGAGAGATGAGCCAGGATGCGCAATTCGATCTGCGAATAATCGGCGGACAGCAAGGTCATCCCCGGAGCCGCCGCAAATGCCGCGCGGATCTGCCGGCCCAGCTCCGTACGCACTGGAATGTTTTGCAGATTTGGTTCGTACGAACTGAGCCGCCCCGTCGCCGTCCCCGTCTGGCTGAAGCGCGTGTGCAGTCGGCCGGTATCCCCGTGAATCAGTCGCGGCAGCGCGTCCACGTATGTGGATTTCAATTTCGTGAGTTCCCGGTATTCCAGCACTTTCTTGGGCAGTTCGTGAGTCAGAGCCAGCACTTCGAGCACTTCCGCCGCCGTCGAGCGCGCCTTCCCGCGCCGCGCAGGCGGTTGCAAATTCATCTTGTCGAACAGTATTTCCGCGAGTTGTTGCGGCGAATTGATGTTGAACTCCACACCCGCCAATTCCCAGATGCGCGATTCGAGCGTGCGAATCTCACCTTCCATGGACGCGGACATGGCCGCCAGCGCTTCCGGGTCCACGCGGACTCCGTATGTTTCCATTTCGGCCAGCACCGGCGCGAGTGGGAGATCAATCGTTTCGTAAAGGCGCTCCAGTTTTTGCGCTTCCACTTGCTGTCGAAGCACCGGCGCGAGCCGCTGAAGCGAATCCGCGCGCCCGCCCGCCGAAGCGCCCACGGAAATATTCAAATAGCGGAGCGCAACGTCCCCGAATTCGTGGTTCGCCGTGGTGGGCCGCAATAAATAGGAATAAAGCATGGTGGCGTGACGAATTCCCGATACCGGTCCGAGCAACAGTGCGAAAAGCTTGGGGTCGTGGACAATTTTGGGCCGTTTCACATCCGCCAGCCAGGATTGCAAAGCCGCGATCCACTCGCCGCGCTTTTTATCATCGGCCGGAAGGTGGAAAGTGCGCGCAACACTCGCTTTTGGAGATAGCTCGATCGCGGCGATGCTGCTGCCGAATCCTTCTTCTTCCTGTTCGTCGTCGGCCCCGCGCGCCGCAATCTCCAGCCAGGCGGCGATTTCCTGCTCGTGGTCCACCGCGGCCAGAAATTTGCGCACCGCTTCGGGCGAATCCAGTTCTGCGTAATCGCGCTCACCCAAAGTTTCCGCCGATGGCGCCGCCGGCCCAAGTTCTTTCAGCAGGGATGTAAATCCAAGCTCGGCGTATAGCTCGCGCAGCGCTTGGGTATCCGGTTCCCGCGCGGTAAGTTTTTCCAACTCCAGTTGGATGGGCGCATCCCTGGAAATCGTAGCCAGCTTTTTGGACATCATCACTTGTTCGCGCTGCGTCTGCAGAGCCTCGCGATACCGCTTGCCCTCGACCTTGTCCGCGTTGTCCAGCGCCTTTTCCACTGACCCGAACCGTTGGATGAGCTCCCGCGCGCCCTTTTCTCCGATTCCTTTTGCGCCGGGTATGTTGTCAATCGAGTCGCCCATCAGCGCCATCACGTCCGCCACCCTATCCGGCGTCACGCCCAAAAGCTCGACGACCTTCGCCTCGTCCACCAGCAAATCCTGCTTGGTGGGAATCAGGACACGCACCGAACCGCCAACCAGTTGCAAAAAATCCTTGTCGCTGGTCACCACGTAAATGTCCAGTTTGCGCTTGATCCCCTGCGCTGCAAGCGTTCCGATAATGTCGTCCGCCTCATAACCCGGCTCGGCCAGAATCGGCAGCCGCAACGCTTCGCACAGTCGCTTCACATACGGCAATTGCACCGCGAGATCGTCGGGCATGGGCGGCCGCTGCGCTTTGTATTCCGCGAAAAGCTTGTCCCGGAAGGTCGGCTCGGGCAGGTCAAACGCCACCGCCAGATAATCCGGCTGGTAGTCACGCATCAGGCGCCGCAACATTTGCACAAATAAATAGGGGACCTTAGTGGGCATGCCCGAGGGGCTGCGCAGCCGCTCCATTGGCGCAAAAAACGCGCGAAAAATGAAGCCCATCGCGTCCACCAGGAAAAGTTTCTTGGCAGGTTTGGAAGCAGCCATCCGCGCGAGTATAGCAGAGCGTCAATTTCGGAACAGGCAGGCGCATCCTTCAGGCAGGTGGGGCAATGGCTTGCCCCGCTTTGTCGTTCACGCCCATTGCGGATGCGGATTTCTTCCCGTACGATCGGGCGCATGGACGGAACATCGTTTCGCGAATATTTGAACGGGGAGCTTGCGGCGCGCCAAAGGAAGAACCGGCGCTACTCGCTCCGCGCATTTGCAGCGTTCCTGGAATCGGATCATTCCACGCTTTCGCAGATTCTTCGCGGCAGGCGCCGAGTCCCGCTGAACCGGATTCGGAGTTGGGGAAAAAAGTTGGGAATGGGACAGGAGGAAATCGCTTGGTTCGTTGCCGCCGAATCCGTACCCAATCGCGCGGCGGCTCTAAAGCAGGAAGCGCTCCAGGAGTGGGCCGCCGAGGGCGCGGGAATCGCAACGCAGGCCGTCCATTGGCAAATTCTGCGGCTCTCTCAAACTCCTGAATTTCGGGCGGATTGCCGTTGGATCGCAAAGCAGATAGATGCACCCGTGGACGAAGTGAATCTTGCGCTGAGCCGTCTTCTGCGGCTCCGTCTGCTGGAAATGAAAGCGTCCAACCAATGGGCCGATACGACCGGCTTGCAGCCTTTGACGGAACGCGACTTCCGGACCCTGGCGCTCGCGAGAGTCAGAGAAAGTGCAACTGAGAAGCAGACAAGTCCCTGCGCGAAAGCCAGCCCGGAGGCAAGATGACCAATCCAGTTTTGCAATTTCAAATATTGTCGAAGACGCCGGACGAAACGGCTAAGTTCTACTCCTCACTCTTCGGGTGGAGCGTGGACGCGAACAATCCCATGGGTTTTCGCAAGATTGACACCGGCTCGAAGGAAGGAATTCAGGGCGGCATCTGGCCTGCTCCGCCGCAGTCTCCCAATTTCGTTCAGCTTTTTATGGGCGTGGACGACGTGAGAGCTTCCGTCCAGAAAGCCGAAGGGTTGGGAGCGAAGCTGCTGATTCCTCCCACGGTCTTACCGGAGGGCGATGAAATGGCTGTGTTGCTGGACCCGCAGGGCATGTCCTTCGCGGTTTGGCGCCGCGCGAAGAAATAGTTCCGGATTTTGTTTCCACAAAATGAAAACGCCGGGAGAAAATCTCTCCCGGCGCCTCCCAATGAAAATCAAGTTTGCTGCTAAATGTCGTCGTCAGACGAAGTGCGTGAATTAACGCTTACCGGGCCATTGTGCGTGGAGAGGTGAATGACCACGGGCTGTTTGCCGATTTCAATTCGCCGCGAATTGTCGTCCCAGGTGCGTTGCGCTTCGCTGCATGCCGCGGCCCGGCAGCTCATCGGTGAATAGCCATCGGATTTCACCAGCACTCCCGAAAGATATCCCGCGGCCACGCCCAGGTCCAATGGGCCGTTCTGCGTGCTTCCTTCAATCCCTCCATTTTCCCACCTGTTTCCTTCGAGCCTGACGCTGAGCGGCCCATTTTCCGTACGCACATGCATCCTTCCACTGCTCCCGTTCACGCTGAGCGGGCCGTTGATGGCGCTGCCATCCACTTCGCCGGTGCAATGGGTAAGACTGAGCGGTCCATTTTCCACATGCGCTGTTATCTTGCCGGATAGATCGCGCAATTCCATCGGTCCATTCCTTGTGGATACATCCAGATCCGCGCCGCTGGGCGCTTGAATGATCAGATAGAGCAGCCAATTGTCGTCTTCGGGGATTTTTGTTTGCAGCTCCCCGTTTTGTACGGTCACGTGGATAGCGTCCAGGTTCTCGTTGCTTGAGGAGGCGTAAGTCGCCGCGGCAAATTTGCACGCGGTAACGGAATAATCGGCGCCGGTGCCCGTGAAAATGGTCATGCCGGAAGCTCCACTGAGATGAGCGCGCAACACAGGCGCAGAGGCGTGAGGGATTGTGATTGTCTGCTCGGAATGCGCAACGCGCGCTCCGCGTTCAAATGAGACCTCCAGATCGCTGCACTGCCGGATCGAACCATGCGAACTTGTGGTGCCGGATACATTCTTCATGCGTACGTTTAATTGCGGCTGGCTTGCCTGGATCCCCGCAGCGGCCAGCAACAGCGCTGCTCCGCAAGCCCCCGCGATCTTGTACAGTTTGAATTGGTCGAACATATTCCCACCCCCTTTCGTGGATTAGACGACGACCGTCAGGAGCGGTTAGGTCAAGGACTCCAATTAGTCGTAAGGCATTCGCACCTGTGAACCACCCGCGCAATCGCAGAGCCACCTAGCCATTCGGGCGATGTCCATACAATTTGAACGCGCTAAGCTTGTTTTGTCCGGCTGGCTGATCAAGCCGGACGGCATTCTTGAATTGACCCTGGGAGGGCCCATGAGCAGCGAAATATCCGCAATTTCAGCCACTTGGCGAACATTATCAGGCGAATTTGCAAGCTCGGTCGAAAAGGCCGGGCAGTCCGTCGTCGCGGTCCATGCGCGACGGCGTATCCCCTCAAGTGGCATACATTGGAAACCGGGAATCATCGTCACCGCTGAGCACACCATCGAACGCGACGACGAAATCACCGTCACTTTACCCGATGGCCGCACCGCCGCGGCAACCCTGGCTGGCCGCGACCCAAGCACCGACCTGGCCATCCTCAAATTTGAGGGCGGGAATCTGCCCGTGGCTGAAATAGGCGATGCCTCAACCCTGAAGACGGGAAATTGGCTCCTGGCCATGGGACGCACCGCGGAAGGCGCGTCCAGGGCAGCGCTAACAATTGTGGGCGTAACCGGGCCCGCTTTGCGAACCTGGCGCGGCGGCTTACTTGACCAGACTGTCCGCCTGGACCGCAGGCTCCACCCCAATCTTTCGGGCGGCCCAGCAGTGAATGATCAAGGCCGCGTTATGGGCGTAAACACTTCAGGACTCTCGCGGCTCGCCGCTGTTGTGATTCCCCCATCAACCGTCGAGCGGGTTGTTGCGGAGTTGGTGAAGAAAGGCCATATCGGCCGCGCCTATCTGGGCGTTGGGATGCAAACCGTGCGATTGCCGGGCAATCTTCGGGATTCGCTAAAGCTCTCCAGCGAAACCGGCATTATGGTCATGGGAGTCGAGCCCGGAAGCCCCGCCGAAAAAGCCGGAATCATGCTCGGCGATGTGCTCCTTTCCCTGGAAACAGCCACTCTTCATGATGTCGGCGACGTCCAGACTTTCCTCTCAGGCGATCGCATCGGCAAGCCGTCCCGAGCGTCAATCCTGCGCAACGGAAAGTTGGTCGAAGCCACCATCACCATCGGTGAACGCCCCGCTTGATTTAACATGCTGAGATACTGTGTGCTGAGCATGTGATCCGGCATGCGCTCGGTGCCGGGCGGATCGCGCCGCGGGGGAAACAAATTGATCAACGTATTTGTTCGCGCCAATTCCCCCTCCGATCTCGCCCGGCTCATCGAGCTTGTAAAGTCGGCACCTACGCTGCGATGGGTGGGAGCTTCACTCAACAGTGCCGGCCTAGCAGGGCAAATCTTGGAATTTGCTCCGGATGTTTTGCTCGAATCTGGGGCATTCGATGACCCCGCAGGAACCACGCCGATGGAATTTGAAAATGAATCCGCCCCGAGAGTTCTGATCATTCGGGAATCAGAATTTTCAGAGGCCTTGGAGGCCATGCAAGCCGCGGAATCCGTAGTTCGCGGGATCCTCCCTGATTACGCCACAGACGGTGAAATTCAATCCGCAATTGAATCCGCGGCCGCGGGCCTGCAAGTGTTTCATCCGGATGTGCTCGACTACATTTTGGAAAATAACCGCGGGAAAATGGCGGGAGCGTCCAATTCCGGTTCAGGAGCTTCGGGCCAGCAACCCTTTCAGTCCTTGTCGCCGCGCGAAGGTGAAATTCTGAACCTGCTGGCCCAAGGCCTGGCCAACAAAGAAATCGCCTGGCGCCTGAAGATCTCCGAGCACACCGTAAAATTCCACATCACCTCAATCTTCAACAAGCTGAATGCCTCCACGCGCGCCGAGGCCGTGGCCATCGGCATCCGCCAGGGCCTGATTATTCTTTAGGACACAGGTTGCCGTTCCTGCCGTTTATCAATTCAAGCCGCGCGACTTTCTCTTGTGAAAAGGGTTTGCTAAAAGGAGTATTCTTGCAGACGAATTTCACCCCGGCTCAGGCACCTGACATTTCGGAGAGGTGATGAAAATGAGAAGCATTCGTTACATTCTGTTCCTGGTCCTTGCGGTTGCGGTGATAGCAATTCCACCCGCTTCCCCCGCGCAAATTGCCGTCGGTGTCGGTGTATCTGTTCGCATCGGCCCGCCCGCTTTGCCGGTTTATGCTCAGCCCATTTGCCCGGGCGATGGATACCTCTGGACGCCCGGCTACTGGGCTTACGGTGATGACGGCTACTATTGGGTTCCGGGCACTTGGGTTCGTCCGCCGATGGTTGGAGTCCTCTGGACGCCAGGCTATTGGGGCTGGGGTGGAGGACTTTACTTGTGGCACGCGGGTTATTGGGGCCCACACATTGGATTCTACGGCGGGATTAACTACGGCTTTGGGTACGTTGGAACTGGATACTTCGGTGGGGAATGGCGCGGCGGTGTATTCGCCTACAACCGCTCGGTCAACAACGTAAATGTTACCGTGATTCACAACACCTACAACAAGACCGTCATCAACAATAACACCACCGTGAACCGCACCAGCTTCAACGGCGGCACGGGTGGGACGAATGCTCAGCCCACCTCCGAGGAGCGTAACGCCGAGCATGAGAATCACGTGGCGGCCACCAGCGAACAAACGCAGCATCAGCAAACGGCCAGCACCAACAAGGCGCAGTATTATTCCGCCAATCATGGCCAGCCCACAGTTGCGGCGAGCCCGCGGCCCGGAGTCATGTCCGGAAATGGCGTGGTGAAATCAAGGAACGCCCCGGCGAATAACGCTGCGATCGCCAATAAAGGTGGCGCAAACGGCGCCGGAGGAAACAAAGGCGGCTCCACCTCCACTAATGGCGTGGCAAACACTAACAAAGGCGCGGGAGGAGGAAATGGCGGTACTCGGCCGCCCAACGCGCGCAATTCCAATGTCCCAGCGAATGGGAAATCATTAGGTGGCGGAAATAATGGGAACACCAGCAAGACTCCGCCTACCCACAATACAGGGAACAGCGCTCCGCCGCCAAGGCCACGTAATCAGCCTGCGGTTCAACACAAGAACACGCCGCCACCTCCACCTCCATCGAACAAAGGCAAGGGCAATCCACCGCCCAAAGGTAAAGGCGAAGGAAGAGGCTGAGCGGATCGCTGCTTAACCGGCATCAACGCAATGCGAAGCGCGTTCTCTGTATTCCGATGAAAGTTTTCGGAGTTCGGGGAACGCGCTTCCCTTTTGCGGACGGCGTGCTTCTCGTTCTTCCAAAGGATGGTTACGGTTAATTGAGGTGGCGGTGAAAAGTATTCGGGTCGCCATCACCCACCCGGTCGCCTGAAAGGGGCACGCCGAATCCCTGCATCTTGATTCCAGTGGCGCGCCCGTCTTGCATCACAAAGGTGATGTGATTGCCGGGCGTCGACCGCATCGCAAAGCTTCCATCATGCTGTTTAAGGAGCCGCTCAGGATCTCCCCCCAGCGCTTCGATCATCAAGCGCCCGTTTTCATCGAACACTCGATAAGTGCGGCGATACTGCGCGAAGGAATCGTGCAGGTTGGGCGACAAGCGGTCCAGCTTCAAAAGAAAAGTCCCCGCAAGGTGGGCGCGCTCTTCCGCGGATGTAGATAAGTCAGAAATAATTTTTTCAGGATTTGGCGCAGGCGCGGGAAGCTCCTGCAATCCCAAAACCGCGCGCGCCAACGCACGCGTGATGGCATATGCATTTTGCCCTTCCGTGTTGGTGAGCACCGCGATCGTCAGTTGGTCATTGGGGAAATCGTAAAGGCTGCCGCTATAGCCGTAGAGCGAGCCGTGCTGCCCGATGCGCCGGTGCTCCTCCTCATGATTGATCGTGACCGCGAAGCCGTACTGCGCCCTGGGATCCTGGGGACTCATCTGCATGCCGGCGCCCTCCGCAGTGGTCATCTGCTTAAAAGTTTCCGGGCGAATGAGTTTTTTTTCCAGGATGGCGCGCCACAACAGATTCAAATCGCCCACAGTGCTGCAAAAACGCAGATCGTAGTTGTAGGCCATGTCATTTTCATTCGCCATGACAAAGCTGTCGCCGAATCTTCGATAGGCATGTGACAAACCCTTGACCAGCGAAAAATCATCGCAGTAGCTGGTGGATTTCACTCCCGCGGGCGCGAAAATATTCTCCTGCATGTATTCACGAAAACTTTGTCCGGAAATCCGCTCCACAACAATCGCCAGCAGGTTGAATCCCGAGATAGACCAATCCCATTTCTTGCCCGGTTCATTCACCCAATCCTTCCCCGCGTAGAGCGCCATCACTTCGTCGAGCGCCTTGGGTTGCCGGCTGGTGGCCTCAATGGGGTCACCCAGGTAGTGATAGTCCACAATTCCCGAAGTGTGATTCAGCAATTGCCGGATGCTCACACGATGCCCTTGCATGGGGAATTCCGGGACGTATTTGGATATATCGTCGTCCAGCGAAAGTTTTCCGCGCTCCACAAGCTGCATCACCGCAATTCCGGTGAAGGGCAGCATGGGCCCAACGATGTGATAAACCGTCTCGTCTTTCGTGGGAGCTTCCAGGCCCAGGTCTGCATAGCCGTATCCTTTGTGCAGAAGGACCCGGTCGCCGCGCACCACCAGCACTGAGGCTCCAACAACATGTTCCTGCGCGATGACTTTTTTCGCGATGGCATCCAAATCCGGAGCGGGGGTTTGCGCCGCGCACGCGCCGCCCAACATGCCGTTCAACACTGCAATCACAATCAAAGCCGGTTTTCGCATAGGGCGTGAGTGTAATGCCCGCTCGAAGTTATTGGAAGGGGCCATACTCTTCCTGCATCTTTGGAATTGGATTTAGGCGGGCAGGAAAAAAATTGTATTGACGCGGATTGTACTCTGATGTTATGTTTATAAGTGGAGAAGAAGTGTCAGTAGACCTCGCCTTGACCTGGTATCCACTCGCAGTCCGCAATCAACTCCCGAAACCCTGCGTAAATCCCGCTGAGTCTTCGCAAACCCGCACCGCCTTCGTTTGAATGAACTACTTCGTGGGCTTGGCCCGCTCGTATTGTTTCGGCCAGGCGATTTCCTGATGCACCGCTGCGGCCGCGTGCAGCGGCCAGTACGGGTCGCGCAGAAATTCCCTGGCCATAATTACAAAATCGGCCTGCCCGTTCCGAATAATCTGGTCCGCCTGCATCGGATCGGTGATCATCCCCACGGCTCCAGACGCAATGTTCGCTTGCCGCCTTACCGCTTCGGCAAACGGCACCTGGTATCCCGGCCCTACAGGGATTTTCGCGTAGGGCACCAGCCCGCCGCCGGAGCAATCTATCAAGTCCACACCCAGCGGACGCACCATTTTCGCCAGCGCCACCGAATCCTCGATGGTCCAGCCCCCCTCCGCCCAGTCGCTTGCCGAAATTCGCAGGAACAATGGCAACCGCACCGGCCAAACGCGGCGAACCGCCTCCGCCACTTCGCGTGTGAACCGCGTGCGATTCTCAAAGCTGCGGCCATACTCATCGGTGCGCCGGTTCGAGAGCGGCGAAAGAAATTCATTCCCCAAATATCCGTGCGCGCTGTGAATTTCGATCACCTCAAAGCCCGCCGTCAGCGCGCGTTTCGCGGCCTGCACATACGCCTCAACGATCCCGCCAATCTCAGCGATGGAGAGCCCGGCCGGCGTTTGGTAACCTTCATTGAACGCAATTTCGCTCGGCGCATAAATCGGACTCCATCCGCCCTGCTCCACGCCCAGCGGTTTGCCGCCCAGCCACGGCGCAGCCGTGCTGGCCTTCCTTCCCGCATGCGCCAGCTGAATCCCGGCAACCGCTCCTTGCGATTTTATGAACCGCGCCGCGCGTGCCAGCGGCGCAACGTGTTCATCCTTCCAAATCCCCAGATCCGCCGGGCTGATCCGTCCATCGGCGGTCACTGCCGTCGCTTCGGCAAAAACCAGTGCGGCGCCTCCCACCGCGCGAGAGCCCAGGTGCACTAGGTGCCAATCCGTGGCCAGTCCGTCCTCGCAGGAATATTGGCACATGGGCGAAACCACAATGCGGTTGCGAAAAGTTATTTCGCGTATCGTCAAAGGCGAGAACAAATGAACTGGAGCGGGTGACATGATCGATCAAAAGTTTCCCGGAGTTTACTGGTGTCGCGCCGTTGCGTGTACTTCTCCATGTCCAACAACGATTGGATCCCGCCCTCGGAACCGGTGCCAGCGATACAGAAACGCGTTGCGCAGCGAACTGTATCCCTTGGGCCCGTACGAAAAAGTCGCTCCATTCGGCCCGAACCAGACTCGGTACTCGATTCTTCCGGTCAGGTCCCAGTAATCGAGGTTCACGCTCCAATGGTCAATCGGCTCCTGGGCCACAATTTCCGTATCCAATTCGTATTCTTCCCCCACGGGAATGCGAACCATCCCGCCCATCGGCGAATGAAAATCCTTGTGCGCTCCGGATTGGAAAGACACGGACAGCAGACATTCCTTGATGACCAGTGGCGCATTCGACGTGGTAATGCAAACTTTAAGCGACATCGCCTTCCCCATCGCAGTTTGCATCGCCGAATCCGCAGGAGCCGGTCGAAGCGTCACTCTCGGAATCGGCTCGGTGCGAAAACGGATGTCCGCTTCCATCAGCCGCATGGTCTTCCAATTCGCCCGCGCGTACACACACGTAACCGCGATCAGCACAACGGTCATGAAGGCGATAACCAGGCTGCTCAACGCCTGCAACACTGCCGGATGCGCTTCAATCCAATGCATGGGAACGGTAGTTTACTCCGAAAGTGCGATTGCACCGCAAACTGAAATTGGCCGGCCGGGTCCCGTGTCAGAAACGCCTTGACTCATAAACTAAATGTAACGTAACTTCACCGTACGCATCCTACAATTAGGGCCCCTACTTCCCAGTGGGAGGGCAGCCATGATTCAGTCTTCTAGCAGGTTCCTTAGCTCGCTTCTTATACCCGGGTCTTGCATCTTGTTGTTCACCGTGTTCAATGCTCACCCGGCGTCCGCCCAGGACGATGAGTCACGATCGCAGCCTCAAATTGTTCGCTTGAGCTATGTGCAGGGCGATGTCCGCATAGCGCCCGGTCGTGACAAGCACCCCGACCTCAGCGGTGGATGGGAGCAGGCGGTGACAAACACTCCCATCCTGCAGGACTATAGCTTGGCCACCGGCGATGGACGCGCGGAAATCGAATTTGAAAATGGCTCAACAGCCTATCTCGCCGAAAATTCTGTCCTCCTTTTTGAGAAGCTGTCCTCCAAGAACTATGTGCCCACCACTCAGGTAAGGCTGATCACCGGCACGGCGACTTTTTCCGTGGATCCCGCGCCAAAAGAAAAGTTCACCGTGGAAACCACCACCGACGAACTGACCTTCCCGAAGAAATCCTTCCTCAGGGTGGACAGTTACATGGACGCGACCTCTGTCACTCCTCAAAACGACAAAGGTGACGATGTCCTACGGGGCGCGTTGAAGACGATTCACCTCGACAAAGGCAAGACTATCTCCACCGATCAAGGGGAGATCATTCAATTGGGAGGCCCTCAGCCCTCCACAGGGCCTGCCGACTGGGATACTTGGGTAAGTCAGCGCGTCCAAACCAGAGAGATGGATACGGCTGCGGCTCTCAAAGCCTCCGGGCTCACCTCATTTGTCCCCGGAATTACGGATCTTTATCGAACTGGGACATTCTTCGATTGCTCGCCTTACGGGAAGTGCTGGGAGCCCAACGGCTTGTCCCGTTCCGTCCAATCCATTCCTGTGTCGCAACAATCGAATCCCGCGGGTTTGCAGCAGACTCAAACGAGTGCCCAACAGGTTCAAATCGCTCCTCCTCGAAAGCGCACCTATCTGAATCCTCGAGTGAGTTACGAACCTCTTGGCGATTGCTTCGGGTCGTCTCTGCGAACCGAAACCGTAATAGACCCCCTCACCGGCAAAGAGACGGTTGTCCAGGAAACAGTTGAATCCTCTCCCTGGGACTGGGGTTTGTGTAATTCAGGGTATTGGATTTACCCATATCCCCAGAATGCGCGCTGCACCTTTGTGGTTGGAAGAAAGCACCATCACCCTCCGGTCATTCCGGTGAAATGTGGCACCGGCAACTGCTGGGTTCCCAGACATCCTCTCGATCAGAAGGGTAAGACGCCCATCAATTTGAAGTACGGAATCTGGATGCACAAGCCCGGCATGCCCGTGCAGCGGGTGCCCTTCAATCCGGGGCAAAAATACACCGTCCTCAATAAACAACCCGCGGGACTCAACGGCGATAAATCGCCGCATCTTCCTCCCGTGGGTCGGCCGGTGATTACCGCACAGTTGCGGTCAGAATTAATGCCCAGCGTGAAGCCGGTAATCTCGGTAGGCGGCGTCACGCTAACCGCCAGGAATACTCCCGCGCCCGTGATCAAATACGACTACAGCTCCCATAATTTCGTCAGGACAGTAAACCCCGGCTCCGGGACAAAACCGGGTACCACCACTTTAGTTGGAAGCATGAATCATGGGAATCACGGGGGTCCGGTTGTTGGGTCTCCCAAGACCGAAGTGGTGGGCAGCGTCAGCACCCATGGCACCGTAAGAAGCGGGTATAGCGGTGTGTCCGGTTCCGGCGGGGGTTACTCGGGCGGCCATTCGTCGGCAGGAAATTCCGGTGGCGGCTCGCGCGGTAGCGGCTCGAGCAGTGGAGGAGGTTCCAGCGGCGGCCACAGCGCTGGCAGCTCTGGTGGTGGCAGTGTCGGTGGCGGCGGTCACAGTGGTGGCGGTGGCGGCGGAGGAGGAGTTGGAGGCGGCGGCGGCGGTGGAGGAGTTGGAGGCGGTGGTGGCGGTGGCGGCGGTCGAGGCCACTAAAACCCTGCGCCAAGTTTTTTCAAAATGCGGATTTCAAATGGCCTCGCAACACGCGGGGCCATTTGATTATTTAGGCCGCAGGGATTTGCAAACACGATTTGCTTCAGCGAATGACTCTTCCAGCTCACGCGATCTGAGGTGAGTCCGGATCTGATCAATGGCTTGCGAGAGGCGATCCAACGCACGGGAAAGATTGTCGGAGTTGGTGACGGCAATATCGCGCCACATAGCGTAGGGACTACCCGCGAGACGGAGAGCATCCCGCACACCACTGCCCGCGAGTGAAACGGGCAAGCCGGATTCATCCGTTTCCGCGGCGATGACTTCGGCAAGGGCGATCGCGGCCATTTGCGGCAGATGGGAAATAATCGCTGCGGCCCAGTCGTGCGTTTCCGCGTCCATCCAGATTGGGTGTGCCCCCATTTTCCTGATTAGAGAGACGAACGCCGCCACGCGCGGCTCCTCTTGTGCCTCTTCGTCACCAATAAGCGCGTAATTTGCTCCTCGAAAAAGTTCGCCATCCGCAGCGGCAATACCCTCAGTCTCTTTGCCAGCCATGGGATGCCCCCCAAGAAATTTCGCGCTACCTTGGAAATGCTGTCCTGCGACGCGGCACACCACGCATTTCGTACTGCACGCGTCGGTGACCAGCGCCTGCGCTTCGGCGTGGCGCGCGATTTCGGGAAGCATCTCGATGGCGGAGGAAATAGGTAAAGCGATGTAAACCAGATCGGCCCCACGCACAGCGCCCGCCAAATCTCTTGCGCCTTCATCAATCGCTCCGCGGGCCTGCGCTCGTTCCAGCGCTGGACCGCGGTCGAACCCCACGATGCGTGCATCCGTAATGCAGCGTCGCACCGCCACACCGAAGGATCCTCCAATCAATCCCGTGCCCAGAATGGCGATGCGGCGGAACGAAACAGGCGGGGAGTCGGACATGGGCTACGCAACTCGGCGGCCGACTGCGGGCGCAATGATTCGCAGCTCGGCCATGAGCTGCGTGAACTGCTCGGGGTACAAAGATTGCGCGCCATCGGAAAGCGCGTGCTCCGGATCGTTGTGAACTTCGATCAACAGTCCATCGGCGCCCGCCGCCACGGCAGCGCGCGCCATCGGCGCGACTTTGTCGCGGCGGCCCGTGCCGTGCGATGGATCCGCGACAATCGGCAAATGCGATAATTTCTGAATCGTTGGAATGGCCGCAATATCCAAAGTGTTCCGCATGTACGTTTCAAACGTGCGGATCCCCCGCTCGCATAGAATCACGTTGTGATTCCCGCCGGCCATAAGATATTCAGCACTGAGCAGCAGCTCTTCAATTGTGGCGGACATTCCGCGCTTCAGCAGCACAGGTTTCTTCACCTCGCCCAGCGCACGCAACAAATAATAATTCTGCATATTGCGCGCGCCCACTTGCAGAACGTCCACCAGCGGCAGCATCGCCGGAATTTGCGACGCGTCCATCACCTCGCTGATCACCAGAAGTCCGTGACGGTCGGCGGCCTCCCGCAGCAGGTTCAGCGCCGATTCCCCCATGCCCTGAAAACTGTACGGCGATGTGCGTGGCTTGTATGCTCCCCCTCGAAGAATTTTCGCTCCGCTGCGCGCCACGCTCTTGGCCACCGCTTCCAGTTGTTCCGGCGATTCCACCGAGCACGGCCCCGCCGCCACCACCACCTCCGGCCCGCCGATACTCACGCCGTTTCCCAGCTTGACCACCGTTCCTTCGGGGCGGAACGCCCGGCTGGCAAGTTTGTAGGGCTGGGTGATGCGCACCACTTCGCGCACCCCCTCCAACAATTCCACTTCGCGCGGATCATAATCGGGTCGCACCCCCACCGCGCCCAGCACCGTCTGCGCCGCGCCCGTCGATCGATGAACATCGAATCCCAGCGACACGAGCCGGTCTATTACGTGTTGGATCTGCTCGTCCGTCGCGCCCTGCTGCATCACCACAACCATTGTGTTCCCCCAGGAAAATTATTTTTTTCGGCGGCATTGCCGCGCCGTGCGGCGGTTCATTCTTGCTTCGGCGATTCATCTGACTTCATCGCATACCGCTCCGCCGACCGCGCTTCATCCAGAATTCGCTCGAAGAGCCGCCGAATCGCCTTGTCGGGCAGCGGGCCCCGGTTATTGCTTTCGGCTTTCGCTAAAACTTCCTTCTCCCGCTCCGGCTGGTAAAGCGGCAACTTCGCTTCCTGCTTGATGTGTCCAATTTCCATGGCACACAGCGAGCGCTCGTTCAGCAGTTCCACAAGTTGCCGGTCAATCTCATCGATGCGGCGACGCCAGACCTCGATGTCCTTTAATTCCATAACACCACCCGGCGCTCAGCCTCGCGCTTCCCGCTTGCTCATGCCATGCCCCGCGGCGGATTTGAGCGTGCGAATTCGCGCCGCAACA
Source organism: Candidatus Acidiferrales bacterium (assembly GCA_035308165.1). Lineage (GTDB taxonomy): Bacteria > Acidobacteriota > Terriglobia > Acidiferrales > UBA7541 > DASTCZ01. Next base: position 24,978 of record DATGHC010000021.1, on the reverse strand, counting down.
GCCGACGCCGCGGCGGCGGGATTCGGCGCGCGCTCAATCTCTTCCATCAGGGCCGAGCCGACCACTGCCGCGTCGGCCATTCCGCCCAGAATCGAAACGTGCCCCGGAAGCGAAATGCCGAATCCCACAGCTAGCGGCAATCGGGAGGCCATGCGCGCGCGACGGACCAATGCAGGCAAATCTTCAGGCATGCTGTCGCGGGCCCCGGTCACCCCCGTGCGCGAAATCAGATAAAGAAATCCCGTGGACGCGCGTGCAATCCGCGCAAATCGCTCTTCGCTGGTCGTCGGTGCGCCCAGAAAAATGGTATCCAGCCCTCGCGCCTGCATCGCCGCGCGATAGTCTCCCGCCTCTTCTGGAGAAAGATCCGTAATCAGCGCCCCATCCGCGCCCGCGGCCGCCGCGCGATCCGCAAATGCGGTGAGTCCCATCTGCAGCACCGGATTGAAATAGCTGAACAGCACCAGCGGCACTTGGCTCTCCCGCCGGATCGCGGCAACCAGATCGAGCACACCCCCAAGCGTTGTTCCCGCACGCAATGCGCGTTCGCTGGCGCGCTGAATCGTGGGCCCATCGGCCAGGGGATCGCTGAACGGCACGCCCAATTCGATCACATCCGCTCCAGCCTGCGCCGCCGCGATCACGATTTGCCGCGTCGCCTCCAGCGATGGATCCCCCGCGGTGATGTAGGCCACCAGGCCCATCTCTCCCGCGCGCGCAAGCTCCGCAAATCGCCGCGAAATTCGTGTCGGGGATGGGAGGGTTTCCGTCATCGCGGCTACTGGGAATGTTTGGCGTAGGTTTCCATGTCTTTGTCGCCGCGCCCGGAAATGTTGACGATCACCAGAGAGTCGCGCTTCATCTTTGGCGCGCGCGCGATCAACTCCGCAATCGCGTGCGCGCTTTCCAGCGCCGGGATGATGCCCTCAAGTTGCGCCAGCGTGCGTGCCGCATCCAGAGCCGCATCATCACTGACCGCCGTATATTCCGCGCGGCCCTGCTCCGCGAGCCACGCATGTTCCGGGCCCACTGCCGGATAATCGAGCCCGGCCGAAATGGAATGGGTTTGAGAAATTTGCCCGTCGGCGTTCTGCAAAACGTACGTATAAGTTCCGTGCAGCACGCCGGGCTTCGCTCCTGCAAATCCTTCCGCTGCCGACAATCGCGCCGCATGTTCGCCCAAGCCGTGCCCGCAGCCGCCGGCTTCCACTCCAATCATTTTCACCGAGGCCTCGGGAAGGAAGGCGCTGAACAGTCCAATCGAATTTGATCCGCCGCCCACGCATGCAAAGAGCGCGTCCGGGAGGCGTTTTTCTGCGGCCAGAATCTGTTCCTGCGCTTCCCGGCCGATCACCGAATGGAAATCCCTCACCATCTGCGGATAAGGATGCGGCCCCAGCACCGACCCCAGCAAATAATGTGTCGTGCGAACATTCGTGACCCAATCGCGCATGGCCTCATTGATTGCGTCCTTCAGCGTCCGGCTCCCCGAATCCACGCCGACCACTTGCGCGTTAAGCATCCTCATCCGCGAAACGTTCAGTCGCTGGCGCTCCATGTCCTCGGTGCCCATATAAACCACGCACTCGAGCCCCATCCGCGCCGCAACCGTGGCCGTCGCCACACCGTGCTGTCCCGCCCCGGTTTCCGCGACGATCCGTTTCTTCCCCATGCGCGCCGTCAGCAATCCTTGCCCGATGCAATTATTTATTTTGTGCGCTCCGGTGTGCAGCAGATCTTCGCGCTTCAGGTATATGCGCGGGCCGCCCAAATGTTCGGTAAGCCGCGATGCAAACTGCAACGGAGTCGGGCGCCCCGCAAAATTTCGCAGCAGATCCTCCAGCTCGGCGACAAATTTGGGGTCGCGCCGTGCAGTTTCATACGCCTTGGATAATTCTTCCACCGGCGCCATCAGCGTCTCGGGGACATAGCTTCCCCCGTAGGGCCCATAGCGGCCCTTTGCGTCCGGCCAGGTTTGCGTAGCTGCGCTCATCTCACTGATTCCACCGCGCTCATGAACGCGCGCACGAGGCCCTCGTCCTTCTTCGCCAGCTTCACTTCCAGTCCGGTGGCCACGTCCACCGCATAGGGCCGCGCGGTTTCAATCGCCTCGACAACATTTTCGGGAGTCAATCCTCCAGCCAGCACGATCCGCGCATATTTCGTGGCCTGGCGCGCCACACCCCAATCCAATTTGGCGCTCGCTCCGCCATGAAATCCGCGGCGAAACCCTTCCAACAGCATGGCGCTCGCGCCGCGATATCGCTTTAGCGCTTCCAGCTTAAATCCGCGCTTCACTGCCATCGCCTTCACCACCGGCCCTTGCGCCGCCAGCGCCGCGACCGCGCTCGGCGGCTCGTTGCCGTGGAGTTGCACTCCGCTCAAATGCAGCGAGCGCGCCAGCGCCGAAACTGCCGCCGGCTCCCAATCCACAAAGACTCCTATCGCTGCGACATACGGGGGCAATTTCCGAATCATCTCCCACGCTTCCGACGGCGTCACCGACCTCGGGCTGGGCGGAAAAAAATTAAATCCCAGTGCGTAAGCGCCCGCATCCACGCACATTTTCGCGTCCGCCCAGCTCGTGATGCCGCAAATTTTCACCCGCACCATCTGATTTTCATTCCCCTGAGGCCAGCAGTGTCGCCAACTCATCCGCCGGGTCCGCTTGCGACATCAGATGCTCCCCAATTAGAAACGCATCAAATCCTGCTATGCGCAGCCGCTCGATTTGCCCCGCATCGCGAATGCCGGATTCGCATACCGCAATGGATTCCTCCGGCATCAATTCCACCAGATCGAATGAATTCTCCATCCGAATTTCCAGCGTGCGCAGGTCGCGGTTGTTCACGCCAATAATCCGGGCTCCTATCGAGCGCGCCCGATCCAATTCCGTGCGTGAGTGCACTTCCACCAGCGGCTCCATCCCCAACTCCTTCCCAAGCTCGAGCAACTCCGCCAGCGCCTCATCCGTGAGCGCCGCCACAATCAGCAAAAACGTGTCCGCATCCAGCGCCCTGGTTTCCCACACCTGCCAGACATCTACAATGAAATCTTTTCTCAATACCGGAATTCCAGCCGCCTTGCGCACCTCGCGCAGATCCTTGGCCGAGCCCTGAAAAAATTCCTCCTCCGTCAAAACACTTAACGCCGCGGCCCCAGCTTCTTCAAACGACGCCGCAAGCTCCACGGGACGGAAGTCCTCCCGCAGCACGCCCCGCGACGGCGACGCTTTCTTCAATTCCGCGATAATATTTATGCCCGGCCGCGAAATCGCCGCGCCAAAATCACGCACCGGCAGCGCTTTTTTCACCGCCATGCGCAGCACCGCCTCGGGCAACACGCGCTTACGGTGCGCAATTGACGCCCGCCGCGCCTCCACAATCCGGTCCAGCACCGACCCCGCTCCCGCTTCTTTTTCGGACTGCACTCCCGCCCCCATCGAAGCCCGCACGGACCATTTCCACCCGCTCTGCTGAATTGTCCATGCTATTCGCCGCTCCAATCGAAGTCAATTTGTCGCACGTCCATTTTCGGCGTCCATCTCGGCCATTTTGGGTGTGTCCGGTTTTGCGACGGGCATTCCCACAAGCGGCCAGCGCACCCCACAAATCGGGTGCGCACCGCCTCTAACCGTAGTATATTCAGCACGTTAGATTCCCCTCGGAAGGCCCGACACTTGCGCTCTATGGGGACAGAAATCACATTTGTTAAAGGATATTCCCAATGGACATAGCCAGGCCCGATCAATCTCGTAAGCGGCGCATTCGCCGGATTCTCTATGGAGTCTTAGTCATCATAGTTCTCGGCGGCGTAACGCTGGGCTTGTCCCGTTTGCGCCCCGCGGCACCCACCATGGATGGTTCCATCGCCTATGCCGGCGTGGTCACTCGCGGCAACATGGATATCGAAGTCCGCGGGCTGGGTACTCTGGTTCCCGAAGACATTCGCTGGATTCCCGCGCAATCGAGCGCCAAAGTCGAAAAAATTCTGCTCCGCTCCGGCGCCATCGTAAAGCCCGACAGTATCATCATCGAACTCAGCGACACACAACTCCAGAACGATGCCCTGACCGCAGAATTTGCTTACAAACAAGCGCAAGCAAACTATGACAGCTTGACTGTGCAGGTTCAGAGCAATCTCATGACTCAGAAGAGCGCTGCCGCCGCTGTGGATAGTCAGTATCAGCAGGCCGTGATGAACTATAAGCTCGACACAGCAAAGTTCGAGGCTGGAGTGGGCCCAAAGTCCAATGCCGATCTCGATAAAGTTCTGATGGACCACTACGAAGTCCAGGTCAAGTTCGCTCAGGACGGTCTTGCCATTGCCGGAGATTCCGCCAAGGCCCAGCTCGATGCCTCCAAAGCTCAGGTGGATTCCGCGAAAGGCCTTTATGCATTGAAGCAGAAGCAACTCGAAGCCCTGCACGTGCGTGCCGGAATTGCCGGCGTTGTCCAATGCGTCTGCACCGCCGTAGGCACCGACGTTGCCGAGGGCCAGCAAGTCACTCTCGGCACCAATCTCGCGCGCGTAGCAAGCCCACTCAAGCTGAAAGCCACCGTACAGGTTCCTGAAACACAGGCCAAGGATGTTCAAATGTTGCAGAAGGCCATCGTCGACACTCGCAACGGACTCGTCAAAGGCCACGTTACCCGTGAAGACGCCGCGGCCATCAACGGAACCGTCGCAGTGGACATCAGTTTTGATGAGCCTCTTCCCGCCGGCGCGCGCCCCGACCAAAGCGTCGACGGCACCATCGAAATCCAGAATATGACCAACGTGTTGTACGTCTCCCGGCCCGTGCACGGCGAACCCAATAGCACCGTAGGCCTATTCAAGGTTTTCAATGACGGCACCGAGGGTGTGCGTGTCCAGGTGAAACTGGGCCGCGGGTCTGTCAACACCATCGAAGTGCTTGATGGTTTGAAGGAAGGCGATGCCGTAATCCTTTCCGATATGGCCAACTTCGACGCTGCGGAAAGGATCCAGTTCTCGCCCCGTATCCAGATACAAAGCAAGTAAGTGATGTTGACCGATGGCTGGCCGCGCCGTCAAAAACTTCAAGGCCTTGCCTCCCGTTCAGCCTTGGGCGCCGGCAAGCCAAGTCCATAAGGGGGTGTGATGGGCACACTTGGGCAAGACATCCGCTATGCCGTGCGAACCCTCGCCAAGAAGCCGGGTTTCACCGCGGTTGCCGTTCTTTCGCTCACTCTGGGCATCGGCGCCAACACCACCATCTTCACTCTGGTTAAGGCCATCTTCCTGCAATCTGTCCCGGTGGAAGATCCCAGCCGTGTCGTCTCCGTCTACTCAACGCAGCAGAGCCGCGGCAGTGCTTTGCAGCAGTTCCTTCCCTTAACCTATCTAAATGGCCGCGACTATCGCGACATGAACGATGTCTTTTCCGGAATGGCCGTGGTCATTCCCACGGGAACCACTCTGACCATCTCCGGCAAGGACTCTCCCGCCTTCGTCGAACTGGTGAATTACAATCTGTTTGATGTGCTCGGAGTGAAAATCACACAAGGGCGCACATTTGCCGCCGATGAAGACCAAACCCCCGGCGCGCACCCCGTCGTCATTGTCAGTTACGCCAAATGGAATACAGATCTCGGCAAGGATCCAAAGATTATCGGACAGAACATTCTGCTCAACCACCAGCAATACTCGGTCATCGGTATCGCTCCTCCCGAATTCCATGATGTCGGTGTTCTGGGAAGCCCTGATTTTTGGGTTCCCATGATGATGCATGACCAGATCCTCACTGGAGTAGTGAAGGATTGGTTCAACGAACGCGGGGCAAGAATTGCATTCGCCGTGGCCAGGCTGAAGCCCAATGTGTCTTTGACCACGGCGCAAACTTCCATGCATTCGCTCGGCGACCAGCTCGCGAAAATCTATCCGAAAGACAACACCGGACGGAACAACGACCTGGTCCCCATCAGTGAAACCAACATTCCTCCCAATCAGCGCGGCGTTTTCGCCCTGGCCGGCCTGTTGATGATGGTCGTCGTGGGATTGGTCTTATTGATTGCATGCGCCAACGTGGCCAATTTGATGCTCACCCGCGCCACCCAGCGCCGCCGCGAAATGGCCGTTCGATTGTCATTGGGGGCCTCTCGCCTCCGCCTCGTCCGCCAGTTGCTTACCGAAAGCGTCCTTCTGGGTCTCGTCTCGGGTGGATTGGGAGTTCTCACGGCGGAATGGGCGAAGAATCTGGTCATCGGCCTGGTCCCGGCAGGGGCCCTTGGTAATCTGGATACCTCGATCGACCTTCGTGTGCTCTTCTTTGCCTTCGGTGTCGCTATCTTCGCTTCCGTCTTATTTGGCTTGGCTCCCGCCCTGCAAGCCTCAAATCCCAGCCAGATGAACGCTCTCCGCGACCGCACCGATGTACCCGGCGGAGCGACGCACTGGTACAGCCTCCGCGGGATCCTGGTGATGGCGCAAGTTTCACTTTCTCTGATCGCCTTGGTCGGCGCGGGATTGTTCATCCACAGTTTGAAGAACGCGCAGCAGATGGATCCTGGTTTCAACACCAAGAACGTGATCATCATGGGCCTCAATCCAGGCTCGCAGCAGTATCCCCAGGGCCGGGCGGAGCAGTATTACCGCGACGCCATTGACCGCGTATCCGCGCTCCCCATGGTCGCCGGCGCGGCCGTTTCCGACAATGCGCCGTTCGCCGGCAGCTTCCAGCGCACTACGTTTCCTGAGGGCGTTGACCAGAATGATCTTACCAATGGCAAATTGACTCCAACAATTTCAGTCTCCCCCGGTTTTTTCAGCGCGACAGGAATTTCTCAGCTGAGTGGGCGCGATTTCGACTACCACGACGATGCCCAATCCCACATGGTCGCCATCGTCAATCAGGCTTTTGTGGACCGCACCTGGGCTGGCCAGAATCCCCTTGGCAAGCACCTGCATTTTGCCCTGCAAACCTGGGACGTCGAAGTCGTCGGCGTGGTCAAGACCGTCAAGTACCTGACACTCGGTGAGCCTCCGCAAGCCATCGTTTATTTTCCGCTCAAACAGCACTACAGCCCCAATGCTGTCTTTTATGTCCGCACCAACGGCGATCCACACGCGGCGCTGACTAGCATCCGCTCCACGGTAGATTCTCTCGATCCCTCGCTCAAGATCCGCAATGTCAGGACCGTCGCCGAATTGCTCGATTTATCTCTGGTGGCGCCGCGCGTCGGTGCGGAACTTCTGGGTACCTTTGGTTTGCTGGCGCTGCTCCTCGCCGCCATCGGCACTTACGGCGTCATGTCTTACTCCGTGAACCAGCGCACGCAGGAGATTGGCATCCGCCTGGCCATGGGTGCGCAGCGGGGCGACGTTCTGCGGCTCATTCTGGGCAACGGCATGACTATGGTTCTTGTGGGCATCGCCGCCGGTCTCGCACTTTCGACTGTGCTCACCATCAGCATGAAGAGCCTGCTGTTCGGCATCGGCGCCATTGATTTTCCGAGTTTCCTGGCAACCTCCGCGATACTGGTGATCGTCGCCCTGGCCGCTTGCTGGTTGCCCGCGCGACGCGCCATGCGCGTGGACCCGATTATCGCTTTGCGTTACGAGTAATTTCCCGCTTTTTGCAATGGGCCCCTGAGTCGGATGGAAAGGAAGGTCAGGGCAAATCCATGGAAAAACTTTGGCAGGATTTGAAATACAGCTTTCGCATGCTGCTGAAAAATCCCGGGTTCACGGCCGTCGCCGTTCTTTCCTTGACGCTGGGCATCGGCGCCAACACCACCATCTTCACTCTGGTGAAAGCCGTTTTCCTGCAGCCCTTCCCCGTGAAAGATCCCGGGCGGCTGGTCATCGTTTACTCCACCAATCAACCGAAAAGCGGAACGCTGGCCAATTACCTCCCTTCGTCTTATCCCAATGCCTTGGACTATCGCGAAAAGAACGACGTCTTCACCGGCCTTTCCATGTTCCAGTTCACCGGCGACCCGTTGGATATCAATGGCCGGACCGTGGGCGTCGCCACGCAACTCGTGAATTGGGATTTCTTTGACATTCTCGGCGTACGCCCGGCGATGGGCCGCTGGTTCCTTCCCGATGAGGACCTGACCGCCGGCGCAAAACCCGTTGTCGTGCTGAGCCACTCTCTCTGGACCGAAACATTTGGCGGCGACCCCAACATCGTGGGGAAAACCATTCGCCTGAATAACCAGGATTTCGCGGTCGTGGGAATTGCACCGGAAAATTTCCGCCAACTTGGAGCCATCGGAACCATGGACCTTTGGGTTCCCATGGCCATGCATGACCAGATTGTCAACGGCCCCATTAAGAGCTGGTATCCGCGCCGCGCATATCGGATGTTGTTTATGGTGGCGCGCCTGAAGCCCGGCGTCTCGCTCGAACAGGCCCAGGGTTCCGTGCAAGCCCTGGGCGATCATCTCGGTCAGGCCTACCCCGACACGAACTCCGGTCGTAATGTTTCTTTGATGCCTTTCGATCAAACCAACGTGCCCCCCGCACAACATGGAATGTTTGTTCTGGCCGGCACGCTGATGATGTTCGTTGTCGGATTGGTGTTGCTCATCGCCTGCGGCAACGTCGCCAACCTGCTTCTTGCCCGTGCGGCACTGCGCCGCCGCGAAGTGGCCATCCGGCTCTCCATGGGTGCCTCTCGCGCCCGGCTCCTGCGCCAGTTGCTCACGGAGAGCATGCTCCTGGCCTTGATTTCCGCTGCACTCGGAACTCTCTTCGCTGTCTGGACCAAAGACCTGATCTGGACGCTGTTACCCGGAGGCCGTCCGCAGGGGCTGGATACTTCCACGGACGTCCGCGTGCTCCTTTACACCTTGGGGATCTCCGTTTTCGCTACCATGATTTTTGGTTTGATACCGGCGTGGCAGACTTCCCGCGTGGAACAGATCTCCGCTCTCAAGGACCGCACGGACTCTCCCTCAACCAGCGGCCGCTGGTATGGCTTGCGCGGGATACTGGTGGCCTCGCAAATCGCATTTTCCCTAATTGCGCTGATGGGTGCGGGCCTGTTCGTTCACAGTCTTTGGAATGCCCAGAGAATGGACACCGGATTTGAAAGTAAGAACGAGCTTCTAGTTTTCCTGAATCCCGGGGATCAGCACTATACCCAGCCGCAGTCGGAGCAGTTTTATCATGACGCCGCGGAGCGTGTGCGATCCCTGCCCATGGTCGTGGCCGCCGGCGTTTCTGACACCAGGCCGTTCAATCAAAGCATTCGTGCCAACATGTTTCCGGAAGGCGTGGACAAGAACAACCCCGCGCTCGGCAAGCTGACTCCTGAAGTGGCTGTCCTTCCAGGATATTTTTCGGGTGCCGGGATTGCCATGGTGGCCGGCCGTGATTTCACCGACCATGACGATGCTCAATCCGCAAAAGTCGTGGTCGTGAATCAGGCCCTGGCGGATCAAATGTGGCCGGGCACGAGTCCCATCGGCAAAACGCTTTTCTTCCACGCAGCGAATGGCTCGGATTGGAATGTGCAGGTCGTGGGCGAAGTGCGCACTGTTAAATTCCTAACCCTTGGCGAAGATCCCCAACCGGTTTGCTACCTTTCGCTCAAGCAGCAGTTTGCTCCCGGTGCAGTGCTCTTTGTTCACACCAAAGGGGATCCGGATTCCGCAGCTTCCACAATCCTCAGTGCCATTCAAGCCGTAGACCCTCGGTTGACCATCCGCGGAGGACAAGTCCGGACGCTCCCATCCCTGATGAGCAATGTCCTCACCAGCGCTCGATTCGGTGCCGAATTGCTCGCCGCTTTTGCCCTGCTGGCGCTGCTTCTTGCCGCCATCGGAACTTACGGCGTCATGTCCTATGCCGTTGGCCAGCGGACGCAGGAGATCGGTATCCGCATGGCGCTCGGCGCTCAGCGCGGAAACATCCTTCGCATAGTTATGGGCAATGGCATGGCTATGGTTTTCACCGGTACAGTTGCCGGTCTGGTGGCTTCCATTTTTCTCACTCGCACGGTCAGCAGCCTGCTCTATGGGATCGATAGCTTCGATGCCCTCGGTTTCATGGCCACTGCCGCCATCCTTCTGGCGGTCGCGGCCATCGCCTGGTGGCTCCCCGCGCTGCGCGCCATGCGCGTCGACCCTATGATTGCGCTGCGGTACGAATGAGCGTGAATTTCCTAGGGATTTCTTGTTGAGGCCATGAATGGGAACAATGTTCCAGGATGTTCGCTACGCTCTGCGCACCATGGCCAGGCGGCCTACCTTCTCCGTCCTCGCCGTGATGACGCTCGCTCTCGGCATTGGCGCCAACACCGCCATCTTCAGCGTCGTAAATTCAGTGTTGCTGCGCCCTCTCCCTTTTCCCGCTCAAGAGCAATTGATTTATGCCAACGGTAAGTTTGCGTTGAGCGACCAGGCCGCCGTTTCCCCGCCCGATTTTGAAGATTACCGTGCCCGTGCCAAAAACTTCCAGCAATTTGCCGCCATCGGTTATCTGGATGGGGTTTCCAACCTGACTGGCCGCGAAAATCCGGAGCAGGTCCGCACGCAAATCGTCTCCTGGAATTTTTTTGATGCTTTGGCCATCCCTCCAGCATTGGGCAGAAGCTTCGTCGCTGCCGACGAAAAGGAATTTGACCCACAGGTCGCCATTCTGGGCCACGGCATTTGGCAGCGCGATTTCGGCGGCGATCCCGCCGTGATTGGCCAGAGTATGGATCTGGATGGCAAGCGCGTGACGATTGTCGGTGTCTTGCCCGTGGATCTCCCTTCGCTTTCCCTCGCCGAGGTTTGGCAGCCGCTGCCGATGGACAATTCCGGTATGAATATCCGCCAGGCCCATTTCCTCGCGGCCATCGCCAGAATGAAGCCGGGTCTCAGCCTGGAAGCCGCCCGCTCGGAATTGGACAACATCGCGGCGCAGATCGCGGCTCAAAACCCGAATACCAATGAGGGATGGTCGCTGCGTGTAATGCCTCTCAGCGAGTTTGTAGTCGGGAGCACTCGCACGGCGCTCTGGCTCTTGCTCGGCGCCGTGACCTTCCTGCTTCTCATCGCCTGCTCAAATGTTGCCAATCTTTCTTTGGCGCGCGCAACGGCTCGTCGCAAGGAATTCGCCATCCGCACCGCGCTCGGCGCGGGCCGCTGGAGAATTGCCCGGCAAATGTTGACGGAGAGTTTGGTCCTCTCTTTAACCGGCGGAATTTTCGGTTTCTTGTTTGCCGTTTGGGGCGTCGCTGCTTTGCGGGCTTTGGCGCCCGCCAGCCTGCCCCGCGTCGATGAGATCCAGGTAAATCTCGGTGTTCTCGCGTTCACCGCGGGGGTGTCGCTGTTTTCAGGAATCCTCTTCGGGCTCGGGCCGGCAATCCGTTTCTCCCGCGCCTCCCGGCGCATGGAAGAAACTCTCAGAGAGAGTGGGCGCGGTTTGGGTCGCGGTGGTCGCAACTACCTGGGCAGCGCTCTTGTAATCGGTGAAGTCGCGCTTTCTCTTGCGTTGCTTTTGAGCGGCGGTCTTTTGATAAAGAGTTTCTGGCGGCTCATCCACGTGAACCCCGGATTCCGGTCCGAGCACGTTTTGACCGCGACCCTCCACATAGCCAACTCATCGCGTACGCGGGAACAAAAACTCACGTTCTATCGCGACCTCGAACAACGGCTGAGCGCCACGCCGGGAGTCGAAGCCGCTGGATCAATCTCAGAGCTTCCGCTCAGCGGACAGTTTGGCGACAATCCTTTTCACGTCGTGGGTCGCATCTATCCACCCAATCAATTTGATGACGCCGATTTTCGCCAGGTCACTCCAGGACTTCAGAAAGCATTGGGCGTGGCCTTGCTCTCCGGCAGGTGGCTGAATCAAAACGACTCAGAACACGCCCCGGGAGTTGTGGTCGTCAACGAACAGTTCGCGCGCAATATTTTCGGTGGAAAAAATCCGATGGGCCAGCTGCTTCAGATCGATGGCGATCCCTTCAAGACCCGTGAGATCGTCGGAATCGTCGCCACCGTAAAACACGGCACCCTGGATGAAGATCCTCGCGCAGCGATGTACGTACCTCTGGCCCAAAACCCTCCGCCGGACATGAACATTGTTGTCCGCGCGACGGGCAATCCTTTGCTCCTTGCCGCATCAATACGTGAAGCCGTAAGCGCCGCGGATAAGGACGAGGCCATATCCACCGTGCGCTCCATGGACGACGTAATCGGGGCCTCGGTGGCCCAGCCGCGTTTCTCCGCCCAATTGCTTGGGCTTTTCGCCGCAATGGCTCTTGTACTGGCTGCCGTAGGGCTATATGGTTTGGTCGCCTACACCGTCACCCAGCGCACACACGAAATCGGCATCCGCATGGCCTTGGGAGCCGCACCAGCCGACATCCGGCGCATGGTTTTGGCCCGCGGAATGGGACTGGCCCTGGCCGGAGCGGCCATCGGCGTGTTGACAGCATTGGGTTTAGGGCGCTTATTGACCGGCCTGCTCTTTGGGGTCTCGCCCACCGATCCTGCGTCCTATATTGTTGTCACCTTTATGCTAACCATTGTCGCCTTCGCGGCGTCCTACTTGCCAGCACGCCGCGCTATGCGCGTTGACCCCCTGGTTGCCCTGAGATATGAGTAGGGCAACGGCCAATTGAGGGCTGGCATCTGCTTATTTTGATCCGGGGGAGAAGATGAAATTGTACGAAAAGTGGGAACAGGGCGCTCCCGACCTGCGTATATAGGGTATATCTTGATAAGCTACGCTCCTCGGGACGGGTGGATAACCAAAGAGTTTCGATGGATTACAACAAGGAGAGCAACGCCAAATGGCTGATAACAACAACGAAGTCTTGATTCTCATGGAGGGCGTGAAGAAAGTCTTCATGACTGACGAGGTTGAAACTCACGCTCTCTCCAACATTCACCTTCAACTCAAGCGCGGAGAATTCGTGGCCATCAATGGCCCTTCGGGCTGCGGCAAATCAACGCTGCTCTCGATCCTGGGTCTGCTCGATTCACCCAGCGACGGAAACTACACCATCAACAATAAGCCGGTTTCCAATCTTTCGCTTTCCGAGCGCACCCGCATCCGCAACCGCGAAATTGGATTCATCTTTCAGGCGTTCAATCTGATTGGCGATTTGAACGTCTACGAAAATGTTGAGCTGCCGCTCACCTATCGCGGCATGGGCTCGGCGGAGCGCAAGCAGCGCGTGCAGCAGGCCCTCGAAAAGGTCGGGATGGCGCACCGCATCAAGCACTATCCATCGCAGCTCTCGGGCGGTCAGCAACAGCGTGTGGCTGTGGCTCGCGCTTTGGTCGGCGATCCTTCCATCCTTCTGGCGGACGAGCCGACTGGTAACTTGGACTCCAAGAACGGCGAAGCGGTGATGGAATTGATGACCGAGCTGCACCGCGGCGGGGCCACCATCTGCATGGTGACGCACGATCCCCGATATTCCGCTTTTGCCGACCGCAGCATTCACCTGTTCGACGGTCGCATCGTGGAAGAGAACTTCGAGGAAAGCAGCAGCGCCGCCGCTCATTAACTCCTTGTTGTTTCGGTTGGCGTCTCGCCGGCACGCACTTGGCGGTCGTGCCGGCGGCTTCGGGAGCGAAGGTTCTCTTCGCCCGCCGTCTGCGCCATTCCATCATTCAGGCTCTTGCCTCCCTCTTGGAGTATCGAGATCCATTCACCTGTCCGCCGATTACCGCCTCGACATCAAGCGCTTCGTCGAATGAACATTTACCTCCAACTGTGCGTTACTACAGGTAGTGACGCCGGCGGCTTGTTATCGCGGCCATTCCGGAGGAAATAATGGGAATTCTCTTGCAGGACATCCGGTTCGGCTTTCGCACACTCCTGAAGTCACCGTGGTTTACAGGTCTGGCCATCGTCGCGCTGGCGCTGGGCATCGGAGCCAACACGGCAATTTTCAGTCTTGCGGATGCTTTCCTCCTGAAGCCGCTCAACATTCCCGACCCCGAGCATCTGGTGATCGTTGGGGAATTGTCGCCGGGCCAGATCACGGACATCAATAGCATTTCCGCGGCTAACTTCGCCGATTTTAGAGAGCAGGCCAAATCTTTCGAGCCCTTGGGCGCATTTGACGACGAGGAAGTGAATCTGACCGGCATTGGCCTGCCGGAAAAAGTTCAGGCCGATCGCCCGACCGCAAATTTTTTTACGCTTTGCAGCGCCCAGCCTCTTTATGGCCGCACATTTCTTCCTGGAGAAGATCAACCGGGGCACGATGGCGTCGTCGTGTTGAGCTATCGCCTTTGGCAGCGGCGATTCGGCGGCGATCCCAGCGTCATTGGCCAGGAGCTGCACGTTGACGGCAAGCCTCACATCGTAATCGGAGTCATGCCCAGCAGTTTTGATTTTCCAATGACCACGGAAATCTGGATGCCGCTGGCCCTTGAGCCCAAGGCCTGGCAAGACCGCAAAGCGCATGATTTGCTGGGCCTGGGAAAACTTAAGCCCGGTGTGACGGTGCAAACCGCGGACATCGAAATGCGCGCCATTGCGCAGCGTCTGGCTGCCGCGTATCCGGCCACCAATCGAGGTTGGGGCGCGCGTGCCGTGTCCATCCGCAGATTTGAATTGGGCGACGAAACAGTCCAATACACTTTGATGTTGTTCGGCGCAGTTGGCCTGGTTCTGCTGATTGTATGCGCCAACGTTGCCAATCTTCAATTTGTGCGCGGCGCCAGCCGAAATAAGGAAATGGCCATCCGCGTCGCCCTCGGAGGAAGCCGCTGGCGGCTGGTGCGCCAGTTGCTCACGGAAAGCGTGCTGGTGGCCATCGCCGGTGCGATTTTCAGTTTGGCTTTCGCCAAGTGGGCCATCAGCCTGATTGTGGCCAACATGCCGCCCGAAGTTGCCAAATACATTCCGGGTTGGGATCAGATTCGGCTCGACGGCCGCGCATTGGTTTTTACCTTACTCGCTGGAGTGATCGCCGGAATTATTGCCGGAGTTCTTCCCGCCTTCCAGGGCTCCCGGCTGGATGTAAACGAAACGCTCAAGGAAGGCGGGCGCTCGAGTTCAAGTTCCCGCGGACATCACCTCTTGCGTGATTGCCTGGTGATTGCGCAGATTGCGCTTGCCGCGATTCTGCTGGCCGGTTCCGGATTGTTTGTTCGCGGCTTCCGCACTCTGTTGAACGTAAACGAAGAATTTCAGCCCGATACTCTGCTCAGCATGCGCGTGAATCTTCCCGACATTCGGTACGGAAAGCCGGAGCAACAGCGCTTATTTTTTGATCAGGCGCTCGAGCGCCTAGCCGCACTTCCCGGCGTGCAGGGCGCCGCGATGACCACCTGGTTGCCCTACGGCAATGGAGGAGCCACTGGGCAATTTTCAATTGAAGGTCGGCCATGGCGCGATGCCAGTGAAATACCAACCATTACCGCCATCGTCTCCAGCCCCAACTACATCAAGCTTGCGCACATTCCACTGATTCGCGGCCGCGAACTCACCGATGAAGACACCAAGGACTCGCAACTGGTCGTGGTCATCAGCCAGAGCATCGATCGGAAGTTTTGGCCCGCGGGCGACTCCATCGGACACCGCATAAAGCTGGGGACTTCCGCCGACACGACCAACAATAGTCCCTGGACAACCATCGTGGGAGTTGTGGGAGACGTGAAAATGGATCCGTTTCAGAAAACACCTCCCTACGGAATTTACAGGTCTTACCGCCAGTTCGAGAAAACTTACGGGACATTTGCTATCCGTTCTCTGGGAGATCCCATGTCCCTTGGCAAGTCCGCACAGGCGGCGGTCGCCTCTGTGGACCCCGAGGAGCCCGCGTTCGAGATCATGTCTATGCGCAAAGTCATTAACAACAACGTGATCGGTTTGGCCTATGTTGCCGTGATGATGGGCGTCATCGGCGCGATGGCGCTGGTGCTTGCGGCCGTAGGAGTGTTTGGCGTGATGGCCTTCGTTGTCACCGAACGCACCTACGAAATCGGCGTACGCATGGCTTTTGGCGCGCAGCCGGGCGACGTGCTGCGTTTAATCATCGGCAAAGGATTGCTCTTGACCACCATCGGGCTCACCATCGGGATCATCTTGGCGCTCGGAGGAGCGTGGTGGTTAAGGAACCTTATCGTCGGCATTGGCGCGACCGACCCGGCCACATTTGGCGGTATTACGCTGACGATTGTCGCCGTTGTACTTGCGGCGTGCTGGTTTCCGGCGCGCCGCGCCACGCGTGTGGATCCTATGATCGCACTGCGGTACGAATAGTCCTTTCAAGCCCATAAACCTCCCACCTCCCGAAAGCTTACCTATGGGATGGCACATAGAGTAATATGCCGCCCATGGGAACCCTGGCCCGCGACATTCGCTACGGCTTTCGCTCTTTGCTGAAAGCCCCGGCATTCACGGCCATCGCCGTGCTCGCTTTGGGTTTGGGCATCGGCGCGAACACGGCCATCTTCAGTGTTGCCGACGCGCTCCTTCTCAAACCGCTCCCCATTCCAGAATCGGAGCGCCTGATTATTCTGGGAGAGCAGGCACCGGGCCAGTCGGGTGATGATTACATTGGTGTAGCACCCGCCAATTTCCTCGACTGGCAGCAGCAATCCAAGTCCATGGGTGCAATGACACTGTGGATGTGGGATTCGGTGAGTCTCACGGGCGAAGGGACTCCTGAAAAAGCCCAGGGATATCGGGTGATGTCCGACTTTTTTTCGATTTGCGGCGTTCAGCCGCTTCTGGGGCGGACTATTCTTCCCCAAGAAAATAAGCCCGGCGAAGACAAGGTAATTGTTTTAAGCCACGCGCTGTGGGTCAGCCGCTTCGGTGGCGATCCCCAAATAATCGGCCAAACAATTCATGTGGATGGCGCTCCGGTTACCGTCATCGGCGTAATGCCGGAATCATTTCGATTTCCCATCGCCGCCGATCTCTGGATGCCCCTGGCTCTCGATCCTCCCCTTTGGGCCCGCAGGGACTGGCGCGCCATGTTCGCGATGGGCAAATTGAATTCCGGAGTCTCTGTGGGAAGCGCGAACGCGGAAATCAATGGGATTGAATCCCGCCTGGGCGACGCGTATCCCTCTACACTGCGCGGCTGGCACGTGTTGGTGACTCCCGTGCGATTGTTTTCCATCGGCACCGACGCGCACAATTACACACTCCTTCTTCTCCTCGCGGTTGGATTCGTTCTTTTGCTCATCTGCGCGAATATTGCCAACTTACAATTTGTGCGGGGATCGGGCCGCATGAAGGAAATCGCCATCCGTTCAGCTCTGGGCGCCAGCCGCTGGCGTGTCATTCGTCAATTGCTCACGGAAAGTGGACTCATTGCCCTCGGCGGGGCGGCACTCGGTTTGATCTTCGCTCAATGGACGGTTCGTCTTGTCCTTCTCAACATGCCTTCCGACGTCGGCAAGACCATCGCCGGATGGGACAAGGTCCACGTGGATTTCAGGGCGCTGGCATTTGCCATCTGCGCGGCTGCTATTGCCGGGTTACTGGCCGGCTTGTTGCCCGCGATTGTCACAACTCGCTTTGGCCTGACCGACACGCTTAAAGAAGGCGGCAGGTCGAATTCCGCCGGCCGAATACGTCAAAAGCTGCGCAGCCTCCTGGTGGTCCTTCAAGTTGCACTTGCAGTGATTCTTCTTGGTGGCGGTGGATTGTTGGTACGCGCCTTCGATCACTTAACGAATGCTCATCGAAATCTTCGGCCGGAGTCGCTGCTGACCATGGTAATTAACCTTCCGGGCGAGCGCTACAGCAAACCCGACCAGATTTCGGGATTCTTCGATCAGGTACTGACCCGGATTTCGGCGCTTCCCGGTATTCAAGGTGCGGCCGCGACAACTTCCCTCCCTTATGCCGTGGGCCACTCAATGCATGTTTTCAGCATTGAAGGCCATCCGTGGACCGATTCGGCGGATGCGCAGAACGCCACGTCGGAAAGTGTGAGCGCGAATTATTTCCAACTCCTGGGCATTCCGCTGATTCGTGGCCGTGAGTTTACGGATCAAGACACAGCCGGGGCCCAACGGGTCGCCTTGATCAGCGCCAGTCTCGCCCGGGCCTACTGGGCCAATGACAATCCGATTGGCCATCGCGTGAAATTTGGCGCCGCGGAAGATACCAGACCTCCCTGGCTGACGATCGTTGGTGTCGTTTCGGATGTGACCATGAATTGGCAGAACCCTGAAAAGGGATTCATGATTTACAGCCCTTATCACCAATTTGCGCGCACTTATTCGTCTTTGCTGGTGAGGACTTCCGGCAGGCCGGAGTCCTATGTTTCGGCGATCAGGTCCGCGGTCTTTTCCGTGGATCCCGAACAGCCTCTGATGGACATAAAACCGATGGAGCAAATCATCCGGGAATCCACCATCAACATAGCCTATGTCGCGGCGATGATGGCGGCACTCGGTGTATTGGCACTGGCGCTTTCCGCGCTGGGAGTTTACGGCGTCATGTCTTATTCCGTCGCGGAATCCACTCACGAAATCGGAATTCGTATGGCCCTGGGCGCTCTTCCGGGCAATGTGCTGAGGCTCACCGTCGGGCGCGGCATGATCCTAACTGCCGCCGGTATAGCTATTGGCATTCCCCTGTCCTTCTGGCTTGCGCCATTGCTCGGAAGTTACCTCACTGGCATCGGCCCGCTGGACCCGCTGACCCTTCTCGAAGTCTCATTGGTCCTCGTCGCAGTTGCTTTTGTCGCCTGCTGGATTCCCGCTCGCCGCGCCATGCGTGTTGACCCGCTGAACGCCCTCCGCCACGAGTAGAAATGCTGGAACATCAACCCCTTGGGGTGCGTTATTACTTGTATAGGTCGACGAAGCGAGCCCGTCGCTCATTCCTGGCAGTAAAACGAGGTGGCATTTGAACTCATTTTTGCAGGACGTTCGATACGGTCTTAGGGTCCTGGCGAAGAGGCCGGCCTTTACCCTCATTGCCGTACTCACACTGGCTCTCGGCGTCGGCGCCAACACCGCCATTTTCAGCGTAGTGGATGCCGTGCTTCTTCGCCCGCTTCCTTACAAGCAGCCCGACCGCCTGGTCTTTCTCTCGGAATCTTCCCCGCAGATTCCCGACATGAGTATCTCCATGGCCAACTTCAACGATTGGCGCTCCATGAACACTGTGTTTGAGAGCATGGCGCCTTATAACTTTCAGCCCGTGGTTCTGACCGGCCAAGGAGAGGCCGAGCGTCTGCGCATGCGACAAATCACCGCGGACCTCCTTCCAACCCTGGGAGTCCAGCCTGTCCTCGGGCGCGGGCTCACTCCAGACGACGACAAAGTGGGCGCGGCCCCGGTGGTATTGCTCAGCGACGGATACTGGGCCGGAAAATTTGCACGGGATCCGAACGTCCTCGGCAAGAAACTGATTTTGGACGGAGAGATTTACACGGTGATCGGAGTTGTTCCGAATACCAAGTTTCACGGTTCCTGGAGGGATTATTCCCTTTTCAGTTCGCTCTGGCGCCATGAGGACACCCTGGGCGGTCCGGGTCATCGCGATGAGCATCCCGGTATTTACGCCATTGCACGATTGAAGCCCGGCGTGACGCTGGCGCAAGCCAACTCGGAAATGAAGACCATTGCCGCCCGGCTCGCCAAGCAATACCCCAACTCAAACTCTGAGCACAGCGTGACCGTGGACTCCCTGCTGAACGCCATCGTGGGTGATGTCCGCCCGTCCTTGCTGCTTTTGCTTGCCGCCGTTGGAATTGTCCTGCTGATTGCCTGCGCCAACGTAGCCAACTTGACGCTCGCGCGCGCTTCCGAGCGCCATCGCGAAATGGCCATTCGCACCGCGCTCGGCGCGGGCCGCCCCCGGCTGGTTCGTCAATTGTTGACGGAGAGTATTTTGCTGGCGCTCGCCGGCGGCACGTTGGGCTTGGGCATCGCCTGGTTTGCGACCGGCGCTCTCGCTTCGGCCGCCCCCTCCAACGTTCCTCGAATTGATGGTGTCTCGGTAAATGGTTTGGTGTTGGCTTACACTTTGGGTTTGTCGCTGTTCACCGGATTTTTCTTCGGCATCTTTCCTGCTTGGCAAGTTTCCCGCACCGACGTCCATGAGTCCATGAAGGAGGGTGGCCGCGGCGGAAGCGCCAGTGCCGGGCGGAAGCGCGTTCGTGCCGCACTGGTCGTCGCGGAAGTAGCCTTCTCCATGATTCTGCTGGTGTGCGCGGGGCTCACCATCAAGAGCCTCTATCGCGTCCTGGTTGCCGATACAGGTTTCGACGCCAGTGGCGTACTGACCGCGGCAATAACCTTGCCGGATTCGACGTACAAGGACTTGGCCAAGCAGCGGCAATTCGCCCAACAATTGGTCGACAAGATTTCCGCCGTCCCCGGAGTCCAGGCCGCGGGTTTCATGAACCCACTGCTTGGCGGAAACCAGACTTCTTACGCCATCGAAGGCAAACGCATCACAGATCCCGGACAGATGCCCTCAGTGGACATTACCGTGGCGACGCCCGACGCATTGCGTGCCATGGGCGCCCACCTGGTGCAGGGAAGATTTTTTACCAGGTACGATGACGAAAAATCCGAGCGCGTCTGCATCGTGGACAGCTTGATGGCGCAAATCGCATGGCCCGGTGAAAATCCCCTGGGGAAGCGTATCGCTGTGGATGGAACCGCGGAAAAACCGCTATGGTCAACGGTCGTTGGAGTGATCGCCCACGTCAAGAATTACGGTGTGGACCAACCCTCCCGCGAAGAAATGATTGTGCCGTACGCCATGCGCCCGAGGTCCGGCGGGACCCTGGTGATTCGCGCGCCCGGCGACGCGGCCACAATTTTTCCGGCAGTCCGCGAAATCATGAAATCGATTGACCCGGATCTGCCGCTATCGCAGACGCGGGAATTATCTTCCTACGTGGATGACAACGTCGCTCCCCGACGATTTTCTGTTTTTCTGCTCAGCGCATTTGCCGGACTCGCCCTCATGCTGGCCGCAGTCGGCATCTACGGCGTTATGTCCTACATGGTGACCCAGCGTACTCAGGAAATCGGAATTCGGATCGCCTTGGGCGCTCAGCCTCGTGACGTCATGCGCCTGGTCCTCCGCACCGGCATGGCCTTGCTGCTTTTGGGAATCGGCATCGGTCTGGCCGGCGCTTATTCACTGAGCCAACTCATTCAATCGCTGCTTTTCCAGGTGACGTCCACCGACCTCCTCACGTATCTTAGTGTGCCGGTTCTGCTGACCTTGGTCGCGCTGGTTGCCTGTTACCTCCCCGCGCGGCGCGCCATGCGCGTGGACCCGGTAATCGCCCTGAGAAGTGAGTAAAGTCACGGAAGCGAGTAAAATAGAATAGACGAGTAGAATAGTCGGCCGAGTGAAAGCGTCCTCAGCGCCGGGATCCCAGGCGAAAGTGCGAACGTTCAAGGAGAGAGTTTATGCCGGAGCCGCTCATTCAGTTGCGCAATATTGAAAAGTCTTACGACATTGCCGCGGGGAAATTTTTCGTTCTGCGGCGCATCAACCTGGACATCCATCCGGGCGAGTTCGTCACCATCATGGGCCCTTCCGGCGCCGGCAAGTCCACGCTGCTGAGCATTATTGGCATGCTCGACGGCGCATGGACCGGCGAATACAACTTCGTGGAACAACCCGTCCACAAGCTCAGCATCAAGCAACGCAATGAGCTTCACAAGCGCTACATCGGCTTCGTATTTCAGAGCTATCACTTGATTGACAACCTCACCGTCTTCGAGAATCTCGAAATTCCCCTTTCTTACAAAAACGTTCCGCGCGGCGAGCGCACCAGCCTGGTCTGCGACATCCTCGACCGCTTCAATATCGTCGGGAAGAAAGATCTCTACCCCAATCAACTTTCCGGCGGCCAGCAACAGCTTGTCGCTGTGGCGCGCGCGGTGGTCATGAGCCCCAAACTCATCCTTGCGGATGAACCAACCGGCAATCTCCATTCCGGCCAGGGCGACGAAATCATGCAGCTCTTCAAGCGCTTGAACGATGCCGGCACCACGATTATTCAGGTTACCCACTCGGAGAGAAACGCCACCTACGGCCAGCGAATCATTAACTTGAAAGACGGTTGGGTGGTGGACGAAACTCGACCGGTGGCCACCTCGGCCTGAGGTTTCACTGAGCCACTTTGCAGTGCGTTGCGGATCGCTGGCTCGGTGCGCCAATTCTACGAATCCATTTTCGCGACAGGCCGTCCCATAATCGGGCATTACCGCCACTTGCCGGTCACTCTGCTACGGTTAAAGCCTTTTAATACAATCAGATACAGGTAGATTGACAGGCCGAAGACTTGCTCTTCTATTCGTATGTTTTCGAGGGGAGTGGCCCGTCCATTTGAACTTGAATCGCCGTTTCTTCGTACCTGACGCTGGGGGTGAAGATCAATGTTCCGAGGCGTATTCCAAGACCTGAGATTCGGCGTTCGGATGCTGTTCAAGAATCCCGGTTTCACGGCCATCGCCGTCCTGACGCTGGCTCTCGGTATCGGCGCCAACACCGCCATCTTCAGCGTTGCAAACGCTTTTCTCATTCGGCCTTTGCCATTCTCCAATCTCAACAGGCTTGCAGCGGTGGCCATTGGGCAAAAGGCCCCCGCGGCCACCGCCGATTATTTCGATTGGAAAGCACAAAATCATTCCTTCGATGATCTGGCCGCGTATCAACAAAGCAACGTAAATTTAACCGGGACCGCGGAACCGGAGCGAGTGTTCGGTGCGCAAGTCACGGCGAACTTTTTTGATTTATTGGAAGTGAAACCCTCGCTGGGCCGCACCTTCGTTGAAGGCGAAGATCAGTTGGGCCACGATCAAGTGGCTCTGATCAGCTACGGTTTGTGGCAACGCCGCTTTGGAGCCGCCTCTGACATTCTCGGCCAGTCTGTAAATCTTGATGGCCGGCCCTTCACCATCATCGGAGTCATGGCCGGCGATTTGAATTTCCCCGCGCCCACTGACATCTGGACTCCACTGGCGCTGACTTCACAACAGAAATCCGACCGGGCGGTAAGGGATTTGAAAGTGTTCGGACGGATGAAGCCAGGAGTCACTCTGGCGCAAGCGGAAGCGGAAATGTCCACCATCGGCCGCCAACTGGAGCAAGCCTACCCTGCAACCAACAAAGACCGCCGCACACATGTAATGCCGCTTGCGGAATTTGTTGAAGGCACAATCCTGATCCGTGCAATGGTCATCCTTCTTGCCATGGTCGGTGTGGTCCTCCTGATCGTCTGCGCCAACGTCGCCAATTTGCAACTGGCCCGGGGCAGCGTGCGCAAGCGCGAAATTGCTGTCCGCGCCGCGCTGGGAGCAAGCCGCTGGCGAGTGGTGCGGATGTTGCTCGCTGAGAATGTTGTGCTGGCGTTGAGCGGCGGGATGGCCAGCATGTTGTTCGCCGGGTTCTGCCTGAATTTACTGTTGCGGTCCATGCCAGCAGATATCACGCGGCTAATTCCCGGCTGGGACAGGATCGGATTGGATAGCCAGGCCCTGGCATTCACACTGGCGATCGCGCTGGTGAGCGGAGTGCTGGCCGGATCGATGCCCGCGCTCGGAACTTCGCGCCCGGACTTGAATGAAGCCCTCAAGGAAAGCGGCCGCGGCGCGACATCCGGCTCATCGCGCCAGCGATTGCGCAGTATTTTCGTGATCGCGCAAATCTGTGTGGCCATGGTTTTGTTGGTTCTGGCAAGTTTGTTCGTCGGCGGTTTCCGTGAACTGCTGCACTCGGGCGATCCATTCGATCCGGATCATGTCCTGATTCTGGCTGTAAATCTTCCGGCAACGCGCTACGCCGATGACCCCGCCCGCGCTCGATTTTACCGGGACACACTGGACCGTTTCGCGGCGATTCCCGGAGCGCAATCCGTCACCGCGCTCACCACATTTCCACTCAGCAACAACGGCACGGTTTTCGATTATTTTCAAATGGAAGGCAAGCCCTCGCCGGACTTGGAGCATTCTCCCTGGGCCGTGACCCAGGCCATCTCTCCGGATTTCACAAACACGATGCACGTACCCATGGCAGCGGGCCGCGCGTTCACTACCAACGACCGTCAGGGGTCCCAACCTGTGGCACTCGTCAGTCAGAGACTTGCGGAACGCTATTGGCCGCACGAAAACGTGATCGGCAAAAGAATAAAAGTTGGCCGCCCGGATTCTTCCGCTCCGTGGCTGGAAATTGTCGGCGTCACCGGCGATGTTCTTTACGATTGGACCAACACGCTTCCGGAAGCGGTGATTTACCGGCCCGTCGCGCAAGCCCCCGCAGCGGAAAGTTTCTTCGCCATTCGCACCTCGGGCGATCCCAATGCGCTCTCACGGCCCTCCGCTGCGCAGCTCGCGAAAATTGATCCGCTGCTTCCCGCATTTTCCGTGATGTCTCTGCACGACGCCATCAGCGAACAGCTCGCGGGCAACGCCCAGATAGCCGGAATGGTCGCCATCCTTGGCATGATTGCGCTGGTCATTGCCGTCGTCGGTGTATATGGCATCGTGGCCTTCGCCGTGGCCGAGCGCATACATGAATTTGGCATCCGTATGGCCTTTGGCGCCGAGCGCCGCCACATTTTCGGCCTGGTCATCCGCAGAGGCGCTTTGCTGGCCGCTGCGGGCCTTGCCATTGGAATTCCATCTGCCGTCGCCATGGCCCGCCTGACCAACAGCGGTCTGTATGGGTCGGGTCCGATGAACCCGTTGATTTTTGTGGGAGCGGCCCTCATTCTTGCCGCCGCAGCGCTGCTGGCCAGCTTCGTTCCCGCACGCCGCGCCACCAAAGCAGATCCATTGGAAGCGCTGCGATACGAATAGTTCAAGCTTTACTCTGAAGATGGAACCATGATGACTTTTGTTCAAGACATCCGCTATGGCCTCCGCACCCTGCGGAAGAATCCGGGTTTCACCGCGGTAGCTGTGCTCACGCTGGCGTTGGGCATCGGCGCCAATACCGCCATTTTCAGTGTGGTCAACTCAGTTTTGCTTCGCCCCATTCCCGTCAAAGACCCCAATCAAATCGTAGTCGTCAGCCAGCGCATGCCAAACCGCCAATCGAATATCTTCACCA